>CAZVGK010000017.1:0-65695 GCA_964626665.1 uncultured Gemmatimonadota bacterium | reverse complement strand
TTTGTTAAACCAAGCATAAACCGTCAGGTTGAAACTGGACTTGACGAGGTCTGATTTGGAACAATCCAGATCGAATTTATCCATACAGAGTATGTTTCGAACCAACTGTCAGGAAATTTTCTAATCCTATTGCAATGAGTGATATTTTGGATTTGCGAGATAAAGGAAGGATTTGGGCCTTTGATTTAGGAGCTATTACAAAAAAATCCCACCACCCAATCACTGCCAATGAGGGGAAAGATTTAATTCGCCTCTTATTAAGGAACAACCCCATTTTCATAGAACCAGGTGTAACCCCTCAACCCTATGTTCCCTCCCAGATTAATCCTTTGCCCTTGAGTTTTGAGTGTGATAGAAGAGGACGTTTGCGATATGAAGGATACCTTAGCGCATGGTTTATGAAAGCTTTTGCACATGGGAGATTAAAAGAAACCATCGGGGATTACAGAGATTTTTTAAACTTTGTGCCTACATCATTCAACAAAGTAATGGATATATTTCTCACTCATGTAACAACAATTGATTCCGTAGATATCCTGCATAAGTTTACTTGCATGGAACTGAAAACAGGTAATGTTGGGGAAGACAACCTAAATCAGATCATAAGGTATGAAAATTGGCTGATTAGGAAACTGGTTGATGGGGATTCTGAAATGATACAAAGCATTCTTGTGGGTTTTGATTTCGATGAAAAAGTAATTGATTATTGCAAAAAGAGAAAAGCAATAGACGAAAAGACTGTAAGACTCATCAAGTATAAGGTTAACTCTGAGGAAAATGATTTAGTATTGGAGGAAATCAATTTCTAATCGAAACAATAGGAAGTGTCAACATGCTTGATAGGATAGTAGTTAAAGAGTTTTTAGAGGGTAAATTGGAAAGTGTTAAAATACCGAAGGATATTTCTATCGAAATCCTCGTAGAAACTTTCTGTAAATATGTTGAGGATGACTATTACGAATGGCTTAAAGATAACTTCAAATCATTCTTTGATCACGGAAATCCACAATGGGATTGGATTAGAGAAAGGATTGATCATTATTCAAAAGATGATCCGTTATGGGATAATAGAGAACCAAACCCTTAAATTTAACATCCCCAATATCCTTTGATTCATCAGTCAGGATAATGCGGTTATGTCTTCGTTCTTTTATTTTTCGCCATTCTTCCCCCATTGAGTCCAGCACCGAATCCAATTTTTTATTCCACTGCTTTGAGTTCTTGCAGCATATAGCTCCCCTCCTGGGGGGAGAGGGTTAGATTGAAGGGGGGCGACAGAATTCTCACCCTCTCCTTGGTCCTCCCCCATCAAGGGGGAGGGAAGATATTTTGGCTGCCCTGCTCTGTACTACAATTTTGCCTGAACTTGTTTTTTTTTTTTTGACAAAGTTCCTCAGGTAGGCTTAGGCAGAGGATTTCTACCGCACTTTAGTGCGGGTTCAGAGCCTTTAGGCCCTTCTTATTAAGGGCTAAAGCCCTCTCTACCCCCCGCTTTAGCGGGGGTAGAAGAACACCTGAAGCGTTGAGTAGTTTTTTGTCTGTGAAATCCGTGAAATCTGTGCCCCTTGTCTGGTTGCGGTTTTGCCGCGCTGTGAAAATCTGCGTTCATTTGCGGTTTAGGCGTATTTTGGGCTTCGAATTTCAAAGCAGCAAGGTCTATCCTGGATATACAATAAACACGGAAATAACAAGGGACTCCGAGAGAAAGTCCCCCTTAAAAATGAAGTGCTGTTTTTGTAAGTCATTGATGTTTCAGCGGATTCGGTGTCATTCGGTGTTTTCCCGCATAATGTGAGTTTGTTTTTCGGCCCAAAAAATTGACATAAATTTCAAGAAGTTGCCTTATGAAGCCAGCTCGAGAGGATGTTACTACTGGGGCCACTAAATAGATTACCCATCATTGCGGTGAGCCGTAGCCCCGAATGAAGTGAGGGGGCAGCGAAGCAATCCAAACCTCTGAACAGAGGTTTAGACTATGAGATTGCTTTCGGCCATTTCCCTCGCTTACGCTCGGGGCAAGCCTCGCAATGACCAATGAAATACCAATGTGCAAACTATAATGTGACCTGAGTAATATGAACATCAAGGAAAATAGGCTTGAAGGGGCTGGGGTTACATATCGGGAATCGCCAAATCACGGCGGCCCCTTTGGCCCGGGCCTTCCGGATACCATAATCATCCACTTCACCGCCGGGGAATCAGCCCAAGCCTCCGTCGATTGGCTCTGTAACCCAAAATCAAAGGCCTCCGCTCACTTAGTAGTTGGCCAAGATGGATCGATCACCCAACTTGTTTCTTTCGACACAATAGCTTGGCATGCGGGAAAGAGCACCTATGGAGAGCGCGTTGGATTCAACAAGTATGCAATCGGCGTCGAGATCGATAACGCTGGACGGCTGAAGAAAAATGGTAATAGATACACGGCTTGGTTCGGCCAGGCCTACCCGGAAGAGGAAGTGGTGGAGGCCGTGCAGCGCAACAAATCCCAACCTTCCTACTGGCACCGCTACACAGAGAAGCAGATAACCATCGTCCGCGACCTCTGCATCCTCCTGGTCGACACTTATCCGATTTTCACGATTTTAGGTCACGAGGAGATCGCCCCAGGGCGCAAGGAAGATCCTGGCCCTGCATTTCCCCTGGATGAATTGAGGGAGACGGTGCTCCATTGGGATGGGGAGGATGAGGGCTTAGCGGAACCTCGGTTTGTGCACAACCCAGGCATTGTAACCGCATCAAAACTCAATATTCGCACTTCGCCTATGCGCAGTTCCCCTACAGTTGCGCCGCCCTTGTTACGAGGCACTATCGTGGACATTGTGCAGGAAAGCAATGGTTGGTATGAGGTGCAAGTCCACCTCCGGGGTTGGGTCAAAAAGGATTACATAACCCGATCTATTCATAAATTAGGGTGAGGATCTCCGATACTCATAGGTTTCTATTGTAAGGACTCCGCCTTAGCGGAGTCCGAAGGAAGCGGACAGACATAAATGTCCCTCCCTACGGGATGACCGGATAACCTCTGGATAACTGGGTCATCATTAGTTTATGAATAATTCGGGATAAAGACCTAAGCTGAGTTATTCATAAGCCTAAGCGAGCGGTTAGATGCCCTCATCTGACTGCCAGTCCAGCTATCAAATGGCCTCACCTGATGGCCAGGGGGCGGTGGCAGAATCGGGGTTCTGCCACCTCGCTTTGGGAAAGATGGATTACATTTCCATAAGCTTGAAAGGAGACCGAAGATGGCAGACAAAGATAGTATTCAAGAACTCCACAATTATCATCTAAATATTCCTCTGCAGAGTGAGCCGTTTGGGTTGCGCGGCTCAAACTCGTTGGACTGGGGAATGAAAAACCGGCTGTCGAATATATTTCGTCCGGAGACAGGTCGCACGGTGATGTTGGCCATCGACCATGGATATTTTCTCGGGCCCACTACGGGGCTGGAGCGGGTCGATGTGACCATTGTGCCACTGCTCCCTTATGCCGACACCCTAATGTGCACCCGTGGCATATTACGCTCAACCATACCCCCAACCCTCACCAGGGGGATCGTCCTCAGAGCAAGCGGTGGTCCAAGCATACTTAAAGAGCTCTCCAATGAGGAGATCGCCGTCGACATCGAGGATGCCATCAGGCTGAATGTCGCCGCCCTGGCAGTTCAGGTGTTTGTGGGGGGGGAGTATGAGACCAAATCCATCCACAATCTAACGCGGTTGGTGGACCTAGGTAACCGGTATGGCATACCTGTCCTCGGCGTTACGGCAGTAGGCAAGGAGATGGTGCGGGACGCCAAATATATGAGGTTGGCCACCAGGATCTGTGCCGAACTGGGGGCGTCGTATGTTAAGACCTATTATGTTGCCGATGGTTTCGAAACGGTAACGGCATCCTGCCCTGTCCCTATCGTTATCGCCGGCGGAAAGAAGATTCCGGAACTGGAGGCCTTGAAGATGGCCTACAATGCGATCCAACAGGGCGCCGCCGGGGTCGATATGGGGCGAAATGTTTTCCAATCCGCATCCCCAGTGGCCATGATTCAAGCGGTGGGGAAGGTCGTTCACGAGAACAAATCCCCCGAGGAAGCCTACGAGGTCTATCAGGCCCTGAGGAGAACTTAGCGACCGCAGGAAGCTAAGCTCATAGTGTAGGAATCTCCTTTTTTAGACAGGATTGACAGGATGAACAGGATAAATAAAAATCCCGTAAATCCCGTTATCCTGTCAGAAAAGTCCGCTCGAAGGGGTAATTTCAAAATAGGACAGACTGCCTATGCCAGCCAACAAAGCCGTCAGTCTCCTGCGCGCATCCTCGCCGACCATCAGTGTGGGGATCCTGTCAGCCGATTTAATGCATCTGGGCTCTGAGTTGGCCTTGCTCGAAGGGACGGATCTAAAAGCGATTCATTTTGATGTTATGGATGGATGTTTTGTCCCGATGATGACGGTGGGGCCTCTTTTTATCAAGGACGTGAAAACCCATCTGCTAAAGGATGTGCACCTGATGGTTCAAGAGCCGGAGGGAAAGGTCGCCGAATATGTCCAGGCCGGCGCGGATCTGATCACCCTCCATCTGAAATCAAGCAAGGATCTCCGACCCGTCCTGCGGGAGCTGGGAAAGATGGAGAACCAAAATGATCCGCAGAGGGGACTAATCCGAGGTGTAGCCATTTGCCCGGGCACACCGGTGGAGCGGCTGGAGCCATTGCTCGATTATGTGGAGATGATCCTCGTCTTAGCTGTAGACCTTAAGGCAATTGGACGGGGTTTCATCGAGTCCACAGGGGAGAGATTTGCCCAAGTGAAGAAGCTTATCTCCGCGGCAAAGAGGGACATTCTCCTCTGCATCGATGGGGGCGTTAAACGGGAGAACATCTTTAAGATCGCCGAGCTCGGCCCGGACATCGTGGTCAGCGGAAACGCCATATTCGCCGGAGGAAACCCAGTGGAAAACCTCCGGTTTATGCTCAACGCCCTGAGATCACCAGCCAATAGGAGTTTTGATGGAAAACAAATGGTCAGCAGCCGAGGCATCTGAATTTATCGCTAAATACGGGGAAGAGTGGGGGGAGGATCTGGCCCTGCGCACCTACTCAAGCAGGTTGATCGGGAGGGAAAGGGAGCTCGTGCTCCACGGAGGGGGGAACACCGCAGTTAAGGGGACATTCACTAACATCTTCGGCCAACCCATACCCGCTATCTATACCAAGGCATCCGGGCACAACCTGGCCCATATCGAACCAGAGGAACATACCGGATTATATCTGGCTTACCTGCAGCGGTTGCAAGGTCTTGCCGAGCTCTCCGAAGAGGCTATGCTTAACGAATTGCTCACCCACCGTCTCTATGCTCAGGGGGCGAGGCCATCAATTGAAACCCTGATGCATACCTTCCTCTCCCCCAAATACAGCGATCACACCCATGCTGACAGTATATTGGCCCTGACCAATCGGCCTGATGGGGGAGAGATAGCCCGGGAGGCACTGGGGGACGAGGTGATCGTCCTGAGCTATACCAGGCCAGGATTCCCATTAGCCAAAGCTGTGGCCGAGGCATTTGCCGCTTCCCCCACAGCCAAGGGGATGGTCTTGCTGAAACATGGCTTGCTTACCTGGGGGGAGACAGCTCGCCAGTCCTATGCGCGGACCATTGAGCTGGTGACCAGGGCAGAGGATTATCTGACTAAGGAGGAAAAAGTGGTTCTCAGGGCGAGAAGGAATACCTCCCTGGCAAGGGCCGCAAAGAGGTATCTGCGGGTGGCCCCCATCCTCAGGGGCACCCTGGCCCTACCCACGGGGAACCCTGACTGGCCTTACCAACGTTTTATCCTGCAACCGCTGATCACCAGAGATGTGCTTGATCTGGTCGATTCCAGCCAAGGGAAGGAGATAGCCTTAACTCCCCCCCTCACCTCCGATCACCTGATTAGAACAAAGCCGCTCCCCCTGTGGATCGATGACCCAGAATATGCCAATGAAAAAAAATTGCGGGAGCAGCTCTCCACGGCCATAGGGAAATATGCCAGGGAATATGATGCCTATTTCCAGCGGAATTCCCCCAGAATGGGGGCGGGACTCCAGCGGTTTGACCTGAGGCCCCGGGTAATCCTTCTGCCGGGATTGGGGGCGATATGCGTTGGTAGGGATGGGAAGGAAGCTGCAATAGTGCGGGACATCACCGCCCAGGCCCTTGCTGTAAAGCTGAAGATCGCCCTTAGGGGAGAGTATGAGGGGTTAAGTGAGGAAGAGTGCTTTGATATGGAGTATTTAAGCCTGCAACAGGCTAAGCTTGACCAAGGGGATAAACTCCCCTTACAGAGCTCGGTGGCCCTGATCACCGGTGCCGCGGGAGCCATCGGCTCCGGGATCTCGCAAGAGCTCCTCAGGAATGGTTGCCAGGTGGCCTTGACGGACTTGGCCGGAGATAACCTCAACTCATTGGTAGATGAGTTGCGGCCAGTTTATGGGGAGCGGGCCATCGGCGTTCCCCTTGATGTCACCGATCCCCAGTCGGTTGCCCAGGGCTTTACTCAGGTGATCGAAGCCTGGGGAGGGATCGATCTAGTGGTGGCCAATGCGGGAGTTGCCTATGTCTCCTCTTTGGCGGAGATGGACCCCAAGGAGTTTCAGAGGCTGGAACGGGTAAATGTGGAAGGGACCCTCCACATCCTCTCCACTGCTGCCCGTCATTTCAGAATTCAGGGAACCGGAGGAGACATCGTCCTGGTATCCACCAAGAATGTCTTTGCCCCAGGAGCAAAATTCGGAGCCTATAGCGCCACCAAGGCAGCGGCACATCAATTGGCCCGCATTGGTAGCCTGGAGCTATCCGAGATTGGCGTGAGGGTCAATATGGTCTCCCCTGATGCCGTATTTGGTTATGGCAAGCGTAAATCTGGACTATGGGCCGAGGTGGGGCCAGATCGCATGCGGGCCAGAGGTCTTGACGAGAAGGGCCTGGAGGAACATTATCGCAACCGTAATCTGCTTAAGGCTAAGATAACGGCCACCCATGTGGCCAAGGCGGTTCTCTTCTTTGCCACCCATCAGACGCCAACTACCGGGGCCACCATCCCGGTGGACGGTGGTCTCCCCGAGGCAACTCCACGGTAGACCAACGAATGAAGAGACCAGGGCATGAGAGAGAGGGCCAGAGCCATCAGATGGGTTGGCCTCTTGCAAATTGGAAGATAAGATTTTCTCTATAGAAAGGGGGTAAAGATGTTGCGCAGGTATCATCGGCTTTTCTGGGGCGGCCTTTTACTCGCCAACCTAATGCTCCCGGCATACCTCTGCTCCGAGCCACTGCCGCCAGCTACATTCTCCATTGTAGCCTATGACTCCATAGCCCAGGAATGGGGTGTGGCGGTGGAGTCCAAGTTCCTCGCTGTAGGAGCGGTAGTTCCCTGGGCCCAGGCTGGAGTGGGGGCAATAGCCACTCAGGCCTGGGGCAACACCACCTACGGACCAAAGGGCTTTATCCTTCTGAGAATGGGTATACCTGCCCAGAAGGTTGTGGAGATCCTCACCTCTCAGGATCAGGATCGTGATCAGCGCCAATTGGGCATTGTCGATGCTCAGGGACGGGCGGCGGCCTGGACAGGCGATGGTTGCTTAAGTTGGGCAGGCCATATCGTAGGCAAGGGGTTCACTGTGCAGGGGAATATCCTGGCTGGAGAGCAAGTGGTGGAGAAAATGGCTGAATCCTTCCGTACCTCAAAGGGGACCCTGGGGAGGAGGCTCATTGCTGCCTTGTGCGCCGGCCAAGAGGCTGGTGGCGATAAACGGGGGAGACAATCGGCTGCCCTTTTAGTTGTGCGCAAAGGAGGAGGTTATTCAGGTTTCAACGACCGGTTTATTGACCTGCGGATTGATGACTATCCCCATCCGATTGAGGAGTTGGAGCGGCTCTATAACCTCCATGAACAGACATTTCAGGGTGGGGCCTATGTGCGGTTAGGGATAGAGGCTTTGCAGAAAGGCAAAAAGGAGAAGGCCAACAGGGCACTGGATCGGGCCATATCTCTCAGCAAAAAGTACCCCGGAAATGCCAACCTGCTCAACGGGGTTGCCTGGGAGCTGGCCATCAACGACTTCCGCTTGGACGATGCCCTCAGATTGGCACAAAAGGCAACGCAACTTGCCCCGCAAGATGGGAACATCTGGGATACGCTGGGCGAGGTCTATGCGCGACTGGGCAACTATCCAGAGGCCATCAAAGCTGAAAAGAAGGCCATATCCTTAAGCGGGGGCAATAAGGAATTCCAGAAGAAGTTAGAGAGATGGCAGGGAAAGCTGCGGAAGTAGTTCGGAACAAATAGTTCATTAGAACCAATGCGTCGGTCGTGAATCTCCCCTGCCCACCTGAAAGCTTCTGATTTCTTAACGAAACATATCGAATTTTCTAAGAAATTCCAATGGGTCAGGGAACTTCTGCAACCCCAACCTTAGGTCGGGATTCAAGGGTAACAGCAAAGCGATCGGAACCTCTATCCCGATCTATTCATAAAATTCCAACGGCGCTGTGTAATCTGCTGTTACCTCGAATGTTGGGGATAATCCCACCCCCAAGGCGAGGTGGCAGAACCCCGATTCTGCCACCGTTCCCCGTGCCGTCAGGTAAGGGTTTCTGATCGCTCAATCATTGATGGCTCGGATGATCTGAGCAGGAACTTACGAATAATCAGGCTTAGAAAAAGGATTCTACCTTTTAAAATAAGCAAATATTTAACGGAGTGGATTCTACGATTCGAAGCTTCACCCAGTTTTAATGGCAACCCTCGTCGGTTAACCCACCCCGGGGCGGGAAGGCAAAGCTGCGCAGGCCAAGGAGGTATTAATGTTTGACAGAAAAACCTATGGTCAAATGAGAAGAGCAGGTATGAAGGTTGGACTCTCTAAAGCCAAGCTGTCCAAAGCTATGTTGGAGATCCTCTTAAAACTTCCTGTAGGAACCCCTAACCTCAAGGAGGCCATAGTCTACAATATGGGCTGGCTGGGCCAAATGTCTGCTACCCGCGATATCAACGAAGCTTGGAATCAAGCGAAGAGGGCGGCAGCAAAGCTCTATCCTCAGAAATTCATTCTTGATGGCCGAAAAGTGCTTCACTGGAATGATGGATCCGTAGAGCTATTAGACAAAAAAATATCAATAGCAAATTTCAAAAAGCTCAACGAGCTGGCTGAAATTGAGGATTGTAGCGTGAACAAACTAATATCGAAGCTCATCAAATCTTACGAAAAGAGAAAGGGCTAAAAATGGAGACGCATCTAATAGGCATCCCACTAAGAGGTTATAAAGGTCAAACCTCTAAATACTAAGACATTTCCAGATTCTCTGATTCATCAGTCAGGATGATAAGCTCAGGTATTCACTCCACATTCCTTCAAACCGCGATAGCGGACAGACCATAACTCGGCCCCTCCTCTTGCAGAAGCGGAAACGCTCCCCCTCCAACTTGAATGTATCCAGGAAAAAGCCACCAATCAGCTCGAAAGATAAAAGGGTTGACTTTTTTGGAGGTGACCTATATTTTCCCTTTAGGAGGAGGAATAGAATGGAAATCCTACAGGTAAAGGTGTATCCGGCCCCCGTGCTCAGGGAGAGGGCGGAGGAGGTGAAAAATATCGGCGCGGATACGAAGTCCCTTGTAGAGAATATGACCGAAACTATGTATACCTACAAGGGGATTGGGTTGGCTGCCCCTCAGGTGGGCATCTCCCAAAGGGTGATTACCTTTGATGTGGGCGAGGGACTGGTGAGTCTGATAAATCCTTTTATCCTGGAAGAGGAAGGGGAGGAGGTCTTTGAGGAGGGTTGCCTTAGCCTCCCCGGCATAAGAACGGATGTAAAAAGGGCCAAGAAGATATTGGTAAGGGGAGTAGACCTCGATGGGAAGGAGAGGGAGCTGGAGGTGGGAGGGCTTTTGGCGCGGGTCATTCTCCATGAGGTTGACCATCTTAACGGCACCCTGATTATAGACAGGGTCTCCACCATCCGCCGGCGGCTCTTAGAGGGAAAGATAAGGAAATTGCGTAAAAAGGGGGACTGGGGAGAATGAGGGAGGCGATGCTCTATGAGAGGCTGGAAGACGGGAAAGTGAGATGCAACCTCTGTCCCCATCGTTGCCTCATCGAACCATCCCAGAAGGGGATATGTGGGGTAAGGGAGAACAGGGAAGGGACCCTCTACTCCTTAGTCTATGAGAAGGCCATCTCTTGGAATGTCGATCCGATAGAGAAGAAACCCCTCTTCCATCTCTTCCCTGGCTCCCGTTCCCTCTCCGTGGCTACTGTAGGCTGTAACTTCAGATGCAGCTTCTGTCAGAACTACAACATCTCCCAGATGCCCGTTGATGAAGGAAAGATCACCGGCTACCAGATAACCCCTCAAGAATTCGTCGAGATGGCCCTAAAATACGATTGCAAGAGCATAGCCTATACCTACACCGAACCCACCATATTCTTCGAATACGCTTACGAAACGGCAAAGATAAGCAAAGAGGCCGGGCTAAAAAACATCTTTGTCACCAATGGGTATATGACCAAAGAAGCCCTAAAAAAGATAGGCCCGTTCTTAGATGCGGCCAATGTAGATCTGAAATCCTTTAAGGAGGAGTTCTACCACAAGCAGGTAGGGGCAAAACTTGGTCCCGTATTGGATAGCCTGCGCCAGCTTAAGGAGATGGGGGTCTGGGTGGAGGTAACCACCCTAATCATCCCCACCCTCAATGACTCCTCCCAGGAGCTGGAGGAAATCGCCAAATTTGTCCTCAGCTTGGGGGAGGAAACGCCCTGGCACATCAGCGCCTTCTACCCTGCCTACAAACTTAAGGACCTGCCTCCCACCCCCGCCTCCACCCTGAAGAGGGCCCGCCAGATAGGGTTGGAGACGGGCCTCAGATATGTCTATACAGGGAATATCCCCGGAGAGGAGGGGGAGAATACTTACTGTTACCAGTGCAAGAAGAGGCTCATCCACCGCTGGGGATTTACCGTGCTGGAGAACCTAATAAAGGATGCACACTGCCCCTTCTGCGGGGCCAAGATAGATGGGGTCGGGATGTAGATCAACCATTTGAATATAATATAAAGCTATCTCTCCATCATAGAGGACCAATTTAAAAAATTATAAATGAGTTTCGAGGCATTGGAAGCCCAAATCATACAGGGCGGCAGAGTCGAAGCCAAATAAATACCAGGAGTTACCCGGATTTCACTGAGTCTTTGGAACACGAATGAATAAGAAAACTCTTATTTGCCATAGAATTTCCTGTTGAGGTGGCAGAACCCCGATTCTGCCACCATTTCCCCTTGCCGCCAGATGAGGGCATCTGACGGCTCTTGTAAGAAGGGGGTCACACCTTCACTCTTGACTTTCCGATATCTTAGGTTATAACAAGCATCAACTGGCCTTCCACTTGCAAAAAATCAAAAACAAAGATATGGCTCCTTTCCAATCCTTAGGAGGGATAAGTCCTGAGAAAAAGCCCTTGGGAAAATAGGGAGTTCGCCAAACTTAGTTTGTCCCAGATGGACAATAGGTTCACCCCCCACACAAGCCAGGAAGTTGATTTCCTGGAATGGGAACTCGGGATAAAACCAGGGAAAAGGATAATAGATTTGGGCTGTGGCGCGGGAAGGCACTCTATTGAACTTGCCAAACGTGGATATGATGTTGTTGGTATCGATATTTCAGCGCCTATGCTTGCAGAAGCCAAGAAAAGGGCCAGAAAGCCTGGAGTAACCATTGGGTTTTATCAGGCAGACCTCTCTCAGCTTGAGCGCCTGTTTAAGAAGGGGGAACTGTTTTCCGGGGCAATATGTCTCTGTGAGTCGGGCTTTGGTGTATTAGGGGGTTGGGAGGAAGATCTTCATTTTCTCAAGTGCGTGCATAGGTTACTGAAGGTTGGAGAAAAGCTAATTCTTACTACCTTCAACGGGTTAAGAAAATACAGGAGATATAAACCAAAACATCCTTTTGATTACATCAATGGTATCGTCCATTGGCGGGCACAACTCAACGATAGTTTATTCAAAGAAGACCACAGGGTGTATATCCCCTCGGAATTGACTATGATGTTCCGCTTAGCCGGATTTTCTCAGATTAAGGTTTATGGTTGTTCACCTGGCCATTTTGCCCAACAAGGGTTAGGGATTGATGATATCGAGATGATGATGATAGGGGAAAGAGATGACTCTCACAGCGGATCTTAAGGGCCATTAAGCAAATAGGGAGAGCAAATTTGGTCGGATAGAGCAGGGCATTGGCATCTAAAGCAGTTTCCTCCCCCTTGATGGGGGAGAACTAAGAAGTTTGACGTCTTTCCATAAACTTAAAGGGGGGCGCCTGCGGGCGTCCCCCTTTTCCTTAAGCCTCACACCTCTTGAGGAGTTGCTCCCATTTGTTGTCCACATTAGCCTGCAGCTCATCGATGATGTGCCTGTTTTCCTCCTTTAGCAGGTGCCTGAACCTCCCTTGCCTTCCTATCCAATCGGTGATTGGCCTCTTCTCCTTGGGCTTATAAGTTAGCCTCCAGGTGCCATTCTCCACCTCAAAGAGAGGCCAGAAGCAGGTCTCCACCGCCAATCTGGCCATCTCTATCGATTCATTATCCTTGAACCTCCATCCCCGGGGGCAAGGAGTCAACACATTGATGAAGGAAGGCCCATTTACGGAGAGGGCCTTCTGCACCTTGGCCATAAAGTCCCGCCAATTGGAGGGGACAGCCTGGGCAACATAGGGGATGTCGTGGGCAGCCAGTACCGCGGTTAGATCCTTCCTGAACTCCCTCTTGCCAGGGATTTTCTTCCCTGCTGGACTGGTGGAGGTGGCCGCTCCATAAGGGGTAGCCCCAGATCTCTGGATGCCTGTGTTCATATAGGCCTCATTGTCATAACAGATGTAAAGCATGTCATGGCCTCTCTCCATCGCCCCGGAGAGGGCCTGGATGCCGATGTCATAGGTTCCCCCATCACCACCAAAGGCAATGAACTTTATCTCCCGATCTATCTTCCCCTGTCGCTTCAGGGCTTGATAGGCAGCCTCAACTCCACTGATGGTTGAGGCCACATTCTCAAATGCGTTATGGATAAACGGAACCCTCCAAGCGGTATACGGATATATGGTGGTAACCACCTCCATACAGCCGGTGGCGCATCCGGCCACTACCGGCCCGTCTGCAGCCAGAAGGACCTGTCTGATGGCCGTGCTGGCTGCACAGCCCGCACAAGCCCGGTGTCCACCCGATAACAGATCTCTTTTGTGCGATAACTCCTTCAGACTTAAAGCCATTTTGGGCCTCCTATCCTCTGACTCCCAAGTAGTTGATCCTCTCCTGCACCTTCCCCATTTTCATCACCTCCTGCAGATCGGAGAAGACCTCTTCTATCTCCTCTACGCTCAAATTCCTCCCCCCTAAGCCATAGATGTAGTTTAAGACCTCAAAGGATAGATCTGAACCATAGAGGGTAGATCTCACCTCGGTGAAAAGGGGACCACCAAAACCACCAAAGGAGTGGGATCTATCGAAGACAGCCAAAACCTTGACCCCCTTTAAGGCCGCAAGGAGTTCCTCCTTGGGGAAAGGTCGGAAGACCCGCAACTTAATGAGCCCCACTTTCTCTCCCCCCTTCCTTAAACCATCTACGGCCTCCTTCACCGTGCCGGCAGTGGAACCCAAAGCTATAATCGCCCGTTCCGCCCCCTCCATCTGATACTCCTCAAAGAGTTCATAACCGCGTCCGGACAGCTTCTTAAACTCCCTGCCCACCTCCAGTATTACCCTTTTGGCCTGCTCCATAGCTAAGACCTGCTGTCTTTTGTGCTCGAAGTAATAGTCAGGGAGGTCTAAAGGGCCAAAGGTGACTGGATGATCAACATCCAAGAGAGTGTGTTCAGGATTATACTCCCCTACAAAACTCTGAACCTGTTGGTCATTAAGGATATCCATCCGCTCTAAGGTGTGGCTGAGAATAAAGCCATCGGAGGTCACCATAACTGGAAGAAGAACATCCCTGTTCTCCGCTATCTTCACCCCCTGAATGAGGTTGTCATAGACCTCCTGGGAGTTCTCCGAGTGGAGCTGGATCCAACCTGTATCCCTCCCTCCCATTGAATCGGAATGGTCACAGTGGATATTGATGGGGGCGGAGAGCGCCCGATTGACCAGGGTCATCACTATAGGCAAGCGGTTTGAGGCGGCGATATAGACCACCTCCCACATCAGGGCAAAGCCATTCGCCGAGGTGGCCGTCATCACCCTGGCCCCAGCGGCAGAGGCTCCCACAGCAGCGCTCATCGCGCTATGTTCAGACTCCACCAGCACAAATTCGGTGTCCACATCTCCATCCGCTACCGCATCGGCGAACTTGTGCATTAGCTCGGTCTGGGGGGTAATGGGAAAGGCGGGGACCACATCCGGTCGGAGCTGAATCATTGCCGTGCCTGCGGCCTCGTTTCCCGTTAAGGCCACTATCCTTCCCATCTTATTCTCCTTTTTCACTTTGCAGTTTGCTCTCTAAGACCATCTCAATGGCCTTCACTTTGGGAGGGCACTCCTGGGCACAGATCCCACATCCCTTGCAATGATCTAAGTCTATCCCCGTCATCTTCCCCCCCTCAACCATTATCGCGGAATCGGGACAGTAGATCCAGCAGAAAAGACAGTGTATACACTTCCCCTCGTCCCAAACTGGCCGATAAGTCCTCCAAGAACCCGTCTGGTAATCCTCTGCGTTTCCAGCATCGAGGATAAGCCCCCCGATAGGTATCTCCTTCCATCCCTTTAACTCACTCATTCCTCCTTCACCTCCTCATAGGCTCTCTTTATAGCTCGAATGTTCCCTTCGGTAATCCGCTGATCGAACTTCTTGCCGAACTTCCTTCTGATATCCTCATAGATGGTCTCCGACCTAAGCAGTCCAGTGGCCCGGATAAAGGCCCCAATCATGGGGGTGTTGGGAATTGCCTTGCCGATTTCCCTGATGGAAATGCCACTAGCATCAACGGTATAGACCTTTCGCCCAGAGATGTTTAGCTTCTGACGAATCCAGGAGGGATCATGGGGAGTGTTGACCAAAAGAACCCCATCCTCCCTCAGGCCCTCACACACATCCACTACCTCCAAGAGGGTGGTATCCAGGACAATCACCACCTGGGGATTGGCTACCTCACAGTGAACCTTAATTGGTTTATCGTCAATTCTGGTAAACCCTTTCATCGGCGCCCCCATCCTCTCTGGGCCATACTCCGGGAACCCTTGGCTATACTTGCCTTCCCCTATGGCTGCCTCGGCCAGGAAGAGGGCCCCGGTCTTGGCTCCTTGTCCTCCTCGTCCGTGCCATCTGATTTCGATCATCTCACCTCCTCCTATTTGTGAAAAATTTAACAAACTCGAAATCAAAAGTCAAGTTATAAAATCCTTACATCTGGGTTCTCCCCTCTATGGCCTTGCTCAAGGTGATGCGGTCTGCATATTCTAACTCCCCCCCCATAGGGATGCCCCTGGCTATGCGGGTTACCCTTATCCCCAACTGCTTAATGAACTTGGAGAGATAAAGGGCAGTGGCCTCCCCCTCGGTTGTGGGATTGGTAGCGATAATCACCTCTTTGACCCCCTCTCTGAGCCTCTCTTCCAGTTCCCTCACCCGCAGCTCCTCCGGCCCCACCCCATCTAAGGGGGAGATCACTCCACCCAAGACATGGAAGAGCCCATTGTATCCTCCGGCCTGATCGATGGTAAGCACATCCTTTGGCTCCTCCACCACACAGATAATTGAGCGGTTCCTTTGAGGGTCAGTACAGACGGGACAGGGGTCCTCCTCGGTGAGGTTAAAGCAGATTGAACACAATTTAACTTTTTCCTTTACCCCCCTTATGGCTTCCGCCAAGGAGAAAACATCCTCTTTAGGTAGATTGAGGATGTGATAGGCCATCCTCTGGGCTGTTTTCCTCCCTATGCCCGGAAACTTGGAGAGTTTTCCCACTAACTCCTCTATGCTTCTTAGGGTTGAAGACATCTGTCACCCCTTTGTTCTAAGCCACCAAATCGTAATCCGATGAAATAGGACGAAAACCCCGACAAAAACCTCCCAAAAAAACTTCATCCCAATAAAAGAAGGAGGGGGGGGGGAGTCAAGCCAGAAAATGGGCGGGCCAGTATAGGGCTAAAGCTCCGAAGGGGTGACCCTAGCTAAAGCTGGGTAGAAAGGTTCCACCACGCATTAGTGCTGGGTTATTGCCAAGGGTAATCTGAGGTTAGGATTTGGCTGCTGCTTGACCATCCTATGCTAGAGACTTATCAGATCTTCTTTTTGACAAGGTTCCCCAGGTAGGCTTGGGTAGCCAATTTCTACCGCACTTTAGTGCGGGTTCAGGGCCTTTAGGCCCTTCTTTTTAGGGGCTAAAGCAGGGTAGAAGTGTGGGGTGGGGGGCAACGGGCCAAGATGATTTTTGGGCCGCGGCTGCGCTATAGTTTATCTCTGCTTGCTGGCCAAATTGACCTTGGAGCATTGAGGGGTAGGAAAGTGCAATGGGGAAAAACGGCAAGAGGCCTTCAGGAAGGAAAACTTTTAAAAACAAGGCAAATAGTTAGGTCGGCACCTGAAAGTTTGAAACTTGCCCCCCTTGGCCGAGGGCCTGACCAGAAAAATGGGGGACATTCAGGAAATCAGAGGAATGAGACCTCAGTATTCCCTCCATCTGGAATTGATGGCCAAAAGCAGCCCCACCATAATCATATCCACTATTATGGCGGAACCGCCATAGCTGAGGAAGGGAAGGGGAAGGCCGGTGATAGGCATCATCCCTAAGGTCATCCCCACATTTACCCCAACCTGGATGATAAATACGCTTGCTATCCCCACCGCCACCAGGCTGGAGAAGGGATTTTTTGCTCGATAGGCAATCTTCAGCGCTCCCCACAAAAGGATAAGGTAGAGGCCCAAGATGAGGAGGCATCCCCAGAGTCCCAACTCCTCGCCAGCCACGGAGAAGATGAAGTCGGTGTGCTGGGCGGGAAGGAAGGAAAGCTTGGCCTGGGTCCCCTGCATAAACCCCTTCCCCCAAATGCCCCCTGAGCCAACGGCTATCTTCGATTGGATGATCTGGTAACCGGCCCGGAAAGGATCCCTGGCCGGGTTGAGGAAGGCTATCACCCTCTGTCTCTGATACCCCTGGAGGTGCGACCAGATTAAGGGGGTCAAGACTCCCACCGCTAGGTTGGCCAAGAGGATTCCTACCTTGGTCAGCAGGGACTGAGAGGAATGGATAAGGAGAACGATGAGCAGGGTGAGAAAAGCACCCCAAGCCAGCCAATGGGAGGCAGAGACTAAACTCAGGGCAACGGAGTAGAGGAAGAAGAGGTTGCGCGGGTCCATCCCCGCCCACCAGAGCATCGGAAGGGGAAGGATAAGCAAGAGGAGTGCTGTCCCCAGGTCTGGTTCCTTTAAGATGATCAGGGCAGGTAGGACCACCAAGAGAAGGGGGGGTCCAAAACCCTTCAGGTGAGTCAGGTCTATCCTCTGCGCAGAAAGGTAGCGGGCAAGCCCCAAGATGAGGGCTAATTTGGCTAACTCCGAAGGCTGGAGGTTGAAGGGACCCAGCTCTATCCAGCGTCCTCCCCCTCTGGCCAGGAGGAAGACCAAAAGGAGGAGAACGGCGAAATAATAGATGTAGCTAAGGGCAAGGTGAAACCGCGGAGGTATGTTATAGGTGGCCACCAGGAGGATCAAGCCTATGCCTATCCAGACAAGCTGCTTGAGGGCAAACTGCGGCGCCTGACCTGGCGGTATGGGGTGAATGGTGCTGCTGTAGATTAGAGCCAATCCTATCCCCACCAGGAGGAGAAGGGGAAGGAAGATCTTCAGGTCAAAACCCTTCATTCTCCCTCTCCTTCAGGTAGAAACCAATGATCCCGCCGGCTAAGGGGGCGGCCGTTGCCCCTCCATGTCCTCCATTCTCTAACAGCACGGCGACTGTTATCTGAGGGCGGACCGTGGGGGCATAGCCGACAAACCAAGCATGATCGGGGCCATGAGGGTTCTGGGCTGTGCCTGTCTTCCCGGCTACCACAATATCTGGCAGCTGAGCTCTCCGGCCGGTTCCCTCCTCATCATTGACCACCCCCACCAAGGCTTCCCTAATGATCTTCAACACAGAGGGAGAGAAAGGGAGTGGTTGGGGATGATCCACCTCCAATTTCATTACGGAGCCATCTGGGGCCCTTATCGCCCGCACTAAAAAGGGGGTATAGAGCCAACCCCCATTGGCAATTGCGGAGAAGACCACAGCCATCTGAAGAGTGGTAACCAAGGTTTCCCCCTGCCCAATGGCCAGATTCAGGGCCAACCCTGGGGACCACTTTCCCCTCCCATACCTTTGATTAAGGTAGCGCCGGGTGGAAACAAGGCCAGAAACCTCGCCGGGGAGGTCAATACCCTGCCTTCTACCCAACCCACATTTCAGGGCATAACTCGCCAGACCCTCCACCTGCAACATAATCCCTAATTGGTAATGGTATATGTCGCAGGACTGGATGAGGGCCTCCTGCAGATCCAAATTCCCATGGGCTTTCCAACATTTAAATACCCTGTTCCCATACCTAAATGCCCCTGTACAGGGGGTAAGCCTGGTTGACCCCTCCACCAGGTTCTCCTGCATTGCCGCTGCGGCCACCAAGGGTTTGAGAATTGAACCTGGGGGGTAGGTTGCTTGGATGGCTCGATTTAACAAGGGGAAACGGGGGGCATCCTTCAAGGCCGTCCAGGTGCTCTCCTGCGTAACCCCAGAGAGGAGATTGGGATCAAATGACGGGGAACTGTAAAGGGCCAATATCTCCCCATTACGAGGGTCTATGGCCACCACAGAGCCATTTAGGGTATCAGGGAAGTTTTCCTTGATCCACACCTGGAGCCCGAGATCTATGTTCAGGGCGAGTTCAGAACCTATCTGGGGAGGGCGTGGAGGCTTGCCCTCGAGTCTGCCTACCGTCTTACCATAGGCGGTTACCTCCCAATATTCCACTCCATCTCGGCCTTTAAGCTGATTCTCATACTCCTTCTCCAATCCACAGCGGCCGATAACCGAATTGTACCTGTAACCTAAGGGTTTTAGCTTTTTATACTCCCCTGGGGTAAGCTGGCCCACATAGCCCAATAGGTGAGCGGTTGCCTCTCCATAAGGGTAAAACCTCCTTGGTTCCAGCTCGTAGATTACCCCAGAAAGCCCGTGCTCCTGCAGCCAGCAGATGGTGGGAAAATCAACATCCCTCTTCAATCTAACTGGTTCAAAGGGGAGCAGCCCTGGCCTCTGCAACTTCTTACTGAGAGAGCCTGGATTAAGGTGGAGGACCTCGGATAACTCAGGCTTTTTGTTTTTATCGAACTGCGAGGGGATAATAGAGACGGTGTAGGAGGGACGATCCTGAGCGATGACCTTTCCCTGGCGATCCCTTATCTTTCCCCGCGGGGCTTGAATCCTCAGTGCCCTTACCCGGTTGTCTTCGGCCCATTTCCTATACCTCTTTGATTGCAGCCCCTGCAGCCAGATAAGTCTCGAGGAGAGGAGCCCGAAGAGAACCAACACAAACCAGACCGAGGACTTGTACCTATTTTCCCCTTTCCGTTTCCTCTTTCCCCCGGGGTGAGCCAATTATATATCCCTTTTTGGCCTGTCTTTTAATGAGATAGTAAACGATTGCCCCTAAAATAGCCGTGTAAGCCGCTGTGGGCAAGGTTTTGGTAAACAGAGGATACCAAAAGGCCAGGCCAAAGTTGCCTATCTTCCCCATTCCATATCTCAAGATATCATGGAGGGTAACCAGGGAGAAGAGGAAGAGGCCCTTCGATTGTGGGGTCTCTAAGTAGATCTTATCCCCCCAATTCCCCGCCAAAAAGCCGAAGCAAACCTTACTAAAGGAACCAATGCCTAATTGGAGAGGGGCATAGGTCGAGTCAATGGTAAAGCCAAAGACAAAGCCCCAGCCAGCTCCCCATATGGGGCCCTCCTTGAGGGAGATGTAGAAGAGAAGAAGGAGAAGCAGGTCTGGTTTTATCCCCCAGATGGAAAGGAGAGCGGCCACCGTTGATTGCAGGATAGTAGTGAGGAGAAAGAGGAGGAGATATTTACCAATCTTGTAGGCCATAATTAACCTGGCCCCCCTTGGAGGATGAATACCTCCTTGAGAGAGGTAAAATCAATTATGGGTTTCACTTCCACCCCCTTGAGGAGCGCGGACTTCTGGCTGGAGACCTTTTTCACCACCCCCAACTTCAGCCCCGGGGGGAAGATCCCTCCCCATCCTGAAGTGACCACCTTATCGCCCTCCTGGACATCAGCATAGAGCGGAACCCCCTTCAAATAGCATCTCCCCCCATCACACTCCATTATGGAATAGACCTTGCCCCTTTCCACCAAGGAGCTGGCCTTACAGTCCGGGTCCAAGAGGAGAAGCACGGTTGACCTCTTCCTGCCCACCTTAATTACCCTTCCCACTAAGCCATCGGCAGAGATAACCGACTGATTAACCGCTATCCCCTCATCCTCCCCTCCATCTATGATTATGGAATTGGTAGCCCTCTCCGGATCCCTCCCAATGACCTCAGCAGGAACCAACTGGAAGGGAGCTCCCTCCCTGAAATTCAACATCCTCCGCAGTCTCTGATTCTCCTCCTTAAAACCCCTCATCCTTTGCACCTCAAGGGAGAGTTGGGTGTTCATCAGGCGGAGCCTCCTGTTTTCCGCATAGATCTCCCCCATCCTTACCAGGTAGAAGAACAACCTTTGAGCAGGGATGAAGGCCAAGGAGCCAGCCTTGGCCAATTGGATTTTTGCCCTTTGGTTTAAACCCATAAAAACGAGGGAGAAGAGCAAGGTAATGGCAAGGGTTATATACTTTAGGTGAGCAAAGGTAAGTCGGGCTGGGGCCTGCATGTTTTAGAACTTTTCGGCCTCATCTATGAGCATTACAGGGATATCATCCCGGATGGGGTATTTCAACCTACAGTGGTGGCAGATGAGCCAGCCCCCTTGGGGATCATACTCGAGGTCACCCTTACATTTCGGGCAAGCCAAAATCTTGAGAAGCTCATCGTCTAACATTTTCCCTCCAGGTTAACTCATATATGGTCGCAGGGAACTGCTTCGGGAAGTATGTCTAAGCTTGATGAGGGCTTTCTTCTTTATCTGTCTGGCCCTCTCTCGAGAGAGCCCAAACTTTCTCCCAATCTCCTCTAAGGTATGGGGTCTCTCCCCCTCTAATCCATAATATAGCTTGATTATCTCCGCCTCTCGGGGAGCCAAGGTCGCCAATATCCTCTGCAACTCCCTCACCAAACTTTTGTCCATAGTCTCCTTGTCTGGAGGGGGCTGCTTCCTGTTGGGCAAAATGTGCAGGAGGCTACGGTCATCCTCTCCCTCTAAGGGGGCATCTAAAGGAGCGGGGAGGTTCGCTATCTGAATGATCTCTGTGGCCTCATCCTCAGCGATTCCCAGGCCTTCCACCACCTCATCGATCTGAGGGGCCCGGTGTAGCCTTTGTTCAAGCCACCTAGACTTTTTGACGATCTTGCAGAGCTCGCCTATTCTATTTAAGGGAAGCCTAACTATACGGGACTGTTCGGCCAGGGCCTTAAGTATGGCCTGCCTTATCCACCAGACGGCATAGGAGATGAACTTATACCCCTTCGCCGCATCAAATCTCTTGGCAGCCTCTATCAGGCCTATGTTCCCCTCATTAATCAGGTCGAGAAGGGGCATCCCCTGGTTTTGATATTGCTTGGCCACGCTAACCACAAACCTGAGGTTTGACTTTACCAGCTTCTGCAAAGCCTCTTGATCCCCTTCCTTTATCCGCTGGGAGAGGATAACCTCCTCACCTGGGGAGAGAAGGGGGATAGTGTTTACATCCCTCAGATACCTCTCCAATATCTGAGACTCCCTCCTCCTTGCTCTGACCTTCCCTGCCCTGGACATTCCCTACCCTAAATCTTATCCTCTATGGTTTCCTCTATTTTCCCCACTGCCTCATTTAGAGTAATCCCTTCCACCAAACTCATCTCACTGGCCAAAAGGTGTTTGGCCTTTTCCAAGATCGTCTTCTCCGTGGCAGTCAATTTGTCCAAATTTGCCGCTGGATAGAGATCCCTAATTATCTCGGCGATCCGATAGGGATCCCCCTGGCAGAGCTTATCCCGCAGATATTTGGCTCTGCTCTTCCAGTCTCCGGCAAGCTCTGCCGCCGGAGAGAGCAAAGTTCCCCTCATCACTCCCACCTCTGCGATGCTTATCGGCCTCCGCAAACCCTCCAGCCCAATTTGAGAGAGGGGCACATAGGCGCGTGTATTGCTGATAATGAAATCGATCTCCAGGCAGTTTATCTCCTCTCCATCGATCTCCCTTTTGGCTACCGACTTAATGTATCCCCCACCCAACCTCTTATGCACGACCTTGTCACCTGGGGAAAAGAGTTCGCTCATCGATCAGGTCCTTCTTAAGGTTCTAAACTTCATAATAATAAAGTGTAGAGCCATTGTCAAGGAAATGTTTGCCTCACCCCTTAATGATGGGAGACATCACCTAGGTAACATCTGTCTCTGGGCTTCTAAGTTGAACTCCCACAAACAAAAACGAAGCCGTTAGGAAAATTATCCTGACGGCTCCGTTACTTGAGACCTTGGTGACTAATTATGATCCTTCAACTGAGGGTCGCCTTATCATCTTGGGATTAGGCGATTCTCACAGTTTAAAACAAGCGGTAGGCCAATCCCACATGAAGCAGAATTGGTGAGAGCAAAATTGGGGTCAACCCTCAGAAAATAGATTTTTTCGGCCCTCTCACACGACTCCCTGAACTGGCCATCCCAATTGAGGTGCTCTTTCACCTTTTGCGCTACATAGCTCACATTTGTTCCCACAATCCCTCCAAATTCCAATATTGCCAAAGATCACCTGCCCTTGGTTTCCTCACCCTGTAAGGTGATAGAGCGCTCCAGGCCACTCCAGCCGCAAAGGCCTTACCATAAGTGTGTATCCTGCAGGGACAATGAAGATCCCAACAAACCATAACGGCTTGCCCACTACCAGAATAATAGGGCACCCAAGAATGTCAATATCTATTTTCTGAGGGTTGACCTCCACTTACCCAACTATGGTCCCCCCCATCGCGGGCCTTTTCTCAAGGTCGGTATGGTTTTGGCCTTGGAGCCAATGGTAAATATGGGCACCTGGAGGGCGGAGCTTCTCTCCGATGGGTGGACCGCGGTAACCGCTGATAGCAGCCTCTCTGCCCACTTTGAAAACACAATTGCCATCACCACCAATGGCCCCCTTATCTTAAGCCAACCATAGGGAATTTAACGTTTCGGAATTTCTCCTGGTGTCATAATTGGGCTTGACAAGATTAGAGCTTCTGATGTATAGTTAAGATGTAGTTTTAGAAAGACTTACTATATACCAGGAGGCTCAGTATGAAAGACATAAGTGAATTTTGCTGTATTAATCCTGGCTGCTCAGATTACGGAAAAAGAGGGTATGGAAATATCATGGTTCAACAGACATATGAAAAGAATAATCCCATTCGCTTGCTTCAGTGTAAAACCTGTGGCAAACGGTTCTCTGAACGGAGCCACACTGCCCTTTCAGGAAGTCGTCTCCCTTTGGAAAAGGCCATCAGCATCCTGGAGCACTTAGGTGAGGATTGTGGCATCCGCAAGACAGGTCGTTTAGTAGAGGTTTCCAAAGATACTGTTTCTCGGCTACACAGGATAGCAGGCCCTCATGCCAAGGCCCTACATGATGAGTTGGTGCGGGATCTGGCTATAGACGAAGTCCAGTTTGATGAGAAATGGAGTTTTGTGGGGAAAAAAAGAGAAACATCTCAGTGAACAGGAGAAGGCTCAGGGCAATAAGGGCGATCAATGGGATCATGTAGCCTTGGCCAGCAAAGAGAAGCTGGTTGTTTCTCTGGTTCCGGGCAAAAGGACCCAGGAGAACACAAGGAAATTGGTCAAGGACTTCTCTTTACGGGTTAATGGTGGCCAGCCTCCAGCTCTCATGACAGCCGATGAGTACGGGCTTTACCCTAAATGCATCCTGGAAACCTATGGAAAAGAGGTAAGCCCAGAGCCTACCGGAAAGCCTGGACGGCCTAAGAAGCCTTACAAGGTGGCTCCTCCTGATCTTCTCTTTGCCACCGTGTGTAAGAGGCGAGAGAGAGGTAGAGTAGTAAAGGTAGAGATTCGTTTAGTCTTTGGCACCCGAGAGGCCCTTCAGCAGGCACTGCAGGAGTCAACTGTCTCCAAGAAGGTCAATGTTGCTTTCATTGAACGCTATAATGGCACTGATCGGCATCTCAATGCCAGAAAGGCTCGGAAGACCTATGAGTTTTCAAAGAAGGTTGCTGATCATATTCACCCCGTTAGATAATTTCATACCTAACGGGGTGAACCAGAGTTGGCTCTCTGTTAGCTATTACAACTTCTGTTGGGATCACAGGAGCCTCAGGATAAAGGATGAATCTGGTAGTTATCAACACCGTAGTCCAGCAATGGCAGCGGAGATAACAGACCATATCTGGTTTATGGAGGAATTGGCCACCTATCAGGTTGGGATAGGTTGACCTTTCAAGCTCTTACAGGACACCAGGTCCTTCGAACGTAACAACACATCACGGGAGTATCCGATGCTTTGAGCAGCATCAACGAAATTGCGGTGCAAATTGTCAGCAATGTCTATTGCTTCATTAAGGAGTTTCTTGACATCTTTCGGATCAACGCTGTTTTTCATAATCTCCTGACCTTGTAACTAACAGTGAAGGGATAAAGGGACGTCATCCATAGAATTATAAAAAACTACTTTCCCAATACTTCAAATCCTTTTCCTTCGGCCATTTTCTCTCCTTCTTCACAGAGATGCTTATCCGAGGCTGGGAAAGCCTTTGCTTCTCAGCAAGAGCTGTTGCACTCACACCAAGTCCCTCACAGCACAATAGCAAAATCCACTGCAGGCTGGCACCATTTGGGGATGCTTCACCACGTCAATGCATGTTTTGCATGGCATAAAGAAAAAGGTGGCCCCCTCCTGTCAATTTATAATTTTATGCCCCTCTCCCTTATCCAAACCTGCGGCGGCTTAACGGGGCGCGAGTTTACGAGCGTCCGCTGGAGCGATGGGTTAGCCGCTGTGTGGAACGAGTTAGGTTTAGAAGTGACCTCAACGCCTCGTTAACTGAAGCTGAATCATGGAAAGCTTTAGCCACATCTGCATCAAGGACGACTACGTTAGACCCTTCCTCCAACAGTCGCCTGTAATATTTCCCTCGAACGGCTTTTGAGTAGTCAAATTCGTACTCTGGACGTAATTCATCCGGGCCCTTTTTGCGTCTATCCTTCATGTCTTTTCCTTTCATGCGCGGTCGCAATTCGCGCGCTGATGATACGCAAGATTTCTCCTCTCTTTGCATGTGCGACAACAAGCAAGCGGTCGCGAGAGGATAAACCAATGGTTATATAACGATACTCACCGACCGAGTGATCCGGGTCATCAAAGGTAGCCGATAGCGGATCATAGAACACGGTTACCGCTTCCTCAAAAGACACCCCGTGCTTCTTCAAGTTTCGCTTGGCCTTTTCCGGATCCCATTCGAACTGCATAATTTAGTCCTACATCCCTCTTAGATTTTGCACTTAACAACAGGCATCACCGGCGTAGCAGTAAGCCGCGTCCGTTGCATGCCTTGGTTAGGCGAAAATGTTCAATGTCAAGGGCTGGCCTTCGTTAATTTTGACTGGATAAGCCGAAGTATCTCTTCAGGCATTTCTTGAATGTTGCTGAGAATGCACACATCATCTCCTGGAACTTTGCTAATGTTCCGCGAAGCGAGTGCCACAACAGGCTCTGCGGAACCGCATTTGTAACAGGGGCTCCAAGACTTTATCAAGTAGATCGGTGTTCCCACAACGAGCAAATCATCAAAGGACTTGTTTGCCATAATCAATTCCCTATTCTCTCCCTGCAGAGCGACCTGAAATTCAGCCGCTATACAGATTTGACGACGGGATGACCCACAGAAAGACACCCTGCAACCGCGACGCAACCTCAAGAACAGCCACGACAGCGGGGTCGGCTGCAGCAACTCGTTAGGCGCGGTTCAAGATAGCTCGTAGTAGGAATCTTGCCCCAAATGTTTCACGTATCTTTTTACGAGATTTTGTAGGGTGTCCGGCGTGCCTATGCCAATCCAATCATCAATCGAACCCAGGAAGCAATACCTCTGAGCAACAAACACTCGCTTCTCCTTATCGATTAGAACGAATCGAAGCATCGGTGAATAGGATATGAGTTGGGGGAGTAAATCTTGAATGCTTGCATCTCTCGCTCTGGGAGTAAAGCTCAGAATATCTGACAAGCGATCAACATCCTGATTTGCCACAAACACACTGATGACACCCTTCTTCACATCTATTTGGTAATACTGTAACTGAGAGAATCGCTTCATCCCTATTTCTACGATGGCAATTTCATCATCGGTTATGATCTTGGGTTGAACTTTCCGTAAGAAGACTTGGGCATTTGGGTTCTCGTAGATTTCGAAACCGCCCGGTATGACGTCAACCAGGGTTCCCCCACCCTTCATGGAGAAGAAATATCTTAGCTTACCACTCTTAATGGTACCTTGATGAAGATAATATGTCTGCCCCTTTCTATTGACATACTGTACGGGCATCTGATTTGACCTCTTGGTATTCCAGCTAATGCAACTCCACTCTTGATATGGGGCTGGGCAAGGGAAAAAGAAGGGGGACGGGGACGTCCATGAAATTGTAAAAAAACTACTTTTCCAACACTTTAAAATCCTTTTTCTTTGACTATTCTCTCCCTCCTCTTCACAGAAATGCTCACCGCAGACTGGGGAAGCCTCAGTTTCTTAGCAAAAGCTGCTGTTGCACACACATCGAATTGGCTCATTGTGCATTGAGATTTCCATTATCAATTGGTATTTAATGACCCCGATGTCTTTATATTTAAACTATTCCCCTAGATTTTAAAATTTCCTCAGCTTCTTCCACACGATTCAAAGGAACTAAGACTTCCATTAGCTCTTGTCCCAATAACCTTTGATAGCTTTTGAGAGTTGGATAAGTAGGATGCCTGGTTCCCCAGAACGCGAGGGTACCTAATGCACTAATCACTTGATTTGAGGATATAAATGATCCGATCCCAGACTCATAAAGGATTTCCCGCACCATTTCACCTTCAATAACCGTTTGTCCAGTGAATACAGGGACCCATTCGACATTTCCCAAGTTTTTGTTGTTTTTAACTCCCTTAGTTATTTCAAAATCCCATCGAAATTGGCGGTAAATGTCGATACAGGAAGCAATAACAAAAAGTTGAAAATACCCCAAAAAACTGTTTAAACCTACATCAAACCAAACACTTATTACAAACGGAATTATAGCAATGCCACATAGAAAGATGGCACCCGGTATAATAGTCGTTTCTACTATTTTATGAAGATACTTAGCTACATCTCCAATTAAATCTCCCTCAACAATCTTAAACCTATATCTCTCAATTTTATTTGCTAATCCTTTTGAATCATAGCTCATTACAGAATACAGATAAGTTAACAAACTTATTGAAATTCCATAGCCCAGCCAGTAAGGCCAATTCTTAGGATCTAACAAGTTGCCCTGCCATCCTGGGGAAATGCCTTTAGGGAAGGCAATGATTAAGAAAGTTGGTATAAACAAGATCTTCTGCCCAATTTCAATGGGGAAGATTCCAACTTTGTTTATCCGAATAGGAAGTGCGGTATCCCTGCTTTTTTCATTTTTTACTCTCCGACTGATCCGCTTGAGTGGAATGTTTCTTTTGGCCTTTACTATGACGATCGAAAACCCTATCAATGCGATATATACTATAAGTAACAATATGCCTTTCATTAGTGGATCAACCCCTTCAGTAGGTACGCTCAATCGTCTTATAATCCTTATAATTGAAGGTATCACTTGAGCAAGAATATCGATTAGGAAAAAAAGCACTACGCCATTCACGATGCCTCTTTTAGTGATTTGATCTGCAATCCACACCAATAGCATTGTGCTTGAGGTTAGGGAAAGAACATATATCAGGTGGGAACCCCACCCAGAATTTATAAGAGGGCGGCCGAGGATATCTATGCTACTCAGAACCTCCGCTGCTCTCTCGGCTTGAAGTACACTTATGATGATAGTGGCAATATAAACTATCATATCGAATTGATAGCGCTGTTCAACAGGCCCGTCACGAAGGCGTTTTAGGCATGGGATAACCCCGCCTAACGGAATGACCAAAATAGAGGCAATTATATACGGCCTAATTCCTAAGGAGAAAATCGAATGGGTCAATAAAGCGCTAGTAGTATTATAGAAAAAATCGTTAAATAAACCTGTATTTATTCCTGGTGCAGGGATATAGAACCCTAACCTATAAATCACTATACCTGCTAATGTGATGAGGATTTTCCTTTCTAACGGTTGGACTGACAAAAATATAGAAGAGATTGCTTTTTGTAACTGAGTAAAAACGTCCGGTTGACGACGGATATCAGTTTCTTCTTCTAATAATTCTTCTCTCAAATCAATTTCACTTTGACAAGACGGGCAAACAAATCTTCTTTCTACCCTTTCCCGGTGTTCCAATTCCAATTCAACTCCACAATTTGGACACCTAAGCTCTTTTGGAAGCATTGGTTTGTTGTTTCGTTCCATGATTTGAGAATATTTCTATGAGGTTAGTTAACAAGACGAAAGACGTGAAACAGGAAAGTCAGGGGAATTAGGTTCAGCCCTCAGATAATAGATTCTTATCCACTTCTTAACCAATTCCCTGAACTGCCATCCCAACTGAGACGCTCTTTCACCTTTTGTGCTACATAGCTCACATTTGTTCCCCCAGTTCCTCCCCCCAACTGAAGTGGCTGGGGCATCCTTACACCTACTCAGCAACTCCTCATATGATAATGATTGGGCCTTAAGCAGAAAGCCTGACCAGCAGGCCGAATCTTTCCACAGCACCTTCGAGACACTGGAGGAGACATACGATCACGGTCAATGTCTATTTCTGAGGGTTGCCCCCTTCACACTCTACTATTTTGTTCCTAAATCATAGCATTAATCCAGGTCTCAAGAAGTCTCTTCACTCTGCAAATTTCAGCATATTCAAGCAGTTTCTCCAGATTGCGATCCTTGCGCTTAAGATATTCAGATAGACCTTCCTTAGCTATATCAAGCCCCAGTTTGTTACGATATCGAAAACAGTCACAAATAGTTTTCTCTGGAGAGTAGATACGAACCCTATGACCTTTGATTTCTATCTCATCAATTCCTGCCTCAAATTGCTTGGTAGAAAAATGATAGAACTGAACAGGTGGATATTCAATTTTAGGCCGCCTTGTCCCCCTGCAGAGGGCCATCGATATGATTGAGGGATTGAAAGTAGTAAGCTCATGATAAGAGAGAGCCGAGAGCAGACAGATAACTCCTTCAGGCACAGCACAGGCAAGGTCAATAAACCCTTGATTGGAAATAACGGGAATCTCTGAGAGACGATAAAACCCTCTTTTTACCCGTATTATCCTTCCCTTGTCCCTTATTCTTTTTATATCACGGCGATGAATTCCGACTGCCAGAATATCTCTTGTTCTGGCAAAACAACCATATTTCCTAAACACTTTGTATATCATCTCAACTTTTTTATTCATAAAAACCTCATTGGACAAAACTGTATACACATTATGATAAATGTAGACGCTTTTGTCCAGTGATTTTTGAATTTTTTATTAGAGCGGGATGTTTAAACCAACATGAATCAACAAGTTAGAGAACAACCTGAGAGGGTCAAACCTTTAATTAGTGTCTGTCCGGAAACATCCATATTTCTTGTCATTCCGGCAATCTTTAAGCCGGAATCTACTTAAGGCCAGTAATGGATTCCCGCTAACGGCGTGCGGGAATGGCGAATTCGGACAGACACTAATTAGCAATTTAGGCTTGATACTCAGTGTTCCCTGAAAGCGATGCCCTTTAATTTAGTATTTAAAGATTTGACCTCAGATTTTTTGGTTATTTTCACTGGGTTTGGGTGAGTGCCGTAAGGTACGAACCTTTTATGCTGTGTTATCGGAAGTTACATCTATATCTTCTTCAAGTATAGATTGTAGTCATCAACACTAATTTCTATCTCTCTTAGGATTTCTCTTATTAAAGGACGCGCCAAGACTCTCCCTCTATGGTGAGGAAGAGTAGTAATTCTTCCATCGGGATGCCTGTAAAAAGCGTGGTTCCCTTTCTGGCGGATTTTCTTAAACCCCAACAGAAACAGTAGTTTCTCCATTTCCTTAGTATCTATAATTTGAATTCGGCTCAACTTGCCACCTCAACCTGCTGGATACCCACAAAATCAGGTAATTGCTTCTTAGTCTCAGGGTCCATTTCTTCTAAGCATAATTCAACCACTTCTTTAAGATTCTTTTGCAGTTCATCCAAAGTCTCTGCTTGAGTATGGACGCCAGGAATCCCTGGGACAACAGCCACATACAACCCTGTTTCTGGGTCCTTTTCAATATATGCAGTTATCTTATGCATTTAACCACCTCCTCTTTTAGGACGATAAGGGGGACGGATGTCCATAAAATTGAAAAAACTACCTTTCTAATACTTCAAATCCTTTTTCTTTGGCTATTTTCTCCCCTCTCTTCACATAGATGCTCCCTGCAAGCTGGGAACCCCAACTTCTTAGCAAGAGCTGTTGCAACTCAACACCAAGTTCCCTCACCGCGCAATAGCAAAATCCACTGCAGGCTGGCACCATTTTGGGGGACTTCACCATGTCAATGCATACTTCGCACGGCATGAAGCCCAAAAAGATTTCTCTCCTTCAATTTATAATTTTATGCCCGTCTTTATGTTCCTTTGATCACGACATTTTGTCGGGATTTTTGTCGTGATCACTGCCTCAAGATCCTGTATTTCGTGGCCGGGCCAGCGCCAACCATCTCAAGCAGGCCAAACTCCACAAATCGCTTCAGATGCCTTTGTGCCTTGCGATAATCGAATCGCATATGATCTGCATAACCCCTCATCGTGAAAAATAGGGGCGCCCATAAAATTATAAAAAACTCTTTTCCTAACGTTTCCTTTTTCTTTGGCTATTTTCTTCCTCCTCTTCACGGAGATGCTTACCAGGGGCTGAAAAACTCAGCCTCTTAGCAAAAGCTGTTGCACTCAACACCAAGTTCCCTTACAACCCAATAACAGTGTAGACTCTGAGCTTACATTATTGGGAGATACCTCCTCGCGTTAACGCTTGGCGTTGTTTAAGGCAAAAATCGGAAAGTCGAGAATAAAGATGTGACCCCTAACCCCTTGAACTTAAGGATTTGGGTTCTGGATACCTGCTCGCTGTCCTGGTCTTGCTATAATGTTGTTGATCTGCCTGACGGTGAGCTTGTCACCACTGGGGTTAGTAAACACTGCTTCCTTCCTATGTTTGCCTAAGAGATGCTTTAGGTCTCCTAAAAGATCTTCTGTTGCCGGAATCGTTTGCGCCTTCCCTCCTTTCCCTTCCCGAATATCTATAAGCCTTCGTTCAAAGTCAATATCTCTCACATCCAAATTGGCCGACTTAAACCGTCTCATTGCTGTCTGGGCAAAGGTCTTTAAAATACACCTGTCCCTGAAATGGATGGTGGTGTTGATTATCTTTTTGATCTCCTCTGCTGGATAGATGATATTCTGAATCTTTAAGTTGCTGTTTAGCCATAGTTCCTATTTACTTTTAAGCGTGAAATAGGTTTCCCATTACCCCTAAAATATGCCTCCTTCTGGGGGTCTGTCAACAAAAAACTTCCCACATCGTCCAAAGTGGGAAGTTCTTACGCCTTGGGTTAGCGAGAGGTTAGCTTGTGCCCTACACAATGACTTTAACCGTTCTTTGTACTATCTCTTACTAGCAGTTGAGGTAATTGCCTGTTTTATCTTGGGTAGACGTTTTTAGTTCTGATGCTGGGGAATAAATATAGACACAGCTAATGCTAGACCCGCTGCCATCCTTTTCATAATGGGTTTTGGGACGTTCGACTGAAGCAAGATATTCCCATGGTAGGGATTATTCTCCAAGTATTGCCTCTCATACGAAAGTATACCGCTGACAGTGGGGCGTCTTTTAAGCCTATCTATTTCATCACGAGGGATTATTAAAACTCCTACCTTAAACTGTTTTTGTCCATTCTCTTTTCTCTGGTTGAGGGTAAACTCAATTGCAGAGTCATCATCTTCCCAGTTGATTGATTGTTCTATCCATCCATCATCTCTAGTATGTTCTTTTTTGAAATAGAAGAGATGGGAACCGAATGAATCATTAGTCATAAAGGATTTATCTGGAATCCCTCTTATGCTATTATCTGGGAAGCTCATATTCAGGAATTTGAGAGAGCAAAATTCAAAAGCCAGAAAACTATCAGCGTAATGTCTATACTTGAAGTATATCCAGACGCACTGATTTCCCCCAAGTTCTCGTTTGAAACCAAATACCAACCTGAATCTTCTGAGTTTGGCTCAATATTGAATCCGATCCTAAAGTTACTAAATATCCATTCAATTAAGACAGATCCATCATCAACATTGAAGGCTTGCAATGGGGGAAGGTAGTCTAGATCAACCCCGAATTGTTTAAAGGACGCAATCGCCCCCTGGATAATTGATAATAATTTTCTAGCCTCTTTGGCGACATACTGATTCTCCGTTTGGTGGATAGTATCCAATGCGCATCCTACTAAACTTGAATACTCTGGTAGTAGCAAGAAGCGTGCTTTGAAGCTTCCACCAATTGTTTCATTTGAGGGCTCAGTAAAAAGGGGATGTGCATCGAGTTGCTCAATAAAGAAAGGGCGCGCACTGAGTTGCTTGGTTTTAACTTCGTACTCTTTACTGGGAATACATGGCCCAGAACTCGCAGCTATCTTCGAACAAGTCCTAAACTCATGAGGCAACGCAAATACTACAGAATTGGTTTCCTGATAATGGTCTATCATAGTATCTGAGGCTCCATGGCTTGATGTAAGCGATTAGTTATGCACCATTGAATGAGTCTAGATGCACGTTTGTTGAAATAATCGAGTTTTTCTATCGTGGCATCGATACCCGTCTTGCTAGTGTTGTAGAAATCGCTATCAATCATATAGCATATTTCCCCATCACCAGTGTGCTCTACGAACCTTGTTATTAGTCTAGCCATACTTTCTCCATCCGACAGACGAACTTCATGTGCGTTTTCGAAAGCCTGAACATGCTTACCCACCTCTGGTGTACCTAGTATTCCTAATATGTATGGTTGAAGTAACTCACTCCAGCCAACATCACCTAAGTTTAATACTGACCGCCTTATTACATCTATATACCTTAACCCGATTCTTGAGAAATGTGCGGGGGAATAAACATCAATTAGAGCACTCAAAGGGCCAGATAGTCTATCTTTGAATCCTTCCCACCTTTTGTATTTGTTTGCACTTAAAGCAATAAAAGTGCGTGTTAAGTTTACCTTCCATTGGCCGTCATCCGAAGAGAACTCGTAGTTCTTGTTCCCAGAAGATTGTAGTATTTGACTTGATACCTCAGGTGGGATTTGCCCTTTCACCTCCCAAGGAACCTCCCCCTTCCATTTCTCTGAGAAGCCTGGGTAATCCTTTCGCACTCTATTCTGAAATTCAGATGGTACTTCAGCATCTATTTTCAGAATAGGAGGAAACCTCAACTGACAAATCACTCGGTCGAGAGGATTTCTTTTGTAGATTACTCTTTCTACTTCGGGGAACGGCAAATTTTACTCCCAGCCATGTCTCGAATCTCCAGAGTTCGTTTACTCATCCTTATTTAAACCAATCACGGGTTATCTTGTTCCATATAAGTTCCATAAGGCAACACTTCACAAACCAATCTATAAACTTTTTTTCCCCTGTCAAGCAAAATCAGCCAACCCCAAAAACCCAAGGCTTTTATCCTTCCCAACAAACCAGCTTTTCAACCAGGTTCAAATTGAGAAGTGGTTTGCTAAGGGCTGCCAGTAGTAATAACAAATATCAAAGCGGAAATCTAGGGGTCAAATAAATGAATAGAAGGACATTCTCTTAACTCAAATTAGAATAACTCCTCAAAAGCATGCGCGGCTGTGTAAACGCTGCCTACCCCACTGATGTATTGGACAACTCTCAATGCCTCGGCGATCTCCTCTTTCGTGGCCCCAGCTTGCATTGCTAACTGAGCCAATGCCTTCACCCCCTGAATAGCTCCGTGAGATGCATCTAAGGCCATGGCGATGAGGAGCTTGAACTTCTTGGTTATATCCTCAGGTTTACTAAAAATTGTCCATCACATCCTCAGCGGGATGAAGTGGATCGAACAATGGCCACAAGAGCCCAACAGCAGGAGTCTGGTTCGCGGCTTTTATTATGGGACTGTAAACTTCCTTGGAAAGAGAGCCATCGTTTTCGGATACCCACTGGCCTTCTGGGTTTACGAAGTAGAAAGCGCGTTCAACAAATTGTCTTAGGTCAGCCTCGCGCCGATAGATCAGCCGGATTTCCATGACGTTGTTTTCCATTGGCTTTGCGGTCCGAGCCTGGACATTTAGCCAGTGGTCAGGGAGTGATACTGATACACGATTCCAGGTGGATAGTTTCTCTATTCTCTTTTCCTCGGTTGATCCGGTCACGATAGTCCTGATTTTCTGACGTCCGGGAGAGAAAATAAGAGCGAAAAGTTGGACTTCCAGTTGAATCGCATCGACCGGCCCCATGTTCCAAATAGTCAAATGTGGGGGAGCGCCTTTGCTCTCTTGAAGTTGTGTCGTAATACGCAACAGGGGACGGAAATCGAGGTGCGCGACGGCTCGAGCATCCTTTCTCGCTTGTGATGCGATGTATGTTGCGTAACATGAAAGGCCAACTGCAAAGAGCGAAATTATTATTGTGGCCCATGAGGGTTTTTCTCTTGTTTTCTTCTCTTTCAAATCTTGGCTATGGCTCGAAAGATTTTCATTCTCTTAAAGGTCTCTCTCTTCTGTCAGCTATTTTAGTCAGGTAATGTTTTATTTTCCCCCACGTAGGACCTGAGAATGTCTTTCCATGTCACGATTCCCTCGATCCAACCCTCAGGTGAGACCACCGGGAGGCATGATATGTTATTCTCTAACAGTAGGCTCGCGGCGGTTTCTATGCTGGTATCTTTGTCTACGGTGATCGGGTTCCGAGTCATAATCTGATGCACTTTCCTGTTCAGAATGCTCATGTCACGTTGCTCCTCGGAGAGCGTGCCCAGAAACGGACTGATCGCCCTTAAAACATCGCGATCCGATAGGATACCAACCAATTCTCGGCCTTTCACCACCAAAAGATGGTGAAACTCAACGTGCTCCAAGATATTGCGGATTGTTCCGATAGAATCATCCATTCTTACCTTAAGGACTCTCTCGGCCATAATTGAGGCGACTTTCATCACTGTCCCCCTTAATCTTACCGACAACTAACAGGACGAGAATGAATCTATAGGAAGAGACCTCTAGTGGTTTCGGCCCTTTTGAAAATGCAAGACAGGTTCCCGCTCTTAAGATTGGGTACAGACGCCCATAAGGGCATCTTCAAAGCTAAGTAAACGGCCTCGCCGCCTGACTTCATGAGGCATAAGTAGAAACAATCACCATATTTTCTCGCCAGATGAGAAGCGAAAGTCCGAAGGGATTTCCACATAGGATGAATGTGAACCGGTGTCTTTTCAGGTGTGAGGCCCATCGCCAAGCAACTTTCTCCTCGTGGATCATTGGAGTATTGTTCTATAATTTCGCAATTCAATAGGGCAAACTCCAGTTGAGAGATAGTTAAAGCCTCGGCAACTCTTTCATCATCTGCATGGAGCGAAATCTCGTAACTCTGTTTTTTGACTTCAATATGGATAAAATCTGGTGTAATGCTCACATCCACCTAATCCCGATGTCGTTTTACCAACCATTCTTTTCCAGAAGAGATTATCTAAAAACACTGCTTTTCTCACTTCTTGACTTCCTTTAACCATTTCTCATATTCGGCTTTGGGTAACCAATCAACCAGGAACTTGTTCCATTGGTTCTTCAGCGGTAGATCTCATTGGATAGACAGAAATCTCACTTGGTCCCCTTCTAAGGTATAAGGAGATGGAAGGACTTCCATAAAATTATGAAAAACTCCATCTCCAATACTTCAAATCATTTTTCTTTGGCTATTTCCTCCCCCCTTCACAGAGATGCTCACCGCGGACGGGAAAACCCCAGCTTCTTAGCAAGAGCTATTGCACTTACACCAAGTCCCCTAACCGCTCGATTGCAAAATTCACTCGGAGCTTGCCCTATTGGAAGTGCTTTCCTGCTTCAATTCGTGCTTGGCGCTGCCTGAAGCCCCAAAAAGGATTTTCCCTGTCAATTTATAATTTAATGGACGCCCTATCTACTATCATCTGTCAAAGGCCACGACTAAGACCTCTTTCGATATCCTTCGATATCCCTAGAAATCTCCTCTATCCTTTCGAGGCGTCTTATCCTCGTTCTATAATTTTCTATGTTACTGCTAATTCTGGATGCCAGCACAGCGTAAATCATCCAATAACCTGCAATACATGCGATCGTCATTATCCAGAGAACGGGGTCGTTTTTTATAAGAAGTATCCACACAATCCAGTTTAAAACAGGAACGGCGGCCATTATAAGAGCAAAAATGACTTCAGCTGTACCACTCTTTTCTCCAGGTCCTATTATGGCAAGATAAAGAAGGAGACCAGCTAAAGGTAGAAAATACAAAAACAACCAAAAACGTTCCTGAAAATCCTCTTTTCTCTGCCGATGCGCGGTCTCAAATTCTTTTATTGAATCATTACATTCTTCTCTTTTATCTTGAACTTTTTTCCGTAGACTGGATATTTCTTGCACTAGCAAATCTTCACTCTTTGAGAGAATTTTCCCGGCTTCCAGATAGTCGCGGTAGCTGTTTCGTTGAATCAGGGTCTCTACCCTCTGCATATAGTTCTCAAGCTGTGTATTTACGGCCATTGTAATGCCTTCAGGTTTGACTTGATTCTTAAGATCATTAAATGCGTTTAGTCTTTCTCTAAAAGTTTTGTATCTGCTGTCAACCTTACTCTTTTCTTCTCTTCTTAGTTTTTCAAACAGTTTTTTTACATCTGCTTTTATTTCATCGAATTCTTTTTCATTGTTTGCCTTCTCGCAGTAGTTGACATCTATTTTAATTGCCCTTTCGAGAGAAGGGATAGCTTTGTCAGCGTTAAATAAAACAGCGTTGTACTGTGCATTCCGATAAAGCGCCTCAGTAAAGTCTGGACTAAGCTGGATTGCTTCCTTTGTATAACGTTCGGTCTCCTCGACCTGTTTTTCGAGATACTTTATAAAGGCTATGTGGATTAAGGCATAGCTTGTATAATAACTTGACTCAGGTCTGGCATATTTAACCGCTTTTTCATAATACTCTAAGGCTTTTGCGTTGCTGTGCTCGTGAAAAAGATAGATATGCCCTAAGCTGATGTGAACCACAAAATCATACCTGTTCTTTTTTTCCGATTCCAAAAAGTCATCTAAAGCGTCATCGATCCACCCATTTGCATAAGCTTTTTCCGCACGCCGTCTCAGTTCTTTCGCCTGCGTATCAAGTGGCTTGGTTATAGCTTCTAATATATTTTTTAAAACTTCTCTATTTTGTTCTATCTGCCAGACAACTTCATCAATACCCCACTCAAAAGCCGCCTTTAGGCCATAAATACCTTCTGCGACGTCTTCAATTCTGTAAGAAATTTCATCTATGCCTTCCGAAACTCTCTCTTGGCTGGCAATGATTCCATTGGCTGAGGCAAGGTGTGTAGCAACTAGTTCCCGTGTCTGCCTACTAATGAGTTCTGTTTGAGCTTTTACATCCCTGCCAAGCTGTATCGTGGCATAGTATTCGTTTCGTTCCTCATAGGGCGTCAAAGCACGAGTCATATTTAATTCTCCTTCATATCTCCTGAAACGGAGATTCGACCGGCAGTTTAAAAATGACCAGTATCTTGTTTCCCTCTATTGCCTGGATGAGGGGATGTCCATAAAATTATCGGAAACTACTTTTCCAATACTTCAAATCCTTCTTCTTCAGTTTGAGTCGAACTTTATCATTTTTGGAAAACCAGTATGTTCTCTACCCCGATCTTACCTTTATCGGCCTTTGATAAGCCATGTTCAATGACATCTTCTACTCTAAAGCCTACAGATTTTCCTAGATCTGCCAGTATGGATGATGTTTCGATCGTTTGTTCGTGCCCATTTATGGTCCATCTATGATATTTGCTAACCACCATCAAGTAATACTTGCCATTGCGTAAAACACGGTGACACTCTTCAAATGAAAGCTTCATCATCTTCAGATAATTCTCAACTACCTTTGATTTATAAACCCTACGAGATTCTTGGAGCAGTTTTATAAGCTTCAAACTTGAGGGAGGCAATTGAACAGAAAAATATCTATCACTGACAAAGAACGGCAATCTTTCATGCCGTCCTTCGTCTCTGTGTTTTGCTTCATAAAATTGTTTCGTGGATTCCCAGGTAAGATCTTCATCTAAATCTAGTATTAGAATTGAAACCTTGTTATTCCCGATATAGTTTAATGCATCAAAATAAGGAGGAGAGGTTAGCATTCCATCGATAGAATTATTTTCGATCATTGACATATTAGTTGAATCGCCTTTGATTATTGTGACTTTCCCTCCACTAAGATTCACACCAAGTATTCTCGCAAGATTTTTGGTGGCACACAAAGTTAAGTATCTATCCTCAACATAAGATTTGAAGGTATTGATAACATCCCATCCTCTCCTTTTTTCGGAATATTCCACAATCTTTTGACTCAAGAGAGTTAGAAGAAATGTCTTTACTTCTGTATCATCTAATTTTTCTATTCCCTTTTTTAAAAGTATAATTTTTGCTAAATGTGAGCTGATATTCTCATAAGCTCTACCATTGCCAGTGTTTTTTCTAATTTTCTCCTTTGTCTCTATGAGCTCATCCTTTATATCTTGTTTGAAAAGCATGCCATCTATAGATTCAAATAATTTGATTATGGAGTTCCGTAAATTTGCGATATTAATACCTAAATTACATTTAACCTCAGCAATCATCTTCCCTATATTCAAAATTTCTATACCGATAGCATTTAATCCCATAGTGGGGGCATCAGCAATAAATGCTCCTGAACCTGCAAAAGGGTCGAGGATTGTATCTCCTTCCTTCACATGTAACAAATTTATCAAAGCACGAGATATTCTTGGGTCGCCCTTTCCTTTGTATTTATGGAGGTAATGAAGAAAGGGTTTTCTCAGGTCAGTAGATGCCCAGTCTACAAAGTCACCCACATGATTTTTCCCAAGTCCAAAGTGGGGCGAACGATAATGACCCATTTTCATATGTTCAAGTAATTCTTTTATACCTTTTTCTATTCCATTTTCTTTCTCCTTAAAGTATTCTGTCCAGTTCTTGCTATTTTTAGGACGGAATACTGCTGCTGGAAGTTTCTTTACCTCCGTTGCATATTCAAAAAGTGTTTGGAAAGGCAAAAATCTAATTGCTACTAATTTACTATTTTCCGATACGTTCTTTAAGAAAATCTGTGTATAAGGACTTGGATATATTTTTTCTTCCTCCAATTGTCCAGGGATAATTGTTATACCTACCTTTTTAAATAAGCCTTTCAATACTTCAATATTATTTTTTGCCTTGAAAATCACATAAATCTCTCTGAAAAAAGTTGCCTTTTTTACTATGCTTACTATCTCTTGAATCGGTATCTTTGCTAAATATCCTTGCCCTTCACCCATATAAACTAATCGAGTCATCAAATGAATGACTTCATCATCAAGCAACTTGAACGGTTCCGCTTTAACAAGGGATGCAATGGTTCTAATAAACTTCGTTTTTTCGCCCAATAAACTATCTATTTCCCTTTGAGCAAAGTAAAGTTCGTCTGGATCTCTTAAATCAAATTTCACTTTTGCTAAGAGGAGCATATTCATTTCTCCAATTTAAATAACTCACATGGTTTTATTTTGAATTGTAACTTCGTTGGATCTGGAGTACCACCTTTCCTCTGCATAGTAATCTTCCCAATGTAAAGACTTCCTCGGGGCGACAACCTTACTTCTCCAGAACCAAAGAAGTTCATTGCTGTATTGATATCCTTTAGAATCCATGTAGTGTTGTCATCTTCCCTGTTATATCTTGTCACTAACAACCAGTTGGCAGATAGACCTCCTCTGCCTTTCAGGATATCTGTAACCACAAGGATTTTGTTCTCAGTGAAGAAGCTTAGAATTTTAAACCTTAAATCATCTGGAAGTTCATCAAGGAACATCCTTCTCCTGTCTCTCAACACCTTGTTTTTGACTATCTCAGGATAAGAAGCATGGTTAATCTCTCCTGTAAAAAGTTTAAGCCCAAATGCTACATCATCGTCAAATTTCCATATTTCTTGGTATGTTCCCACCCATCTTTTATCAACCTGATTATAATCTGCGTCTGAGTTTGCTTTCTTCATTGATAGGTTTTCAATCTTTACTATCTTTCCAATAGTAATCACAATCCTTATTTGAGCGTCTGACTTTTTAAATCTCATCAGTTCCTCATAACTCTCCTTTAATCCTAATTGATCAACATCTTTTCTTTTCATCCGAGTTGGTATTTGAATCGCCTCCACAGACTCTATTTCTTTTGGATTATATCCCATGATCTTGAGCCAAATTTGAGCCTCATTATCGTTTTCCCAACTATTAAACTTATTACAAACAGCCTTTTCGTTGGCAAAACCACCTTTGGCTGTAGTTGAACCAAGCTCAAATGTAGCCATATTTAACTCCGGGATTTCTCAGTGCCAAAACCCTCATTTTTACTCCCCCAAAATAGGGGTTAGTTGCTCACCTGACATTTTTTGTGGGACAGACTGAAAAGCATTCTCTTCGGACTCCTGATAAATCAGGGGCTCTAAACTTTCGCACCAGGCACATCAAGTGTTAGAAATTGGTGATGTTTTTATTCTTTTCTCCCCGGCCTGGTGGATGGCCTGGGAGAAAGCTTCTATCTTCTCCTGGCCTCCGGTCTCCTCGAAGGTATTGCCTACTACCACAAAGTCTGCGCCGGCCTCCACCTTCTGGGCTGCCTGCTCCGGAGTCCTTATCCCCCCTCCCACGATGAGAGGGAGGTCTACATAACCTCTGACTCCCTCTATTATCCTCTCTGGGACCGAGCTTTTGGCGCCGCTTCCCGCTTCCAAATAGAGCATCTTCATCCCCAGATACTGGGCGGCCAGGGCGTGGGCCTTAGCGATATCCGGCCTTCCCTGAGGAAGAGGTTGGGTGTTGCTCATAAATTGGACCGCAGTCGGGCCTCCGGAGTCAACTATCATATAGCCTGTGGATATGGGCTCTATGCCGTATTCCCTGATCAGGGGGGCAGCCTTCACCTGTTCCCCAATCAAGAGGTCTGGATTTCTCCCCGAAATCAGGCTGAGGTAGAGGATGGCATCTGCATAGCGGGAAATCTGATTGGCATTACCAGGGAAGATGATCACCGGCAGGGAGACCCTGCCCTTTATTAGCTTAAGCGCCTCCTCAAACCTGGAGGAGAGGAGCAGACTGCTTCCCACAAGGAGAGCATCTACAGCGGATCTTTCACATCTCAGGGCAAGATCGAGGAACCCCTCCCCTTGGGCCCTGTCCGGATCGAGGAGTGCCCATAATGCTGCCCCCTTCTTCTTCCTGGAACCAAGAAGCCTCTGGAAGACGGACATCAGAGGCTCTCCTTCAAAATGGATGGCAGACTTTCCAGGGCCTCGTCCAGCTTATCGATATTACCCCCTCCAGCCTGGGCCAGATAGGGACTTCCTCCACCCCTTCCCCCCATTAACGCGACAACTTTCCCCACCAATTCACCCGCCTTAAGCCCCCTTTCGGAGACCAGATCCTTGGTCACCAAAAGCAGGAGGGCGGGCTTTCCCTCTATAATGGCCCCTAACAGGCCTATCCCTGACCTCAACTCCCCTCTGAGGGCGTCCCCCATCTGGAGAAGTTCCTCCTGGCTTCCTACCTTTACCTTCCCCCAGACAGCCTTTATTCCGTTTGCTATCGTTGCTTTCCGCACTATCCCCTCTACAAGCTGGCGATAGGAGAGGCCTCGCAACCTCTGGGTCTCCTTTTGGAGGGTTGCCCTCTCCTGGAGGAGTTTTCTTAGCCTCTTCTCCAGATCGGCGGGCTCCGATTTGAGAACAGCAGAGAGCCTACTCACCAGCTCCTTCTCCTTTCGGGCTAATCTCCAGGCCTTCTCTCCCACCTGGGCCTCTATTCTCCTCACCCCGGCAGCTACACCCTCTTCCTTGTCCAACCTAAAACACCCTATCTGTCCGGTGCTTTGTAAGTGAGTTCCCCCACAGAGCTCCAAGCTGAAATCGCCCGCCTTCATCACCCTTACCCTCTCTCCATACTTTTCCCCGAAGAGGGCAATGGCCCCTTGAGCTTTGGCCTCTTGCAGAGAGGTCAGGTAGGTCTCCACCTTGAGGTCTTCCCTAATTTTCTTGTTGACCAGCGATTCAACGGCCTGGATCTCCTCTGGGGTTAAGCCCTTAAAATGGGTGAAGTCAAATCTCAACCTGTCCGGCTCCACTAAGGAGCCGGACTGGTGGATATGTTCCCCTAAGACATGCCTTAAGGCGGCCTGGAGTAGATGGGTGGCTGTGTGGCTCCTTTCTACTCCCCTTCTCCAATTCTCGTCAACCTGGGCGGTCACGGCCATCCTCTCCTTAGGCTGGCCGACTACTAACTTGCCTAAATGGATAGTTGCCCCCTCCCTCCTGATCGTATTCTTCACCTTGATCCTTAAACCGAGGGCAGAAATTTCCCCCCTGTCCCCTACCTGCCCCCCTTGTTCGGCATAGAAGGGGGTCTGGTCCAAACCCAGTTCAACCCTATCTTCATTTCCCTTTAACCAGATGATCTTCCCTTCTGTCTGCAGGGTTTCATATCCCAAAAACTTAGTTGGCGGTATCTTCCCAACAGAGACCTGCATCCCAGAGCCAAATTTTGCTCCTTTTCTTGCCTTTTCCCTCTGCTCTTCCATCAGAAGGTTGAAGCCCTCTAAATCCACCCCCAGGCCCTCCTCCTTGGCCATTACCTGAATGAGGTCCAAGGGGAAGCCATAGGTATCATAGAGCTTGAAGGCCTCCTGACCGCTAATGGTGTTCCCCCCTTGGCCTTTGACCCTCTGGGCCACCCGGGAGAAAAGCCCCATTCCCAGATCCAGGGTCTCCCCAAACCTCTCCTCCTCCGCCTTGATCACCAAAGCTATGTGCTCCCTCTTAGCCACCAGCTCCGGATAGATCTCCCCCATCAAATCAACCACCAAACTGGAGAGTTGATATAAAAACGGTCCCTTCAAACCCAGAAGTCGGCCGTATCTGGCCGCCCTCCTGAGTATCCTCCTGATCACATAGCCCCTTCCTTCATTGGAGGGGATAACCCCCGCGGCAATGGAAAAGGAGAGAGCCCTGATATGGTCTGAGATCACCCTGCGGGAGCGGAGGTCCCCATTGGGTGAGATCTCCTTTAACCAATCCATCAAAGGGCGGAATAGGTCCGTCTGATAGTTTGCTTTCACCTCTTGGGTTACCGCGGCCACCCTTTCCAGCCCCATACCAGTGTCCACGCTCCTGAAGGGAAGGGGGGAGAGCTTCCCAGATCTTTCTCTGTTAAACTGAATGAAGACCAAGTTCCAAATCTCCGAGAAACGATTGCTATCTGGGTTAAACCCTCCACCCTCTTCTGGCTCAAAGTCGTAGTAGATCTCAGAGCAGGGTCCACAGGGACCTACCTCCCCCATCGACCAGAAATTATCCTTCTCACTGAGCTTGACTATCTTTTCCTCGGAGATACCTACGGACTCTCTCCAGATCCGATAGGACTCCTCATCATCCTGGTAAACGGAGATCCAAAGCCTTTGGGGAGAAAGGCCCAGAATCCGGGTGGTGTAATCCCAGGCATAACCGATGGCCTCTTCCTTGTAGTAGTCCCCAAATGACCAGTTCCCCAACATCTCAAAGAAGGTGTGGTGGAAACCATCCCCTCCCACTTCCTCTAAGTCGTTGTGTTTCCCGCTGGCTCGCAGGCACTTCTGGCAGGATGTTGCCCTCTTAAATGCCCGTTTCTCCTTCCCCAGTAGGATCCCCTTGAACTGGTTCATCCCGGCATTGGCAAAAAAAAGGGAGGGATCATCCTGGGGAATGAGGGGGGAACTGGGAACTATCCTGTGTCCTCTTTGGCGGAAATACTCTAAGAAGCTCTTTCTTATCTCCTCAGATCTCAAGAACTTAGCTCCCTTCGGTGGGGTTTTTTCGACAGGATAACAGGATTTTTATTCATCCTGTCCATCCCGTATTTGAATCCGGGAGAGAGGTCTCCAGACTTTTCAAGAGCTGACAGTACACTTTTGATGACATCAGGAGCTATCTCCCACCCACTAATTCGCTTAGATGTAACCCACGCAAGGAGGGCATTGGTGGAGGAGTTTTATTTATCCTGATTGTCCTGTCAATCCTGTCTAAAAATGGAATTTCCTAAGCTTTGAACTTAGCTCCCTTCGATCGCTCTGAAAGCGGGTTGGATAAATCCGATCCCTACATTTCGGAATTTCTGAGAGATTCCGAAATATTGGAAAGTTCCTCCATACACTCCTGGGCTGTCTGGGAGGAAAATCCTCTTCGCAGAAGGAGGCCCCAGGCCTTTGCTTTCACCTTCTGCGGCTCCAGCCCCTTGAACCTTCTCATCTTCTTCCTTAAAAGCTCTCTGGCCACCTCCACCTCCTTAGGGTAAAGCTCATCTATGACCTCCTCTATCAGCTCCACATCCACTCCCTTTTGCCTCAACTCCCTGTGCAGAAGCCTCTTCCCCCCTGGTCGGCGGGCCAATCGTTCGGCAATCCAGGAACGGGCAAAGGCCCGATCATCCAAAAGCTTCAGCCCCTTCAGATTCTCGATCACCGATTCGATTATCTCAGGGGAGATTCCCTTGTCCTGCAGCTTATCGGCTACCTCCCTTACCGTCCTTGGCCTATAGCTCAGATACCGGAAAGCGATCCCCTTGGCCTTTCCCCTCTGGTCGAGGGAGACCAGCCTCTCTACCTCCACAGCGGAGAGCTCATCCCCCTCCCGCAGTCCGGACTGGAGGAGGGCCCCCTCGCTCAGGGAGAAGGAGTAACTCCCATCAAGCCAGATCGAACGGCGGGCCCTGTTCCTCTTCTGTGGCTCTATCTTGGTAATCCTTCCCAACTGTCCTCTGAGGCTGGCTACTTGTCTACGACATCAGCCAGGCCCAACTTCTCCTTCAGTTTCGTCTCTATCTGGTTGGCTATATCCTTGTTCTCCTTTAAGAAGGCCTTGGCATTTTCCCTCCCCTGCCCTAACCTCTCCCCCTGATAGGAAAACCAGGTTCCGCTCTTCTCCACCACCTCATATTCTACCCCTAAATCGATGAGGTCTCCCTCCCAGGAGATGCCCTCTCCATACATTATATCGAAGATGGCCTCTTTGAATGGGGGGGCGAGCTTGTTCTTCACCACCTTCACCCTGGTGCGATTGCCCACAACCTGATCCCTCTCTTTGATGGAAGCTATTCTCCTGATGTCCAATCTCACCGAGGAGTAAAACTTGAGGGCCTTCCCCCCGGTGGTGGTTTCCGGATTGCCCCACATTGTCCCTATCTTCATCCTTATCTGGTTGGTGAATATGGTGCAGGTGTGGGACTTGCTTATGGAGCCGGTGAGTTTTCTCAAGGCCTGGGACATCAGCCTGGCCTGCAGGCCCATATGGGAGTCCCCCATCTCTCCCTCCAGCTCGGCCCGGGGGACAAGGGCAGCTACAGAATCCACCACTATCACATCCACCGCCCCGCTTCTCACTAAGGTATCGCCTATCTCCAGGGCCTGTTCGCCGAAATCCGGTTGGGACATAAGCAGGTTGTCTATGTCCACCCCCAAGTTGCGGGCATAGGTGGCATCCACGGCATGTTCGGCATCGATAAAGGCGGCTATCCCCCCCCTCTTCTGGGCCTCGGCAATGATGTGATAGGCCAGGGTAGTCTTTCCCGATGACTCAGGCCCAAAGATCTCTATTACTCTACCTCTAGGTACTCCCCCTACCCCCAGGGCAAAGTCCAGGGATAGGGCCCCAGTGGGAATAACCGGAACCTTTAACCCAGTTCCCTCTCCCCACTTCATTATGGCCCCTCGGCCGAACTGCCTCTCGATCTGAGCAAGGGCAAGGCTGAGGGCCTTATTCCGGGACGAATCTTCTGTCATTATTCTCACCTCCCTTCTTTAAATTTTGATGGGGATTTCCGCTGATAAACACGGGAAACAACCCCCAAAATGCATAAACTGCAGGTGGGCACGGATCTTCACGGCGCGGCAAAGCAGCAATCAGGCACCAGCCACAGATTACGCCGATTTCACTGAATCTATGGAACACGAATGACCCAAATAAACGAATCTACACGAATAGATAGTTGTATAAATGCGACCCCTACACTTCTACCCCCGCTAAAGCAGGGGGTAACCTTTTCGGAGCTTTAGCCCGTTTGGAGTGCTGTGACTCGTGTCACAGCTTGTGTCAACAGGAGTTAACGCACTCCACCATAGAGGGCCTAAAGGCCCTTAACCCGCACTAAAGTGCGGTAGAAATCCTCCACTCAAGGTAACTTGAAAGCATAGGAAATTCCTTTTTTGGACGCAGATAAACCCCGTTAGATAATTAGATTAGGTCTTTTATCAAATTTAATGAGTTTTAACATCTTATCTAACGGGGTGAACGCAGATTGTCAGGATTTTAACTTTCTGCGGTTATCGGCGAAAATCTGCGTCCTAATTATACCAGGGAAAGGGTCTACCTAATTTAATAAACTTTGCCCAAAAAACAAGATCTTGCAAAATTGTAGTACGGATTTCCACCGATTATATTAGAATCGTCGAGAATGTAGGCTTTCACCTTTCAGATGGGGGAGTGGTTTAACTCAATCTTTTAAGCTCTTTACTGTTCAGTGATTTTCGGCCTTTAATGGATGCTGTTCCCCCTGTCTAAAAATTGATTTTCTATATTTTGAACTTAAACTCCTTTAGCGGGGAGTAGATGGGGCCCTGGGGGGTAAGCTTGCTTTTCATCACGAAGAGGGAGGAGGCCTCTATCTTCCCGGAACTATATTCCATCTCTCTTATTCCCTCTACCAATCTCTCCATCTCCTGGGAGGTTCTGGCCCTACCTATGGTGAGGTGGGGGGAGAAACCCCTCTTCTCCCTTGGAAAGCCTAAAGCCTCCAGTCCTTCATCTAAACGGCGGGAGAGCCTCGCCAATTCCCCCTCCTCCTTGATCCCTATCCAGAATACCCGCGGTCTTCTGGGATTAGGGAAGATGCCTGCCCCGGAGAGGGAAAATGAGAAGGCCTTGGTTCCCCTGACGCTTTCCTCCACAACCTGATAAACTTCCTCCAAGGTCTCCGGCACTACCTCTCCTAAGAACTTGAGGGTTATGTGGAGGTTCTCTGACCTCACCCATTTAACATTCCCACCTAACCTCTTCAGCTTCCCTATTATCCCCCCTATTTCTTTCTTAACCTGGGGGAGGATATCCAGGGCAACGAAGCTCCTGATCACTTTTTGTCTCCTCTGAGAAGGAATAGCCGCACCATATTTAAGGCCGCCTGGGCAGCTCTCTCCTTGTTTGCTCTGCGGGGGCCCGGGAAGAGGAATTTCTGGGAGGAGGTGCCCTTTTGGTGGGCAAATCCTATGTAGCAGAGGCCGACAGGCTTTTCGCGGCTCCCTCCTGTGGGACCGGCGATGCCGGTTACCGAGAGCCCGTAATTGGTCTTCGAAATTCCCTTTATCCCCTTGGCCATAGCTATAGCAGTTTGTGGGCTTACCGCGCCGTGTTCTTTTATCATCTCCCAGGGAACCCCCAAAAGCTCTAGCTTGGCCCGGTTGCTGTAGCTAATTACCCCTCGCTCAAAGTAATGGGAACTCCCTGGAATGTTGGTGAGCCGATCGCCGATCAGGCCACCGGTGCAGGATTCGGCAACGGATAAGGTCTCCCCCCTCTGGGTGAGAAGCCTTCCCACCACCACCTCTAACTCCTCTCCCTCCCCTCCATAGATGGCTTCACCTATTATCCCCTTAATCTCTGCCACCGCACGGGAGAGGTCCTCAGATGTGCCCTGGTGAGTTGCCTCTACCCTCAGGTCAACCCCCCGGGGGGAGGGAAGGAAACTTATCCTTACCTTTCCCGATCCGGTGAGGGGCTTTATGCGGGCATAAATCTGAGACTCCGGGATGCCCGTTGTCCGTAAGACCTGGTAAGGGATAGGTTTCCCCCTTAGCTCAGGGAAAAGATATTTCTCGGCCATTGACCTCATCTCCTGGGGAACCCCGGGGAGGGCATAGAGATGTTTGCTATCGACTTCTATATGTATGCCTGGAGCGGTTCCCAGGGGGTTGGCAACCTCCTCTGTTCCCTGGGGAAGGTATGCCTGAGAGCGATTCTCCGGGGAAGAGGCAAGGCCTCTCTGGCTTAACCTCTTTTCTATCTTGCCCCAAAGAGCCTCCATAAAGACCAGAGGCCTTCCCAAGGCCTTGGCCAGGGCCTCTCGGGTGAAGTCATCCGAGGTTGGTCCCAAGCCGCCGGTGGTGATAATCAGATCAGAGCGGGAGAGGGCATCCTTAACCTCACGGGATATTTGCTCTAAGCCATCTCCTACGGTGGCTATCCGGGCCAGCTCTACCCCAATCTGGGATAGCCTTTGGGCCAAAAAGGACGAATTTGTGTCCGCGGTTTGGCCTCTGAGCAATTCATCTCCAATGGTTATGATCTCAGCCCGCAAAGCCCTCCCTTTGTAGTAATTGTCGTTCCAAGGTTAAAAATAGAATTGTGTGGAGGCTGAGGTCCAGATGAAACCGTTTCTTAACAGTGGCGACGAGGACAAACACTGAGATAGCAATCCAAATTTGAGTCTTTACCCGAATTGTTCTCGAACCAATAGTGGATGAACTTAATACTCTGATTTTTAGAGATTTATGCATTGTTCTGTAGGGACAGACATTTATGTCTGTCCGCTATCCTCGGACAAGGCTGAAGCCCTGTCCCTACAAGTGAATTTCTGTCAGGGCAGAGCCCTGACAGCGCGGTAAGAATTCTGCCACCCTCCCCTGTGCCGTCAGGTAAGGGCACTTTATGGTTGGCCGACGCCAGTCAGATGAGGGCATCTGACCGCTCAATAAATTGGTGGCTCGAAGAATCTGAGCAGGAACTTATGAATAACTCGGGTGGACTACAATTCTGCAAGCTATCCTTTTCTAAGACAAGTAAAATCAAGAACCCTCCGTTGCTCTTCAATAGGGAGCAAATCAAGTTTCTTGAGAATTTCCTTTTTTAGCGATGAACCTATCACAGTTAACCTCCTAAAATTATGCATAGCCAAATGTCAGATAACGGCCGGGCTAAGCCTCCGTTGAGGTCGTCTCAAAGTTCGAAGGATTTTATCCCAAAATATGCATAAACCGCGGATGAACCCCGTTAAATATACTTTCGTATTTCACGGGGTGAACCCCGTTAAATAAAAGCAAGCTTGTGGATGCGATGATGTCTATTTTTAAATTATTTAACGGGGTGAACGCAGATTTTCACAGATGTTACAAGAATCTACCCAACTATAGGTTTTCACCTTTTAGGTGAAAGAGGGGTTTAACCCTAATTTTTGTAAGTTCTTTACAATGCTGATTCAGTTCAAAAGAAAAGGGATAGGTCAAGTTTTTGAAGCCAGCTAATGAAAAATGCAGAATGTCCCGATTGATCGGCAAAAAATGTAAAATGGAAAGATAGGGTGTTGCCTTATCCAACCTGTAAGGGAAAGTAATTTTGACTTTTGCACTTTGCAATTCGAAGCTTCGCCTAATTTATGTTCTTCCCACCTTGTCGGTTTGCCCGTCCCGGGCCGGGAAGGCGAAGCTTCTCTACGGAGTGATGTTCTTTTCGCTTTGGGAGTCGAAGAAATGGGCCTTCCGCATTGCCAGGATGACCTCTACCTCCCTCCCTACCGTTACCTTCACATCCGAACTCATCCTGGCCACAAGCTGATCCCCCGCGACGCGGAGGTAGAGAAACATCTCGTTTCCTATTGGTTCCACCACATCAACCTTGACCTTGATCCGAGCACCTTCCTCGATGGGGTAGGGAATATCCGGGGGATATATCTCCTCCGGCCTGAGGCCAAAGGTCACCTCCTTGCCTAAAAAAGGTTCTATCTTTTGAGCAAGGGTCTGGGGCAATTTTGCCTTAAAGCCCTTGGCCTGAAAGATCACGCCATCCCCTCGGGTCAGTTCTCCCTCTACGAAATTCATAGAGGGGCTACCGATAAAGCCGGCCACAAATTTGTTTAGCGGGCGGTGGTAGAGGACCAAGGGGGTATCAACCTGTTGGATTATCCCTTGCTTCATCACGGCAATCCTCTCCCCCATAGTCATCGCCTCCATCTGATCATGGGTAACATAGATGATCGTGGTCTGCAGTCTCTTGTGCAATCTGCTGATTTCAGCCCTCATCTGTACCCTCATCTTGGCATCCAAGTTGGAGAGGGGTTCATCGAAGAGAAAGACATCTGGTTTCCTCACTATGGCCCGACCCACAGCTACCCTTTGCCTTTCCCCCCCGGAGAGCTCCTTTGGTTTCCTTTGTAAAAGTCCCTCTATTCCTAAGATGGTAGCTGTCTCCCTTACCCTCTTTTCCACCTCCTGTTTGGGGTATTTCCGCAACTTTAGCCCAAAGGACATATTCTGGTAGGCAGTCATATGGGGATAGAGGGCGTAGTTTTGGAAGACCATAGCTATGTTTCTGTCCTTGGGAGGGACATCATTACAGAGCCTATCGCCGATGTATACCTTTCCCTTGGTTACCTCCTCCAGGCCGGCAATCATCCTCAGGGTGGTAGATTTGCCGCAGCCGGAGGGGCCAACCAACACCATAAACTCCTTGTCCTTGATCTCCAAGGTAAGGTCCTCTACGGCCACTACCCCCTTAGCGAACTCCTTCTCTACACCCTCTAGCTGCACCTTAGCCATTGCAGACTTCCTACTTTTTTACCACCCAGAGCTTCAACCGGGCGGTAACTTCTGAGTCAAGTTTAATGGGAATGGAGTAAACTCCCAAGGCCTTGATCGGCTCCTCCAAGCTGATCTTCTTCCGGTCTATCTCAAAGCCCTTTTCCTTGAGGAGGTCTGCTATGGTCTGACTGGTTACCGAACCGAAGATCTTATCCTCATCGCCCACAGCCACTGCGGCGGTACAGGAGATCTTCTCTATCCTCTTGGCTAGCAGCTCCATTGTTCTCATCTTCTTGTTGTCCCGCGCCCTCTTCTGTCTCCTGATCTCCTCAATGGCCTTGAGGGTAGATTTGGTGGCCTTTATGGCCAGATTTTTGGGAATAAGATAGTTCCTGGCGTGACCATCTTTTACCTCCACCACCTCTCCACATCCGCCCAGGCCGGTTATATCATCTCTTAATATGACCTTCATCCCCTCACCTCTTAATGGTAGATCTCAGTGGAGAAGGGGATGAGGGCTATGTGTTGTGCCCTCTTTATAGCCTTGCTCACCTGCCGCTGGTGCTTAGCACAAAGGTGGGTGGCCCGCCGCGGGAGTATTTTCCCCCGTTCAGAGATATATCTCCTTAAAACCCGCTCGTCCTTGTAGTCAACCAATTCATTATCCCCCTGGCAGAAGGGACAGGGCCTTGGCTTCCTCACAAACCTCCTTGGTTCTCTCTTGGGCTTTTTGGTAATCCTCCTCATTTCTCCTCCTTGGATTTGACCTCCTCCTCCTTTATCTTCTTCATCGTGGCCTTGGTGGCCACCGTGGTAAAATAACGCAGGCAATTCTCATCCAACTTGAAGTTCCTCTCTAGTTCCGCGGGGATCTCCGGTCCCCCTCGGAACACCAATAAGGTGTAATAGCCTTGCTCCTTCCCCTTTATGGCATAGGCTAATTTCCTCATCCCCCATCTATTCTCCTGTAGAATCTCCCCTTTCTTTGCACTAATCACCTTCTTAACCTTCTCCACCTCCTGCTCGATCTTCTCCTCCTCTAAGAGTGGCTCTAAGATAAAAATGGTCTCATAATTCCTCATTTTCCTCTCCTTGGTATCGGTTTGAACTTAACCGTCTGTAGCGGGGGTTTTTGACAGGATAACAGGATTTACAGGATTTTTGTTTTATCCTGCTCATCCTGTCCAAAAATTAGAAATCCCCATATGTTAGGTTGCTCTAAATTTTATGGTCAGGATGTCCCCGTCTTTTACTATGTAATCTCTCCCTTCGGCCATAACCAAACCCTGCTCTCTGGCCACTGCTTCAGAGCCAGACCTTTGGAGATCCGCGAAACCGATTACCTCTGCCTTGATAAACCCTCTCTCCATATCGGAGTGGACAAGGCCCGCCGCCTCGGTTGCCGTTCCCCCTCTTTTCAGAGGCCAGGCCCTCACCTCTTTGTCTCCCACTGTGGTATAAAAGGTGATCAGATCTAAGAGCTTATATGACTCCTTGACTAACCTCTCCAGGCCTGTCTCCTCCATATCCAGCTCCTGCAGGAACTCCCTGGCCTCCTCCGGGGTTACCTCCCCCAGTTCGCTCTCCAACTGGGAACAGATGGGGATGGCCTCACTCCCCCCCCTGTGGGCATGCTCTCTGATCCCCTGCAGGTCGGCTTGGTCCAGATCCGCTGCCTGATCCTCATCGATGTTGGCCACAAAGAGGACTGGTTTGATGGATAAAAGACCCATCTCCTTGAGGATGATTCCCTGCTGCTTGTCCAGATGGTTAAACTGCGGAGGCTCCTCTTTGTTTAGGCCTTCCCTCAACCCCTCCAAGAACTCCACCTCGTCCCTGAACTTGGCTTGCCCGGTCTTCAGCATCCTCCTGGCCTTGGCCAACCTCTTCTCTACCACCTCTAAATCGGAGAGAATGAGCTCTGTTTCCACCACCCCAATGTCCCGCAAAGGATCGATGTTCCCCTCGATATGGGCCACATCCTTGGCCTGGAAACACCTCACTATGTGCACGATGGCATCTGTCCCCCTGATGTGGGAGAGAAACTGGTTTCCCAAGCCCTCCCCCTGGTGTGCTCCCCTTACCAGGCCGGCAATGTCCACAAATTCTATATGCACTGGGGTGAGCTTAGGAGGATTGAGCATCCTGCCCAACTCCTCCAGCCGGGCATCCGGGACCATGGCCATCCCGATGTTGGGGTTTATGGTGCAGAAGGGGTAGTTGGAGGCCTCGGCCCCAGCCCTGGTCAGGGCATTGAACAGGGTTGACTTCCCCACATTGGGGAGACCGATAATGCCTAATTTCATAGGCTAAAGGTGATAAACAAGGTTTAGTTGATGACTGAATTCCAATGGGCCATACCACATAAAACTGCCTGGACGGGCCTGAAGAGCATAGTCCACTCTGAGCCTATCATTCCAGAGATAACCAAATCCGGCAGTAAGGGTAGGCATGCTCCTATCCACCGAGGGAGACGAGTGCCTCTCGCTTTCGTTTTCCTTGTCATCAGTTTTTAAATCATACTTGGTTATCACGAAATTGGACCCCATTCTGAGGTAGAAATTCTCGGATAAGGCCCTTTCCATCCCGATGCGAACGGTTTTGTTTAGACAATCCCTTTCTTCAGTCCGAGAGACATCGCCCTTCTGGTGTATCTCTCCTGTGGAAGTTGTCTCGGTCTCGGTGTAGAAGAAATCCTGGGTGCTCTTTTGTGGCGAAATAATTAAATCAAGGGCTATTAAGGACTTCTCATCTGGGGTAAGGGAAAGGCCAAAGCCGATATTGAAAGAGGAGAATTTTTCTTTTCCGGTATCCGTCTTCACCCCAAAATTCTTCTCACTGTCTGTCCTCCTGCTCCAGGAGTAGGAAACTATCGATGCAACCCTCACCAACTCGTTAAGCCTATATTTAGGGTCAAAGGAAAGGGAATGAGAACTCTTATCTGACAAATGCCTGTGTTGAGCGAGGGAATCGGGTTCAACCACTATTGAATCCCGCACCTCCTTTGTCTGCCAATGGTCCTCACTATGTTCACTGTAGGAGAAGGTGCCGTCGACTTCCATCTTTTCACCTAAATTGGCCAGGAACCCCCCGGTGAATCCCTTCCGAGAGAAGTCCCTCTTATATCCCCATTCCCAGACGTGATGTGACGGTTCCGACATACCAGAATACCAACGGCTGCTTTCGTTCTTGTCAGTCTCCTTTGCTGTGCTCTCCAAGATCAACTCTGTGCTAAAACCAAGGGCAATCCAGTGCATAATCCTTACTCCTCCCAAAAGGGAGATCTCATTTTCCGGAACCTTATACTTCCACGAATTATGACCATTATGCCACGAGGTCGATGTGGTGGAATCCCCCAAAGTTGTCTTATCGGTGCTATAGTCCTCGGATTTATAGAGACTATTGTAATAGAAAAAATGGTACCCGCCCGCCAGAACCACATTAGCGCCAAGGGGGTAGAGCCAGGCCCCTCTACAAATAGAGGAGGAGTGGGAGGATCTATCTTGGTCCTTTTCCGAATAATAAAAAGTATAATTTCCTGAGCGATCTACATCACTCCGCTCATAGGTGTGCCTATAGGAATAGCCCTGATGGGAGAAATTCCCCAAAACCAAAGGTTTGCCAATCCTCACCGCCTTAGCCGGGTTGACAAAGGGATCGGACTCCAAATCGTCAACGGCGATAGACACTCCACCCATACCAGCAATTCGTGCACTGGTGGCCAGGCCTTGAGAAAACATTGCCAAGGTGAACAGCCAAGAAACCACTAAGGTAAATCCCATCCTGCTCATTCTGCCTTCCTTTCGTTTTTACCTAACAAACAATGGGGCGAGGACCAAGGAGATGACCGACATCAGCTTGATGAGGATGTTTATGGATGGTCCCAGGGTGTCCTTTAAGGGGTCGCCAACTGTATCCCCCACGACAGCCGCCTTGTGGGCCTCGGTTCCCTTGCCTCCAAAGTGACCTTCCTCGATATATTTTTTGGCATTATCCAAAGCGGCTCCGGTGTTGGCCGTCTGGATGCCTAAGGCCAGGCCGGTAACCAGAGCCCCAACTAAGAGACCACCCAAGGCGACAGGACCTAAGAGGAAGCCGACGGCTATGGGGATGAGGATGGCCAAGATCCCAGGGAACATCATACTGTGTATCGCTCCTCGGGCGGCAATATCCACGCATTGGGAGGAGTCCGCCTTTACCTTTCCCTCCCTTAAACCCTCGATCTCCTTGAACTGTCTTCTTACCTCCCCAATTATCTTGAAGGCCACCTTCCCTACCCCTCCCGCCAGAAGGGAGGAGAAAAGGTAAGGGATCATTCCCCCCACCAGAAGCCCGGCGATGAGGGTAGGATCGGTGAGCCTGAGGGATATCTTCGCTGCGGCCACCGAGTTGGCCGTGGCGATATAGGCGGTGATCAGCCCTAAGGCGGCAAAGGCGGCAGAGCCGATGGCGAAGCCCTTGCCAATGGCCGCCGTGGTATTGCCCACGGCATCCAGCTTATCGGTAATCTTCCTCACCTGAGGGGCAAGACCGGCCATCTCGGCAATCCCTCCGGCGTTGTCGGCAACCGGCCCATAGGAATCAACGGCTAAGGTAATCCCCAATATGGAGAGCATTCCCAAGGCGGCCAGGGAGACTCCATACATCCCAGCGAAGCTATGCCCCAAGAGGGTGGCCCCGGCGATAACCACCACCGGGATAAGGGTGCTGCCCATACCGATGGCCAGGCCGTTCACTACCACCACTGCTGGGCCTGTCTGGGCGGAACTGGCCAGGTCTCTCACCGGTTTATACTTGGAAGAGGTATAGAACTCACTCACTTTCCCAATTACCAGGCCGGAGGCCAACCCCCCTAAAAGAGCCCAGAAGAGCCCCAAGCCCCCATAAAAGTGAGATCCAGCGGTATAGCTTATCCCCATTCCCCTGATGATGAAAAAGCCCCCCAAGGCCATGAGGATAGCAGCTATGTATACGCCCATATTCAATGCCCTCTGGGGTTCAGACGCTTTGGCTACCTTAACCCAAATTACCCCTAAGACGGAGGAGATTATCCCCCAAGAGGCCAGCCAGAGGGGGAGGAGGACGAGCTTTGAGCCGATCATCGTTAGGCTAACTCCAATGGCAATGGTGGCGATAATCGATTCCACATAGGACTCCAAGAGATCTGCCCCTAAGCCAGCGGTGTCTCCCACATTGTCTCCCACATTGTCGGCGATTACCGCAGCATTCCGAGGGTCATCCTCCGGTATCCCCTCCTCTACCTTCCCCACCAGGTCGGCCCCCATATCTGCCCCTTTGGTGTAGATACCCCCCCCGGCACGGGCGAAGAGGGCCATTAGGGAGGCCCCCATAGCATATCCATTGATGATCACCGGTTTCCCACCGAAGAGCAGATAGACCAGACAGAGGCCTAAAAGGGCTACTCCCACAATGGAAAGCCCCGTGGTTGCTCCTCCGGAGAAGGAGACGGAGAGGGCAGATTTGAGCCCAGAGCGGGCAGCTTGAGCAGTGCGGGAATTGGCCCGCGTCCCCACCCACATAGCTGTCCACCCGGCTATCCCAGAGGCAGTTGCCCCGATGACGAAGGCAATTGCCGTCTCCCAGTTTACCTTGACCTTCCCGCCGATGATTGGTCCCAGGGCCAAAAAGATAGCCACTAAGATAACCACCAGGGCCACATATCTATATTCGTGAAGCAGAAAAGTCCGTGCCCCATCCTGGATGGCTGAGGAGATCTCCCTCATCTTATCTGATCCGGCATCAACCTTCATCATAGACCAGGCTAAGTAAAGAACGAAAAGGAGGGCCACTAAGCTGGCCAAAACCGGATAAAGGGTAGCGGTCATATCATCTCCTTAGGTTTAAGTAAACTAAAGGGTTATGTAACTTGCAGGAATCCAAAGCGTTACAGCAACCGATCTTACGGTAATATCAATAGGTTGCACTCTGCAGGACCGAGGGAGAGTTTCTCTTTTGCCACTAAATAGGGTCTGTCCGAATTTGTCATTCCCGCACGCCGTTAGCGGGAACCCATTGCTGATTTCAAGTAGATTCCGGCTTAAAGATGGCCGGAATGACAAGAATAGGGGTATTTCCGGACAGACACCAAATAGATAAGAATCCAACTCCCTAACAACAGCTACCTCCTACATCTCCCTGATTATCTTCCCGGTAAAATCTTTGTATGGAATCATACAACTTGCCGGGCGCCTATCCCCATTACTCGTGCAACATCCACCATGCACATATTCCCATTGCCCATCTGTTCTCTTATACTCTCTCAACTCAATTTGGTTCTTACAGTCAATGGCCAAGATCTCTCCGGTACATTCCCCTCTCTCATCCCGATAAACGCAGTAGAGAGCCCCACACTTGACCAACACTTTTTTAAACTTCATCGGTTACTCCATCTTAATTAAACCTGTTCATTGCCTCCGCCAGGCCATCTTGCACAAAGCAAAGACAGGCTTCTGCCGCCCGTTCTATCGCCTTCCCCATAACCTCTTCCTCTGCCGGGGTGAATCCCCCTAAAACGAAATCGACCAAGTCATCCCTTTCTCCCCCACCTATCCCCATGCGTAGCCTGGGGAACCCCTCCTCTCCCAAATTGTAGATAATGGAGGCCAAGCCCTTATGGCCTCCGTCCGATCCTCTGTGTCTAATCCGAATCCTCCCCAAGGGGAGGTTCACATCGTCGCAGACGACCAGAAGCTGGGAGAGCCCTAAGGGGAAAAGGGAGAGAAGCCGGCTTACGGCTAGGCCACTCCTGTTCACATAAGTTGTGGGTTTCACTAAGAGAAGCCTGTTCCTCTCATATTCACCCTGGGCGATAAGATATTCCCCTTTTCCTGGTTTAAACTCTGCCCCGAGGTTTTTGCTCAGGGAGTCAACAATCCTAAAGCCTATGTTATGCCTCGTCTGCAAATATTCCTCCCCCGGATTTCCCAGGCCGATTAGGGCAATCAAATTCTATTTCTCCTCCTTTTTCTCTTCCTCTTCCAGGGCTTCCTCCGCCGGTTTCTCCTCCAGGCCCTCAGGCTTCTCCTCAACAATCTCAGCCTCCTTATAAACAGTAGGAGGAAGGACGGTGGCCACGGGTCTCCCTGCGGCAGTCAACATCTGGGCATTGGGGATCTCTAAATCTTCCAAATGAATTGAGTCACCAATGCCCAGCCCGGATACATCTACCTCTATATGCTCTGGAATGTCTGTGGGCAGGCATTCTATCTCCACTTCCCTGAGGATGTGCTCCAGCACCCCTCCCCCTTCTTTAACTCCCCTGGGGATACCGATGAGATGGATGGGGACTTCAACTGTTATCCTCTTCCGCAGGGAGATGTGCTCAAAATCTATATGAACGATCCTTCTACTAAAAGGTTGCCTTTGCAGTTCCTTAAGTATCGTCTTCTTCCCCCTACCACCTCCCAGGTCAAGATTAAATACTGCATTCCCTCCCTGTAAACTGCGGTAGAGATAGGTAAAGGTATCCTCATCTACGGTGAGAGGGATTGATTTCTCCCCTGGTCCGTAGAGGATGGCCGGTATCCTCCCCTCCCTCCTCAGTTTCCTGCAGGCGCCTTTGCCCACAACTTCCCTTTTCTTTGCCTCCAATTTTATCTCCCTCATACTCTCTCCTTTTTTGAAAACAGTTCACAGGGATCAGGGGTAAGCAATCAGCAATCAGTTGTCAGAGATTCTTCCTGATCCCTGACCGCCGTAAACTGGTAGCCTTTTTTAGTAAAAAAGGGAACTTACCGACTCCTCCCGATGGATTCGCTTAATTGCCTCGCCCAGGAGGTCGGAGATGCTTACCACTTCGATCTTTCTTGAGTTAACCTCCTCCCTTAAGGGGATGGTATCGGTGACCAAAAGCCTACAGATAGGGGACTCTTCCACCCTCTCTACGGCCCCCGAGGAGAGCACGGGATGGGTGCAGCAGGCATAGACCTCCTGAGCTCCCCTCTCCTTGATGGCCCAAGCCCCTTTGGTCAGGGTCTCTCCGGTATTGATGATATCGTCCTGAATTATCACAGTTTTGCCCTTTACTCTCCCCACCACATGCATTACCTCGGCTTTATCCTTGTTTGGCCTCCTCTTGTCAATGAAGGCCAGGGAGGCCCCCAGTCTCTTGGCATAGGCCCGAGCCATATGTACCCCCCCGGGGTCTGGGGCTACAACCACCAGGTTGGAGAGGTTCATCTCCGAAAAAACCTTGAGGAATATGGGTGAGGAGTAGAGGTGATCCAGGGGAATATCAAAGAAACCTTGGATCTGAGAGGCATGGAGATCCATAGTTAAGACCCTGTTTGCCCCGGCAGTGGTAATCAGGTTGGCCATAAGTTTGGCCGAGATAGGGACCCGGGGCTGATCTTTCCTGTCCTGACGAGCATACCCAAAGTAGGGGACCACTGCAGTTATCCCGCGGGCAGAGGCCCGGCGGGCCGCGTCGATCATCACCAGAAGTTCAATAAGGTTATCGGCGGGGACCTGGGTGGATTGGATAATAAAGAGGTCTGTCCCCCTAATATTCTCGCGTATCTTTACAGATACCTCCCCATCCTGGAAACGGGAGACATCGGCATCGGTCAGGGGAACCCCCAAATAGCGGCTGATCTTCTCGGCCAGCGGGGGGTTGGAATTCCCGGCCAAAAGCTTTAGCTCAAAAGGCATCATCCCTCCTTAGGGCAATAAAAATTTTCCAGTTAAACCGTACCTCATCAGAAAATGGAGGTCACTTATCGCTATTCCCCATCGGATCAAAGGCCTGACCGCAGGAGATCACTTCCCCTTCCTCGGGAGGCAATTACCAATCCGCAAAAGCAGAGCGCTGTGGATCACCAAAGGGGTGGGAGATCCTCTCAGGTTAGCGACCGGGGGGAGCAAATCTGGCTCGAGGGGATGGATTCGAACCATCATTAATGGCTCCAAAGGCCATTGTCCTGCCCTTAGACGACCCCCGAGCAATCCTCAATCGCTTAACTTATCCCTCTCCTTTTGATAGGCAGCGATAACCTTCTCCTCAATCAACTTCCTGGTCTCGGCGTTCACCGGATGGGCGATATCCTGGAAGGTGCCATCCTTGCGGCGCCTTGAGGGCATAGAGACAAAATACCCCCTTGTCCCGTTTATCACCCTCATCCCCTTCACTACAAAGGAGTCGTCGAAGGTCACATCAGCAAATGCCTTCAGCTTCTCCTCATCCCTTAAGCTGATCCTAATATCTGTTATCTCCAATTTTTACCCCTCCTCTGGGAGAACAGTAGCTACGGGATGGGTGACCTCTATCCACCAGTCATCCTCCCTGGACAATTGCTCGGCTGCCCTGATTGCCTCCCGGCCCTCCCGAAAGAGGCCCCAGACCGTGGGACCGCTGCCGCTCAGGGAAGCCGCCTGGGCTCCAAATCCGTAAAGCCTCTCTTTAATGCGCTTTATAACGGGATATCTGTCGGCGACCACCTCCTCTAAGTCGTTAGGAAAGTCCTCAGGGATATGCGCAAAATCCGCTTGAGAAAGTGAAAATTTAATTCTACTAAATTTATCCATATTTGTCAAGCCGAAACTGCATCTGCTATAGGCCCAACTGGTAGAGATTTGAAAACCAGGATTGACCAAGAGAAAATATACCCCTTGGAGGAGGGGCAAAGGTTTTAGAATATCCCCTTTCCCCTCGCAGAGCACAGTCCCCCCCAGTAAGAAAAAGGGGACATCCGTGCCCACCTGAGCGGCAAGCCGTAGAAGCTCCTCCCGGCTTTTGCCCAGCTCCCAGATATGGTTTAGGGCCCAGAGGGTAACCGCCGCATTGCTGCTTCCTCCTCCTAATCCCCCCCCCAGCGGGATCCTCTTCTCTATGGCTATCCTCACCCCTCTCTCCGGGGAGAGAAGCTTCCAGGCCCGATAACAGAGGTTTTTCTCCCCCGCGGGGACCTGGGGATGAGAGGAGGAGATAATGGCCCCCTCCCCCTGAGGTGTAAAGGTAATCCTGTCTCGCAGATCTATGGACTGGAGGATGGTTTCCACCCGATGGTAGCTCCCCATCCTGCCCAAGATCTTCAATCCCAGGTTTATCTTGGCATAGGAGTCTAAGATCAGGGGATTTCTGCCGCCCTCTTCCACCGGTAGAATACCTGAAGTTTCGTTGTCGGGGAATTGAATCCCTTCCCCCTTATGTTTGCCTCATTCCTCAGTACCTCCACTCCAAGTCCAAAGGTCAGTTGGAGGAAGGGACGGGGGAAATAGCCAACCTCCCCTCCCAGCAGGAAGTTCCTCTCTACCCTACCGGAGGGAAAACTCTTCGGCCAGGGGACCGCAGATTGCTGGGACGTATCCACCCTCCCCTCCCCCTTTCTCCTCAGGCGGAGGGAGAGCCTGGTCCACAGATCGGCCCTCAATGGGTAGAGGAGGGCAGAAAAGAGCTGATCGGCATCAGGGCCCATTTCCCATCCGATTATTCTCCCGCGATAGGTATATCTATTCCAAGGCCTGTTCTGTCCATATACCCAGTTGTTTACCCTGGTATATTCCAGGTTAAACCGGACCCCGGTCCGGGTTGTCAGGTCGATCCCCCCATCTATCCCTATCTGCTGCGGCTCGCTGTGGAAGTCGTATTGAAAATCATCGATGAGCAGCTCCCCATAGATCCTGCCCCAGTGGAAATACCAGGAGAAGTCACCCCCAAGAAGGATGTTGTCATCCTCCCGGTGGTTGAACTGTCCGCCGTAGTATATAGGGAGGGGGTTTAAATAAGAGAGCTCAGGTTGTCTCCCCTTTCCCCCGTAGAGCACCACCTCAGAAAGCCCCAGGCTTAACCCCTGCTGCGGCCTCACCTCTATGCGGTGGGCCGAGAGATAGCGGTGGGCTCCACCCAGATCATCCAGCACAGTGGAGAGGGAGATAAACCTCAGCCGACCCATTTTAAATCCCAACCGGATTTGATCAAAGAAAGGGGAGTTATCCCCTAACAAAAGTGATACCTGGGGTGATGGCCCCCATTTTAAGGCCTGCCTGCCTATAAGGAAGTAGAACCCCTGGGATTGCCATCTAATATAGGCATAGGGGGTTGCTCCCCAAAGGTTCTTCTTCCAGGGACGGGCCAGGACCCAGGGGGGATGCCAATTCCCCTCCTCTACCCTAATTCCCTGGCTGAAGAGAAGGGAGGGGGTAACCCTTAGGGAAGCCTCCCCGGTAAGGGAAAGGCTGTTCTGCGGCCTCCTCTTTCTCCCTCCGGCAAGCTTAAGCACAGGAGAGAGGGAAAGCTCCCCTCTGGGGAAGCCTGTCCCCCACTCCTTCTTTAATCTGTTTAAAAGGCAAAGGTAATAAGGGGAAAGCTTCCTCTTCCCCATCTGCAAATCCCGTAAGGCACCCCTGATTCCTGCAGCCACTTCCTCCTGGGTGTAGGGGAAGGACAAAGGGGAGAGATCCGCGAAGAGGCCCTGCAGTTTAAGCTGAGCGATGGCCTCATAGGTGGGGTTTCCCCAGGGGATATATCCCCCTCCCAACTCTCCGCAAATCGCTTCCCCCCAAAGGAGAATGAGCAAGAGGGGGATGAGCCTCTTTAAAGCCTTCAGCAAAGCCCACCACCCTGTGGCGGGACTTTTCTGACAGGGTAACGGGATTTAGGGGATTTTTGCTTTATCTGGACCACCCTGCCTAAAAATGGAAATTCTTTGGTTATCAATGGTCAACTGGGAAAACCTCCAATGGGTAGCTGATGGCTACAGTAAGCTAAAACCCCATAAATCAATTGCTCACCAAGTAGAAGGTTCCGGCTACCAAATTTCAACATTCTTGCAGTATAATCATCAATGAGGAGAAAAGGCTATCCCTGAGTATAACCTCCGCTGCAGTCCTTTTCGCCCTCACGGCGATTCCTTTGCCTCGGCAACAATCCTACTGCTTAATTCCTTGGGGACCTCCTCATAATGGGAGAAATCCATGGTGTGCATCCCTCTCCCTTGGGTAAGGGAACGCAGGGTGGTAGAATATTTGTATAGCTCAGCCAAGGGGGCCTGGGCTTTTATCCTCTTAAATTGCCCGGAAGGGGTTACCCCCTGGATTTTCCCCCGGCGGCTGGAGAGGTCCCCCATCACCTCACCCAAAAAATCCTCAGGCACCGTAACCTCCAGGTTGTAGATTGGTTCCAGGAGGACGGGTTTAGCATCCATAAAGGCCTTCTTGAGGGCCAGGGAGCCTGCTATCTTGAAAGCCAGGTCAGAGGAATCCACGGAATGGTAGCTGCCATCGTAGAGGGTAATTTTCAGGTCAACCAGGAGATAGCCGGCCAAGATCCCCTCGTTCATTGCCTCCCTGACCCCCTTTTCTACTGCTGGAATGTACTTGGAAGGGATGGCTCCCCCCACAACGGCATTCACGAATTCAAAGCCCCCTCCCTGGGGAAGTGGTTCTATGCGCAGCCAGGCATCCCCATATTGTCCCCTTCCCCCGGTTTGTTTCTTATACTTCCCCTGGGCCTCAGCTTTCCTCAAGATGGTTTCTTTATAAGGGATTTTAGGTTTCACCAGGTCTACATCTACCCCAAACTTCCTCTTCAGCTTTCCCACAATAACCTCTAAATGGAGCTCCCCTAAGCCAGAGATGATCGTCTGCTTTATCTCGCTGTCTATCTGGGTGAAGAATGTGGGATCCTCATTCCTCAGCTTGTTTAAGCCATTGCCGATCCTCTCCTCATCGCCCTTTGTCTTTGGCTCTATGGCGATCCGGATCACTGGCTTGGGAAAATCTATCCCTGGGAAGCTTATGGGATGGGACCTCTCACACAGGGTATCCCCGGTATGGGTATCCTTTAGCTTGACCAGAGCTCCCATATCCCCCATTGAGACCCTGCCCACCTCACTTCTCTCCTTGCCGTTGATAGCGTATATCTGACCGATCTTCTCATTGTGCCCTCGGCTGGAATTTAACACCTCATCTCCCGATTTCAGGCTGCCGGAGTAGACCCGGAAGAGGGCGAGTTCCCCCACATGGGGCTCAGAGATAATCTTAAAAACGAGGGAACTCGTCGGGGCCTCCACTTTTACCTCCCTCTTCTCCACCTTATCGCTGCCTGGAGGCTTTCCCTCAGGGGAAGGGAGATCTGCGGGTGAGGGAAGGTAGTTGACAATTCCATCTAAGAGCTGGTGGGTTCCTAGATTGCCGGTCCCTGATCCACAGAGGAGGGGAAAGAGGAGCCTTTCCCTTACTCCCTTTCTTAACCCCTCCCTGAGCTCCTCTGTAGATAGCTCTCCTTTATCCAGATACTTTTCCAGGAGTGCGTCATCAGATTCGGCTACACCATCCATCAGCTTTTCCCTAAACTCCTTAACTTTCCCCTCCATATCCCCGGGGACCTTGGCCTCTTCCCCAGAAGGCAGATGGTAGGTTTTGCCGCTCACTAAATCGATTATTCCCTTAAAATCGGGGCCCTGACCTAGAGGAAGCTGCAAGGGAACGACTGCCGCGCCGAAATTCTCCACCGCCCCGCTGAGCACCTTGAAGAAATCGGCATGTTCTTTCTCCATCTGGTTGATGAACAAGAGGCAGGGCAGATCATACTTCTTGGCATACTCCCAGACCACCTCTGTTCCCACCTCCACCCCGGATGTGGAGCCCAGGAACACCACAGCCCCATCAGAAACCCTCAGGGCGCTGATCACCTCCCCAACAAAATCGGTATACCCTGGTGTATCCAGGATGTTAAACCTGTGTGACTTCCAATCCAGATGGAGGAGAGAAGTAGATATGGAGATCTGTCTCTCTATCTCATCCTGACTATAGTCCGACTGGGTGGATCCCTCCTCTATCTTTCCCATTCTGGTTATGCGATTAGCGGAAAAGAGCAAGGCTTCTGCCAAGGAGGTCTTTCCCACCCCTCCGTGTCCCACCAAACTAAGATTGCGAATCTCTTCAACCTTATATTCCTTCACCCACTCCTCCTTAGTTTAGACTATGGTTTTAGAGGAACAGACCGCAACTTGACCTGAATGTTAGTTGGGCGGAGGCCTGTCCGTTTTCCTTTTGGCAGTTTAAGATATCATTCACAAACTGATGATTAAAACAGGTTAGGAGGTAAAATAACAAACTTATTTCCCCCTGTCAAGTTCAGAATGGTCTTTTCCTTGAAGATGGGTCAAATGGACAAACCCGAAGGAAGTTTGGCTTGACATCGGGTGGTGATTTGTATATTTTTGGGGTTAGGGCATAGTGTATGGATGGTGGAGCAGAAAGAACTTAAGGATTGGTGGCGTATCGGAAATTGTTAGTAATCTGCTTTTTGAAATTGAGAATCTCTAAGTAAATCAAAGCTTTCTGTGGTATAGTAACGGGAATAAGGTCTTATTACTTGCCACAGGAGTCCAGAATAAGTAAAGCAAGGAGACGGGTCCGGTGCCCATATTGCTATGGACTCCATACCAAACGATATGGTTCTTTCTCTGTAAATCAAGGATCTAAGAGCCATAAGCGCTACTACTGCTATGATT
>CAZVGK010000016.1:0-68561 GCA_964626665.1 uncultured Gemmatimonadota bacterium | reverse complement strand
TTTGTTAAACCAAGCATAAACCGTCAGGTTGAAACTGGACTTGACGAGGTCTGATCTATGAAATTTTCAGAAAGTTTTCTCATATTTATGATTGAATTAAGTTTAATTTTATGGGCTAACACAATATTAAGCCGCCAGAACTGCTGTTTTTCTCATTTCCAATATTAGGGACTAATTCCAATATTTAGGGCCTTATCACGCTGGTTCTATCCCCCCAATCCCCATCCCCTCACTCGCCTGCGGATGGCGGGCAGGTCTTTGGACGGAGTGGTAACGGTTCGGGTTAGTTCAAGGGGGAAGTTTTCTATTCATTTTATGTGGCCTAACATCCGAAATCAACGGCTGGAGAGCGCTACTTTACAGTCCTCTAGCTTGAATCCTTATTCGAGGACATAGACATTATTGTATTCATAGGGGGATTTTACTTTCGCTTTAATACCAATAAGTTACGTATCCTCTCGTGTGAATTTGAAATCAAATTCACATATTTTTAATATGCCACTTCTCAAATCGGTCAATTATTCCGTCTGGTATCGCTTTCGAGCATATAACCGGAAGTCCTAAAACATCCCCCATTTTTTGGACTAATTTTCCTTGGCTAAGCTCATAGATCTGCGTTTCAAAAATCAATGCGAAGCCTCCAGCCTCATATATCATATTATTATACGTTTTAGGTGAATATCGCATAATAAATAAAGGCTTAATTCCCCAAAAAGAACACATTTCCAGTTTTATTTGTAGCTCTTTTTTATCTATATAACCCAAAGTATTCTTTATTTCACACCCATATGCAATATTATCTCTTTTGAAAACAAAATCTAAATCATGCCCTGTTTTCTCCCATTTCTTGCCATTGTATTCTCTTACCTTTGATGCCACTGGCATAAAACCGCGCATGGCAAGTGCCTTTAAAAATAAGTCTTCCGCCCTATGCCCGCAGCTACGAGTTATATGATCTTGCGAATATTCTTCAATTAGTTTTTCTATTTCGTTTATTCTTCTTTTTGGATATCTATTTGAGCGGTATATAAAATACCGGGCTGATGTCCCTTTTTCTCTCGGAATTCTTACGTCTTTTAAGTAACCAACTTTATGTAGTCCCATAATTGCATTGTTTGTTATCCAGTGGAAATATTTTCTCTCAAATTTAACTTGTATCTGTCTGATGTAATAAACACTGTTTTTATCTTCTTCGTATAATTTTTTTATATCTTCTTGAGCTTGTAAAAAATAACTATCTGTTTCTGAAACTAGTTCATAGTAATCTTCAGGTGATTCATAAAATTCATCTTCATACATCATTTCAAATAGTAAGTTATAAGAAAATAATTATTTACAGATAACTATCGCTTATGTTAGTCGCATAAGACCCTTGTCGATGACAACATCTGTCGCATAACAGGGCGCGGGATGACCCCTCCGTCTGCCCCCATAGGCGGCCCGACTTATGATTGCCCTACCTACAGACCGCATAAGTCAGCAGAATATCCAATATCTTAAGTCAAGCCCCCCCGAATGCCCATCCCCTCACTTTATGCGGCCTAATGGCTGAGCGATAAACTGCATACGGCGAAAGGGCATGCTATTGCGCGACACACTCAGTGCCGCTTGTCAAGTTCATTACGCTGTGAGATGGTCCCAACCCTCTATTCAACTTCCAATCGTCTTGAATACCGTGCGGAGATAGGAACCTTCTTTGAAGAGGGTATGACCGATCGCAAAGGCTGCGACACTAGCAAAAACGGAGACGATAACTATCAGAAACCAATCCAAGCCGGAGTCACAGCACCGATTAAGATACTGGTAGTACGCAATACCTAATGCGGCTCCCGGCATGAGTACGGACACCAATGTGCTCACTATTTTCAGGATAACATAATACCACGCTCTAATTCGCAGCCACTTCTTTGGACACTGTTCCTTTTCACTGTAGAACTCGTATTTGGTCTTGAGGCTTTGTGCTAGTGGAGCCACACGGGTAATGCTCGGTATTCGCAGGATGTCAAAGATGTCACTGAGGTCGATTCCAGACGGCTACACACCGGAGCTTCTGAATCTGTTCACCACCTTCTGAGCCAGCTTAGTAGCACGGATCGCCTGTGCATGAGAAGTCGCAAAGGACACTATGAGTACTGAAAGAAGAAGGCACGAAATCGGATAGAAGTAGTTTTCTTTCACTTTCCCCAGTTGGAAGGGTAACTCTCTCAGGTTATCGTCCGGATTATTTTCCAGTGGAGCGATGACTATTACAAGCGCTACGAAGAGGGTCAAGAGCCAGATTCTATTGAGCGCCCGAACCTGAGTTGATACACAGTCTGCAAATTCTTTGACAAGCGTCGGTATTTCTTGGTTGTCACTCATCTTGGCAATTCCTTTCCTTCTCACAGAAACTCCTTCACAACCACCTTACAAATGTGTTTTATCTCATCCTTCTTAGCAACTACTGGCCCGTAGGCTACATTACAGGCCTGCAGGACATACCTATCTGCCGATTTCTCGCGCACCCTCCTCACTGTTGAGTCCCCTGAATGTAGTTTCACCACTCCAATCTCACCCACAAAAGGCTCCCGGTCAAAGTCAACATAGATAATCTCACCTGGTTCAAGAGTGGGATTCATAGAGTCTCCCTCCACCTTAAAGTCAATCCCCGCTTGTCTATAAGCTGAGGGAGACGTGGCGACCACGAGTCGGGTGGATTATTCTCGTTGTATTCCACCCACTTGCCTGCATAGATGAGGGGGATGGGATTAGTGGTCTTAATTTGTGGAAGGCGAGGATCATATTGTCTCTCTCACCCCGGCCGTAGAGGCGGCACCCGGACTCGAACCGGGGAATAGAGGTTTTGCAGACCTCTGCCTTAGCCACTTGGCTATGCCGCCCGCAAAGAGAGAGCGGGTGATCGGATTTGAACCGACGACAACCACGTTGGCAACGTGGGGCTCTACCACTGAGCTACACCCGCTTTGGCCTAAATTTAATACTTCCCCCCAAAAAATGCAACAATTTTTTTAATCCATCTCACAACCTCCCTGGTCTATTCGTGAATTTTCAACTGCTCTGCTAAATGTGAAGCACAGGTGCGAACCCTTTATGGATAATTTTGATTGGCTGGACTAACCGTTTTTCGCCATAGCCTTTTGATAGAGGTCGCTATATTTCTCCGCCGACTTCTCCCAGGAGAAATCTTCCTTCATTGCCCTGAGCATCAGCCTCTCCCAAGATCTCCTATCCCGAAAGAGGGAGAGGGCCCTCTTGATTGCCTTGAGCATTTCCTGGGAATCATATGCACGAAAGAGAAAACCATTCCCAGTTCCCGCTTGGGGGTCGTAATCGCTAATCGTATCGGCCAGTCCCCCGGTTTCCCTGACCACTGGTATGGTCCCATATCTGAGGCTATATAACTGGTTTAAGCCACAGGGCTCGTATCTAGAGGGCATCAGGAAGATGTCTGCCCCTGCCTCTATGAGGTGAGCTAACCTGTTGTTGAAAGTGAGGTTTATCCCTGCCTTTTTGGGGTATTTGTGGCCTATCTCTGCAAAGAGGCGGTGATACCTCTCATCCCCTGTCCCCAAGAGGACAAGCTGCAGATCCAAAGCCATAATCTGATCTATGACCTCTGCTATGAGGTCAAACCCTTTCTGATCGGCCAGCCGGGAGATGATCCCAATTAGGGGAACCCTTCCTTGAGGGATGGGGAGCCCCACCTCCTGCAAGAGAGCGCTTTTGTCCTTCTCCTTCCCGGAGAGATCGGCCTGGGAATATTTATAGGAGATTAAGCTATCTGCCTCCGGACTCCAGACCTGGTAATCAATTCCGTTGATTATGCCATAGAGGTCATCCCGCCGTTGCCTCAATACCCCCTCCATTCCCAGGCCATATTCTGAATTTGATTGAATCTCTCGGGCATATCTTTGACTTACTGTGTTGATAAGATCCGCATAAACTAACCCAGCCTTGAGGAAGCTCACTTTCCCCCAGAACTCCAATGGGCCCAGAGGCTGAAATAGATCTCCATTCAATCCCGTCTTGGGGAGGGTGGAAGGGGGGAAGTTACCCTGATAGCCAAGGTTATGAACAGAGAAGAGGGTTGCTACCCCCTGAAAGAAATCGTCCTCGGAGTAGACCGTCTTCAGGAGCGGAGGGATGAGGCCGGCCTGCCAGTCATTGCAGTGGATAACCTGAGGTCTCCATCCTATGGCCTTCAGGGACTCTAAGGTCCCCCGGGCAAAGAAGATAAATCTTTCATCATTGTCCACATAATCCCCATCCTTCTCTCTGTCCCGGTAGAGCTCATCTCTATCATAGAATCCCGGGTGAACCAGAAAATAGGAGGTCACCTTTGATTCAGGCAACACCGTCTCCATGAGGGAGCCCTTCTCCACTTTTTCCCCTATGGGCACGGAGATGGAACTGCCTTCTGGCAGGCTGCTCCTCAGGTTGAACCCCCCCTTGTCCACCGTTCTATACTTGGGCATTATGGTCCTCACCTCCCAGCCAAGGGAGGAGAGGGCCAAGGGCAGGCTCCCAGCAACATCGGCCAGTCCGCCGGTTTTGGCAAAGGGAACCATCTCAGAGGAGACGATGAGGACCCGGTTATCAGACCTCAAGCTACCTCCTTTTTAACAACTGATTTTTTCTGATCCATCTCTGAGAACTTTAAAGTTGGGGGGAAATGTCTTCAAAACCTGCAAGTGCTGTCAGGAGGTAACTCCTGACAGCACTCTTTTGAACCATTCTCATTTATGGCCCTAAAGCTTCACCCCACGCAGGAAGGCCGCTGCCTCTTCTGGGGGAGTGGGGTTTATGTAAAAGCCGGTGCCCCATTCAAAGCCAGCCACTCGAGTGAGGCGGGGCATAAACTCTATATGCCAATGATACTCCTCCTCGTGATGGTCTACACAGGGGGAGGTGTGAATTACGAAATTGTATGGTGGGTAATTAAGCCCTTGGCAGACCTTGGACAAAACCTCTTTCAAGATCCCGGCAAGAAGGGTGATGGATTCATCCCCTATCCTTTCAAAGGAGCACTGATGGAACTTGGGCATAATCCAGGTCTCAAAGGGGAAACGGGGGGCAAAGGGTTCTATTGCCAGGAAATCTTCATTTTCACTAACCATTCTGATCCCATCCCTTGTCTCCTGGGCTATTATATCGCAGAAGATGCACCTCTCCTTGTAATCATAATACTTCCTTGCCCCGTCTATCTCCTCCATTACCCTCTTGGGAACGATGGGAGTGGCGATGAGCTGGCTGTGGCTGTGCTCTAAGGATGCTCCGGCTAACTCTCCTTGGTTTTTAAAGATGAGTATATACCTGAACCTGGGATCCTTCTTCAGGTCGAGGGTCCTCTCCCGATAGGTAAAGAGAACATCTTTAATCTGGGGCAGCTCTAAGTCGGCCATATCAAGGTTGTGATCAGGGGTTTCCACGATTACCTCGTGGGCCCCGACCCCGTTCATCTTGTCGAATATGCCTATTCCCTCCCGATTTATGTTCCCCTCGATCATCAGGGCAGGGAATTTGTTGGGAAATACCCTTAGGCTCCATCCGGGGCTGTTTGGAGGGGATTTGGGTGGGCGAATAGCCTTTATCTCCGGAGGGGTTTGATCCTCGTTCCCTGGGCAGAAGGGGCAGAACCCTCCGGATCTCTTTTTACCCAAACCCTCAAAGTCTGAGGGCCTCTTTCCCCTCTCGGTGGAGATAATCACCCACCTGCCTATTACCGGATCTTTCCTAAGTTCGGGCATTTATTTCCCCCAACCTAAGTAATTAGCCAGGAAGTCACCTGAGGTGGTAGAAATCCTCTTCTGCCACCTTCTCCTTGTGAGGTATGGTCAAACAAACTGGAGAAGTTGCTTGAGGGATTATGCGGAGTTGAGGAACTCATCCCTCTCCTTTTTGCTTAGGGTGAAGACCTTGCCAAGGACCTCTTCCTCATGCAGGGAGAGGGCTTCCCCCCTCCTGGCCATAACCGTTTTGGCTGTCTGCAAGAATTTGGTAAGCCTATATTCGGTAAAGCCACCTTTTCCTCCCCAAAGGAAGGAGGGGATATACTTGGGGGGGAGTCCTCCCCCAAAGATGTTACATCCCACCCCCACCACCGTCCCCGTGTTGAAGAGGGTGCCGATTCCGGTCTTGCTATGATCGGCGATGAACAACCCCACCTTGATCACCCCAGTATCGATGGGGGTCTCCCCAACCTGCACCTTCACTGGTTTGTAGTTGTTCTTGAGGTCGCTGTTGGTGGTCAACGCCCCCAAGTTAACCCACTCCCCGATATAGGAATGGCCTAAGAAGCCGGTGTGGTATTTGTTGGCAAACCCCTCAAATATGCTCGCCTCTACCTCCCCTCCCACCCGACACCTTGGTCCTATGCTACATCCTTCCCTTATCTTCCCTCCGGTTATTATGGCCTCCTTACCGATGTAGGCTGGTCCCTCTACCCTGCTATGCGAGGATATCAGGGCTCCCTCATCGATGTAGATGGGGCCGCGGCTGGAATCCAGATAACAGAAGGGTTCTATGGTGCTTTTCGGCCCCAAGTAGACTCTATCCTCTGAAGTAATGTGGGCTGAGCTGTCCACCTTACCTTCCCTCATTCCCCCCTTGCCCCAGTCAGCAAAGTCCTCCCTTATTAAATCCTCATTATAGTTGACCAGATCCCAGGGATATTCTATGGTTGCTACCTCTATCTGCTGGGTGGGGAGGTTATCCCCCAACTCCGGAATCCCCTCCCCTCCCCCTTTTAACCAGTCGATGAACCTCTCGGCCCACCGTCCCTGCAACCTTGCCCCGACTACTGTCTCCTTGCAGAGATAGATGGCCTCCTCTCCTTGGGCAGGGATCGTTTGGGGAAGGCCTATAGGGGGAAGAAGCCTTCCATTAAGGAAGAGGATTGGCCTCTCATCTAATGCCCCGATGGGCGGCAGGTTTAACCTTTCGGTTACCGCAGGTAGCAGGTAATCGCGGCAGTGGAGAGAGGCTTGGTGGTGAGGATAGAGGGAGAGTAGCCTCTCCCCTAAGGTAAATATCCCACATCTTAACTCATAAACGGCCTTGGTGTAAACAAGGGGCAGGAGGTTGCGGTATCCCGCATCCTCAAAAAGGCAGATTACCCCCAAGCTAACCTCCGAGGTAAGGGTTGACATGGACCATCACATCCTTAATCCTCTCGTTTCCCCTGAGTAGGTTCTCTTTAACCTTTGCGGCCACCTTGTGGCCTTCATAGACGGTCATATTCCCCTCTACCAATATCTTCATATCCACCAAATAGTCTGAGCCTAAGGATCTGACCTTTGTCTCCTTGATCCCCTTTAATCCTGGAACCTTAAGGGCAATCTCCTCTATCTCGCCGGTAATTGAAGGATCAAGCACCCCTTCCATGAGCAGATGGAGGTTGGACCGCAAGAGGCGGAAGGAGAGCTTCAAAATGAGGATGGCTATAAAGAGCCCGGCCAAGGGATCAAGGTATCTCCAGCCCATCCTGGCCCCAAATATCCCCACCAGGGCGGCCACTGAGGAGTAGGCATCCGATTTGTGATCATAGGCATTGGCCACCAATGCAGAGCTGTGGGAGATCTTCCCGGCCTCTAAGGTATAGCGGTAGAGGATCCACTTCAATAGGATGGAGGCCACTGCTGCCCAGAGAGCGATTTGACTGGGTGCATGAAACCGCTGATGGATGAATATCTGCAAGGTGGAGATGGCCATATATCCCCCGGTGAGGAGCAGGATGATGGCGACAAAAAGGGCAGCCAAGGTATCGGCCTCTCCATGCCCATAGGGGTGTTCCTTGTCCGGTGGCCTTTTGGCTATCCTCAAGCCCAAGAAGACCACACTGGTAGCCACCACATCGGAGAGGGAATGGAGGGCATCGGCAATCATCGCCTGGGAGTGGCCGAAGATGCCGGCCCAAAGCTTGCCCAGGGTCAGGAGAACATTGGCCTCTAAGCCTATCCTGGTGCAGGTCTCCTTTTGATAGAGCGAGCCTCTACTCACCCGCTAACTCCCTCTTGTATTCCGCAAGCCTTTTCCTAATGCGCTCATCGGAGAGGGCGAGTATCTGTGCCGCCAGGATGGCGGCATTCTTTGCCCCTGCCGGGCCTATGGCCATAGTGGCCACCGGCACTCCCGTGGGCATCTGCACGATGGAGTGGAGGGAGTCAACCCCGCTGAGCGCTGAACTGGAGAGGGGAACCCCAATAACCGGAAGTATGGTCTCTGAGGCAAGAGCCCCAGGAAGGTGGGCCGACATCCCTGCCCCGGCGATGATCACCCTTATCCCGCGGCGGACAGCGGAGCGGGCGTATTCCCTTGTCTTAGCTGGGCTGCGGTGCGCTGAGGAGACCACAACCTCGTGTTCGATGTCAAAGCGGGCCAGCATCTGACCGGTAAGCTTCATTACCTCCCGATCCGATTCGCTCCCCATGACCACGCCTACCAGAGGTTTGCCCATTCTCCAACCCTCTTCAGTGGAAAAGTTTGGGAATCAAGAGGGAAGGAAGAAATAGGCTGGCAATGGAGCTGAGCCCCAGAAACAATTGCCGATCCTCCCCAGAGTGATAGTTGCATTTTTAATTCTACATTCTTCATTCTACATTCGGTTCTTCCTCTAAGGCTATGTCCTTTCTGAACTGCATTCCAGGAAAACTTATCGCTTTCACCCCTTTATAGGCATTTTCCCTAGCCTCTTTCAGGTCTGCCCCTTTGGCGGTAACCCCGATAACCCTACCTCCATTGGTGACCAGATCATTTCCCCTTTTTGCCGTCCCGGCATGGAAGAGGATGATGCCTTCATCTACCCTATTCGTTCCGGTAATCACCGCTCCTTTTTTATAGCTCCCCGGATAGCCTTCGGAGGCCAAAACCACACAGACTGCTGCTTCCTCCTCCCACTCTAGCTTTTCCCCCTGGAGGTTCTCCTCGATAACCCAATCGGCAATCTCCACCAGGTCCGTCTTCAGTAGAGGGAGCAAGGTCTGGGTTTCCGGATCGCCAAACCTGCAGTTATATTCCAGCACCTGAGGGCCTTCCTGAGTAAGCATAAGCCCGACATATAGCACTCCCTTGTATTTGATCCCCTCCTGGGAGAGGCCTTTGATGGTGGGAGCGACTATCCGTTCCCTGATTTCCTCCATCAAGTCCTCGTCTCCAGTTTGGGCAGGAGCATAGGAACCCATTCCTCCTGTGTTTGGTCCTTTGTCCCCATCGTATATCGGCTTGTAATCCTTGGCTGGTGGAAAGGGGATAAAGGATTTTCCATCGCTGATCACCAGGATGGTGGCCTCCTTACCCTGGAGGTAGTCCTCTATCACCACTCTCTCCCCTGATTGGCCAAATACCCTCTCCACCATCATTGATTTTATCGCAGTTATAGCCTCCTCCAGGGATCTGGCCATAATGGATCCCTTGCCCGCGGCAAGCCCATCCGCCTTGATCACCTGGGGAAATTTTCTCCCCTTCAGGTAGTCTATGGCCTCCTCGGGGTCGGTGAAAAGCATAAAGGGAGCAGTGGGAATGCCCCATCTTTTCATAAAGTCCTTGGCAAAGCCTTTGCTTGACTCGATCCTGGCGGCCCTTTGGGAAGGGCCAAATATCCTCAGCCCTCTTTTGGCAAAAAGATCCACAATGCCTAAGGAGAGGGGAAGCTCAGGTCCCACCAAGGTGAGGTCTACATCTTTCTCCTCGGCAAAATTGGCTAATTTTTGAGGATCGGAAGGGGATATGCCAATGCATTTGGCAATCTGCTCCATACCCACATTTCCTGGGGCAGCATATAATCTCTGCACCCTGGGGCTTTGGGCTATCTTCCAGGCCAGGGCATGTTCCCTTCCTCCTTCCCCTACTATCATTACCTTCATCTTCTACCCTCCCTGATGGATGAAACTATAACAAACTGGGGAGCAAAAAGCAAGAGATTTTGAGAAAGCACAGCGAAATTTCATAACTGTGTGCAATTAACCCGAATTATTTATAAGTTCCTGCCCAGATCCTCCGAGCCACCAATGATTGAGCGGTCAGATGCCCTCATCTGACCGCTATCGGCCAGCCATCAAGTGCCCGTGCCGTCAGGGCTTCCGCCTCGGACCTTTCTACCGCACTTTAGTGCGGGTCACTATGGAGTGCGTCAACCTTGTTGACGTATGCTGTGACAGGAGTCACAGCACTCCAAAGGGGCTCCCCGTCCCGACACGGAACTGGTCGGGGAAGCCCAAAAAAGGCCACCCCCCGTTTTTGCGGGGGTAGAAAGGCCGTAGGGACAGAGCTTCAGCTCTGTCCGAGGAGTGCGGACAGACATAAATGTCTGTCCCTACGATATTGCTAGTGGCAAAAGGGGGTTTCTACTACCTCGGTTGGAACCCTCGGCTAAAACCGTGTAGGACCAGATTGCTTCGTCGCTCTGCTCCTCGCAATGACGATTCCCTTGTCTGTCATTGCGAGGCTTGCCCTGAGCGGCAGCGAACGGGCAAGCCGAAGCAATCTCCAACTTCTACCGCACTTTAGTACGGGTCACTATGGAGTGCTGCGACACGGTCACAGCACTCCAAACGGGCTAAAGCCAAGAAAAGGTTACCCCAGCTAAAGCCGGGTAGAAAAACCAGGGCCGTCAGAACCCCGATTCTGACGGCAAAAAGGGAGAGGTGGCAGAAGAGGGCTTCTGCCAGCTCCGCTGGAAACCTGAATTGGTAATTAAAGGTTTGATCCCAAGACTTTTTTTCTGTCTGTCATTGCGAGGCTTGCCCTGAGCGGCAGCAAACGGGCAAGCCGAAGCAATCTCCAACTTTTACCGCACTTTAGTGCGGGTCACTATGGAGTGCTGTGACAGGAGTCACAGCACTCCATAGGGGCTAAAGCCCTATCAACCCTCGGCTAAAGCCGGGTAGAAGAGCGTGGGAGGCATCTCCTAATGTCGATGATTGTCGAGGTCAGGAGACCTCTCCTACAGCAAAAAAAAGGGGCCTGTTGGTTCTTGGAAGCCGGTCGGATGAATCCGACCCCTATAGAAATTCACCTCATTGGGTCTGTCAGGGCAGGAGTCCTGACAGCACAAAATTTAGCTTGACTTTTAGTGATTCTGTTATTATATTACATTTAAAGAGATCAAGGATGGATCCTGTGGGTCTTTTAGTATTGCCCATAAGAAGCAGTCCTTTTTCTTAAAGGGGGCTTTGCCCTCTAACCTACCAGTAAGAAGAAGGCTGCTGCTGGTGCCGTGCTTAGCACGGCCAAGGGGTGGCAGTCATTTATCGGATTTACTGGTAGGTTGCCGATAGTGATATGCGCCCCTTTTTGTTTGGGGGCGAAATGGGGATAGAAGGAAAAAACTATTTGACAGGTAGGAAAATGAGACGGCAGAACGGGGAGGGTCGGATGAATCCGACCCCTACAAAAGCAGGGGAAGACCATAACGGTTCATCATTGTCAATTGGAATTCGTGTTCAGGTCTTAATGTAGGTGAAACTTTAAGCAGGAGGGTTGAAGGATGAGGAAGGTATTTTTGTGGATGGCGGTTTTGCTTCTTTTGCCGGGAAGTAGGGGCCTGGCTGGGGGGTGGATCTGTCAGAACCAGGGTGTCACTCTTCGGAGAGTTGAATTCGTAGATACCCTGAGGGGATGGGCGGTAGGGGGAGACTGGTTAGGGGAAGGGGGAGTCATCCTCCACACCAGAGACGGAGGTAAAACCTGGAGTCTCCAACCAAGTGGAACCGGAGTTATGCTCTGGGGAATTTGCTTTGTTGATTCGGTTAACGGTTGGGTTGGAGGAGAAGAAGGGGTACTCCTCCATACCAGAGACGGAGGGAAACACTGGGAGAGACAGGAGATTGGGGTAGGCGGATTACTTTCTGGGGTTACCTTCAAGGACACCCTAAACGGCTGGATAACGGGAGGTGGGGGGATACTTCGCACCACAGACGGAGGTAAGAACTGGACTCTTCAGGTAAGTGGGGGAAATGTCTGCCCCGGCTGTATTGCCTTTGCCGATTCGCTCAATGGCTGGGCAGCAGGTGGAGTCAAAACTGTCCTAGAACCGACCGCTTACCACTCCACAGACGGCGGAGAGAGTTGGGAAGAAGAGTGGGCATTCTCCCCCTGGGATAATATATATAAGATCACCTTTGCCGATTCGCTCAATGGCTGGGCAGCAGGTGAAGGTTGGGAGTTAGGAGAGGGGGTGATATATCACACTACAAACGGTGGTCTGAGGTGGGATTACCAGGAGGCGTTTCCTTGGGGCATTTTGGATATCTCTTTTAGCGATGAGCGGAATGGTTGGGCGGTAAGTAGCATTGGAATGATGCCTTTTTGTGGGGTTGTCTATCACACGGCAGACAGCGGGACAACCTGGAATATACAGCATCTTATAGATGAAGATTACAACACTCTCCTCTTTGGTGTCTGCTTTCCAGATAGCAACAATGGTTGGGCAGTAGGAAATTATGGGAGGATAATGCATACCGCCAATGGAGGGAAGGACTGGGAAATCCAGCAGAGTGGCGAGATGGCTCCTCGGTTTCACGATGTTTCTTTTAGAGATAAAAACACCGGTTGGGCATTGGGCAGTTATCGGGAAGGCTATCACCCTGGAGGTGTCCTCCATACTGCCGATGGAGGCCAGAACTGGGAGGTTCAGTGGTGGAGTGGGAACCGATTAGAAGGGGTCTGCTTTGCGGACGCAAACTATGGCTGGGCAGTAGGCAAGTTGGGGACGATCCTTCACACGGAAAATGGAGGAATCGAGTGGATAGAACAGGAGAGTGGGACGAAGGTTACGCTGGAGAAGGTTTGCTTTGTTGATACCCTTAGAGGCTGGACAGTGGGGGATTCAGGGGTGATCAGGTTTACCAAGGATGGAGGTAAAAGCTGGCTTGGTCAGGAGAGTGGGGCATCTCGGAAGCTTTATGATGTTGCCTTTGTTGATACCTCCAGGGGGTGGATAGTTGGTAAGGATGGAGCTATTCTCCATACTGGGGATGGAGGGGAAAATTGGTCTCCACAACCAAGTGGGACAAATTGTGATCTCCTGGGGGTCTGTTTTAAGGACATCTGGAATGGCTGGGTAGTTGGTGACAGTGGGACTATACTTCACACCACCGATGGAGGGAATTACTGGGAGAGACAGGAGAGTGGGACCGAGGTTATGCTCTGGGATGTCTCCTTTCTGGATTCCCTCAGTGGTTGGGCAGTGGGAGATTCTGGGGTGATTCTCCATACTGGGGATGGAGGAAAAAGCTGGCTCAGGGAAGAGGCAGGGACAAGGAGCAGGCTGGAGGCAGTAACTATGATTGATGAGGAGAATGGCTGGGCAGTGGGAGGTGGAGCCACCATCCTCAAATATACCGGCCCCACCTATGTCCAGCCGGAGTGGGCATCAGATGTATTGCCCAGGAGGTATTGGCTGGAGCAGAACTATCCCAACCCCTTCAACGCCACCACAATTATCAATTATGAATTAAGAATTAAGAATTCTCCCATCCACACCACCTTAAAAGTCTACAATGTGCTGGGGGAGTCGGTGGAGACTTTGGTTAATGAGAGGCAGAGGTCTGGGACATACAGGGTGAGGTGGGATGCGAGAAAGGTGGCAAGTGGGGTCTACTTCTGCACTCTCAGGGCAGGTGACTACCGGCAGACGATTAAGATGGTGGTGATGAAGTGAAAGCCGAAAGGCCAAAGAGGAATAGTCACTACGGATAACCACGGAGTAACACGGAATAAAGAGAAAACATGAATAGTTGATAAGACCATAACAGTTCACCATTGTCAATTAAGATTTGTGCTATTCGTCTATTCGTGCAATTCGTGTTCAAGGCTTTTTAACAGGAGGTGGGAGATGTAGGATAATTTGGTTGGTAGTAAGATGTAGAGGGGTAAACCTTAAACAGGAGGTAAGGATGTTTTTAAAGAAAGCCCTTCTGATAGTGGTTATTTTAGCCACAACGGCAAGCTATAGCCTTGCCGGGGAGCATCCCTGTCTGCTTTTCTCCTCTTCCGATGTTAATTTCATCAGGGAGAGGATTCAAAGCGGCACGCCCCAGATGGCCTGGGATGAGCTCTTAAACCACCAGGGTGCCCACTATTTGCACCATGATCCATGGATAGGAGGATCTCGAGGAAGGCACGAATACAACTGTGTGGCAAAGTTGGGGTTTCTCTACCTAATAGATGAAGATCCCGTTATGGCCGATTCGTTCGGGAATAGAGCAGTATATGGAATCTGTGACAGTATTTACTTCAAGGTACAACCAACTTCGCCCGAGGTTACTCACGGCTCTGGTCCCCTTGATGACATTCTGGACTATTCTGCTATGTTATCTGGCTTTGCCTTCTGTTATGATTACTGCTATGATCTGATGAGTGACTCTCTACGACAGGTCTTCAGGGATACAATCAAGTCCAGAATGGATATGATTGAAAGACGGCATCTGGGCATGAGTTGTGGCCCGGCTGTTGATGACTACTGGAATAACACGTCAGCCCAGGCAAATGGGGCCCTTGGTTTAGGGGTGATTGTCCTTGATGGGGAGATGGTCCAGGGTGAGATATATGATGGAGAGGCCAGATGGGATACCTGTGTAGTGAAGATAAACCGCTATCTGCAGGAACTCTTTGATACTGATGGGTCAGGTTTTGAAGGTTGTCTCTACTCTTCCTTTGGCCTTTCGGGAGTGGTCCCCTTTATGGAGGCTTTGAAGAGGAAGACGGGCCAGGATATGTTTCAGGAGAATGAGGGAATTCTGAGTAAGATGAGCGACTGGTTTGCTTATGAGGTCTTGCCGGAGAAACACAAATATAACAACCTGAGCGAATCCTTCTATTGGGATTTCGATCCTCATTGGTCTGAACATGTAGACGGTCATTGGGGATATTCACTTTGTTGGGGGCCTCTGGAGGGAATCTACAATGAGCCAGTTCTGAATTGGACCTTTAAAAATCTGATTGATTTTGACGATATCAACCGCAGGACTAGTGAATGTGGTTCACTTCCCCTGATAATCCTCAAATATAATGATGACCTGGCCTCAGAGGACCCGGTAGAAAGGCTCCCATTGTCCAAGCATTTCCAAGGTAGAGGATTGGTTTACTTCAGAACCGGCTGGGGCCCAGAGGAGATAATGTTCAGCTTAGAGTGTGGCCCTGCCTACAACCCAGCTACTGGTCACTACTCAGTCCGTAACTTTCATTGTGACAAAAACCATTTCACCCTCTATGCCTATGGGGAAAGATTTGCCATTGATACCGGTAAAAAGTATGGAGCTCCGAGAAATCATAATGTGATCCTAATCGACGGACAGGGACAGTGCTGTGAGTATGCACCATGGATGACAGCAGGGATGATAGAAGAGCAGGTATCTGGAAGTTTCTGTGATTATGTGCACGGTGATGCTACTGATGCCTATAACAGGATGTGGATAGTTGACGGACATGGAGGAGCAAGGGATACCACAGTGTTTAACAACCCTGTACTGAATGCTGATAGGATGGTGACCTTTGTGCGGGGTGATGGCTTGCCCCCCTATTTTGTGATAGCAGATGACATCAACAAGGACAACGCCGTCCACCAATACCAGTGGCTGCTTCATACTAAATCCGGCAACTGGTTTGATTGGTCAGGCAATCCGATAGTCCTCCACGGCTCACACAATGATATGAACATCCATGTTATCTCTCCCTCGGATTTTTACACAACCCAGTCTATGTATGTCCCAGAGTTTACCCCTTCCCCTCTATTTGGCGAGGATTCTCTTCCACCTGATACCACACAGTCAATGCATCCCATCTTGAGGATCAAATGCGATACTATTAATCCCTACTGCCAGATTGTTCTCTTCCCCCATAAAGCTGGCTTGGAGGATCCTACGGTGACTGCTGAGCCCATTACCAATGGCCGATGCGCCAAACTCGCCTGGTCAACTACCACAGACTACAACATCCTCAAGACCACTGGGGTCATATCCGAGGATTGGTTCTCCACAGATGCTAAGGTATGCCTGATCAGAGAGGACTTGGATTCAACAGTGACCAGGTTTATGATGGCCGAGGGAACCAATCTGTGGATGAGGGATATTCTTTTGGTAGATACATTCGGGGATACAGGTAGTGTGATAAACTCCGGAGCTAAGGTGGTTATCCACAGCAAAACTCCTCATCAATTCAAGGTCTACGCTCCTCAGGCCACAGAGCTGGTGGTAAATGATGCCTCTGTTGGTTTTTATAGGATTGGCGACTACATCTACTATCCGGGGATAGCTGGCCTTATTGCTGAGGATGCCACCCTGTCTGGGATGATCCAGGTGAGCGGTGATGTCACCGTGGATAGTGGTGTCACCTTAACCATCCAGCCAGGGGCTCAAGTTCTGTTCACCGCCGGGGCAGACAACCAGGGTTCTGGTGTGGATACAACCCTCTGCGAACTCATCGTAGAGGGGAACCTGGATGCCCAGGGCACTAATACTCAACCCGTTACCTTGAGCTCTACCTCCTCAAACCAGGGAGACTGGTGGGGGATAAGGTTCAAACAGGGGAGCTGGGGCCTACTCAAGCATGCGGTGGTGGAATATGGCTACTGCGGAGTTCTGGCAGACTCTGGGAGCGTAGTAGCCATAGACAGTTGCACCATCCAGAAGAATGAAGTGTATGGGGTCAGGTGCGACCATACGGATGGTGCCACTATTGTTGAGAAGAGCTGGATCAAGGATAATGGGGTCTACGGGATATGGACTGATCACTGCTCACCGGCTATCCTGGATAATCTGATCAACGGCAGCAGGTATGGGATAAAGGCAAGTTATGCTGGTTCTGATATGCTGATTAAGGGCAATAATATAGACAATGCCTCCATCCAACCCAAAGATCAGCCCCCCTACGATAACTATGTGGGAATCAGCCTGCAGAACTCCTCTCCCATCATTCTAAATAACGAGATCAGCGGTGGAAATGGGTTTTCTGGCCTCTCCTGTTCCTCAGGTTCTAATCCGATGATTAAAGGCTGCATAATAGAGACTGTTGGCAAGAAGGGTATCTCCTGTTATGATGGCTCCAGCCCTACGGTTGACTCCACTCAGGTTCACTCTTACACCGAGAAGGGTATCTACTGTTACCAGTCCAGCTATCCCCGGTTGGGGGATACAGGGATAGAGGGAAGTGGGGGCAATAGTATCTACAGCCGGGATGCCAACTATGAGGTCTGGTGCGAGGAGAACCTCTATCCGGTGATGGCTGAGTCCTGTTGGTGGGGGACGGCTTCTCCCGATCCTTCCCGTTTCTGGGGTGATGTTGACTATCTACCCTGCTTAGACCATGACCCATTTCCTGATGTAGGGGTAGAGGATGGACCTGAGAAGAAGCTTCCCACCAGGTTTGACCTGGCCCAGAACTATCCCAATCCTTTTAACCCTACCACCCTTATCCGCTACACCGTACCAGATAGAGATAGAGAGGAGAGACCGCGCCACACCACCCTGAAGGTCTACAACATTTTGGGGCAGTTGGTAAGGACTCTGGTGGATGGGGAGCAGGCTCCTGGCTACTACTCAGTTCGCTGGGATGGTCGGGATAACCTGGGCAAAGATGTTTCCAGTGGGATCTATTTTTACAGGTTGAAAGCTGGGGAGTTTGTCAAAACGAGGAAGATGGTGGTTCTTCGATAGAAATGAGAAACGAGAAAAGATAGCCGAAAGGAGAGAAAGATGAGAAGAGTTGGACTGTTTATTTGGGTTATAGTTGTGGCAGTGGGCTTCTCCCTGCAAGTAAGGGGGGCAGACTTGGAGGTTCAGTTGACCGAGTTGGCTACCATATCCTCTGGTGATACCACAAGGTTTTTACTTCAGTTTGACCTGCCATCTGGGTTAGAGGCAAGCACAATTGACTATGCCCAGTTGCTCGTTACAGCTCAGGCTGACTCCGGCTCAGAGGAACCTCTGGATATAGCTGGTTACAGGGTAATCACCCAGTGGGATGTGGGCTCAGTGAGATGGGATTACCCCTGGGCAAACCCAGGAGGAGACTATAACGACAGTAGCTTGACCTTATTTACCATATCTGGTGGGGAGAACCAGAGTGTAAGCCTGGACATCACTGGAATCCTCTCTGACTGGGTCAAAGGCAGGCCAAACTATGGCCTGATACTGAAGCCCTTAATAAAGAAGGGAAGGAACTTCACCCTGCTTGAAGACCCAGAGCTTCCCCCAGGGGTGAAGGCGGAAATAGAAATCTACTACACTGCTCCAGAGGTGAACAAGTAGCCTCCAAAAATCGCTTATTAGATCGCTGAGGTCATAAGGGGGTGGAGAAAAAGGGACGGGAATAGCATAATTCCCGATGATTTTCCCAAGGTGGTAACCTTGTGTGGTTCTCAGTCATTTACCCTCGAAAAAATGGTTGACAGGGGGATTGTTTAAGATTAAATTGGGGAATGAGGCGGTGTAGCTCAGTTGGTCAGAGCAGCGGAATCATAATCCGTGGGTCCGGGGTTCGAATCCCTGCACCGCTATTCAGGCGACACCTTGTGTCGCCTTTTTTTGTTTGACAAAAAGACAAAAAAGTTTATATCTTAGGTAGTTATGCTTTTAGAAAGGGTAAAAGAGACCATTGCCAAATATGGGATGTTGCAAAGGGGGGACGGTGTGCTGGTGGCCCTTTCCGGGGGTTCAGATTCCGTGGCTCTCCTGCACTTCCTCTTGGAATTGAGGGATGATTACAGGCTGAGGGTATATGCTGCCCACCTTAACCACAGGTTGCGGGGGGAGGAGTCGGAGGGGGATGCCCGGTGGGTGGAGGGGCTCTGTAAGGGTTTAGATATCCCCTGTAGGATTGGCCAAGGGGAGGTGGAATCATTCTGCCGGGAGAGGGGGATTGGTCTGGAGGAGGGAGCCAGGGTCCTGCGGTACAGATTTCTCCAGGGAGCTGCCACTGACTTTGGGGCCCAGAAGATCGCCACCGGTCACACCCAGGACGATCAGGCGGAGACGGTCTTAATGAGGCTTCTGCGCGGGGCTGGTTCCACCGGTCTTTGCGGGATCAGGCCGGTAAGGGGGAAGATCATCCGTCCCCTGATAGAGACCAGCAGAGGGGATTTGCGTAAGTGGCTACAGGAAAGAGGGAGCACATTCCGGGAGGATTCCTCCAATCAGGACCTGCGGTATATGAGGAACAGGATCAGATGGCGGCTTCTCCCGCAACTTAGGGCCTATAATCCCAGGATAACCGAAGCTTTGGCCAGATCGGGGGCGATCCTTCAGGAGCAGACCAAATACCTTTTGAAGTTGGCCAAAGGGATTTTGGAAAAGGTGGCCCATAGGGGGTGGGGGGGGGAAATAATCCTTGATTTGGCCTCCCTTTTTGTTTATGATATGGCTGTCAGGCAGGTTGTGCTTAAGGAGGCCTTCAGGCTCTTGGGGAAAGGAGAACTCCCCTTCCCTCATCTGGAGAGGCTGGCCCGTTCCCCCTTTCAGGGGAGGATTTCCCTCCCCGGGGGCGTTCTGGCTGAGGGGAAGGAGGGAAAGCTCTTTTTCTACCGCAAGGTGCCCCAGCGAATCTCCATAAGGGTGGAGATTCCGGGAAGGATAGAAGCCGAGGATGGCCTGATCTTAAAGACCGAGTTCGTTACCCCTCCTTCCCTGAACCTCGTCCGGAAGCAGGACAGGATGGTAGCCTACTTTGATTGGGAGAGACTTGAGGGACCATTTGAGTTAAGGGGATGGGAGAGAGGGGACAGGATGCAGCCCCTGGGCCTGGAGGGGAGGAAGAAGCTGCAGGATCTCTTTGTTGATCTGCACATTCCCAGACCTCAGAGGGGAATGGTCCCTCTCTTGACCTCTCCCCAAGGGATCATCTGGGTGGTTGGCTATCGGATTGCCGAGCCATTTAAGCTCAAGGAGGGGACGAGAAAGGCCATCAAGGCCGTGGCCAAATGGAAAAAATTGAACCGTTGATCCCTGGCCCAAAGATAGAAGCCCGGGTGCAGGAGTTGGGGAGGGAGATCTCCTCAGACTATAAGGGGTTGCAGCTTATCCTCGTCTCCATCCTGAAGGGGAGCTTTCTCTTCTTGGCCGATCTGACCAGAGCCATCGATGTCCCCCATGAGATAGATTTTCTCTCAGTTTCCAGCTATGGGACGTCAACCCACTCCAGCGGCGTGGTCAGGCTGCTGAAAGACCTAGGGACTAACATCGAGGGTCGGGATGTGTTGGTGGTAGAGGATATCGTGGACACGGGCCTCACCTGGCAGTATATAAGGAACAACCTCTTCACCAGAAATCCCTTATCCTTGCGCATAGTTACCCTCTTGGACAAAAGGGGGAGAAGGTTGGTCGATGTCCCGGTGGATTATGTGGGCTTTGTCATCCCCGATAGATTTGTGGTCGGCTATGGCCTTGACTATATGGAGAGGTATCGCAACCTCCCCTATATTGGAGCCTTGGATGATAACAGCTTACAGGGATCGGGAAAAGAGAACCACTTCAAGAATTGAAGGAAGAAGAAATCTCCTTGTGGATGATAACATCTACAAGGAGCAAAGACTGTATAGTTCCGTGAGATTCCGTGGTAATTTCACCACAGATTAACACAGAAAAACAGGAATCACTAATCAGGAATAAGCAGCATAAACTTAATTCTTAATTCATAATTGCTTATTTCCGTGAGATTCCGTGGTGAACAGTTACTGATGAGGTTTAACCATGAAGGATAAAACACCACCTCCCAGGGGGCCGAGGAGGCCCATCCCACCGCCACAGAAGGGGAGAACATTGAGGACCCTTCTTATTTGGGCCCTTTTGACCCTGGCCTTCCTTTATGTTTACAAGCTCTTCACCTCCTCCCACAAGGAGGAGGCTACCATTACCTATACCCAATTTATGGATCTGGTAAAAGGTTCCCAGGTGAGGAAGGTTACCATAGTGGAGAGTGATATTCACGGGGAGCTGAACTCCCCAGCCATCGAAGAGGTGAAGGGGAAGGAGTTTGTTAAGTTTTATGTTCATATCCCCCTTAAAGATCCGCAGCTTTTAGGAAAGTTGGAGGAGAAGGAGGTGGAGATCGATGCCAAGCCTAAGAGCACCCCCCTCCTCTCCATTTTGCTCCAGATGTCCCCGTTTCTTATCTTTGCCCTGCTCTGGTTCTTCTTTATCAGGCAGATGCAGGGCAGCCAGCGCGGTGTCTTCTCCTTCGGCAAGAGCAGGGCAAAGCTCCTTATGGAGAACAAGCCCAAGGTCACCTTTGATGATGTGGCCGGTGCGGATGAGGCCAAGGAGGAGCTGAAGGAGGTGATCGAATTTTTAGTAAGTCCCCGCAAGTTCCAGAGGTTGGGGGGGAAAATCCCTAAGGGGGTTCTCCTTTTGGGGCCGCCGGGAACCGGGAAGACCCTGCTGGCCAGGGCAGTGGCTGGGGAGGCCGGTGTCCCCTTCTTTAGTATGAGTGGGTCAGACTTTGTGGAGATGTTCGTTGGGGTGGGGGCATCGCGGGTGCGGGATCTGTTTGAACAGGGGAAGAGGAATGCCCCTTGTATTATCTTTATCGATGAGATAGATGCGGTGGGCAGGCACCGGGGGGCCGGCCTGGGGGGAGGGCATGACGAGAGGGAGCAGACCTTAAATCAACTCTTGGTGGAGATGGATGGCTTTGAGACCAATGAGGGGGTGATCCTCCTGGCGGCCACCAACCGACCGGATGTCCTCGATCCGGCCCTCTTAAGGCCAGGGAGGTTTGATCGTCAGATCGTGGTGGATCGGCCCGATGTAAGGGGAAGGGAGGGAATTTTCAAGGTGCACACCAGGAATATACCTTTAGCCAGGGGTGTTGACCTCTCCGTCTTAGCCCGAGGGACTCCCGGGCTCTCCGGGGCCGACCTGGCCAATATAGTGAACGAGGCGGCGCTCTTGGCTGCCCGCCGCAATCACAAAAAGGTGAATATGGCCGACTTCGAGGGGGCCAAGGATAAGGTGATGATGGGGGCTGAGAGGAAGAGCATGGTGATCAGTGAGGAGGAGAAGAGGAACATCGCCTACCATGAGGCCGGCCATGCTTTGGTGGCCAAGCTTATCCCCGGATCAGACCCGGTACACAAGGTGACCATAATCCCTCGGGGGATGGCCTTGGGGGTGACCCATTACCTCCCCATAGATGAGAAACACAACTATTCCAAAGAGTATTTGGAGACAAAGCTTGTTGACCTTTTGGGGGGAAGAGAGGCAGAGAAGCTGATCTTCGGACAACTGACCACTGGAGCGGGCAATGACATCGAGCGGGCCACCGAGCTGGCGCGGAAGATGGTCTGTGAATGGGGGATGAGCGAGAAGTTGGGCCCCTTGACCTTTGGGGGGAAGAAGGAGGAGATCTTCTTAGGCCGGGAGATCAGCCAGAGGAGGGATTACAGCGAGGAGACGGCCAAGCTCATCGATGATGAGGTGAGGGAGACCGTGGAGAGAGCGGAGAGGAGGGCCAAGAGGCTCCTGCAGGAGAACATCGATCTTTTGCACCGGGTAGCAAAGGAGCTCTTGGAGAAGGAGATAATAGACGGCAACAGGTTGGATGAGATAATAGAGGAGGCCAAGGGTGAGAGAGCTGGGGATAGAGACCTATCCCCAGATCACCAAGGAGCTAAAAAGGATAGGGGTTGATCCCCGGGCCTGGGAGATACTTGCCCAGAAGGCCCTGCACCTGGTGATCAAGGTGGAGAAGGTAAACCTGCCGGCGGCAAACATACTCAAGCAGGAGATGCTCGGTTTAGGGGGGGATGCTGCCCTGGCCAGGGGGGTGATCACCGGAGAGGCCAAGAGCTCCGCTCTACTTCTCTTGGGTAACCTGCGGCAACTGGAGAAGCTGCGGGAGAAGCTTCTTCACCAGCCATTTGGGCTGGATAGGCTGGCCCAGGATTTAAAAAGAGTTATTGCGGAGCATAAGACAAGGAGGGGTTATCTTTTAGATTGTCGGGGAAGGGTATTAGATCTTTCTCTGCGCCCTCACATAATGGGGGTTTTGAATGTAACCCCCGACTCCTTCTCCGATGGGGGCCGGTATTTATCCCCCCAGCAGGCCTTAAAAAGGGCTCACCAACTAATAGATGAGGGGGCTGATATAATTGATATTGGGGGGGAATCGACCAGACCAGGGGCAGATCCTGTTCCCCTCTCCACGGAACTGGAAAGGGTACTCCCCGTAGTGGAGGGACTCTCCGGGCAGGAAGGGATCGTCATCTCGGTGGATACCCATAAGTCCCAGGTGGCCCAGAGGGTGATAGATGCGGGAGCTAGGTTGATCAACGATATAAGTGGCCTGAGGTTTGACCCTAAGATGGCTGAGGTGGTGGCCAAAGCCAAGGTGGGTTTGGTGATTATGCACATAAAGGGCAAGCCAAAGGATACGCAGGTCAACCCCCATTATGATGACCTGATGGGGGAGATCTATGACTGGCTGGCCAAGGGCGCGCGGCTGGCCCGGCGGGCCGGGGTGGCCCGGAAGAGGATCGTGGTTGACCCGGGGATCGGTTTTGGCAAAAGACCCCAGGACAACCTGATAATCCTGCACAGGCTTGGTGAGCTTAAGGGGTTGGGTTATCCCCTGCTCATCGGTCCCTCCCGCAAATCCTTTATCGGGGAGGTTCTCGGCCTCCCCGTTGAGGAGAGGTTGGAGGGGACCGCGGCCGCTGTTAGTTGGGGTGTGGCCAAGGGGGCCAACATCATCAGGGTGCACGATGTGCGGGAGATGATTAGGGTAGCCCGCATGGCTGGGGCGATTGCGGAGGCAGATGGAACTCTTTAGGATAGGTTTTCTCAAGGTGGGATTTACCGACCTGGTGGATATGGCCGTTGTCGCCTTTATCTTCTACTACCTTCTTCTGCTGATGAAGGGCACCCGGGCGGCCCAGATGCTCGTGGGGGCCATCTTCTTTTTGGCCGCCTGGTTTGCCGCTGCCTGGCTGCAGTTTGATGCCCTGAGGTGGATGATCAGCCGGGTATTGACCGTAGGGGTAATTGCCTTTGTTATCCTCTTTCAACCGGAGCTGAGGTCAGCCTTAGCCAGGTTGGGACAGAACCCGCCCTTCCGCCGGTTGTTTGTTCCCGGGGATACGGAGAGCCTGGATGAGGTGGTCAAGGCATCGGTGAGGCTCTCGGAGAAGGGGTTGGGGGGGCTGATAGTTATGGAGAGGGAGGTGGGGCTCAAGGACCTTCTGGAGACGGGGAGGGTAGTAGGAGCCAAGGTCTCGGCGGATCTGCTGGTGACCATATTTACCCCGCCCGGTCCCTTGCATGATGGGGCTGTTCTTATGCGAGGAGGGGAGATATTGGCCGCCGGTTGCACCCTTCCCTTGAGCCAAAGCATCAAGTATGATCGGCTCTTTGGGATGAGACATCGGGCAGCGGTGGGCATCAGCGAACAGTCGGATGCGGTGGTGGTTGTAGTCTCCGAGGAGACCGGGGCCATATCCTTGGTGGTGGGGGGGAGGTTGCAGAGGGACCTGGATGAGGCAACCCTGAAGGCAGATCTGGTCTCCCTCTTCACCAGGAGATGACCGGCTTCGTCGATTGGGTCAGGCTCTGGGTCGAGGGCGGCAGGGGAGGGGATGGATGTGTGAGCTTCCGCCGGGAGAAGTTCATCCCCAAAGGTGGGCCAGATGGCGGTGATGGGGGTAAGGGGGGGGATGCGCTCATCGCGGTGGATAAAGAGATGGGCACCCTTTTGGATTTCAAGCACATAAAGGTAGTGCGGGCGGGAAAGGGTAGGAATGGGAGGGGGAAGAGGATGACCGGGAGGAGTGGTCGGGATGTGTTCCTGAAGGTGCCTCCGGGAACGGTGGTCAGGGAGGCAAAGGACGGTGAGGTTATCGTCGATCTCACCCCGAAGATGGGACAGGTAGTTGTGGCTCGGGGGGGAAGGGGAGGACGGGGGAATGCCAGGTTTGCCACTCCCTCCCAGAGGGCTCCGCGGATATCGGAAAAGGGGAAGGAAGGGGAGGCAAAGGAGATAATCTTGGAGCTGAAGCTGATCGCCGATGTGGGCCTGGTGGGCAGGCCTAATGTGGGCAAGTCCACCCTGCTGCGGAGGCTTTCGGCGGCCAGGCCCAAGGTGGGGGACTACCCCTTCACCACCCTTAGGCCCCATTTGGGTTTGGTGAAGTTAGGCCAATATCAAAGTTTTGTCTTGGCCGATATACCTGGGTTGGTGGATGGTGCCCACCAGGGCAGAGGTTTGGGGGACCAATTTCTCAGGCATATAGAGAGGACAAGGGTTTTGGTCTTTACCTTGGAGGCCCTGTCAGCCAACCTGGCGGGGGATTTGGAGTCCCTGCGGCGAGAGTTGAGGCTTTTTAACGAGGAGCTCTCCCGTAAGCCTTTTTTGGTGGCGGTGAACAAGGTGGATTTAGTGAGGGGGCGGAATCGGTTTCCCTCATCCTTTTGCCCCATATCGGCCTTGACCGGTGAGGGCTTAGGGGACTTATTGAGGAAAATAGGGATGATGCTTAAGAGAGGAGAGGAAATTGAAGTTCAGCATTGATGAGGCAGAGGAGAAGTTGACTTACTCCCAGGTGCTGGAGCTTTTAGGGGGCAACAGGAAGGAGAGGGAGAGGGGCATAGAGGCTTTAGGGATGATGGGGGGGAGGAGGGCCATAGCCAAGCTCATCTCCGTCTTGGAGAAGGAGGATTATGTCACCAGGCTGCAGGCGGTGGAGGCCCTTTCTCAGGTGGGAAAGGGAGCGGTGCCTACTCTGATCGATAGCCTGGAGAAGGGCCTCTGGTATGTAAGGGAGTGTGCCGCCCTGGCCTTGGGGAAGATAGGGGATCTGCGGGCCTGGGAGCCCCTGGCCCAGAGGCTGGAGGACGAGAATGTCGGGGTGAGACAAGCGGCGGCCTCAGCCCTTAGCAAGTTCTTCTCCTCCGATAATTTAGCCAAGCTCCTCCAGGGAATGGAGCCAGAGGGGATTGCCCGGATAGTGAACCTGGCCTCCAGGCTCGATCCCCAGTTGGGGGAGAAGGTCCAGGAGATTCTCACCACAGAGGGGGGAGGGGGAGAGGATAAACTGCTCAAATCCTTCCGTAAAGAGGTGAAAGGGGCTGCCCTCCAGGATGAAGAGAGAAGAAATTGAGGAGTGGCTTCGCTTGGCCTCAGTCCTGGGGATTGGCCCCAAAAGGTTTGCGGCCCTTATCTCCCGGTTCGGGGCACCGCAGGAGGTCTTTGCGGCTAGTCCCGCCCAGCTCGCCACGGTTCCCGGTATGGACAAAAGGGGGGTCTCCGCCATCCTGAAAGGTGGGGACAGAAAATGGGCACAGGAGGAGGTCTCCCGGATGGAGGCCAAAGGGGTGGAACTTTTGGCCTTCTCCTCCCAGCTCTATCCCCAGCGCCTCCGCCAGATATATGACCCGCCACCTCTGCTCTACTTTAGGGGAGAGCTAACCGAGGGGGATGGTCTGGCCCTGGCCATAGTGGGCTCCCGGTTGGCCACCGTCTATGGGAGGTTGGTTGCCGAGAGGTTGGCCTTCCAGTTGGCCAAAAGGGGGATAACCATAGTTAGCGGCATGGCCCGGGGGATCGACTCCGCGGCCCACCGGGGGGCTTTGCAGGCGGGGGGAAGGACGATTGCCGTTTTAGGATGTGGGGTCGATGTGGTCTATCCCCCGGAGAACAGGGAGCTGATGAACCAGATTGCGGACCATGGGGCAGTTCTCTCTGAGTTTCCCCTGGGGACATCTCCCGAACCTGGGAACTTTCCCCAGAGGAATAGGCTAATCAGCGGTTTGAGTTTGGGGGTTATCGTGGTGGAGGCCGGCCAGAAGAGCGGGGCCTTGATCACCGCCCAATCTGCCCTGGAGCAAGGGCGGGAGGTGTTTGCCATACCGGGGAACATAAATGCCCGTGCCAGCAAGGGGGCAAACCAATTGATTAAGGAGGGGGCCAAACTTGTCGCTGGGGTCGATGATATCTTAGAGGAACTGGGGATGGTGGGGGAAGCCCTGGCCAATGAGCCTCCGCCGCAGCTTGAGGGGGAGGAGGCAATCATCTTTGCCCTTCTCTCCTCAGAGCCCCTCCATGTGGACAGGATCATTCGTCAAACTAAGTATCCATCCTCCCGGGTGCTCTCCACTCTTCTCTCCCTGGAGCTTAAGGGCCTGGTGAGACAACTTTCCGGAAAGCAATTCGTGAGGGCTTAGTGGAGGAGGCTACTGTTATTATCTCCAACAAGTTGGGGATTCATGTGCGACCTGCCGCACTTATCGTGCAGTTAGCCTCTAAGTTCGAAAGCGAGATAAAATTGGTTAAAGACGATGATGAGGTTGATGCCAAGAGCATTATGGGAGTGATGATGTTGGCCGCCGGTATGGGGAGCAAGCTAAAGATCACCGCTCAAGGTAGTGATGAGAAGGAGGCCGTTGCTGCCCTTAGCGATCTGGTAAGGGCTAAGTTCAATGAGGAGTGAACAGAGGATAGAGGGGATAGGGGTCTCCCCTGGTGTGGCCATAGGTAAGGTCTTTCTCTTAGGGGTTGATGAGCTTAAGGCCCCCGCGGTGAGGGTTCCCCCTGCTCAGGTGGAGGCGGAGATCGCCGCGTTCCGCCAGGCGCTCTCCCGGGCCAAGGGGGAGCTGACCAGGCTACGGGATGATTCTCAAGACGAGGTGGAGGGCATCTTTGGCGCCCACCTACTGATGTTGGAGGACCTCGTCTTCCTGCAGGGGGTAGAGGAGGAGGTAAGGAAGAGAAAGCTCTCCGTGGCCCACATATTTGGGGAGAGGATAGGGGAGATCATCTCCCATTTCGAGGCAATGGAAGATGAGCACTTTCGCGGGAGGGTGGCGGATATCCGGGATGTGGGGGCCCGCGTAATGGCCCACCTGCTGGGAACGGAAAGGGAGGTCCTGGCCAAGCTAAAGGAGGAGGTGATCGTGGTTGCCCATGACCTCTCCCCCTCGGACACGGCTCAGATGAGAAAGGAGAAGGTAATTGGTTTTGTCACCGAACTGGGGGGAAGAACCTCCCACACAGCTATTATGGCCCGTTCCCTGGAGATACCAGCAGTGGTGGGGACCCAGCAGATATGTGGGGAGATCGGGCCTGGGGATATGCTCGTAGTTGATGGCCAAACCGGGAGGGTAATCCTTCGCCCCTCCTCCACGACCCTGCGAGAGTACCGCCGGCTTAAGGATAGGATTGCTAAGTTTGAGGAGACTCTCTCCCAGGTGAGGGACCTCCCGGCGGTGACCCTTGATGGAAGGAGGGTGGAGCTTTCGGCAAACATCGAAGCGCCGGAGGAGGCCGCGGAGATTAAAAAAAGGGGAGGGGTGGGGGTGGGGCTCTTTCGCACCGAATATCTCTTTATGAGGGAAACGCTCCCTGGGGAGGATGAGCAGTTTGCGGCCTATTCCCAGGTGGTTCGTTCCTGTAAGGATTGTCTGGTGATCATCAGGACCGTCGATTTGGGAGGGGATAAGTTCGTCTCCCATTTTCGGGTTCCCCAGGAGGTCAACCCATTTTTGGGATGGAGGGGGATAAGGCTCTGTCTACAGAACAAGGGGTTCTTTAAGACCCAGCTGCGCGCCATCCTGCTGGCCTCTGCCTATGGGAGGGTGGGGATTATGTTTCCGATGATCTCCGGGGTGGAGGAGATCAGGGAGGCCAAGGGGATAGTTGAGGAGGCCAAGGAGGAGTTGCGCGAGCAGGGGAGGGAGTTTGATGAGGGGGTGCAGGTGGGAATGATGGTGGAGGTCCCCTCTGCAGCCGTCTTGGCCGATCTGCTGGCTTCAGAGGTGGACTTCTTCAGCATAGGCACAAACGACCTCACCCAGTACTGCCTGGCTGTGGATAGGGTAAACCCCAATGTCTCCTACCTCTATGAGCCCCTGCATCCAGCAGTTCTCCAACTGGTCAACCGGGTGGTGGAGGCGGGTCATCGCCAGGGGATCTGGGTGGGGCTCTGTGGGGAGGTGGGGGCGGACCCCGCAGCCGTAATTGCCCTCTTAGGGCTCGGTTTAGATGAGCTTAGCGTCTCCCCGGTGGCTATTCCCCAGATAAAGTTTGTGATCAGGGGGACAGCCTACTCCCTGGCCCAAAGGGTAGCCCAGGAAGCCCTGAAAATCCCCACCCCACAGGGGGTGAGGAAATACTTAGAGGGGCTCCTGAAAAATAACTTCCCCCAGCTAAACCCAGTTCACCACGGATAGACACGGACTGGCACAGCGCGGCAAAGCCGCAATAAAATAATTCACCGCAAAGTCGCAAAGGACGCAAAGTTTAAAGAATCGAGAGTGTGCTGTCAGGAGTTACCTCTTCCGCCAGGAATCCAGTCGGAACGGGGCTGACAGCTCTTTATAGGTCAAAAGACCCCTGCCACAGCTTTAAGGATTTTCAGGGATCAATTTCCAGTGAGCAGAAAGAGTCCGCAACAACCGACAACTGACCTCAGTGAGCTGATACGAAAGGAGATTATTTGATGGTTGATATTTTGGACAATCCCTCCCTTCCAGGGGAGGTGGACAAATCCGGGATGGTGGAGCACCTCCTGGGTTTTCCCGAACAGGTGAAAGAGGCCATAGAGATTGGTCGTAATGCACAGCTCCCCTTATGGAAGGGGTTGCAGGGGGTGGCCGTTTTGGGCATGGGGGGGTCAGCCATTGGGGGAGATTTAGTGCGCGGTTATCTCTCCCAGTCCTTTGCGCTTCCCATTGCAGTGGTGAGGGACTATATCCTGCCCCAGTGGGTAAACCGGGGATGGCTGGTGATTTGCTCCAGCTATTCTGGCAACACTGAGGAGACCCTGAGCAGTTACCGGGAGGCCATCTCCCGGGGGGAGAAGGTAATGGTCATCACCACCGGGGGAAGGTTAGGAGAATTGGCCACTAAGGATGGTTGTCCCTGGGTAAAAATCCCTACCGGCTTCCCCCCGCGGGCTGCCTTGGCCTACTCCTTTTTCCCCATCCTCCTGAGCTTGGGAAAGCTCTTTGGTCTGGAGGATTTGTCGACCGCAGGGCTGGCTGATAGGTTGAGGGGGTTGCGGGAACAATACCGCCCGCAGAGCCCAGCTCAGGGGAATCTGGCCAAAAGGGTAGCGGAGAAACTTTACCGGAAGCTTCCCCTTATCTACTCGGCCCCCGGCCCGTTTGAGGCGGTGGGGGTGCGATGGAAGGGACAATTGGCGGAGAATGCCAAGACCCTCTCCTTTACCAGCTTCTTTCCGGAGATGAACCACAATGAGACCGTGGGTTGGGAGGTAGGGGGAGGGATAAAGGAGAAGGTCATCTCCGTATTCCTCCAGGATAGGGATTATCATCCCCGGATCCTCTCCCGCATGGAGCTCATCAGGGGGATGATGGAGAAGGAGGGGGTGGAGGTCTTAAGGTTAGAAAGTTCTGGGGGGAACCTTTTAGAGAGGGTCTTCTCCCTCATCTATTTAGGAGATTGGGTGAGCTGGTGGGTGGCGATTTTGGAGGGGGTTGATCCCACCCCGGTGGCCAGGATAGACTGGCTTAAGGGGGAATTGGCTAAGCTATGATTGGTCTCATCCCCGCCGCTGGAGAGGGGAGGAGGCTGCGTCCCCACACCCATAGCCTGCCCAAGGCCCTACTCCAGGTGGCCGGCAAGCCCATCTTAGGCCATATATTAGATGAGATTGTGGGGTTAGGCCTGGAGGAGGTGATCCTGGTGGTGGGGACTATGGGCGAGAAGATCCAGGAGTGGGTAAGGGGAAGATATGAGATCCCCATTAGCTTTGTCCATCAGAGGGAGTTAAAGGGCTTAGGCCACTCCGTCTGGCTGGCCAGGGATAGGGTAAAGGAAAGGTCCCTCCTCATCGTCTATGGTGATACTATATTTGAAGGTGATTTAAGGGAGGGGATAAATCCCAAGGTGGATGGTTCAATAGGGGTAAAGAGGGTGGAGGATGCCGGCTCCTTTGGAGTGGTGGAGCTGGAAGGGGGAGTGGTAAAGAGGTTGGTGGAGAAGCCGGGGGTTTCCTCCCCGGGGCTGGCCATAGTGGGGTTAAACTTTATCCACAACTCAAATCTTCTCTTCTCCTGCCTGAATGAGCTAATGGAGAAGGGGATAACCAATAAGGGAGAGTATCAACTAACCGATGCTTTCCAGCTTATGGTGCAGCGGGGGGGAAGGCTGACCGTATTTCCGGTGGAAAATTGGTGGGATTGTGGCCGGCCGGAGAGCCTGCTGGCCACCAACCGTCACCTCCTCCAGGGGATGCCTGGGCCAGAGGAGAGGAAGGGGTGTGTCATTACCCCACCGGTCTATTTAGCCCCCTCAGCCCGGGTGGAGAACTCCATCTTAGGTCCCCACCTCTCAGTGGGGGATGGGGCTAAGATAGAGGGGGCTATCATCTCGGACTCCATTATTGGGGCGCGGGCAGAAGTGACCAACTGCCTGCTGCATTCTTCCTTGGTGGGGGAGAATGCAGTGGTTAAGGGGAATTTTACCCGGCTGAATGTGGGTGACTCATCGACTATAGATTTCAAATCGCTTAAATAGGGGGGAAGATGCCCGAGAGAAGGTTCTTGACCTCGGAATCGGTTACCGAGGGACATCCAGACAAGCTCTGTGACCAGATATCGGATGCCGTCTTAGACGATGTTCTGCGGCAGGATATTAAGGGAAGGGTGGCCTGTGAGACATTTGTCACCGTGGGCCTGGTCACTGTGGGGGGGGAGATCACCACTACTGGTTGGGTGGACCTGCCTACCCTGGTGAGGGGGGTAATCAAGGATGTGGGCTATACCGATCCCTCCTTTGGCTTTACTGACAACTGCTGTGCCATTCTCAATGCCATCGGCCACCAGTCCCTGGACATAGCCCAGGGGGTAAACCGGGGAGGGGCAGGGGATCAGGGCCTGATGGTGGGATACGCCTGTAAGGAGACCCCCCAATATATGCCCCTGCCCATCTGGTTGGCCCACAGGTTGGTGGAGAGGCTGGCCGAGGTAAGAAAGGAAGGGATTCTTGATTTTTTGGGCCCGGATGGCAAATCCCAGGTGACTATAGAGTATGATGGGGGGAAACCCCGCAGGTTAGAGGCGGCTGTTATCTCCTGTCAGCACACAGAGGCTATCCTCGATCCCACGGGGAGCCAGATAACCGAGGAGGCCAAGGAGAGGATTATCCAGGAGGTAATCAAACCGGTTGTTCCCCCGGAGCTAATTGATAAGTCAACTAAATTCTATGTTAACCCCACGGGGAAGTTCGTGGTTGGCGGGCCGCAGTCCGACACGGGGATGACCGGAAGGAAGATAATCGTGGACACCTATGGGGGAACGGTTCCCCATGGAGGAGGGGCATTCTCCGGGAAGGATCCCTCTAAGGTGGATCGCTCTGCCTCCTATATGGCCCGCTATATAGCCAAGAACATCGTGGCCGCTGGCTTAGCCGAAAGCTGTCTGGTGCAGTTGGCCTATGCCATTGGCCTGGCCGAGCCGGTCTCCGTGATGGTGGATACCCAGGGAACGGGAAAGTTACCGGATGAGGAGCTGGTAAAGCTGGTTCGCTCCCACTTTCAGCTTACCCCGCAGGGGATAATAGAGATGCTTGACCTCCTGCGGCCCATCTACCGGAAGACCTCGGTCTATGGCCACTTTGGCCGGGAGGACCCTGACTTTACCTGGGAAGCAACTGATATGGCCGCGAAGTTGGGGTAGCGGGGACCAGTTTACAGAGGTCAGGAAGCAGTTGACAGGAGTCGGGGGTCAGGGGAAGTTCCTGGCTACTGGCTACCGGCAACTGACTACTGATTACTGGTCCCTTTCCCTGTTAACGGTGACGATTTTCCTTGCCCTGAGCAGGGTTTTGAGTTATAATTGATCAGGTAAACGGGGGTTTGCGCCCTCGCTTAATTTAAGGAGGGGAGATGAGGATAAAAGCTCAGAAAGATGTTTTGACCTCGGCCTTAGGGGATGTCTTGAGCGTAGTGCCTCTCAGGACAACCCTCCCCATCCTCTCCAACCTCTTGATGGAGCCGGAGGATGGGAGGTTGAAGCTATCGGCCACTGATTTGGACATCTCCATATCACAGTTGGTGGATGTGAGCCCGGAGGGCCAGGAGGGGATGGTCGTTCCCGCGAGGAAGTTTGCCGAGATCATCAGGGAACTCCCCCCCGCAGAGGTGGAGGTGGAGTCAGAACAGGGGAGGATAACGATTAGATGTGGCCAGGGGGTCTACAAGCTGGCGGAGGCCGAGAGGGGGGATTTCCCCGAGTTCCCCAAGCTGGAATCCGAGAAGAAGTTTACCATCTCGGGAGACAGCCTCTCTCGGATGGTGGAGAAGACGATGTTTGCCGTTTCCACCGACCAGGCCAGGCCCGTGCTCAATGGGGTTCTCTGGCAGATTAAGGGGGAGAGGATGGATATGGTGGCCACGGATGGCCATCGCTTGGCCAAGATAGGTTTGGCAGGGGTTTCGCTGGAAGGGGTGGAGGAGGGGGTGATCGTTCCCCCTAAGGTTCTGCAACACCTGCTCAGGTTGGCCCCGGGGAAGGATGTGGAGGTTCTCCTGCAGCCGAACAACCTTATCTTCAACCTCGGTTCCACCCAGCTCTACTCGCGGTTGTTGGAGGGCCCCTACCCGGACTACGAGGCAGTTATCCCCCAGGGCAACGACAAGCTCCTCTTAGCCGATAGGGAACTCCTTAGCTCGGCCATCAGGAGGGTCTCCATCCTCTCCAACCAAACTACCCATCAGGTGAAGTTCCTCTTGAAGCCCAAGGAGATGGAGTTGCAGGCGGCCAACCCGGAGCTGGCCGGGGAGGCCAGGGAGGTGATTGCGGTGGAGTATAAGGGGGAGGAGATGGAGGTGGGATACAATGCCTACTTTATCTTAGAGGTCTTAAAGCGGATGGAGGGGGAAAGGATAGCAATTGAGCTGAAAACTCCCCTGAGCCCTGGGTTGATCCGGAGTGAGGTTCCCCAGGAAGGGGAGGACTATCTCTGCCTGGTAATGCCCCTTAAGCTTGCCTGATGAATAGGGAGCCGGAGAGGATTGGCCCCATACTGCAAAGGGTCTTGCGGCGCAAGGGATGGGAGAGGAGGCTAAAGGAATACCAGGCGGTAGATCTCTGGGAAAAGGCCGTTGGTGAGCCAATTGGCCGCCATACAAGGTCCTTAAGGTGTGTGGACTCAAAGCTCTTTGTAGGGGTGGAGAGCCCATCCTGGAGGAATGAGTTGATCTTTCTTAAGCCCAGGCTCATCCGGAAGCTAAATCAGAGCTTAGGTGGGAAGATAGTCTCGGACATAATATTCATCGGGGGAGGGTTTAATGGATAAAGGCCCAATCTATGATGCTACCTCCATTCAGGTCCTCAAGGGTCTGGAGGCGGTGCGGAAAAGGCCGGCTATGTATATTGGGGACACGGGCTCGCGGGGTCTGCACCATCTCGTCTTTGAGGTGGTGGATAACTCGGTAGATGAGGCCCTGGCCGGGTATTGTGATCGGGTAAAGGTTACCCTCCATGCTGATGGCAGTGTCACCGTGGAGGATACCGGCCGGGGGATTCCCGTTGATCTCCATCCCACAGAGGGAAAACCGGGGGTGGAGGTGGTAATGACCACCCTCCATGCCGGGGGAAAGTTCGACCAAAAGACCTACAAGGTGGCCGGTGGCCTGCATGGGGTGGGCGTTTCCGTGGTCAATGCCCTTTCCCAGTGGTGTGAGGTGCAGGTTTCCCGGGGGGGAAAGGTCTATCTCCAGAGATATGAGCGGGGAAAGCCCACCGGTAAGCTTAAGGAAGTGGGCAAGCGGAAGAGGAGTGGGACAAAGGTCAGCTTCCTGCCGGATGGGGAGATATTCAAGCAGAGGGGATTTAACTTCGATCTCCTCTCCCAGAAGCTGATGGAGCTTGCCTTTCTGAACAAGGGGGTGCGGTTCGAGATAAAGGAGGAGAGCTCCGGCAAGTCCCAGACCTATGAATACCAGGGCGGCATAGTGCAGTTCGTTAAATACCTCAATGAGGACAGGGAACCCCTCTACTCCAAGCCCATCTATATTAGCGGGGAGAGGGAGGAGGTCCGGGTGGAGGTGGCCATCCAATACAACCAATCCTATGTGGAGGACCTCTTTACCTATGTGAACAACATCCATACCGCGGAGGGGGGAACCCACTTAGCCGGTTTTAAGGCGGCCCTGACCAAGACGATCAACTCCTATGCGCAGCGCAGCGGCCTGCTGAAAAATGGCTCCCCAGCGTTTGCCGGGGAAGATGTCAGGGAGGGGATAGCCGCGGTGTTGAGCGTAAAGGTGGCCAATCCCCAGTTTGAGGGGCAGACGAAGACGAAGTTGGGAAATGGCGAGGTGAAGGGGATAGTGGAGTCGGTAATGGGTGAGGGGTTAAACCAGCACTTTGAGGAGAACCCCTCAGTGGCCAGGGCCATCGTGGAGAAATGCCTCTCCGCCGCCCGTTCCCGGGAGGCGGCCAAGAGGGCGAGGGAGCTTACCCGGAGGAAGACTGCCTTGGACTCCTCGGGCCTTCCGGGAAAGCTGGCCGACTGTTCCATTCAGGATCCCTCCTTAACCGAGATCTACTTGGTGGAGGGTGACTCCGCCGGGGGGTCGGCCAAGCAGGGAAGGGACCGCAGGTTTCAGGCCATCCTCCCCTTGCGGGGGAAGATATTAAATGTGGAGAAGGCCAGGTTAGACAAGATACTTAAAAATGCCGAGATAAGGGCCATAGTTACCGCCCTGGGCACGGGGATAGGAACCGACGAGTTCTCCCCGGAGAAGGCCAGATACGGAAAGATAATCATAATGACCGATGCCGATGTGGACGGTTCCCATATCAGAACTCTTCTTTTAACATTTTTCTACCGTTATATGAAGGAGCTGATGGAGTTAGGCTGTGTCTACATTGCCCAGCCTCCCCTCTACCAGATAAAGAAGGGGAAGGAGATCAGCTATGCCTATAGCGATGAGGAGAAGGAGACGATATTGAAGAGGCTTGGTGAAGATGGAGTGAAGATCCAACGTTACAAGGGTTTAGGAGAGATGAATCCCGAACAGCTCTGGCAGACGACGATGAACCCGGAGAAGAGGACCTTGTTGCAGATATCCCTCTTCGATGCCCTCTTGGCCGACAAGATATTCTCCGTGCTTATGGGAAGCAAGGTCGAGCCCAGAAAGCAGTTCATCGAGGAGAATGCCAGGTTCGTGAAAAACCTGGATATATAATGGCACACGAGCTGAGGGAGAGGATAGTTTCGGTAAACATAGAGGAGGAGATGAAATCCTCCTATATAGATTATTCGATGAGCGTGATAGTCTCCCGGGCCCTTCCCGATCTGCGGGATGGGCTCAAGCCCTCCCACCGCCGCATCTTGGTGGCGATGAACGACCTCAAGCTCACCCCGAACAGCTCCTTCCGCAAATGTGCGAAGATAGCCGGCGATACCTCTGGAAACTACCATCCCCATGGGGAGCAGGTCATCTATCCCACCCTGGTGAGGATGGCCCAGGAGTTCAATATGAGGTATCCCCTGGTGGAGGGGCAGGGAAACTTTGGTTCCGTAGATGGAGACGCGCCGGCGGCAATGAGATACACCGAGGCCCGGCTCTCCCCCGTTGCCATGGAGATGTTGGCCGATTTGGAGAAGGATACGGTGGACTTCATCCCCAACTACGATAGCACCAGGAAGGAACCGGTAGTCCTGCCGGGGAAATTTCCCAATCTTCTCTGCAATGGTTCCTCGGGCATTGCCGTGGGTATGGCTACCAACATTCCCCCTCACAACCTTACAGAGGTCATTGGGGGCCTGGTTGCCCTCATCGATGACCCCCAGCTAGAGGCCGCTGCCCTGAGGGAATACATCCAGGGACCTGATTTTCCCACCGGGGGCATAATAACGGGGACTGGGGGGATCAACCAGGCCTACCGCACCGGTAAGGGGAAGATAACCCTGAGGGGGAGGGCAAGTATAGAGAGGTTAGAAACTGGCAGGGTAAGCCTGATTATCTCCGAGATCCCCTATCAGGTGAACAAGACCCACCTCTTAGAGGATATAGCTAAGCTGGCCAGAGATAAGCTCGTGGAAGGGATGGCCGAACTGCGGGATGAGTCTGATCGGGAGGGGATGAGGATAGTGGTGGAACTGAAGAGGGATGCCCAGCCAGAGGTGATCTTGAACCAGCTTTACAAACATACCCAGCTACAGGTAACCTTTGGCATCATTTTGCTCTGTCTCTCCGCTGGCCAACCGAAAGTAATGAGCCTTAAGGAGATACTGGGTCTGTTTCTGGCCCACCGCCACGAGGTAATTACCAGGAGGACGAAGTTCGAGCTGAGGAAGGCCGAGGAGAGGGCCCACATTTTAGAGGGCCTAAAGGTTGCCGTGGAGAATATCGACGAGGTAGTGGCCATCATCAAGGGGTCTCGCAATCCGCAGCTCGCTAAGGCCGCCCTAATGAAGAGGTTCGGCCTATCCGAACTGCAGGCTCAGGCTGTCTTGGATATGAGATTGGCCCGACTCACCGGGCTGGAGAGGGAGAAGATAGAGGAGGAGTATTTAGAGAAGATAAAGCTTATCGCCAAGCTAAAGGGGATATTGGAGAACAGGGCCCAGAGGATGGGGATAATCAGGGAGGAGCTCCTCAGTTTGGGTCAGAAGTATGGGGATGAGCGGCGCACGGAGATCGTGGAGGAGGAAGAGGAATTCAAGATGGAGGACCTCATTGCCGAGGAGGATATGGCCATTACCATATCCCACAGCGGGTATATAAAGAGGTTGCCCATCTCCAGCTACCGCCGGCAGCACAGGGGAGGAAAGGGCCTTATGGGTATGGGCACAAAGGAGGAGGATTTCGTCGAACATCTATTCATTGCCTCCACCCATTCCTGGCTTCTTTTCTTCACCACCTTGGGGAGGTGCTATGGGGTGAAGGTCTATCAATTACCCAGCGGGGGAAGGTTAGCCAAGGGTAGGCCCATTGTCAACCTCCTGCAGGTAGGCAAGGAGGAGAAGGTTGCCGCCTCGGTAGCGGTGGGCGATTTTGATCCCGGAAGATTCGTCATCTTAGCCACTATGAGGGGGACGATCAAGAAGGTTGCGCTGAGCGACTTCGCCCATCTCCGCCGGGGAGGGGTGAGAGCTGCCTCCATCGATGGAGATGACCAATTGATTGGAGCGGAGCTCACCGATGGAAAGGCAGAGGTGATCTTGGGAAGCAGGTGGGGCAAGGCGGTGAGGTTCCCAGAGGCCAAGGTAAGGAGTATGGGGAGATCTGCCCGTGGGGTAAGGGGGATGCAGTTGGGAAAGGACGATTGGGTCGTGGGGATGGTGGTGGTGCGCAGGGAGGCCGATCTTTTAGTGGTCACCGAGAATGGCTTCGGCAAGCGAACCGGGATCTCCGACTATCGGGTAACCAACCGAGGGGGGAAGGGGATAGTTTCTGCCAAGATAACGGCCAAGAATGGCCCGGTGGTCTCCATTATGGAGGTGGTGGAGAAGGATGAGATAATGCTGGCCACGGTAAATGGGGTGATCATCAGGATAAAGGTGGGAGGGATCAGGAGGTGTGGCCGCGCCTCCCAGGGAGTGAAGCTCATCAACCTCGCCCCGGGCGACAAGGTCACCGATGTAGCCAGGGTGGTAGCGGAGGGGTAGAGGCACCATTCTCCCAGCGGATATGTCTAGAGCATTGTGCCAGATAAGACGACTCGTCTGGTTCTTTTCATTTTCTTACTGCGAAGCTCATCTCACGCCGTGACTGAAAGACAGAGTGCTTAAATAGATTTGAGCTCATTTAATTCATCGAACTGTTTTCCAATTTCTCCTCCTAAGTCTTCACAAGTCAAGATTCCGCTTATCCGCCAACCTGTTAGGGTATCGCCTTAAGAACATAAGAGGACATTTTTATGAATGATTTTGCAAGTAGAGATTTTCAAAAAAATGAAGATATAGATTACCCTCGAGGATTACAAGTAGGTGTTCTTGATGATAAAAACCTATCTTTGCTAGTTAGCTTTAAGAGGGAAACTAACAGGGTAGACTATAAATCCACATTTAGTGCTTCTAATAAAAAGACATGCCAAGAGTTTAGTAAAGATGTTTCGGCATTCTCCAATGTCGGTGGAGGATATATTGTCATTGGTATAGAACCTAAGGCTCGTGAGGTCATCGGAATCAACGAAAAAACGCAAAGTGATTTAGACCCAACTAAAATTTCGCAAACATTATCAAAATTCATATCACCACCTATTAATTTGCACACATATGTTGGCAAATTCGAGAATAACAAAGGCAAATCTATCGGAGTAGGTTTGATCTATATTCCTGAATTTAGGAGTAGACCTCACATCATAAATGGAAATTACAGCTATAGAGATGGAAGTAAAGATAAACCCAGCTTGCACGCTGGCACTATATATGTCAGACGTCATTCGGCGACTAAGCCTATAGATACTGATTCTTGGGAAGAATTATTAGAGAGATATTATGAGAAAGCTTTCAAGTTAAGAAATATTTACTGGAAGGAAAAGGAAAGCGAAGAACTGTTCGATTTAGAGAGAAAAGTATTTTTTAAAAAAGCATTTAAGGAGTTAAGCAAATGAGTAGTTACGATTTTGTAGAAAAGATAAGAACCCTCAATAAAGAAATCAAAATCCATTGGGAAAGGTTACTTCAAAAGTATACTGAAAATACACTCTCAAAAGATGAAGTCAGGGCATTTAAATCAGGAGTGCTCATCCCTACTTTAAATAAGATCACAGATTTAACAGCCTTGATAATTGAGCGGAAAAGAGATAATCTATATAAAGAGGTCGCAGCCTTCTTCAGAAATGTCATTAACCTATCAACATACTATCAACGTCATCAACGTTACAGTAAGAACATTGGATTTAACTATTCGTCCGAAACAGAACACTTGGGTCATTTGTTGCCAGGATATGAAGCTACAGTCAGAATGCTCATTGTGGGTTCAATTGCTGTAGTAGACAATGTATATGATTTTGTATCATTATTAGGTGATGAACGAGTTGTCTTGCTCAGGAAAAGTGACGGCGAAAAATTATATCGCTCAATATTCTATTACCCTTGGTATGAAAACGGATGGGGTGCGGGTAATCTAACAAACTTTTTTGAAGATGCACGGAAGAAACTTTCAGAGGATGAGCAAATAAGAGAGAGGTATTTCTCACTTGTAGATGACAGTTATGTTGATTCTTTGTGTCAATTTAATTTTCTACAATGCGTTAAAATTGAGATTTTAGGCGAGAACGATTGGGGGTGGGGATTTCCTTTTTATCCCAATTTTGCGAGAGATTATTTTAATCGAGTTGAGGACATTGTAATAAAATTCAAAAATAGAGATCCCGACTTGCTATCTGCATTTCCTATATCTGAGAATGATTTTAGGAATCTCTTAGCAAAATATGTGGAGCATATAGGAAAACATTGGGATTTATTTGGCCCTTTTTGGCGGGCACTGCCCAAATGGTTTCAAGAATATCTACCTAAAAGCTCTATCTAAACTTAAGTTGCACAGGCCTTAACGGGTGAACTTCCCGTAGCCCGCTGCCGCATTCTCGCGGAGATATATATTCTACAGGCTAAATAGTGTCTGTCCGAATTTGTCATTCCCGCACGCCATTAGCGGGAATCCATTGCTAATTTCAAGTAGATTCCGGCTTAAAGATCACCGGAATGACAAGAATAGGGGTATTTTCGGACAGACATTAAATAGGGTTTGCATCCAAGGAAATGTTACTAGATTGTCTACCCATTGGGCGAAATTTTGCTTTAATTGGAGGATACTATGAAACGATTAACTTTAATTGGTTTACTGTTGGTTCTCCTTGCCGGCTGTGTGTCAAGCCAACATTTGGTTAAGCCAGGTTCAAGTCTAAATGCCTATAAATATGTTGTCATCAATCCATTGCGGTTTGACGTCTATGAAACGCAAATGGAACTCTCTTCGTTGTTTTCTCAAGAAGGTTTTGTTGTCTTAGATGAATTTACGATAAAGAGCCTTCCGGAGAGAGAAATGAACAAAGTGCTCCTTTGTAGATACAGCTATACTGTCTCAGTGCCGGCTGCTATCGTCCATATTCAATTAGACGACTATTATATGCATAAGAATGTTTTCACTGGTAAAGGTGAGTATGGAATGGGGTGGGGTAGACGTGGTGATGTGGTGGGCGCGATAAGACAGGCGTTTTCGGGAATTGCAAAGGAATACACTGGTTTCTCCGAAGGATACGTTCAATATCCTGAGTGGGAGGATATCCAGAAGACCAAAGATGATTTAGTCAAATACTTCGATTCGAATCTGCACAGCCTTGACCCATTAGAAGGTATCTGGACCGCAACGGACAATAGCTATACTGTCGGAATATTTAAGGATACTCTATCGAACAAAAGGGATTTTGTGGCGACTGTTATGAACACTGAAAAACCTCTCTGGAAGCTGGGTGACGTGAAAATGGAGTTTGTCGCAAGTGCCTATCCAAATGTTTATGCTACTACATACTTTATGGCAGATAAATCCAACCAAGGCACTACTTCAAGAATTAGTGAGGGTGGACTGTTGACAATGACACTTAGAAATCCAGACAATTCTCCATTGCAAATGTCCTTCATAAAAAATTATCCAAAAGATCTGGAATCGGGTTATGGTACAGATGTCACACCTGAAAGTCGGCACTTTCCTGTTTCGGGGAGTGGTTTTCTTTTAAGTCAAAGTGGATTGGTAGTAACCAATTATCACGTAATTAGCGATTCAAAAAAGATTGAGGTGTCCTTCCCTTACGAGAATGAAACTTATCAAACAAAAGTTGCCTTGAAAGACATAAATAATGATATAGTGCTGCTGAGAGTAGAGGATGTGAATTTCTCCAAGCAATTCAGTTTGACCATCCCCTTCGGGTTTGCGAATTCCTCTGATGCAAATGTTGGGGAGGATGTTTTCACAATAGGTTACCCACTCGGTGAAATATTAGGAAAATCGCCGAAGTTATCCAAGGGAGTCATCAACTCACTTTATGGAATATCTGATGACCCACGTCTATTACAAATTAGCAATCCCGTTCAACCGGGTAACAGTGGCGGACCTCTTTTCAATAGTAGAGGTGAAATTGTGGGAGTAGTTATCGCCACCCTTAATGTGAAATACTTTTACGAAAAATTGGATATAATCCCCCAAAATGTAAATTTTGCAATCAAAGTGGATTATCTGAAAAACATAGTTTCAATGTTACCAGAGGGCGATGAGATCATCCACAGAAAAAGCAGCCTGACAAATGACTCTTTGGAAGATCAAGTTAAAAAGATAGTACCTTTCATAGTTACAATAAAAGCATATTAAGGAAACGAAGAGGTTCGCCTAACACTTTTTAAAAGGCCTAAGTCAAGCAAGAGGTGTCTTCCCTTCCGAAAAGTGGCTAACTTTTCGCCTCAAAAGCAAATCGATTGGCGCACAGATGTCCAGATGAGCTCAGGCCAGACGGAGATCTTTTTGCTGATTTACCTTTGAGTTGCCAGATAAACGTCTTTCAATAAAAGGTTTGTGTCTTTTGGCGCTTATTCAGATTTTTACTTCACAAATATCTTTTTATGTTAGAAACGATAAGCGAAATGGCGCTGACTATGCCATGAAGCTGATGTGTAACCGAGCTTGAGAACCGATATAAGCCACCAGGCTAAATGGAGTAAGAGCGAAAAAAGGGTCAGGTCTTCATTCTACATTTTTCGTAGCCCTTTTTCAAATGGGTTCAATACCGTATTCAATTTCTGTTTTTGAGGGGATACCATACGAATTGCAGCATTAACATGTAATTCGTATTCTGGAAGGTGGTTTTGTAACTTATTGAAATAGCGATATATTTGAACTTTGCGGGAGATTGTAGTTCATAAAAACCAAGAGGGCCTCTCTAATGATTTCAGCTACTTATAGAGCAATTTATGGCTTTCCAGAATACAGGTTAAAACATATAATAATCGGGGGATTTGAATATGGTAAAAAGTGATCTTCCCTTTGGAAGTGAATTCTCACCAAGCCAGATTGACCTTATTCGTGTTTTGGAAATGGCAGAAGGACACAGTGGAGATTGGCATGCTCTTGAAAACTCAATACGACACGAGTATTTTGACTCGCACCCAACAAGTGAATATAATCGCCGAAAGCTTGCAAACAACTGTAAATTAGGAATGATAGCCTATGGTGTTCTTCACCGCGATGGTAACTTAACTGATTTTGGGAAGAGACTCCTTTCTCTTAAAAGGACACCTGAAAAGATATATCAAGTTTTTGCACAACATATTTTATTAAATCTCAAAGGATTAATAGTTGTGCAAACGGTTCAAGATATGCAGGCACGTGGCGAGAGAGTAGATCTGCGAAAATTACGCGAATGGCTTCAGGAAAGAGGCATTTACTTTCCTCGGGGAGGGAAACACCCAAGCATAATGCGCCTGTGGCTTGAGAAGGCAGGAGTAGTTACCTCCACTGATTGGCAAATAGATGTCAGTCGTCTCGAAGAAATTATCGGTGTGTCCGAAGATATAATAGATGAACTTTCTATGCTTACTATCGAGCAAAAGGCCTTCCTGAAAACCCTGGCAAATATGGGAGAAACCGGACCTTACTGGTCAAATGAGGTGGAGAAACTGGCAAGTACAACATACGGGGTGAAATTCGATGAGAAGAATCTGCCTAAAACCGTGCTCTATCCTATTGAAAAAGCTGGCTATATATATCTGGAAAGAGGAACTAAAAAGATTGGGCGAGGCGCCAAGCCTTTCCAGGTAAGGCTTACTGATAAGATGAAATCCGAGCTTATCACTCCCCTTATTGAATGTCTTCAAAGCCAAGCACATCCTGATCTTCGCCCTATGTTGAGGAAGCCCCTCACCGAAATATTGAAGGAGTTGTCGTCGGCTGATAGATATGTAAAGGGGTTAGCTCTTGAAGCTCTTGCATTCTATCTGATGAGATTAATTGATTTAAAGTATGTAGCAACTCGTCTTCGTGGTCAAGTCACAGGTGGTGCAGAGGTTGATTTAATCTTTGAGGGAGCACGCCTAATATTCTCTCGATGGCAAATACAATGCAAAAACACCAAATTTGTCTCCCTTGACGATGTAGCCAAAGAGGTGGGGCTGATGATACACTTTGGCTCACAAGTGGCGGTGATTATTGGTACGGGAAGAATCAGCGAAGCAGCTAAAAAGTATGCTGAACTGGTCCGTAATGAATATGGAAAGCAAGTAATACTTATCGGACGGAAGGAAATTTTGAACGTTGCAAATGGAGCCAAATTGTTCCGAAGAGTGTTAGAAAGTCAAATTCCATTCGTGCTAATGCGAGCTAATTGAATTACTATGATCGAATTATATAGAAGTCCATGGAGATCTCAGTTCGAGAGAGCCTTAGATCACGCGAGAAGTGAACTTATAATTGCCACGCCATTTATTAAGAGATCCGAGGCAGAATATGTCTGCGACCGTCTGCTTTCTGAGGAATCGGGCAAAGAACTTATTGTGCGTGTTATAACTGATTTGAGAGCTGGAAGTGTTCTGAGCGGTTCTCTCGATATGGATGCACTAAAGATATTCCAAAACCTGATGAGAAATTTAGAAATGATAACCCTTCCGCATTTTCACGCAAAGGTTTATATTTTTGACACTTCACTAGCTGTGGTAGGTTCCGCTAATCTTACTTACTCTGGCCTTAATTCAAATTACGAGTATGGTGTTGGAATCCGAGATCCTATTCTGGTGCAACGCATCAAAGCTGACATGGATGCGTACGCACGGGTTGGCAACATTCTCTCAGGAGCGCAAATCGACGAGCTATCCCAAGTCGCTGAAGAAATATCTGCTGAATATCGTAATGTTCAACGGTCAGCCGCTGCTTCAGCTAAAAGGCGGTTTGATGAAAAACTGAAAAGTGCGAATGTCAGATTTGCTGAAGCACTCGTTGGTGCAAGGTCAGCCCATTCCCTTTTCTCAGAAGCCATATTGTACGTCTTATCGCACGAGCCACTACCAACCCGGCACCTACATCCAAACATACAACGACTATTGCCTGATCTCTGCGATGACTCGATAGAGTTAATTATCCATGGTGAAAGATTCGGGAAAGCGTGGAAACATCATGTTCGAAATGCTCAACAGAGCTTGAAAAAGAGAGGTTTAATCACGTTTGATGGCTATGTCTGGCGTCTTGCATCTAAGAATGGATCACATATTCTCTAACCGTAAAATGCTAACTGATGAAGGTGACCTTGTAGTTGACCCATTTGCTGGCTCGAACGTGACGGGAGAGGTTTGCGAACGTCTCAAACGACGCTGGATAGCTACTGACATTATTGATGAGTACTTAGAAGGGTCAAAATTCCGCTTCAATAAATTTTGTGTTGGAGACTGGATTGAACGGAGTGGTCAAAAGAGCTTTTACTTGCGAGAAGAAAATGAAAAGTATGGGAAATTGAATAGGAGAAGTGAGAAGGGAGATAATTTTAAATCGTCTTAAATATAGCCACACGTTGCTTAACATCTTTCAAAAGATTAAAGTCAAGCAAGAAGTGTCTCCCCTTCCCAAAAGTGGCTAACTTTTCGGCTCAAAAGCAAATCGATTGACGTATAGATGTCCAGGCAAGCTCAGGCCAGACGGAGATCCTTTTGCTGATTTACCTTTGAGTTGCCAGATAAACGTCTTTCAATAAAAGGTTTGTGTCTTTTGGCGCTTATTCAGATTTTTACTTCACAAATATCTTTTTATGTTAGAAACGATAAGCGAAATGGCGCTGACTACGCCACGAAGCTGATGTGTAACCGAGCTTGAGAACCGATGCAAGCCACCAGGCTAAATGGAATACTAGTCAGCTTATCGGGCAGTAAGCGGCTATGCTGTTACAAATCCCAACAAGTCGGGACTTTGCTTACCTGCCGCCCCATTAGATAGAATAATTACTTGCTGTTTTTAATAAAAGGGAAAAACTGTGAGAGATAAGACGATGTATAAGATGTCTGATATTTTCAGGGGCATAGATAAAATATTTTGTGCTGAGGAACAAGCAAAATATGGAGAGAAGGAACTTGCTCCGTTTTATTATAGTCCTGAAAAAAAGATTAAACTCTTTAAAGGGAATGCGTTGCATCTTCTCAAAAGGGTTCCTGATCGTTGCATTGACATGATTTTTGCCGATCCCCCTTATTTCGGGAATCAATCTGGATTGATTATTAAGCGTAATGACGGACACGCAGAGACATTTGATACTCAAAAGGCAAAGTTTGCTTATTCAAAATCTCTTCAATATCAGTTTGAGTTTCACCATACTTGGTTAAAAGAAGCCCAGAGGATCCTAAAAGATGGTTCTACTATCTGGATAACGGGCACATATCACAGTATTGGAGTAGTAAATGTTGTGCTGCAGGATCTAGGATTTAAGATCCTCAATGATATAATCCTTCATAAGATAAATGCTCCACCTAATTTTAGAGGATCTTGTTTTAGGGCAGTTACAGAAACGATGCTTTGGGCTAAGAAGAATTTCAATGGTAAAACTAAGTTTAACTACTGGGCGATGAAAAAATTGAACGGCGGGGTTCAGATGAAAAATCTTTGGGAATATTGGGCAAGAAAGAATCCATTCAGACATCCTGCTACCAAGCAGCCGATTATTTTAGAATACGCAATATTGGCGGGCTCAGATGAAGGAGATTTGATTCTTGATCCATTTGCGGGTTCAGGGACTACTGGCTTTGTTGCTCAAGGGTTAGGTCGAAAGTGTATCATGATCGAGATAGACCCAAATTATTGTCAGCTTATCAAAGATAGGATTGAGGGGAAATATGGCAAATTTAGGAGAAAAACGGAGATTAAAGCAAGAGTTTCGTAGTCGGCTTTTAAAGGATGTTGAACGATTCAATTCGGCTATGTCAACCGATGAGGGAGACTGGATTGTGAAAGGGTTTATTGATATTGCAAGAAATATCTATACGATTTCTGTTGATACTAAAGTTGTCTCAAAAATAATGGAGATTCTCCTCTTCCCAAAGATTTCACAGTTTGCCCAAGAGAATAATTACAAAATGGTGTTATGCAAAGAACAGAATTTTTACCCCGACATGACCTTTATTGATCTTGCTAACAATAAGTATGCTTTAGATATAAAAAGTACCTATCGAAAGGACGGGAAGAGAGTAAACGGCATGACACTCGGGGCATTTACAGGTTATTTCCGTGATCGCAAGAGCAAGAAGAATATCACCTTCCCTTATGAGGAGTATGTTGGACACTTAGTGTTGGGGATAGTCTATTCCCGTACAGATGAACATTTAGACGAAAGAAAGGTTTATCGTCTTGAGGACCTTCAAGAAATAACCTCGGTTGTAAAGGATTTTACCTTCTTTGTGCAGGAGAAATACCAAATTGCTACGGGTAGGCCAGGGAGTGGTAATACAAAGAATATAGGTTCAGTTGTGAAGATTGATGAGTTGATAAATGGGAACGGACCTTTTGCAAAACTTGGGGAAGGGGTATTTGATGACTATTGGATGTATTATCTGACAAAAGATATGGCCAGGGCCGTAGACCTAAAAGGAGCTCCTTATAAAAACCTTGAGGAGTATTTTCAATATAAGAAATTGAAAAAGGCGTGAAGGATGAGCAAAGTTAATTCAAAACAGATGGCCTTAATTGAAAAAATCCCTGTATTTCCTTCTACGCGGTACCAGGGGAGCAAGTTAAAGATAGTAGATTGGATATGGGAAGGTATCAAAGATATACAATTCCATACTGCTCTTGATGCATTTGGTGGAACAGGGTGTGTTGCTTATATGTTTAAACAAAAAGGGAAACAGGTTACTTACAATGACATATTAAAATTCAATTGGTTTACTGCGCTTGCTTTGATAGAGAATGATTCTGTAAAACTGACCTCTAAAGATGTAGATTTTTTGGTTACTAAACACAAAGAAGTTAAATATCCTACTTTTGTTTCTGATACTTTCAATGATATTTATTTTGCAGATGAGGAAAATCAATGGATAGATGTTGTTGTTACTAATATAGGCCAATTGGAGAATCTATATAAAAGGGCTCTTGCTTACTATGCCCTTTTTCAGGCTTGTATAATTAAAAGGCCATTTAATCTCTTTCATAGAAAGAATCTTTATTTAAGATTCTCTAAAGTTGAAAGAAATTTTGGAAATAAAACTACATGGGATACTCCCTTTGAGACACATTTTAGAAAATTTGTTTCTGAAGCCAATCAAGCTATATTTTCTAATGGTTTGCAAAATACGGCGCTTAATCTGGATGTTTTTGATATTGAAGGAGATTTTCATCTGGTTTATATTGATACTCCATATATTTCAAAAAGAGGTGTAGGAGTTGACTATTTTGGCTTTTATCATTTTTTAGAAGGATTGGTTAGATATTCTGAATGGGAAAAGATAATTGATTACCAGACAAAACATAAAAAATTGAGAGGAGGGGGGAATCGGTGGATTGATAAAAATCGAATTCATTCAGCTTTTGAAAGATTAATCAAGAAGTTCGCAGATAGTATTCTGGTTGTTTCTTATAGATCAGATGGTATCCCTTCTATTGAGGAATTGGTAAATCTATTAAAGAAATACAAATCAAATGTAGAGGAATTAAAGCGAAAAAGTTATAAATATGTTTTGAGTAACGATCATTCAGAGGAAGTTTTACTGATCGGAAAATAGAAAGGTGGGCGGTAAATTCACCTAATACCTTTTAAAAGACCGATGCCAAGCAGAGAGTTCCTCTCCTTCCACAAGGCAAAGAGGGGACGGGTAAAATGGGGGACGTCCATAAAATCATAAATTGAGAATAGGAATTCCTTTTATTATATTTGTTGATGTTATACTAAGGGGGCGCTAAGGGGGCGGAAAAGGGGTCCTAAGGGGGCGCTAAGGGGGCGGAAAAGGGGTCAGGTCTTCATTCTACATTTTTCGCCGTCCTTTTTCAAATGAGTTCAAGATCTGTTGGAAGGGATCCGCAGAACGAGATTTACGCAACATTGATCGACAGCAGGTTCCTCTATGCACATTCCGAAGTCCCAAATGCCGATTATAGGTTTGAGTAATAGGAACAAGGGTTTTGCTCCAACTTGAGAGAAGATTGGTGACATAATGGACATTGGGCCCTTGTTCCGTGGTTAAAAAGGAGGTAACCGAAATGGTTAATGAAATGATTGTTTGTGACCCCGCGATCCTTTCTGGGAAACCTATTGTCAAAGGGACACGCATTTCTGTAGCTTTAATTCTTCAGTGTTTAGCCTCAGGGATGACTGTTGAGGATATATTAAAGGGATATCCCACACTGACTAAAGAGGGAGCACAAGCAGCGGTTAAGTTTGCTGCCAAACAGATGCAGGGAGAAGAGGTACATCTATTGGAGAAAGCGTAATGTCAAGGATTCTGGCTGATGAAAATGTCCATTCGGACATCGTATTCAAGCTAATAGAGTATGGGCACGATGTGGTAACTGCTGTTCAAGCTGGACTTATAGGTTGTGATGACCGACGGGTGCTTGAATGGGCAGAAAGCGAAAACAGAATCCTGCTGACAGGCGATAAAGATTTTGGAGGCATTCTTGAGTTCGGTTCTTTATATGGACGAGGTAAGGTTATCCTGCTGCGATATGAGATTATCAATGTGGAAAGAATTGCATATGAGGTTGGGGAAATACTGAAAAGTGAGCAAGAAGCATTGGAGGGTGTTCCCCCTGTTATGATTGTAGCATCTGAAGGAAGATGGCGCGTTCATCGTCCTCCTTCTGGAAAATAAATAAAGGTAGATAATTTTGGGGACACCATACTGATTTGCGCTTTTGGTTGGGCAAGCGGTAGCCGTAGATCCTTAGTAAGCGGAAACTAACCAATAACTCAACAACTTACGCAATCTGAAGATTGTGACTACTTAATTTTTAACCTTTTTGCAGAGCACCCGACAATGATTATACGTATGTTTTGAATAGGGAGAGATAAAGGTTCGGCGCAAATTAAAAATTACATTTCGCTGCGCAAAGTCAAACCGCTGGTAGCGGATAATCAGCCCTATCTGGTTCCGCAGAAGAGTGTATTCAATAAAATCATCGGCGACAGCCAGTTTGAACTGGAATTTGCTGCCTTTCTGGAAGATTGCACTGATATTGTTTCTTTCGCCAAAAATTATCAGTCGCTTGGCTTTAAGATCGAATATCAGGGCGAGGATGGCAATATCCATGAATTCTTCCCCGACTTCCTGATTAAACGAAACGAATGGCATATTTACATTGCCGAGACCAAAGGGAGGGAAGATCTGGATGATGTGCGCAAAATCAAGCGCCTGCAAATCTGGTGCAACGACGTCAATGCTGTGCAGGATGAACGCCAATATTTCCCGCTGTATGTGAAGCAGGAATTATGGGAAAGAAATGAAAAGGACATAAAGAGATTCGATGAAATCATTAAGCTGTTTGACATTGAAAAGGGCTAGTTAATGAAAATATACCTTGATGTGTGTTGTTTAAATCGAATATTTGATGACCAGACGCAAGATAGAATCCACCTTGAATCTGAAGCAATATTGACTATTATGAAATATATTGAGTCCGGTAAATGGGATTTAATGAATAGCGATGCCATTGTTTATGAGATAAATAAAATTCCCGACATTGAAAAGAAAAACAAAGTTCTTTTGTTGATTGCAAAAGCGAATCTTTATCTGAGGGTGAATACAAAAATAATATCGCGGGCAAAAGAAATACGAAAATTTGGTATGAAAACCTATGATGCGCTTCATGTGGCAAGCGCTGAAGTCGGAAAAGCAGATATTTTTCTGACAACTGATGACAATTTGTTAGCAAAGTTAAAAAAGCACGCTGATCAAATTAATGTAAAAACAGATAATCCATTATCGTGGATTAAGGAGGTAATATAATGCCATTGAAAGTTGAAGATATGACGCCAAAGGAGATTCGATTGGCTGGTTTGGATGCACTGAGCAAAAATTTGGGCATTGTCGGAATGATACGGTTTCTGCAATTTACAGAAAAAGGGGAAGGCGACTACACCAAAGACAGGCACAAATGGCTCGGCAATCCGGATTTTGATGAAATTGTCGATGAAATTGAAAAGATGAGAAAATGATATGGCGGAACTGGATTTGAGCGAATCCGAAAAAAACGAAATCAACGATTTAATCAAACAGGGCAAACCCCTGCCCAAAGAATACATTTACAAACTCTATGCTGATGACGAGGATGTTTTCCTGTTCTGGAACGGGCGCAGCGAAACCGTAACCAATGCGGTGCTGCCCTTTCATTCCATCGAATATATCGACGAACCCCGCAAAGAAGAGCAGACGGCTGGATTGATGGATGACTTTTTCGCCACTGATTTTCAGGGCAGACAAATTAAAGGCTGGACCAACAAACTGGAATTTTGGGGAATTTTGGGGACACCATACTGATTTGCGTTTTTGGTTGGGCAAGCGGTAGCCGCAGGCTTTAGTGAGTGAAAAGAAGCGAGGTAAATTCACAACTTTTGCCACCCAATTTTTGCCCCCATAGCTTGGGCTTCGAGAAGATGCGGCAGCCACGTGGTGCTCAAAAAGCAAACCTCGGAAGGTGCTGTAGGATGTTTAGTTCCTCTGCACTGTGAGCTGGCCATTGGCACATTGAGGGGCATTCTACGGCAAGCCAGAGTAACCCCTGATGGATAATTTTTGGGGATAATTTTGGGGACACCATACTGATTTGCGTTTTTGGTTGGGCAAGCGGTAACCGCAGGCTCTTGGGCTCCTTGTGGATGTTATCATCCACAAGGAAAGTAGAAGACAAATTCTTGAAAATCAGTAACTTTCGTGAATTATTATAGACGAGCGCTGTGGATGATAACATCCACAGCGAGCAAAGTAGGTTTCGGTGTTTAACGGATAATCTATAATGATGGTTAGATCTCAGTTGGCTAAACTGTTACTTCTTTAGTGAATGCCCGCCGGGTGTTAGACACTGCGGGCTTTGCAGCCTCGCAAAGCCCGAGCAAGATAGGCAAAATAGCGCTGGCAAGGCCACGAAGCCGAGGTGTGAACTTGGTTCTTTAGACAAACCAAGGGTCTAAGCTGGAGCGGCCATTTTGCTTATCAGACAGGTATTCGTTCCGCTCAAATCTGCTTATTCGCTACGGGTTAGGTGGAATTTTAATATCATCAGCAGTAGGGGGTAATTATATGATAAAGCACAGGGCAAAACAAGGTGAAAGGATATACCTGATTAAAGTAATACTGAGCGATTGGTATGGTCATATTAGGGGTATGCCTTATAGAATTTTGGCAATTCCAGATGGATTCACATTGTATAGCTTGGCAGAGGTAATCGTGGGCAGTTTTGACTTTGCTTTTGACCATCCTTTCGGGTTTTATGACAACATAAAGAGGTGGACAGAGGCAGAGGAAGGGTATGAAATATTTGCCGATATGGGAAAGGGGAGTGAGTTTAAGGGTGTAGAAAGAACGAAGGTGAATGAGGTTTTTGACAAAATTAAGAAGAGAATGTTATTTCTTTTCGATTATGGGGATGAGTGGCATTTTATTGTTGAACTTAAAGGCATGGAATCCCCTAACGAAGAGGCAAAGTATCCATTTGTTGTGGAGTCCGTGGGAGAAGCTCCTCCCCAATATGGGGAGATGGATGAATAATGGGATAAAATGCCTAAGTTGATAAAAGATTTGGTCTTTTCTGGGCTTCGTTTACCTGCTGTTCTGTCATGCAAGATTTTTAACAAGGGGGAAAGAACAGGAAGGTGAGGATCAGGCTTACAATTTAAGTAGATCTTAGGTTACTTGCTGAGGGCAGGGATTCTAGCCTGAATTACTCATAAACTGATAGCGGATTGAGGTAATCTCTTGGGATCAGTGGGATTCTGTATTCTCGTGTAGGGACAGACCTTTAGGTCTGTCCGCTCCCTCGGACAAGTCTAAAGACTTGTCCCTACGATAAAAAGCTCTTCACGATGCTTAGGTATTACTCCGAATTTATGAATAGATCGGGCTAGAGGGGAGGGGGCACCTTTTGATCCCCCTTTGGGTTTTCCTTCCTTTTGATGATTTCACCCACCTCCTTAGCCACGGCTGAAGAGGTAGAAGTATCACCACTGTGCTCAAAAGCTTAGGCCAGCACATCCTCAAAACTATACGATTCCCTTTGAGGTGGCATCCCAATAAACGGGATGTTACCTTCTCCTGTAGAACAGGGGTTCTGCCGGCTCAGGGCAAATTGAGGTCAGGCCTTTAAATACCAATTAGCGGTGGCTTGGCTCAGTTAGAGCCTGTTCAAAGGGCGCCGATTCCAAATCCTACCAGAGGACTTTCCGCTGGCCTTTATCTTCCAGATTGGATTCCGCAAAATTCCTTGACAATCATTTTCTCCTTCCCTATAATTGCCTCAGCTAAGAGAGGGAAAGGGGAGAACATGATCAAGACATTTTATTTGAAGTTTGTCTCCGTTAAAGATATGGAGAGGAGAATCAAGGATTTAGGCGTTATTACCTACACTTGCTTTATAGATGTGGATGAAAGGCTTAATGCCCTTACCGTGAATACACCACATGAAGGGATATTGAATCAGATCGAGGAGTTTGTCGCCGCAGTGGACAAGGAAACCCCACCGGTTGACCAAGAAAGGGACCGTTAAGGGAAGGTTAAGATGGGGTTTTACCCTTGTCTCATCTCCCCCTTCAGGGGAGATATAGAGTGAACATTTTCAAGTTGAGGTAGGTTGAGAATCACTGTTTTGGGTTCGGCCTCTGGTATGCCAGTTCCCCAGCGGGCAAGCTCCAGTTACCTCGTCGAGGTTGGGGAAAGGGGATACCTTTTTGATATGGGTGAGGGGTGCAGCTCATCCCTCTTGCGGATGGACATTAATCAGGAGTCAATTGTAGCTGGTTTTATCTCCCATATGCATCCCGATCATTCTTCCGGTCTTCCCCTACTCTTGCAACTTATGTATCTTTCAAACCGCCAGGCCCCATTTGAGGTTTGACTCCCGGCTGAGGCCAGGGCCGCAGTTGGGGTTTGCTCGCGAACTTTCTATCTTTTTCCGGAGAGGCTCTCTTTTCCCCTGCGGTTTCATCCGCTAAAAGGGAATCCAATTTTGCCGAATGATGTTCTATCGGTTTCTGTGTTTGCCAACCATCATCTAGTGGATTATCAGGGGGTGGCGGATCCTCACCAGAACTTAGAGAGTTACTCCTTTGAGATCGAGGCTGAGGGGAAGGTAGTGGACTATTCGGGGGATATAGGTTCCCTCTCTGATTTAGAGGATTTTGTTTCCACGCCGGATATTTTGATCACCGAGTGCATGCATATAAATATAGAGGAGCTATTGGGATTTGTCTCCCAGCGGGGGATAGGGGAAACCATCCTTACCCATATCCCCCTCCAACTGGAGGGCTAAGAAAACCACATTAAGGCCTTGGCCAACAGGTTAGGGATAAAAGGGGTGAGGATGGCCTATGGTGGTTTAAGGGTTGAGTTTTAAACGAAGGGGATTGTTGGGCAAGAATAGGTTGACAGGACATATTTTAGCCCCTATATTCAGCTAATCGAATTCAGTTCACAGTTCCCGGAGATCAGCTTACAGGGATCAGGAAAACAAGGGAATTAGCTGGGTGGGTAGGGTTTCTGCCCCGAAGGGTTGAAAATTGAAATTGGAAAATGGAAATTCTCGAGCCGTCAGATTCCCCGATCTGACGGTGGCAGAACAGGGGTTCTGCCACCTCGGTTTGATTACAACTGACAACCAACAACTGATGACCACCCCACTGCTGATCCCTGATGGTTTTAACCAGTTGGCTGACTAGCTCAACCCATTCATAAATTAGTGGGGGGATCTCCGATTATCAGAGGTTTTATACCAGGGACTCCGCCTTAGCGGAGTCCGAAGGAAGCGGACAGACCTCCCGACCCCCTGCGGCAGTCGGGACAAGTTCCGGTCTGTCCCTACGGGATGACGGGACAACCTTTAGATAACTGATTCGTCATCAGTTTATGAATAATCCAGGGTAGTCTCCTTCAAAAGGCAACTTCTTAAAATTTGTGTCAAGTTTTGGGGGTAGGAGGAAAGAGGTGAAGGATGAGCTTAACCCCAGGCCCCTTGGCTGCAGGTTTTCTCATTTTTAATTATAAATTCTTCACCCCGTTAAATAGTGAGTCCAACCGAGAATCAGAGACGCAGAAACAGAACTATTAGAAAAAAGGTCCAGCCTCTTAAAACCAAAAAATATTTAACGAGGTGAATTTTACATGCGAAGCTTCGCCCAGTTTGTGCTGCCCTGGCTGGACGGTTTGCCTGGGCCGGGAAGGCGAAGCTTCGCTAATAGAAAGGAGCTTAGAAGATGCAGGAGTTTAAGAATCAATCTTATGTTGACTTCTCCCAAGAGGAGAACAGGAAAAGGATGGAGGATGCCTTAGGGGAGGTGGCCTCTCATTTGGGTGAGGAATATGAGCTTATCATCGGCTCTGAGAGATTGAGAGCCCCCAAACAGTTTAAATCATTTAACCCTTCCCAAAAGGGTGAGGTGGTGGCCATCCACCAGAAGGCGGACAAAGAGTTGGCCCGAAAAGCGATAGAGGAAGCGCTGAGGACCTTTGAAAGCTGGAGGTGGGTCAAGCCTGAGGAGAGGGCGGAATACCTTTTTCAGGCCGCCACGCTGATGGGGAAGAGGAAGTTAGAGCTTGCCGCCTGGGAGGTCTATGAGGTGGGGAAATCCTGGCCAGAGGCTGATGCTGATGTGGCCGAGGCCATAGATTTTCTGGAGTTCTATGGTCGGGAGATGATCAGATATGCCCAACCCCAGCCATTGGTAAGAATTCCTACCGAGAGGAGTGAGCTGGTCTATATCCCCCTGGGTGTGGGCATTGTTATCCCCCCCTGGAACTTCCCCTTGGCCATTTTGGTGGGGATGACCTCGGCCTCAATAGTTACAGGCAACACGGTCGTTTTAAAACCCTCCAGCGATTCCCCCACTATTGGAGCTAAATTTATGGAGATCTTGGAGGATGTTGGTCTGCCCTCAGGGGTGGTCAATTTTCTGCCCGGAAGTGGCGCTGAGGTCGGTGATTTCTTGGTCTCCCATCCCCAGACCAGGTTCATCAGCTTCACCGGATCCAAAGCAGTGGGTTTAAGGATAAATGAGCTGGCTGCCAAGCATACCCCTGGTCAAATCTGGATCAAGAGGGTGGTTGCCGAGATGGGGGGAAAAGATGTTATCGTTGTTGAGGAGGATGCCGATTTAGAGGAGGCGGCCCAGGGGGTGATTGCCGCCACCTATGGATTTCAAGGACAGAAGTGTTCCGCCTGTTCCCGGGTCGTGGTCTCCAGCAAGATATATGATCGGTTCTTGGATATGCTTGTGGAGAGAGCTAAAGGGATAAAGGTCGGGCCGGCCAAGGACCCAGAGAACTATATGGGACCGGTGATCAACATGGGACCGGTGATCAACGAGAGGGCCCTGAGCTCCATCTCCCAGTATATTGAGATAGGGAAGAAAGAGGGAAGGCTCCTTTTTGGAGGGGAAAGGGTGGAGGGGAATGGCTACTTCCTCCAGCCAACGATAATTGCCGATGTGGACTCATCCTCCCGGATAGCTCAGGAGGAGATATTCGGCCCGGTCTTGGCGGTGCTCAAGGCCAATGATTTTGCTCAGGCCTTGCAGATTGTCAATGGTACGGAATATGGGCTTACCGGTGCCCTCTACACTCAAGACAGGGGGAAGATCAATAGGGCTAAGAGGGAGTTTCATGTGGGCAACCTCTACATCAACCGTAAGTGCACAGGCGCTCTGGTCGGGGTGCATCCATTTGGTGGATTTAATATGTCAGGGACAGACTCCAAGGCCGGGGGCAGGGACTATCTGCTTCTCTACCTGCAGGCCAAGGCCATCTCCGAGAAGGTGTGAAATAATAGTTCACCACGGATAAGCACGGGGAAAAGCAATTAAGAATTAAGAATGAGGTTTATACTGGTTATCCCGGATCCCTGTTTTTCTCTGCTATTTCGCGGTTATTAGTGGTAAACTGTTACGATGTAACCGTAGGGTTATCAGACTTGGTATTTGAGGTTTTCGCTATTTAGGAGGCTGTTATGTCCAAGAGAAGAAGGATTATCATTATGGGAGCTGCGGGGAGGGATTTTCACAATTTCAATGTTTACTTCAGGGAAAAGGAAAGCTACCAGGTGGTGGCCTTCACGGCCACGCAGATTCCTAATATAGAAAGGAGAAGTTATCCATCGGAGCTTGCCGGTAGGCTATACCCTCAGGGTATTCCCATCTATTCGCAGAGGGAACTATCCGAGTTGATCAAAAGGGAGAAAGTTGAAGAGGTTTTCTTTGCCTATTCGGATGTCTCCCACCAGTATGTAATGAACCTGGTTTCCCAGGTGCAGGCGGCTGGAGCCTCATTTAGCCTTCTTGGTCCCCAGGATACAATGTTAAAGAGCAGTCTCCCAGTTGTGGCCATCTGTGCTGTGCGCACCGGTTGTGGCAAGAGCCAGACAACTCGCCGGATTTCTGAGATATTGACCCATTTAGGGAAGAAGGTAGTAGTGATCAGACATCCTATGCCCTATGGTGATCTTGCTAAACAGAAGGTGCAGAGGTTTGCCAGTCTGGCCGACCTGGATAAACAAAATTGCACCATAGAAGAGAGGGAGGAGTATGAGCCCCATATTGATAGGGGGAATGTGGTCTACGCGGGGGTGGACTATGGGGCCATCCTCCAGGAAGCCGAGAAAGAGGCTGAGGTCATCCTCTGGGATGGAGGGAATAACGATATGTCCTTCTACCAACCCGATCTGCTGATTACTGTGGTTGATCCCCTGCGAGCTGGCCATGAGACCACCTATTACCCTGGAGAGACCAATCTGAGGATGGCCGATGTGGTGGTGATCAACAAGGAGGATAGGGCCAGCTTTGCTGATATTGAAAAGGTGAGAGCTAATATCAGGAGGTTGAACCCCTCAGCGTGGATAGTTGATGGGGCCTCTCCCCTCTTTGTGGACAAACCGGAGCTGATCGCCGGGAAGAGGGTGTTGGTGGTGGAGGATGGGCCTACCTTGACCCACGGAGGGATGAAATATGGTGCCGGCCTGGTGGCTGCCCAGAAATATGGTGCGGCTGAGATCATTGATCCCAGACCCTATGCGGTGAGAAGCATCGCAGAAACTTTTGTCAAATACCCAGGGACAGGAAATATCCTTCCGGCAATGGGCTATAGTGAGAAACAGATCAAGGATCTGGAATCGACCATAAACGCCGCTGGCGCGGACACCGTTATTGTGGCTACTCCCATAGATCTCTCCCGGGTCCTCAGGATAAAGGGGGACTCGGTGAGGGTAAGATATGAGCTCCAGGAGATCGGCAAACCTGATTTAAAGGAGATTGTGGAGGGATTTTTGCAGAGGGGTGACCACAGATGAACTCAAATAACCTATGGCAACGCGCAATGACACCGAAATCACTGAAACATCAAGTGATCGTAAAAATGGCCCCTAATTTTAGGAAAAAATTTTTTTCTTTCCCTTATTGCAGTGATTCTCGGTGTTTATTGGACAACCTGAGATGAACTCCATCTGGATAGCTGGTATTGCCTTAATCCTCCTCTGGTTGGGCTACAGTTTTTATGGTTCCTTCTTGGCCAGGTTTTTGGGGGTTGATCCCCAGAGGAGGACTCCCGCGTTGGAATACACCGATGGCGTCGATTACATCCCAGCCAAGCACTGGACGATCCTCTTTGGTCATCATTTCTCCTCTATCGCTGGGGCAGGGCCTATAATCGGCCCGGTGATTGCCTGTGCGGTCTGGGGCTGGCTTCCGGCTCTGGTCTGGATCATCCTGGGTTCCATCTTCATTGGGGGGATGCATGATTTCTCCACCCTGATGGCCTCTCTGCGGCACCGGGGGAGGTCAATTGCCGATGTGGCCGCGGAGAGGGTCAGCCAACGCACCAAGCTCATCTTCGCCTCCTTCCTCTGGCTCTCCTTGGTGCTGGTCGTGGCCGTTTTTGCCGCGGTGGGTGGGAAGACCTTGGCCACCAAGCCACAGGTGGTCATCCCCACATTTGGCCTCATCCTGGTGGCCATCTTCGTTGGTTTGATGCTTTATCGTTGGCGGGTAAATCAAGTTTTAGCTACTCTTACCGGAGGGGGCCTTCTCTTTGGGCTAATCGTTGCCGGCTATCATTTGCCCATCGGCCTGGGGCCAAACTCCCAACTCATCTGGACGATAATCCTTTTGCTCTACTCCTATATCGCTTCAGTGTTGCCGGTGAATATTTTGCTTCAGCCCCGGGACTATTTGGCGGCCTTGGTCCTTTTCTTTGGCTTGTTCTTCGGTTACATAGGTGTTTTCCTTACCCATCCACAGCTTCACGCCCCGGCCTTCTTGGGTTTCGCCGGGAAGAGTGGGGCCCTCTGGCCGATGATGTGTGTGATCATCGCCTGTGGGGCCATCTCCGGCTTCCATGCGATGGTGGCCAGCGGCACGACATCCAAGCAACTGGCCAATGAGAAAGATGCCCGCAAGATCGGCTATGGGGCTATGCTCACTGAGGGGGTGCTCGCCGTTCTGGCCCTGCTCTCTGTGGCCGCCGGGCTTTTCTGGAAGGGAACGGGAAACCTTAGTTATCCCTTTCTGGTGAAGAACAAAGGATGGATAGTGGCCTTTGGGGAGGGCTATGGGCGGCTAACCTGGCCGATATTTGGTGGTTTAGGGAGCCTGATAGCCATCACCACTTTGAAGACATTTGTGCTCACCACCCTCGATTCGGCCACCAGGATTGGCCGCTACATTGGGGAGGAGCTTTTTGGCCAGGCACTGAGGATAAAGCCGATGCGCAACAGGTTCTTCTCCACCCTGTTTATCACTGCGTTTGCCCTTTATCTGGCCCTGGGCAACTGGAAGGTCATCTGGCCTGTTTTTGGGGCAGCCAATCAATTGGTAGCTGCTCTCGTCTTCTTGGTCATCACCCTCTACCTTTTGGGTTTGGGGAAGAGGATCAGATATAGCTTCTACCCAGGACTCTTTATGTTGGTGACCACCTTGGCCGCCCTGGTTTTGGAGGCCAGGGGGTTTTGGGTCCAACACAATTGGCTCCTTCTCTTTGTCTCCATAGTTCTTATTGGCTTGGCAGGTTATATGGTAGCTGAGGGGATCAGGGTGGTTAAGCGCATGGTGAGGTCCCGGGCGGCTTGATGGAGAGAACCCTCTGCATCATCAAGCCGGATGGGGTGAGGAGGAGATTGGTGGGGGAGGTTTTAGGGCGGATAGAAAGGGCTGGGTTTGAGATAGTGAACTTAAAGATGTTGAAATTGCAGAGAGAGGAAGCCGAACTGCTCTATGATGTTCACCAGGGGGAACCATTCTTCGCGGATCTGGTGGATTTTATGACCTCAGGCCCGCTAGTTGTTCTCCTTTTGGAGAAGGATAATGGAATAAGCGATTCAAGGGATTTGGTGGGGGAGACCGATCCCTCCCTGGCCAAGAAGGGGACAATCAGGGGGGATCTTGGTGGCACCAAGCAGAAAAACTTAGTGCATGCCTCTGACTCCCCACTTAGAGCTGAGAAGGAGATAGCCATCTTCTTCCCGGAATTTGGGAGGTAGAACTGATGGAGAAGAAATTGACTGAAGAGGAGTTGTTGGAAAGGGCGAAAAAGCCGGGAGAAGATGCGATGAAGATGCACCCCTTTTACCAAGGGAAGTTGGAGGTGGTGCCCAAATGTCGCATCAGGGATTTCAATGATTTCGCCATCTGGTATACGCCGGGGGTAGCCGAGCCCTGCCAGGACATTGTGAGGAACCCAGAGGCCGTATTCCAGCACACGAACAAGGCCAACCAAGTGGCCATAGTCTCCGATGGGACCAGGATTTTAGGTTTAGGCGATATTGGGCCGGAGGCTGGCCTGCCGGTGATGGAGGGCAAGGCCATCCTTTTTAAGTACCTGGGCGGGGTAGACGCCTTTCCCATAATGTTGGATACCAAGGACCCGGATGAGATCATCCAGGCGGTGAAATGGCTTAAACCCTCGTTTGGGGGGATAAATTTGGAAGACATCTCCAAGCCCAAGTGCTTCTATATTTTGGATGTCCTCCGTGAGGAGATGGATATCCCGGTCTGGCACGATGATCAGCAGGGCACAGCGGCCATCACCTTGGCTGGTCTGATCAATGCCCTGAAGGTGGTGGGCAAAGGGATGGGTGAAGCCAAGGTGACAATGGTCGGGGCGGGGGCGGCTAATATAGCCATTGCCCGGGTGCTGATGGCTGCTGGGGTAGATGAGGGGAAACTTATTATGGTGGACAGCAAGGGGATCCTCCATAGGGAGAGGAGGGATCTCAAGGGGAATGAGACGAAGTGGGAGATTTGCCAGAGGACCAACCGGGAGGGGAAAGTTGGCGGTATTCCTGAGGCCCTGCAAGGGGCTGATGTCTGCATCGCCCTTTCCCAATCCGGCCCTGGGGTGATCAAGGAAGAGTGGGTAGCCGATATGGCCAAGGATGCCATTGTCTTTACCTGTGCCAATCCCATCCCGGAGATCTGGCCATGGGAGGCCAAGGAGGCCGGGGCTAAGGTCGTGGCCACTGGTAGGTCCGATTTCCCCAATCAGGTGAACAACTCCCTGGGGTTTCCAGGGATATTTCGGGGGGCCCTTGATGTGATGGCCAAGACCATCACTGATGAGATGTGTATCGCTGCGGCCAATGAACTGGCCCGCTGTGCCCAGGATAAGGGGCTAACTGAAGAATATATCGTCCCCAATATGGATGAATGGGAGGTCTTTCCCCGCGAGGCAGTTGCTGTGGGGATGAAAGCTGTAGAACAGGGGGTGGCCAGACTCTCCATCTCCCGGGAAGAGCTCTATGAGAAATCCTCCCAGATTATCAGGAGGGCCAGAGAGGAGACTAAGACCCTAATGGCCCAGGGGATTATCAAAGAATATTCTTAACCTGTACCCCTTGCTTCAGTGCGGGGCGCAGGCCAATGACGAATTCCTAATGACGAATGACGAAAATACTGCAGGAACCTTTGGGCCAAAACCTTACTTTAGTGCGGGTTAATATGGAGTGCGTCAACCGTGTTGACGTATGCTGTGACGCGGTCACAGCACTCCAAAGGACTAAAGCCCTAAAGAGGTTACCCCGGCTAAAGCCGGGTAGAACGAGATTGCTTCGCCTACCTGTGCGTTGCCTGACTGCGAGTGTTCTCCTTCAGGCAGACACGCAGACAGGTCACTCCGCTCCTCACAATGACCATCTTTTTGCCTGTCATTGCGAGGCTTGCCTTGAGCGGTAGCGAAGTGGCAAGCCGATGCAATCTCCTCGATGCTTGCTGAGGGATGCCTCTGTTCTTATCTTCTTGACAAGTGCTTCAGAAGACTTTAATTTTGGGCTATGAAATTGAAATTGGGGGAAATAGAGGAGGGAGCAAAGAATGTCTCGCTTAGGGAGGACCTTAAAACCTTAGGTCTCAGTTGGAAGGACGGCCGTTTTCGCTCACCAATCCAGTGCGAATTAGAGGTCAGGCGTAAGGGGGACAGATTTCTTCTGCAAGGAGAGGTAACCACTCAGGTAGATGCGCAGTGCAGCAGGTGTCTGAAGGAGTTTGCCCTTTCTCTAAGGGTGCCTTTTAAGCTCATTATCAAGTTGAGCCCTCAGGGGGGCATCGCTGACAATTTGGAGGAGGGCTTCCTCCTTCTCTCCCCCCAGGCTGAGACCTTGGAGATAGGGGAGAGGGTGCGGCAGCTTATCCTGCTTGCCCTTCCCCTTAAGCCCCTCTGCCGTCCCGACTGTCGAGGACTCTGTCCTGTATGTGGCCAGGACCTCAATGAGGGGGAGTGTAACTGCCGGAGGGAAGCCCCTGATTCCCATTGGGAGAAGCTAAAATCTTTAAAGCAGAAGGAATCTGAACTCAAATAAGACGTCAAGGTCAGGAAACCTTTCCCATAACGACAAGAATATAGAGAAGACATTCCTTTGATGTGGGAGGCATCTCCTGATGCCAATAATCGAGGTCGGGAGACTTCTCCCACAATAGATGGAGGCAAACGATCAGGGGAAAGAGATCAGGTAGAATCAGGGGTTAAAAAAATCCGTCAGGGCAGGAGCCCTGACGGCACAGGCCCTTTGGACAGGTCTAAAGACCTGTCCCTACAGTCGCTTCGATAAGTCAAAGTCCCTACTGTGCTCGTAGGGACAGACCTTCAGGTCTGTCCGATAGATAATCCTGTCAGGACTCTGTCTTGACGGAGGGTTGTAAACCTTTAACCACTGAGTGGGTGGGAAAATGCGCAGGTTAAGTTTTGTGCTTTTGCTTGGGCTCCTGCTCTCTCTGGGAACAGTGGAACTTTGCTCTGCCCAGCAGAATCCTTTTAACTTTGGCCCTGAGATTAGAGGATGGGAGAATAGGTTTGGGGAAGCTGAAGGTCATCAAATGCGGGTTTCCTGCCAGAGGGGAGGGTACTAAGACCGGTGCAAGTGAGTTCAATTACAGGCATTATCAAAGACGATTTTCTCGTTAACGATGACACTACGGGTGGATGTTTGCAGGATCATCCTGCTGTTGCTATGGACCCAGGTGGCAATTTTGTCCTCTGTTGGATAGATTTCCGCAACGGTCGGGATAACGGTGACATTTATGCCCAGCGGTATAGCAGTTCGGGTGATACATTAGGGTCAAACTTCTTGGTGAACGATGATCAGGGAATAAGTTGGCAATACTCTCCCTCGGTAGTAATAGATGCGGATGGGGGTTTCCTCATCTGTTGGACAGATGAACGCAACGGTGACTCGGACATCTATGCCCAGCGGTTCAGCAGTTCAGGAGATTCCCTGGGGGGAAACTTCCGGGTGAACGATGATGAAGGAACAAGTGAGCAATACTCTCCCTCAGTAGCGATGGATAAGTATGGCGGATTCCTCATCTGTTGGGAGGATGGTCGCAATGGGTACTGGAACGGGGATATCTATGCCCAGCGATATAGCAGTTCGGGTGATACATTAGGGTCAAACTTCTGGGTGAACGATGATCAGGGGATAAGTTACCAAGGGGCCCCCTCAGTAGCGATGGATAAGTATGGCGGTTTCCTCATCTGTTGGCAAGATGAACGCAATGATGATTGGGATATCTATGCCCAGCGGTATAGCAGTTCGGGTGATACATTAGGGTCAAACTTCCAAGTGAACGACGATCAGGGAACAAGCGATCAAGGGTATCCCTCGGTAGCAATGAATGGGGATAGCGGTGTTCTCATCTGTTGGCAAGATGGACGCAACGGTTGGGATAATAGGGACATCTATGCCCAGCGGTATAACAATTCGGGTGATACACTGGGAGGAAACTTCCGGGTGAACGATGATCAGGGAACAAGTGAGCAAGGGGATCCCTCGGTAGCGATGGATGGAAATGGCGGTTTCCTCATCTGTTGGCAAGATGAACGCAATGATGACTGGGACATCTATGCCCAGCGGTATAGCAGTTCGGGTGATACATTAGGGTCAAACTTCTTGGTGAACGATGATCAGGGAACAAGCGATCAAAGATATCCCTCGGTAGAGATAAATGGGGATAGCGGTGTTCTCATCTGTTGGAGAGATGAACGCAACGGTAACGATGACATCTATTGCCAGCGGTATGACAGTTCGGATTATCCCCTGGGGGGAAACTTCCGGGTAAATGACGATCAGGGAACAAGCGATCAAAGGTATCCCTCGGTAGCGTTGGACGGGGATAGCGGTTTTCACATCTGTTGGCAAGATGAACGCAATGATGACTGGGATATCTATGCCCAGCGGTATAATATTTCGGGTTATACATTAGGGTCAAACTTCCAAGTGAACGATGATCAGGGAACAAGCTCTCAATGGCACCCCTCGGTAGCAATGAATAGGGAGGGCGATTTTGTCATCTGTTGGCAAGATGAACGCAACGGTTGGGACTGGGATATCTATGCCCAACGGTATGACAGTTCGGGAGATACTCTGAGATCAAACTTCCAAGTGAACGATGATCAGGGAACAAGTGAGCAAGGGGATCCCTTAGTGGCGATGGATGGGGATGGCGGTTTTCTCATCTGTTGGAGAGATGAACGCAGCGGTGAGCCGGACATCTATGCTCAGCGGTATGACAGTTCGGGAGATACACTGGGGGGAAACTTCCGGGTGAACGATGATCAGGGAACAAGTAATCAATGGTGGTCTCCTTCGGTAGCGATGGATGAGGATGGCGATTTTGTCATCTGTTGGACAGATGAACGCAACGGTGACTCGGACATCTATGCCCAGCGGTTCAGCAGTTCAGGAGATCCCCCGGGGGGAAACTTCCGGGTGAACGACGATGAGGGAGCAAGTTGGCAAGGTGACCCCTCGGTAGCAATGAATAGGGATGGTGATTTTGTCATCTGTTGGCAAGATGGACGCAACGATTACGAAGACATCTATTGCCAGCGGTATGACAGTTCGGGAGATACATTGGGGTCAAACTTCCAGGTGAACGATGATCAGGGAATAAGTTATCAATATGTCCCTCCCTCAGTAGCGATGGATGGGGCTGGCGGTTTTGTCATCTGTTGGCAAGATGAGCGCAACGGATGGGATAACGATGACATCTATGCCCAGAGATACCATCCTGATGGCACCCCCTGGGGGACAAACTATATAGTCAATCAAAGGCCGGATGTTCTCAATCCAAACCAAGGGAATCCATCAGTTGCAGCAAACAGTGGCCAGATCAGCTTTGCCTGGATGGATCTGCGTCGATCCAAGGGCTGGGACATCTATGCTAAGCTTGTCACTTGGGATTGGGAAAAAGTGGAAGAACTGGGGGGTGATGTTGGTCTGACCAAGGATTTTGCCTTGCTCCAGAATTACCCCAATCCGTTTAACTCAACTACAGCTATCAGCTATCAGTTGTCAGGGGTCAGCTATCAGCAGTCAGCGGTTAGCCTAAAGATTTACAACATCTTGGGGCAGGAGGTTAAAACCTTGGTGGATGAGGAGCTGGCTGGAGGTAATTATCGAGTCCTGTGGGATGGGAGGAATGATTCGGGTAAGGAGGTCTCCAGCGGGGTTTATTTCTGTAGGTTAAAGGTAAAAGGTGAGAGATTAAAGGTACAGAGGACCAAGAAGATGATGCTGATCAGATAGAGAGACAGAGATAGAGATGAGAGACCACCCCACCGTAAATATGTAATTGTTCAGGTGGCACAATTTAAGATGTCATAATTGGTGAAACTTTCAATCTATAAACAGGAGGTATAAAATTGGCTTTACCTAAGAGGAGAATATCGAAATCCCGCAGGGGCAACAGGAGAAGCCACTGGAAGCTGAATTTGGTCAATTTTGTGGAATGCCCGCACTGTCATCAGCCCAAATTGCCCCATCGGGTTTGCCCAAATTGTGGATACTATAACGGTAGAGAGGTAATTACCATAAAAGAGAAGTGATCTCTTGAAGAGCTCCCTAAGAATTGCCGTGGATGCAATGGGGGGCGATGAAGCCCCCAGAGTGGTGGTGGAAGGGGTGGTTGAGGTGGCCTCCCTTCTTAATCAGGGTGAGGAGTTGGTTTTGGTAGGGGATGAGGGGGTGGTTAAAAGGGAGATGGAGTCTTTCTCCACGGATTCCCTGCCCATTTCCCTTGTTCATGCTCCGGAGTCCATCCAGATGAACGAGTCGCCCATCTTGGCCCTGAGGAAGAAGAGGAACTCCTCCATTGGGGTGGCTCTCTCCCTGCAGCAGAAGGGGGAAGTGGAGGCTGTGGTTAGTGCGGGCAACACTGGGGCGGTTATGGCCTCCTCTGTTTGGACGCTGAAGAGGTTGGAGGGGGTGGATCGGCCAGCTATTGCTTCCTTTTTCCCCACTGAAAAGGAGCCTATTATTGTCTTAGATGTGGGGGCAAATGCTGATTGTAAACCCCTAAATCTTTACCAGTTTGCGGTTATGGGCTCCATCTATGCCCGCTCAATTTTGGGGCGGAAAAACCCCAGGGTAGGCCTCTTGAGCATTGGGGAGGAGAGCTCTAAGGGGAATGAGCTTACCTTGGAGGCCTATCGGCTGTTGGAGAGGAGTTCCCTCAACTTTGTGGGCAACTTAGAGGGGAAAGATGTGCTCACGGGGAGTGTAGATGTCCTTGTCTGTGATGGGTTTGTAGGCAATGTCATCCTTAAATTCACGGAAAGCATTGAGCGGATACTCACCACGCACTTTAACAAGCACCTGAGATCCAACTTCAGATCTAAGTTAGGGGCTTTTTTGCTCAAACCTGTGTTTGAGAACTTCAGGAAGGATTTTGACTATGCCGAATATGGGGGGGCGCCCCTTTTGGGGGTAGATGGAGTCTCCATAATCTGTCATGGAAAGTCGTCCCCCAAGGCCATCGGCAATGCTATACTCGTGGCCAGAAGGATGGTGCGGGAAGGTATTAATGAGATGATCAAGGAGAAACTCAAGGAGAACAATATTGGGAAGAGAAACAGTGGCTGAGATTGTGGGCACAGGATCGGCGGTTCCAGAAAGAATCGTGACCAACTTCGATTTGGAGAAGATGGTGGATACATCCGATGAATGGATAAGAACCAGAACCGGGATAAGGGAGAGAAGGGTAGCAGATGGGAATACTGCTACCTCCGATCTGGCTGCTCAGGCTACAAATCGTGCCCTGGAAGATGCCAAACTTGGTGCAGAGGATCTGGATATGATTATGGTGGCTACAGTTACTCCGGATATGAATTTTCCCTCTACCGCCTGTCTGGTGCAGGATAAGATTGGAGCGAAGAGGGCAGCCGTCTTGGATATAGGGGCAGCCTGTTCCGGTTTTCTCTATGGCCTTTCCCTGGCCAGGAGTTTGATCGATATAGGGGAGTATAGCACGATCCTGGTCATTGGAGCGGAGACCTTGACCAAGATAACCGATTGGCGGGATCGGAACACCTGTGTCCTCTTTGGCGATGGGGCAGGGGCAGCCATCCTGCAGGCTGGTAAGGGAAAGAAAGGGATATTGGCCACCTACTTAGGGGGAGATGGAAGCTTGGGATCTCTTCTTAACCTGCCGGCTGGGGGATCCCGCTTACCTGCCTCCCATCAAACGATAGACGAGAAATTGCATTACATAAAGATGGCGGGAAATGAGGTCTTTAAATCGGCGGTGAGGGCAATGGGCAATTCAGCGGTAGTTGTGCTGGAGAAGGCTGGTTTGAGCAATCAGGATGTAGACCTCCTCATCACCCATCAGGCCAATCTGAGGATAATTCAGGCCACGGCTAAGAGGATCCATCTTCCTATGGAGAAGGTCTATGTCAACATAGACCGCTATGGTAACACATCCGCAGCCTCCATTCCCCTTGCTTTGGACGAAGCCCATAGGAATGGCTTGATTAAGGAGGGAGACATCTCCCTCCTGGTTTCCTTTGGGGCTGGCTTCACCTGGGGCTCAGTGGTGATCAAGTGGTAGATCAGATGAGAGACGAGAGACGAGAGACGAGAGGAGGAGTGCTTTAACCCGAATTATTCATAAATTCGCTTAACATCTCGAATCGTCAATGATTTTTTATTGTAGATTTCCTAAGTTGAGTCAAGCCGTTTTTTGGAAAAAATC
>CAZVGK010000015.1:0-73442 GCA_964626665.1 uncultured Gemmatimonadota bacterium | reverse complement strand
GGGTAAGGTTCTGCGGGTCAGAGATATCTATTATCTGAACCCCACCTGTAAAATCAGCAACATAAGCATTCCCGCCTGAAATCGCTATATCCCGTGCCTGAGCTGGCAATCGCAAAAAATCTACTACAAAGGGACTATCAGGATCGGCAATGCTTATGGCATTCACCCCTTCCAAAGTCGTTACAAAGGCATATTCCCCAGAGACAGCAACCTTATGAGTCCCAGATTCAGTTGAACAGGAGCCCAGGCTCAAAGGATTTTGAGGATCGGAGATATCCACTATATAAAAAGAGCTTATCCCGATAGACACATAGGCATAAGAGCCTGCGATATCAACTCCCATCCCGGCTTGCGGCAGTGGGCAAGATCCTATCTCACTTAGATGGGTGGGATCTGAGATATCTACAACAGAAAGGCCTGCAGGAGCAGCTAAGTAGGCACAGGTATCCTGGATAGAAACAGACCTAATGCTACCAGTTCCAAGATAAATTGAGCCAACTTGTTGGAGGTTCTCTGGATCCGAGATATTAAGAACGTCGAGATAAGCCTTAAAAGGAGGATTTTTCCAATACCTCAGGCCTACATAGGCTAAGGTATCCCTAACCGCTATGTCGTAGGCATCTTTAAATCCCCAGCCATAGCGACCTATCCTCCTGGGGTTTTGAGGATCAGAGATGTCCAATACTAAGACCCCCCGAAAGCCGGAGGTAACATAAGCATAATTCCCTGAAATCGCTATCCCACATTCTACCACTGGTCCCTCCAAAAGGCTATAGGCCATACCGGTCCGGTAATGACACTTTCCAACCGCCTGGGGATCCTCCGGCTCTGAGGAATCCAGGATCCTGAATGTGGAACCCGTTGCCCCATGGTCAAATGTCCAGCAGAAGAGAAGATCCTCATCGGTCATTGGCTCTATCCCCTGTTCAGGATTCCCCTCGGCCAACGAGGTGAAGATGTTGGCCACATCGGAGGGGTAGGCGGAAGTGTCGGTGATCTCACCAATTTCTTCTGGAGCCTGGTAACGACGCCAATTTGACGGATAGTCCTTTCCCTTTCCATAGAGCACATGGATTTTATCATTATCAAATTGGTTCAGATAGAGTATCTCCCACATCAAATAGCTATCATTCCAGAACTCAGTCACCAATCTTCCTTCCTCCTCCTTCACCGGCCACAGCCCCTTGGATGAATCAGCCTTAGCAAACCCTACCTCAGACCCACAAATCAATACCCCTACCTGCTTGGGATCATTGGCCAGAGAGGCCTGGACCATCAGCAGGGCCACTATGATCCCTAATAAGGCTGTGATGAATACTCTCTGCGCTCTCATTGTTCCTTCCTCCTCTTTAACTTAACCTACCTTAATAAAACCATCTTCCTTGCTGCGGTAAATTCGCCGGCCTTTAGCCGGTAAAGATATACTCCACTGGCCACCTCCTTTCCTTGATTGTTTCCTCCATCCCAGATCACTTGATGCCTTCCCCCCCTTTGCTCCTGGTCAACTAAGGTTCTCACCTCCTTTCCCAAGATGTTGTAAACCTTTAAGCTGACTGCCGATCGCTGACCGCTGACAACTGACAACTGATAGCTGATAGCTGTATTTGCATTAAACGGATTGGGATAACACTGTTCCAGCTTATACCCCCTTGGAAATGGCCTCCACCGCCCTGGCTCTATTCCACTCAACTTATGGCTGCTGTAGTAAATCTCAGCACGAGTCCGATCAATGGCTTTAGTCCATACTACATGAAGATGGGTTGAATCTATAGCTATATCTGGACATAAGCAGTTTCTCCCAGACGTATCCGCTATATCAAAAGGCACAGACCAGGAAGTGTCGCTCCTAAAGGTGTAGTATATCTCATTACTTGCTCCACCCCATACTACATGGCCTCTGTCCTCAGAATCAAGCGCTAACGCAGGACGGTAGCTATTTGTCCGGGAAAGTTTATAGGGAACAGTCCAATCCTCTCCATCGAAATAGGTGTAATAAACCTCGTAACCGTGCTCACGTTCCTCCCAGACCACATGAGGATGATCCTGAGAATCCAGGGCTATCTTTGGATCGCAGGAGTATCCTTCAAGATTAGAGACATTAACCCAACTTGACCAGGATATCCCATCGTATTTCGAGTAATATGCCTCTATGTCCAAACCATAGTTCATCCATACCAAATGCACATATCCCTTGGAGTCAACGATTATATCGGGATAGGCAGAGTCCAGCGCATCATTGGTGACATTCTGCGGTGTTAACCAGGAGGTCCCATCGTAGCTACTGAAGTAGATGTCAGATTGCCCCCCCCCGATGTCGTGCCAAACAATATAGACCCTGCCTGAATCATCAGCCGCTAAACTGGGGCAGGTGGAGTAACCGGGATTGTTGGAGATATTCACCGGAGAAGACCAGGAAGTTCCATCGTAAAAAGTCCAGTATATCTCCCCGGACTGGTGATCCTTCCAGGCCACATGGAGTTGTCCCAGGGCATCCACCGTTATGTCCGATCTTTCCGAGTCCGTTGGGTCGTTGGAGACATTGACAGGGGGATGCCAGGCCTCTCCACCAGAGAAGCAATAGAGAACCTCGTTGTTCCCTGAAGTATCATCCTCCCAAACCACATGAATATGACCATATCTATCCACGGCTAATGAAGCGAATCTTGAGTGTCCTGTGGTATTGGAGATATTCACCGGCGTTGTCCAGGCGAAGAGGAGACTTTGGGAAATCAAGATAAAGAAACAGACCACAAGAACAATTTCCCTCAAAAGCTTTCTTCTAATAGGCATCTTTACCTCCCCTTGTCTCATTTTCCACATTCATCAACCAATCCTTGTCTGTCATTGCTCTCTTCTCCTCTCTGAATTTAAGCTACCTTAGCAAAACCATCTTCCTTGCTTTTGTTATCTTTGACCTATCACCTTGCACCTTTAACTTACAAAAGTATACTCCACTGGCCACCTCCTTGTCAGAATCATCCCTTCCGTCCCAAGTCACCTCATAATAGCCTGCTTTCTGTGGTTTATCCACCAGCTTTTTTACCTCCTTTCCCAAGATGTTGTAAACCTTTAAGCTGATAACTGACCGCTGACAACTGACAACTGACAACTGATAGCTGATAGCTGTGGTCGAATTGAACGGATTGGGGTAGTTCTGGGAAAGAGAAAAAGAGCGAGGCACAAACCCAGGCCTAATTGTCTGCACACCTTCCAGCTCAAACCAATCATGGAGAATATTCCACATCAGGGTATCCGCCTGGGGGGTGAGAGTGCCTGTATCCGCACAGTCAACGATTGCTTCAAAACACCAGGGTAGAAAGACCGTCTTAAACCCTTTGGGACCACCTAACCTGGTGCCACTGTATTCTCCGCTTTCTCCTCCCTTGAAGATGTCTACTCCCTCTTTTGTAGCCTGGGTATAATCAGCCCAGTTGGCAACCCCTATACAGCTTGAATGTAGCTCCACAGAATCATCATAGAAACTGCCAGATACAGGGTCGCTTGCATCTACACCGTAAAGTGTTGTATCCCCAAGGCTGATAGTATCCTGCATATTGGGATCGCTAACACAGGATTGAACCCCCAGATAGTCATAGGCAAACCCCCCAGGCTCAAAACTGACCTCTACCCCAGTCTCTATACCTTTCCTCCAGAAATAGTCCTGATCAGCCAGAAAAAGCTTCCCTCCACCATCCAGATACCTGATGAGCGGATGATCAACCTCCAAACCATCCGGCTGAGGCAGGTATCCACATCCCCAGCCAAACCAGATTATAGCATCCCATGCCTTTCCCTCATAGGTGTGGAGGACAACCGAGCTGTCTATCCCATAATTCTCCTCGGTAAACCAGGTGGGCTCATAGGAGTAGCCTAACCTATCCAGCAAATCTTCATAATACCCTGCCCTCTGCTTACTAACATTCCCATCTCCTACCAGGAGTATCCCTGCCCCTGGATTCTGCGGCTCCTTGATGATAAAAGATCTAACTTCCTCCCCCGACCATGGCGATCTGTTAGAATTGCCATCGTTGTCCACACAGGTGCACCAGTAGATTATCGTATCACCGACAGAGAATGGACCAGGAAGATAACCGGTAGCTGTGGTGTAGCTACCTTTCTTTTCCTTGGATAGCACCATAGGGACTTCCGCTGTATCTCCCGAACCACTCATGGTATAATGCAAGGTAGCCTCAGCGATCCAACCATCAAAATCGAACATCAAGGCAGTTATCTTGATGTTCTCCCTCAACCAGGTATTGCTCCTCTGCCTCAGAACCTGTAAGAAGGGAGGAACACCCTCATAATAGTTCACAATTGCCCTCATATTAAGCTCAGGACACCAAATCGGCATAGGATTGGGGGGCCGCTGATAAAAAATGCGAGGGCCCCAACTCCCGTCGTGCCCCCAAGTAAATCCCCAATGGGAAGTACAGTGATATACACCATTCTCATCAGGATAGATCACAGGGTGCAGGCTATAATCGTCATAAAAGATGTGAGGCCCTGCCTCACTGTCAGACCCAAAACCTACCGCGAAGAGGCTATCCCCTGGGAATTGTAAGATGAATCCTTGATCTGAAGGATATTCCCTAAAATCCTTCTCTTCCCAACCACCTGTTCCAGAAACGGTCCAAAGAATCTCCTGGGGCAACTCATTATCGGTTACTGGCCAGGGGAAGGAGAAATCACTGGAGGAGTATCCATATTTGCAGACAAATAGCTTTGCAGTCCCTGAGCTGGCAAACATACCTCCAATTTCATACAGGGAACAGGGGGCAAGAGGCTTAAACCAATTTACCGTGCTATCATAAGGGGTCAAATATTGGCTCAAATCAGCAAAGGGGATGCCATTGGTCCAGGTCATCGTATCAATAACCATATCCTTAATTGATACTATGTGATGCCTTAAACCCGAATCTTCAACAAGCTCGGCCTCTCCATGATTTACCGAGGTCAACCCAAGTTTGTAGTCCCCCGCACCTGAGGCATATAGGGGAATAGCGGCCAGGGCCAAAATAATTGCCAAGAATATAAATCCTATACTGATCTTACGCATTTCTTCCTCCTTGTTTCAACTAAATTTATCTTGGAGTAAAACTGCTGTATGTGGCTTTGTTCACCTATGCCCCATACAAACACTAACGCCAAAAATCTTATCTGTTCCATAATTGCACCCCCTTGGTAAGGTGTGCCTCACAAATTTATACTCCCCACAATCTCCCAGGTCAAGGAGTTTATAGCAGATTCCCTTTACCAGTCACTCGGATCCCTGTTTCTTCCCTCTTCCTCCCTGGTAAGCCTTTCGGCCACCTCGATGAGCTTTTGCCACAATCCCTTCTTCTTCGGTGGCTCCTCCTGGTCAAGTTCCAGGCTCATTTTTGGCCTCGGTTTTTTACCATCATCAGATTCCATAAGGCAAACTCCTCCCAAAGAGGTGATAGGTTATAGGTGATAGGGTCCTCTGCCCTGACGGAAGAAATTTTTGTGGATGATAACATCCACAAGGAGCGTAGACACTTTGAATTTGGCTCGTATCTGAATTTTCTGCTTAAAGTGAAGGTTTTTCTCAGGTGGGCTTTCTGCCCCCGCACAAAGCCACGGGAGAAATACGGAAGCTTACTCACCCACCAAGGGAATTCAATTGAGAATTAAGAATGTAGAATTGAAAATGAAAAGGCCCTAAACGCGAATACCACGAATGAACGAATGGCACGAATCCTAATATAACAGTTCTCAGGGGTCGGTTTCCAGCAGTCAGCTATCAGCTCTTTTCAACTTCCATGTTCTTATTTTCCAATTTCCCATTTTTGCCTTTGGCTTGGTGAGCTTTGCGTCCTTTGCGACTTTGCGGTTAATAACTTACCGCAGAGACGCTAAGAGCGCTAAGGAAATAAAACTCTCCCTTCTTTGGCAAAATGGGGTTCTGCCACCTTTTTTTATTCCCTCACCCAGGTAGGACAGGACTTTCGCCCTGTCCCACCTGCCCTTTTGGAGGAAAGTAAACAGGCGTAGGAGAAGGAAAAACCTTCCGATGGGGAAGGCCAAACCCTCAGCCTGCATAATTTATGCCTGCGAAAAGCGTGCCACAAATGTCTGTCCATTAAACCGTTTGAAATCAAGAAGTTACGGAATACATTTATTAGAGCTCTGCCTAAACAATAAAAAAGAGTCCCAGTAATGGGACTCCTTAAGTCCGAAACTCGCTTTGAAATAAGAAGATAAATCAAATTCCCAAAAATGGGGCTATTCCCAAAAATAGGAACCTAATCTATCCTATACTCCTTGACCTTGCGATATAATGTGCTTTTACTCATCCCCAATAGCTTTAAAGCCTGATATTTCGAACCCCCCGCTTTCCTTATCGCCTCTTGAATGATCCTCTTTTCCGTCTCCTTTAACGTTCCCTTTACCTCAAGGTTTAGTGAAAGATCCTGTTCATCCAACTCTCCTGCCCTTATCCCCTCTGACAATACCGCTGGGGTGATCCAGCCACCTTCGGCCAGGATAGCTACTCTCTCTACCTCGTTTTTCAGTTCCCTCACATTCCCCGGCCAATCATAGGCAGTGAGAAGATCCATCGCCTCCTGGGTTACTCCCTTTACCTCATCTTTCCTTCTCTGAGCGGAAAGTCCCAGGAAATGATAGACGAGCGGCGGGATATCCTCCTTCCTCTCCCTTAGGGGGGGAAGCTTTATCTCTACCCCTGTTAGCCTGTAGTAGAGATCCTTGCGGAACTTACCAGCTTTTACCATCCTCTCCAAGTTCTTGTTGGTGGCCGAGATTATGCTCACCTCCACCTTCCGGGCCTTTGTCTCCCCTATCTTCCTTACCTCCATCTCCTCTAATACCCTGAGAAGCTTGGCCTGCAACTCTTCACTGGCATTGAACACCTCATCCAGGAAGAGAGTCCCTCCCTGAGCCTCCTCAAAGAGACCCTTCTCATCGGTTATGGCATTGGTGAAGGAACCCTTCTTGTGGCCAAAGAGCTCGCTCTCCAAGAGGGTATCGGTGAAGGCAGCACAGTCTACCGGCACAAAGCTCTTGCCCCTCCTCTGGCTGCTATAGTGAATGGCCCTGGCCATAAGCTCCTTCCCGGTCCCCGTCTCCCCCTGGATGAGAATGGGAAGATCGGAATCCCTGAAGCTTTGGGCGGTTCTTAGAGCCTGCTCCATCTTAGGGTTGAGGGTGACTATGTTCCCAAAGCCATACTTCTCCTCCAACCTCTCCCTTAGACTCTTTACCTCCTTCTTCAGTTCTTCCTTTTGTAGCTCTGCTACCTTAAGCTGGATAAGTCCCGCTGAGAGAACGAAGAAATTCAAGTCCTTCTGCTGAAAAGGCTTATTAGAGAGCCGGTCAACATAAAGCAGGCCGTCAAGTTCCTCATCCATCCCCAAGGGAACCATCATCAGAGAGCCCATCTCCTCCCCTTTCAAAGAGATGAGCCTTGAATCCTCCGGGACCAAGCTGGAGAAGATAGGTATCCGGGGTCTAAGCAGATCCCCATTCAGAGAACCTATCTTGTCTAAGAGATTCCTGGCTTTGGCTTCATCTATTGCCCGATATGCCTTGAGTTCAAACCCACCAACAGATCCCCGCACACCAATAATGGCCCTCTCCGCAGAGCTTTTCTTCATCAAGGCCTTCAACAGGCTATCAAGACTATTGGAGGGCTGACTGAGTTCCTCCAAGAGGTTAATCTCCTCCTTTACGCTGAGGGAAACTTTAGCCGCAATCCCATCCAATTCAGCCCTCACCCCGACAATTTCCTTCAGTGCCTCCTTCTCCCCTGAACCCTTCAGAACCTCCTTAGCAGTGGCCAGGCATTGGGATGCCTTGTCAAAATCCCTCCCCTGAACCTTTCCCCTGGCCTCCTCTATCCAGCTTCTCCCCAACCAGTAGCTGACCTTGAGGGTCTCAAATATTTTCCTGGCCTGAAGTATCTGTCCAAATCCCTCTGAACGAGTCCCCCCATCCTCAACCAAAACCTTGCCACTATAAAGGAGACTGACGGCTAGGTCATATTGGGCCTCTGCCTTCTCCAAGAGGGAGATGCTCCGGGCAAAATGATCTCTTGCCTTTCCTCTCTCCTCTTTGGCCTCATATATTGCTCCTAAGAGCCTGTGGGCCAAGCCCTCGTCATAAACAGAGCCTACCCGCCGGGCAAGCCTCAGGCTTCTCTCCCCATAGCTTAAAGCACCATCCAGACTCCCCCGCATAAGACAGACCCAGCCTAACCTCTCACTTGCCTCCATCACCACATCACCCTCTGGGGCTATCCGGTAGCCAATCTGCAGGGCCTTGAGCAGAGCCTCTTCAGCAAGTTTCAGATGGGAGCCGCCCTCCCGCTGAGCCAGGGCTATCTCCAGCCAGCCCCTTGTCTCCTCAACCATCGCCTGCTCCCTCTGATAATCACCCTCTTCGGCTAATCTCTTGGCCCGATTTAAGAGTTCAGACACTCCGTCCCATCTCCTCTGGAGGATGTAAAGCCTCGCCAGGGCGGTGGCTCCCCTGGAAATCTCTAAGTCATTACCCAACTCTTCATAGAGTTTCAGGCTCGACCTCAACAGCTTAGAGGCAAGTGGCCAATCTACAGCAGCGCGACGATGCACAGTTCCGAGGTTGCCCTTGACCATCGCTTCTTGGGCTTTGCTGCCCCCCTCCCTACAAAGCCCCAGAGCCTCGTTAAGATGCGCCAACGCCTCCTTGGTCTCACCCCTCATAAAACATACCTGACCCAGAAGGTTCTGTGCGCTGACGACTTTCCTCTCAGGCAAAGGAGAAACCCTACTAAAGGCGGAGAGGCTATGCATCAATAACCTCTTGGCTTCCTTTAAATCACCCAAGCCTATGTGGATGTTGGCTAAAGTTTTCAAGGCAAGACCATATTCCAAGTTGTAGGCTGTATTCTCCAGCAGTGCCCTTGCTTCCTCACCCGCCTTTTTCCCTTCTTCTAACCTGGATAGTTGCAGGAGACAAAATGCTTCCACAAAAAGCAACCAGCCTAACTGCCTTTTGTCCCCCTCTGACTCATAGCCAGATCTTAACTCCTCTATGGACTCCAGAGATTCCTCATACCTACCCAACCTATACAGACACTCAAGCTCCTTCCTCCTCAGTAGATTCAAAGTGGTGGAATCCACTGATGAGCCATATTCCTCCCTTACCCTCTGATAGCCTTCCAATGCCCGAACAATCTCGCCCCCCTGGAAGAGCTCATCGGCTGGCTTCAGCATTTCCTTGGAACCGTGACTTTTGGCTTTCATCTTGGGCTCCTCTCAGAAGGATTCAAGGAAGATTACTCCCCAGAGAGTATGAAGGATGCGGTAGAAAAGGTTCCTGGCTCTGGAATCAGTCTTGTTAGGGGGAGAACTCTGCTGGGCATTTTGCAGCTTGACCTGATTTTCAGTGGTGCTCAATCCTGAAGTATCAGGAGGAGTAGGGTTGCCTGATTGATATAAATCGTTATGCCACGGCTCAGCGGCGCAGAGCATAACCCTGCGTTCTGAACCTGTATTAGCCACCACTGGCTTTGACCAGAAGCCACTCACAGAACCGAGCATAAAGGCCAAGACCAGCAAACCAACCCATATTTTTCTATTCATCTTATCTCACCTCACAGTGAATTTTGAATGTAAAATGAAGAATGTAGAATTAAGAATAAAAAACTATTGGTTGCAACAACCGAAGTGGCAGAACCCTGTTCTGCTACCTCAACCTCGATTAGAGTTTCTCCCCATCCCACAAAAAGCCTTGTTCGTCAGGGCAAAAGCCCTACCAGCACAAAAAACCCGCAACTTTGTGGGCTATTTCAAATTTCAAGTGTAAATATAAGGCTAAAATCACTTCCTGTCAAGCTTTTTTTGATCTTCTCAGAATTTTTTTTGCAGGGTAACAATGCGAAGGCAATTGAGAATTGAGAATTGAGAATTAAAAATGGGGTTTATGCCGGTTATTCTTGACCCCCGATCCCTATCTTTCTATGTGATTCCGTGGTTATCCGTGGTGAGGAAACCCTCGGCTAAACCGGGTAGAAATCGCAGGTTCACGCAGACAGACGTAGATTCTACCGCACTTTAGTGCGGGTTATTATGGAGTGTGGTAACTCCTGTTGACAGATGCTGTGACAGGAGTCACAGCATTCCAAAGGGCTTAAGCCCTAAAGACCCCGACTAAAGTCGGGTAGAAGATTCTATCTTCCGTCAGGGCAGGAGCCCTACCAGCACCGGGAGAGTGCTTCTGCCACCTCATTCCAGGGTGGTCTGGCCGTCCTGTGGCCGGGAAGGTGAAGCTTCGTTAAGGACTATGAGGTCTTTACTGAGGCCTTTCTTTATCTCGGTAAACTTGTGTTTACGCTCACTCTCGATTATCAGCTCGCTCTTCTCCATTAACTTGAGAAAGGCCTCCACTACCTTAGGGTCAAATTGCTTTCCCGATTCCCTTCTCAACTCGTCGACGGCTTGGCTAAGGGGAAGGGCAAAACGGTAAGGTCGGTCAGAGGTCATCGCCTCAAAAGCATCGCAGACATGGATTATACGAGCCTCTATAGGTATATGGTCTTCCTTTAGTTTTGCCGGGTAGCCTGCTCCATTATAATGTTCCTGATGAGCCATAACTATGTCATAAATGGGTGGCTTAAGTCCCTTCACTATCTCAGCACCTTTGGCCGGATGCTTTTTCATCTCCTCCCAGTCTTGGTTATTTAAAGAGCCAGGTTTATTAAGGATATTAACATCAAGGCCTATCTTTCCGATGTCATGCAACTGTCCCGCAAATTTTACCCTTTCGATCTTCCCCTCGGAAAGCCCCATCTGCCTGGCTACCTTCTCGGCGTTCTCCGCCACTCGGTTGGAGTGACCGTGGGTATAGGGATCGCTGGCATCTAAGGCGGCAGATAAAGCGGTAATGGAGTTGATATAAGATTGGCGAAGATCCGTATAGAGCTTGAAGGAGTATCGGGCCAGAATTATGGGGGCAATACAGATGAAAACTGCCCAGGGACCAATTTGGATGTAGACCAGGGTCAAAAGGAAACCCAGAGGGCCAAGGGCTAAAAGGTCCACAGATGTCCAACTGTAATTCACCCACCATATCCGCAAGGTTGATATCTTCTCCATTAGGTGGATAGCTATGCTCACTAAAACGGTATTTGCCAGAAAGAAGGTTATGGCGGAAAAAGTGAATGGTAAAATGATTCTGCTGTAGTTGGTGGGCATAAATTGACCCCCAAGATGTTGGTAGATCAATCCAGCTAGGCCGATGGAGATGACGAGTTGCAGGGCGTTGAATTCAACCCTATAAAGGGGTTTCCTCTTTATTATACCATTCAAAACTACATCGCCAGGAATTGCCAACCAGGCGGTGACAACGGGACCATAAAGGGGAATGAGGGCAAAGTAGAGAGCTGATGACACGGTCATCGTGGCCCCTCCTCTCGGCAGTGGGATGGACTGGAGTTTAGTTAAAATAATAAGTGCTGCCCAAAAGAGAAGTTCCCACCACTGGGGGAGGACCATCTTTTGGGAAAAGTAGCCGAGATAGGCAAGGCCAATTAGTATTATCCCGGAGATATAGATTTGGGCTGGTTTAGGCAGTTCTTTCATTGGATGAAATAATTCACCGCAAAGGCGCAAAGGGCGCAAAGCTTTAAAGATTATTAACCAATTATTTCATTTATTTCCTTTGCGATCTCGGCGTCTTTGCGGTGAGATAAGTGATTAACCGCAAAGGACGCAGAGTTTTTTAAAGATTATTAACCAATCGCTTTATCCCATCCTTTAAAACTGGAACATTAAAATTGATTAATAACCCCAGTTTTAGATTCGATAATTTCAAATATGTCAAAAGTTGTGCTTGATGTATAGCCTCGATTTGTTGGATCGTCTTTAATTCTACAATTACCAATTTCTCTACAACGAGATCAGGTCTATAACCACAGTCCAAGTTTATCCCTTTATAATTTATAGGAAGAGGCTTTTGTCTTTCAAAGACAATATTATTAATAGCAAATTCTCGACAGAGACATTCTTCATAAGCAGATTCAAGCAATCCTGGCCCTAAATGCCGATGCACTTCGATTGCTGATCCAATAATTTCATTTGATAATTCATCTTCTCGTTTAATCATTCCTCCTTCCTTTTGTTTTCCCCCCTTTGCGATCTTAGTGGCTTTGCGGTGGGACAGATTAACCGCAGAGGCGCAAAGGACGCAAAGTTTTTTAAAAGTTATTAACCATTCGTTTTATTTCGCTTTTGCTTTTTTATTTCCTTTGCGAACTTGGCGGCTTTGCGGTGAGATAAGTGGTGAACAAAAAATGGACCGACATCGAAAAGCTATTACCAATCAGTATCGCCGCCTTTACCTAATAAGCTAACGAGTAGATCAAGGAGCCACATAGTAGTTTGATCGCCCCCTTTCTATGCAGGCTTTGGTGGTTTCCAAACCACAAGCAAAGCCGCTCCGCTCGGGTGTGCGCCGCTCCTCTTTAACTGAATTTTCGATGCCGGTCCATATATAGTTTTTTTTACATCTCTTAACGAGATGGTGAACCTCGAATGGGCATTAAGATTGGAATCATAAAAGGATGTCGATTAACTACCTTGTTTATTAACTCCTTCTACCAGGTATTAGGAAAACATCGCTTCATACACCAAGGCAAGACATGCTAATTGTGCTACGCTACGATTTTTAAATCAAAAGATATAAAGGTAAAACAAACCAAATGAAGATTAACACCTGCAAATCCACTTGTCAAGCTATTTTTAGAGGAAGATTTTTGATCTATGGCCAATTGGTATAAACCCATGTAAAACTGAGTGAAAGCCCCATTTGCACAATGAACCCTACCAAAAAAGGAGATTGAACCATTTATGTCCCTAAATCCTCATTGGTCCTATCCATTAAAGGACAACAGTGCCGAAGGGGGGATTTGAACCCCCACACCCATACGGGCACTGCGCCCTGAACGCAGCGCGTCTACCAGTTCCGCCACTTCGGCAGAGATGAGAGCACCCCTGGCCCGATTCGAACGGGCGACACACGGCTCCGGAGGCCGTTGCTCTATCCAGCTGAGCTACAGGGGCTATCTGATCTTCTTTTTGTGTCTATCTCTTCTTAATCTTTTTTTTCTCTTGTGGTTAGCAATCTTTTTTCTCTTTTTCTTCTTCCCACATGGCATTTTTCCCTCCCCTCGATATTTAACCCTAGATTATGCGAGAAAACACTAAATGACACCGAAACCACTGAAATATCAGGGATTTGCAGAAAGTAACATTTCATTTTTTAGGTGAAATCCTTTCTTTGGATCTTTTGGAATTTCAGCGATTTTCGGTGTTTAATGCATAATTTGGGATAATTGGTAGAAGCAGGGCAGCCATCTGCCCTGCTTCTACTAGAAAAAGTGCACTCTTACTTGGCCACCAGGGTCTTTAGCTTTCTGGAAGCCTTGAAAACCGGCACATACCTTTTGGGAACTGGAACTGCCTCACCAGTGCGCGGGTTCCTGGCTTGCCTGGCTTTCCTCATTTTTACCCCCAAACTACCCAAGCCCCTAATATCTATCCTTTTGTGTTTCTTCAAGCCGTTTTTGATTGCTTGAAGAAAGGCCTCTAGCATCAGCGCCGTATCGGATTTTGTAAACCCCGTCTCCTCAGCCACTTCCCTTACCAAGTCAGCCTTGGTCATTGCTGAACCTCCTTTTTAGGTGTTAACCGCAGATGCTCAGTCTCTGCTTTTACCGAGCGAACAAGGGGTAACTCCGGAGGAGCCTGCCCCCAACGAAAATCGTGTTCCCACAAAGGCAATAATATCTTACCTCCCCTCTGGTCTTTAATCAGGCGAGAGGCTTTTAGAACCTTGGGTTCTGTAAGAGCTAAGATTCAAGAACTCATGGGGAGATACAGGGAAACCTCATTGAAACCTGTATTGTAAGCTGGGGGTTCTGTAATTCCCCTCCGGTCCCCAGAGTTTGAGCTTGCTGAAAAGGAGATCAAGGATTCCCGGCCTCCTTCTCCTTAACTTAACCGTCTTCGGCTCTCCCCTTATTCCACACATCCTGGCCACTAGAAGGATAGCATCGTGGTAATCTCCTAACCGGTCCACCAACCCTATCTTCTTGGCCTGGTTCCCCGTGAATATCCTTCCATCAGCTATCCTTCTTACCTTAGTCTCATTCAGGTTTCTTCCCTGACAGATGGCCCCGATAAACTGATTGTAGGCATCATCTATCACGGATTGCAGGAGCTTCCTCTCCTCCGGAGTTAACTTTCGGGAGGGGGAGCCAATATCTTTATACTTACCACTTTTCACAACTTCAAATCTCAATCCGATCTTCTTTAATAGCTCTTGAGCATTGGGGAACTCGTAAATAACCCCGATGCTGCCTGTAATGGATCCGGGGTTGGCTACTATGGAATCTGTCGCACAGGCAATATAGTAACCTCCTGATGCAGCCACAGAACCGAAGGAAGCTACCAACCCTTTCCCAGCCTCCTTGAACTTTTGCAGCTCCTCGTAAATCTCCTGGGCTGCGGCCACCCCTCCCCCTGGGCTGTTAATCCTTAAGACCATTCCAAGAACAGAGTCGTCCTTTTTGTAAGACCTAATCTGTTTCACAATAAGCTGCGGGTTATTGATGACTCCATTTACCTCAACCAGGGCTATCTTCTTCCCCCAGCTTGGCAGGTTGAGGGTTCCCCTCTGACCGGCAAGCCCAATCAACATCAAGAGGAATAGGGCTCCCACCAACAGGAAGCTTACGCCAATGATGATCCCTGCTGCCCAATCGCCCTTTTTTGCCATCTTCCTCCTTGGTTACAGGGTTTTGTCCATTTGCACAAAAATCTGGAGTTTCTCCCCTGGGTAGATCCTCTGTCTGGGGTGGAGGTCATTCCAACGGCAGAGATCCTTCACCTCTACCCCAAATCCGCGGGCAATATCCCAAAGGGTATCCCCGGTGCGTACAACATAAATCAACTTTTCCTTGCCCTTTCCGTCACTTTCCTCCAAGTTAGAGGATAAGCGCCGGAAACCCGGCTCTACCCAGATACCAAGCTCCTGTCCGGGATAGATAAACCTACCCTTCTGTAACCCGTTCCATTTCCTCAAGTCCCCGCTCTTCACCCCAAACTCTGCGGCAATTTGGCTCAATGTATTCCCCTTCTTTACCTTATAGACAATCTTCTTGCCCTGCTGGGAGGGAGTGGGAACACCCTTTTTCGTATGGGTTACACGAGAGCTGCGGGATGGGGGAACTGGGATGAGCAGGTAATCCCCGGCGATGATCCGATGTCTGTTCTTCAAGGAATTGGCATCGACAATCGCCCAGACAGAAGTATGATATTCTTCAGCTATTTGGGAAAGGGTCTCCCCTCTTTTGACCCTGTGTCTGTCCCAGACAACCTTCTTCTTTGCAGGAAGCCGCGAATAGTTGGCCTCAAACATCCCTTTCCTGCCAGCGGGAATCCGCAGCGCATATCTCTTGATCCGCGGGGGAGTACACCAACGGGAAAGCTCAGGATTTAACTCCTTAATCCTTTTATAGGTGGTCCCCGCACATTTTGCCGCTACCCGCAAGTCAGTTGATCCATCCACCCAGACGAGATCCCAGGAAAGGGGCTTGTCTACCTTTATGTTGAAACCATATATCTCTGGGTCTTTGGCGATTATAGTAGCTGCCATATAGGAGGGGGCATAATTTCTGGTCTGCCTGGGAAGGGGCAATGACCAGAAGTCCCTCGTCTTAAATTTACGGATAGCCCGGTGGACCCTCCCCTTTCCGCAGTTGTAGGCCGCAATGGCTAAAGGCCAGGATTTAAACTCCTGATAGAGCTCCGAAAGATAAGCGGCCGCAGCCCTGGTTGACTTCTCTGGATCCCTTCTCTCGTCCATCCACCAGTTTCTCTGCAAGCCAAAGAGTCGGCCAGTTGAATAGATAAACTGCCAGGGCCCCACAGCACGGGCCCAGGAGTAAGCATAGGGGTTGAATCCACTTTCTATGAGGGCAAGGTACACCAAATCCTGTGGCAACCCTGCCTCCTTAAGGATCTCCCTCATCATAGAGACATATTTCCCGGATCTCTTCAACCAGGCAACAAAGGGTTTCCGACCAGTGGTTTGGTAGAAATGGATACACCTTTTCACCTCTTCATTCCAGCAAACGGGAAAATCGTAACGAGTGGGGTCAAATAGCGGGAAGTAGAGAGATTCTATCTCCTTATGGGAGATCTTCATCTCCTGGAGCCGTTCCATCACTGCAGAGACGGAAATCCCAGGGGGCAACTCCTCAATGGAGGCTAAGGCCCGCCGGTAATCGCTGGAGATCTGATTGAGAAGAAGGTCAAACTGGCCCACCAATTGGGGGTGCTCCTCATCCAAATCCAGATCAACTAAGATCTCTATGGCTTTTTCAAAGTGCTCTTGTGCCTTGTCCCACTTCCGTTCGCCAATCGCCCTCACCCCCAAAGCATAAAGCCCTCTTGCCCTCTGCAGTTCCCCTTGAGCAAACTCATCCTCCCCTAATTTAACTTGCGGAAGAGGTGGAGGAGGGAGTTTCTCCTCTTTGATGCTCCGCTGCGGGAGCGAGAAACAGCCGATAAACAGAAAAAAGAGAGGCAATAAAGGGGGAAGTTTTTTGAGACTCACTTTTCCCTCCCGGCAAAAGTTCAAAATACTATATCCATTTTCCCTTGTCAACCCTTTTTTGGGGTTTCAATGCGAAAGTCTCTTTAGAGAAACCCCTTGGGTTGATCCGAATATGGCCCACGCTTAACCAAGACCTATCTACCTGTTGTTGATAATGCAAATTTTATGCCAACCTATATTTTGGGAGGAAGGACAGAGATAGCCAGCTTTTAAAGGGTATTTAGGTGGATGATCAAGGATGTCCACCTCACCGGCGAGGAGAGCCCTTGCTATTCAAACAGGGTAATCTGGTCTAAATATGGTCAATTGGAATGGCGCTTAGAGGAATGATAAGCCAGTTTGAGGCTTAGTTGGGGGGATGGTTCCCTCCTGAGCTTCAGCCAGAGGAGAAGGAGAAATCCGGCCAAGCAGATGGAAAGGGAGATGCAGGCACAAAACCCAGCCCATAGACCACTAAGGCCTTCGTAAAGGATAAATTTGATCAGGAAGGAGAAGGTTGCAAAAATGTTCCAAATCATCTGAAATAAATTGGTGGAGCTGACGGGGATCGAACCCGTGACCTCTTGTCTGCCAGACAAGCGCTCATCCCAGCTGAGCTACAGCCCCACCGCGTTAAACCCTAAAATAATTCGTGCAACGGTGAATGTCAAGGATTTTTTCCGGCCTCCACCAATTCATAACATAAGAGCCAATATTAGCCGGCTTCGAAAGGCAACTCTTAAAATTTGAGGCAATAGTTTGCAGCCAGCAATTGTAAATTGAAAATATCAGAATGCCCAGTTCTGTAAACGGGGATGAATGACATCCTTATAGTTTCCTCTCCCCTGGTGGGAGAGGGTCAGGGTCAGGGGGGAATCGGAGATAATTCTCACTCTCTCCTTAGTCCTCCCCCATCAAGGGGGAGGGAAGTGTCGTGAATGCCTGCTCTGTGGGTGGGAAGATTCACTTTTACCCTTTGCATTTTTCAATTTCAAATTCGGAGCTTCGCCCAGTTTAAGTTGCCTTACCTTGACGGTTTGCCCCTCCCGGGCCGGGAAGGCGAAGCTTCGCTGGTGCCTTAAATATCGCACAGTTGCGCGATCAGATCCCCTGATCTGACCATAGTATCCCCCAAAGATAAATGTCTGACCTCACAAGCCATCTACATAATGCTAAACACTGAAACCGAGTTTCTCCGCTAATCCGTTCAAGTGTCGTTGGCGGTTTCTCGTCCCTTTCGCCCGGATTCTCCCCTTCCATAGAGGATAAAAATCCTCTTGAACCCCCCTTAAATCCGGCTGCAACCCCCATTGATCCGCCAGATCCAAAAGTTTATCTATCCTCTTAATCTCCCTGAGGGAGAGGTTCTGAACCAAGTTCTTCACCCTGGCAGAGAGGGGCTCGGAGAAAAGGGGCTCTAATCTTCCCTGGGGTGGGAGATAGCCAAAATTCTCCATATCAGAATGGAGCTGAACAATCCGCCGGAAGTTTTTCTCAAAATCCCCCCTCATCCCCTCTATTCCCTTTTCCAAGCGCAGGATGAGCAAAAAGGAAGCCAATTGCCTAAAGATCTGAGGAACTCCCCCCCCATTTTCCTGCAGGTTTTTAATCAAACCAAGGTTTCTCTTATATATCCGGCGCAGGCTCCGATTGACCTCTTTTAACGCCTCCTCCTGCAGATAACCTAAGATTTCCTCCCTCCACTCCGCAGAAAGGTCCTGAGGGGTGCAGCTCTTCCAGCCCATTTCTCCCTTAACCTGAGAGATAAGCTGCTCAGGGTCAGGGGTTTGTGGCCAATCCGCTTCATTCGATCTCTTAATCCAGCAGTCAAGTCTTCCCTCTCTTTGAAAATGGGTTAGATAGAGAAAACTCTCCTCCTCCCTGGTTAAGAGGCTCTCTAAATTTGCCTTTCCCCAGGCAAATTTTTCCCGCCCCAGCCTTTTAGTCCGACCCCCTCTATCCGCTATTTGATAGGAGGAAATTTTTATTTCCTTCCTCTTTTCCCAGCGAAAGGGGAGCCTGAGGGCATAATTAGCCATAACAACTTGAGGAGGGACGGCAATTGGTTTCACCTGCTTGAGGTAGATCTTCTCCCCATCCTCGTACTTCTCGAGGTTGCTCTTTGCCTTTCGCAGAAATTGAAGCAGAGTCTTCTCCAGATCTTTCTGGGTGAGATCTTTGGCCAATTCAACGGCGCGAGCAGCATATTTTAGTATCTGCACCGACTCCAATCCAGATATATCGGCAAAGAACCAGCCACAACTGGTGAACATCAACATGGCATTTCTTTGTATCTCTAACAGTTTAAGACACCTGATTTTTTCATCTTTATTTAAAGGATAGGTTTGAATTTTTTTAAAAAATTTATTTACATTTTTGGGGCTTCTATCCAGGATAACCTTGATATATTCATCCCTTGCTTGCCAAACATCCCTCAAGTATTTTCCCCCTTCCCTTTCGTAGATGGCGGCCAATTTGTCCCTTAACCAGTCCAACCCCTCCCTCAAGGATTTCCTCCAACCCTGATTCCAGTGGGGTTGCCCCCCCGTGGAGCAGCCACAATCCTCCTTCCATCTCCCTACCCCGTGGCTGCAGCTCCAGGAGCTCCCCTCTCCCCGGGGCCCTTCATCGATCTCTACCTCCCATTGGGGAGGGTTCTCCTCAACAAATTGCCCTAAATTCGTTACCCTCAAACCCTTTTGGGCAACCTCCCTGCTTAGGATATAGGCTAAGGCCATCTCTCCAAATGGTTTGTGGTGGCCGAATGTCTCCCCATCTGTGGCCACAAGGATAAGTTGTTTTCCCTTATCCCTGGGCCTGAGGGCTTCCCTCAGCCTCTGGGCAAGGAGCTCGCCATTCTTTAAGAAGTCTCCAAAGCTTATCTCATAGGAGATGGGACCATTATAGAAAAAGATGTCAATGTGCTGCCCCTTGAGGAAACATCTGTAGACCTTGGTAGTATCTAAGGATTCAGAGGTCACCCTTCTCCACCTCATTCCCCCAATCCTTCTTACCCTTTTGGCTTGATGGGGAGCCAGAATGGTGAACTTAATCCCATTTTCCGCCAAGACGGATAATGTCTCTTCATCTACCGCCGTTTCCGGGAGCCACATCCCCTCCGGTTCCCTGCCAAACCTAAATTTGAAATCCTCAATCCCCCATCTCACCTGGGTCCACTTATCCCTGTAGATAGCTAAGGGCATAATCAGGTGATTGTAGACCTGGGCCAGGGCGTTTTCATGCCCGGAGCGGAGGGCAATGCTCCTCCGGTCTGCCTCTAATATCCTAAGATAGGTTACGGGGTCATTATCCTCAAGCCAGCTTAACAAGGTGGGGCCAAAGTTGAAACTCATCAGGGAGTAGTTGTTGACTATATCCAAGATCTTTCCCTCTCCATCCACTATGCGTGCCGCGGAGTTCGGCCGGTAACACTGGTGCGAGATCCTCTGATTCCAATTATGATAGGGGAAAGCGGTTTTCTCCCTCTCCACCATCTCTGTCCAGGGGTTTTCCCGTGGGGGTTGGTAAAAATGTCCGTGGACCACCAAATAAGGGCCCTTTCCCCTTTTACCCATAGCCATCGCCGTGAATAATACCCTCTCATCCCCCTAAGGTCAAGGGGATTTTCGGTGGGGTGAGAATCTTTTTGACATCTCCCCTATCTTTTGCTATTATCCTCTCATTAGATAGCAGGAACAGGCAACGAACAAAAGATACCACTAAGGGCAATAAATAGATTACATGTCATTGCGAGCGCAGCGAAGCAATCCCAATAATGTGTAAACTATATAGTGTCTGTCCGGAAATACCCATATTTCCTGTCATTCCGGCAATCTTTAAGCCGGAATCTACTTGAATTCAGCAATGGATTCCCGCTAACGGCGTGCGGGAATGACAAATTCAGACAGAAACTATATAATGTGTCCTAAGTAATAATACATCAGGAGGCTGTAATGAAGAGGATTGGCGTCTTAACCAGTGGCGGAGATGCCCCGGGGATGAACGCTTGCCTGCGGGCAGTGGTAAGAATGGCTTTATATAACGATCTGGATGTGATGGGGATAAGGAGGGGATATGCCGGCCTGATTGCCGGTGAGCTTTTCCCTATGACGATGAGATCGGTCTCTAACATTATCCAACGGGGAGGGACAATACTGGAAACGGCACGTTCTCAGGAGTTCACCACTAAGGAGGGAAGAAAGATGGCTGCCCTGAAATTGGGTGAGGCCAATGTTGAGGGTCTGATAGTGATTGGAGGGGATGGTAGCTTTCGCGGGGCACATGACCTCTTTGTGGAGTGGTATACGCCGGCAATTGGCGTTCCGGCCACCATTGACAATGATATCTATGGCAGTGACTATACCATAGGGTATGATACCGCGGTGAACACTGCCCTGGAATCCATAGACAGGATCAGAGATACGGCAGCCGCCCATGAAAGGATATTCCTGGTAGAGGTGATGGGTAGGAAAGCCGGTTTTATTGCCTTGGAAGTGGGAATAGGTGGGGGAGCAGAGGAAATCCTGATTCCGGAGGTCAAAACAGACCTACCTGCTATCTGTAAAAGGTTAACTGAGGGTAAGAAAAAGGGGAAAACAAGTGCTATTGTGGTGGTGGCAGAGGGGGATGAAGCTGGTGGGGCTTTCCAGATTGCTAAGGAGATCAAATCTTCTATAGGCGTGGGTTTTAGGGTGGTAGTCTTGGGCCATATACAAAGAGGCGGTAGGCCCACTGCCAGAGATAGGGTCTTGGCCAGCAGGTTAGGAGCAGCGGCGGTAGAGGCCTTGACCAAAGGGGAGAAGGACAAGATGGTAGGGGAGGTAAATGGGAGGGTAGTCCTTACCCCTTTAAATGAATCCTGGGAGAAGAAGAAAAGGCTGGATAAAGGTCTCTATAATCTGGCCTCAATTTTGGCCAAATAGTTTATGGGCCTCTGGCTGAGGTAAAAGGGGCCCATGGACAAGTGGCCTGAGTAATAAATGGAGGTGGGAATGTCAGGCCCCTTTTCTGGTTGCAATTGGCTTTGGTTTTTTGGCCCCTACTCTTCGCCTTGCCGTTAACCGAGGGGGTAATCGTCAAAAGGGGAAGGTATTCCCGAGGAGAATAGCCGGATTATGCTTTAAGCAAAGAAAATTGTTGAAAAGTTAAAGGCTTTGTTTCCCGGCCACTGCCTTGTATTTACCACCTGATCTGACCATAAAGCCATTGTCAACCAGCTCCCTTCTGATGGTGCAGAAATCGTCGTAATACCGCAAAATAATCTCATTCACATCGCTTTCACTATAGACCCTGTTACGGGAGAAATCCTGCCAAATCCTTTCCAATACATACAACCTCTTCTTTCTCTTAGCTGGAAGGCTAACTAACTTCCCGTTTTTGAAAAATGTCTGAATGGTCTTCGCCCTCTCATCTTTGGCAAGCAGCCTATTGCCTTTGCTTTGTAGCCACTCCCAGAACTTTTCCTCCTCAATCCTCCAGTCCTTTCCTAACTTGTAGCCTTCAATCTCGCCGCTTTGTAGTTTCCGCAGGATAACTTGATGGTTCATCCTCAGGATATTGGCTATCTCGCCTGCAGTCAGCAGCTTCAAATCCTTTGCCCTCTGTTTTGAAGTCATACATCCCGCCTTTTTTTAAAAAAAAGTAATCAATACGATCTCGTATGTCAAGGATTTTGTGGTATTTTGTTGTATTTTTTTGCAGTTCACCCCCTTTTACACAAATTGTTCATTAAACACCGAAATACTATTGGGGTCACTAAAAAGATTACATGTCATTGCGAGCGCAGCGAAGCAATCTAAACCTTCGAACGGGGGTTTAGACTATGAGATTGCTTCGTCGCTACGCTCCTCGCAATGACAATTGGAATGCCTATGTGTTGACTATAATGTAACCTGAGTAATAACAGAAAACTGGGGGGATTCGCTTAAAAACCTCCCGACAAATCAGGTTTATAATTTCCTGATATTTCGGTGGTTTCGGTGTCACTTGGTGTTTTCACCTATTGTCTGAGATAAAACTTCTTGAAAAACTCTGAGCAATTGCTTATCTTAAGGAACAACTCAGCAAAGGAGATGAAAATGGAATTGTTTAGGACGAAAAGATTGGTTGGTTTCCTATTTGTTGCTTTGTCCTTTTTTCTTTTGGGAGAAGCACAAGGAGGATGGTTCTCACCCCAGGGCATCACCTCCCCTGAGAAACCAAGGGTGTCTTTGGTCAGATCTGACCCCACGGCCATCAGTTTGGAGATAGATGTAAAAGGGTTGAGCTATGAAGTTGTCTCCACCAAGGGCGGAAAATTCAGCGAAATCTCCTTTCCTGGATATGGCTTCAACAGAGAGGTCGGCAGACCTAAACTTCCCGTTATCAGGGAACTTGTGGAGATCCCTTATGGGGCTACCCCTTCCCTGCAGATAGTCTCTTCTTCCATAAAGGAATATAGATTAACTGATCTGGGGTTGGAATATCCCATTCTCCCGTCTCAGCCTTCCAGGCGAAAGGACATCGATACGCCAAGCAAGTTTTCCATCGATAATTCCTTCTATTCCCAAGACGTCTTTTCCCCTGAGAAGCCTGTGAGGATAGGCCCAGAAGGGGTGATAAGGGGACACAGATTTATCACCCTGGAGGTTTTCCCCCTAATCTATAATCCCGGGAAAGCACAGGTGAAGCTAATTACTCAGCTTAAACTGCAAATTAACCTCCTGGGATCAGATATTTCCTCTACAGAGGCCAATTTGAAAAGACTCTACTCACCCTCCTGGGAGAAACTGGTCCAAAACAGTTTCATAAATTATGGCACCTATGAAGGCTTCTTCCCGAAAACATCTCCAAAGGGCTACCTGATCATTACTGCCGATGATTTCTGGGAAGAGATTCAGCCCTTAAAAGAGTGGATTGGTAAGAGGGGCTTCTCAACTGTTATGGTGAGGACATCGGAGATAGGCTCGGATACGGCAAGCATAAGAACATTTATCAGCAATGCTTATTACAATTGGGAAAATCCTCCCGCTTATGTCCTCCTGGTGGGGGAAGGGGATACGTCTGGAGTGGCATCCGCCTATATTCAGCCCTATTCCGGCAGATACCCCTTAGAGGGACACACGGCAAAAGCCACGGATCTTTATTATTCCACGGTGGATGGCTCCGATCTCTTCCCCGACATCGGCATTGGCCGTTTATCGGTAAAGATTTCCAATGAAGCCGGGAATATCGTGGACAAGATACTTAGTTTTGAGAAGCTGGAAAATCTTCAAACGGATTGGCTTTCCCGGGCCACGTTCATTGCCTCAAGTGAAAATCATAACCTTACGGAGGGAACTCACAATGAGATGGCCCTCACCTATTTTGAGCCTTTGGGAGTCCTTTCCACGAGGGTCTATTCCCACTTTGGGGGATCGACAAGCAACATAGACTCCGCTCTCAATTGGGGGCAGGTCTGGGTCAACTATTCCGGGCATGGAAGCGTAACTACCTGGCAAGATCCGGGGTATGGTGGCTCCAATATAACAAGCCTAACCAACCAGGGGATGTATCCCTTTGTGATCAGCAATGCCTGCCTAACAGGAACCTACAACTCTTCGGTTTGCTTCGGTGAAAAATGGTTAAGGGCCAAGGATAAGGGAGGAGTGGGCTTCTGGGGAGCTTCCAATTACACCTACTGGGACGAGGACGATGTTTTGGAGAGAGGGCTTTATCTATCAGGCTTTGGTGGAGGTCTGCATACCCTCTCGGGGATGACCAATGGAGCGAAATTGAAGATCTTCCAGTATTATGGGCTGGCAGCAAATGTCAAATACTACTTTGAGGTCTATAACCTCTTGGGGGAACCATCCTTGGACCTTTTTATTGGAGCTCCTGGTACCTTTGTAGTTTCATACAACGACACCCTTCCTCTCCTTGTCCAGACAATGGAGATGGCTGTAGACCAGGACAGCGCCTTAGTAACCCTCTACAAAGATGGTATAACTTACGGGGTAGCTTATTCCCAAGGGGGCTATGCCAATGTGGGAATTTATCCCCAAATCTCCTCTCCAGGAACCCTCTATGTGACGGTTACCAAACACAACTTTAAGCCCTATATCGGGATGGTAGAGGTTATCTCCCCCGCAATATCAACTGTTAGCCCGGACTCCATCCCCATAAACACCTCTACTCAGGTGGAAGTTAAGGTTTTGGACGAGGGAACGGCTCAACCCATACCGGATGTGGAGGTTACCATTTCGGGTTGGGGAATTTCCCTTGTGGATACCACTAATAGCCTGGGGGAAGCATCCCTTATGGTTTACCCTCCCTATGGGGAGGTTCTTATGGTCAAGGGCAGGAAGATAGGGGATGCTTATGATCTGCTTGCAGATTCGATTATAATCATAGGTGGTTTAACTCTTACTTCACCCTCCATCTCTGCCTTTGTCCCCTCTATCTGGCTGATTAATGCCTTGACTCCAGATATTGCCGGGGAGATCCAGGCTCAGGTATGGAACCCAGGCTTTTCCCTCTTTGCCAGGGGATGTGGGGTGAATACAAGCGTCTATACTTCGGGCTATGCCACAGAGGTGGAGGTTCTCCCTGATACCGTAGGGAGTCTCAAGTGTGCGATCGCCAAGTCCGGCTTTAAGATTTATCAAAAGGACATCCCAGTGACCGAAGTGTATGGGTGGCTATCGGGTGTTGTGTACGACAGTCTCAGCCAAGACTCCCTGAGCGGGGTGCAAATCCTGGGATTCCCCGGAGGAGCTGATACATCCTCGGTTTCTCCCCTTTTCAAACTGGATACCGATGGCAGGGGTAGGTTTCAAGTAGAAGAGAAACTCCCCGTTGGGGTATATGATCTCTACCTGGAAATGTTTGGATACAGTCCAAAGAAAACAGCTATCCTTTTAAGGCATAATGTAAACGACATCGCCTTATGCTTGAATTCTGCTTCTCAAGGAAAGGTTGAGGGGGTAGTCTATGATTCTTCCACTGGTGAACCGCTGAACGCCACTGTCCGCGTCTTTACCAGAGAGGAAAGACCACAACTTTACGCTACCATCCAAACGGACTCCACACAGGGGGGGAGCTTCTCTGTAAAACTTCCCTACTTCGGCTATACTTTTAAAGTCAGTTCCTGGCTGCATCTTCCTCGGACAACAACTGTTTCGTTTGGGGAGGATAGCCTGAAAGAGGATTTTGGGATGCTCCCATTTGCAGATAGCATTCTGGTAATTGACGATGAAACAGGGAAGCAGGGGCTTGTAAATGTCAGGGGGGGCGCGACAAACAAAAAATGGGAGAAGACAAAGGCAAAGGGAGCAGCGCAGACTATCGTCCAATATTTACGGGAGCTGAACCTCAATGCCAAATTGGAACCATCCTCTTCTACAAATCCGTCCAATTGGAGTAATTATCCTTTCATCATTTGGAGCGATGGACAGGATCAAAGCCCCGTGGTAATCTCATCTTATCGGGATGCCTTGGAAAGCTATGTGGCAAGCGGGGGCAAACTGCTTATTGAAGGGGGAGAGCTGGGCTATGACTCTTGCGTGGATCCGAAATATCCCTCCTTTGCCCAAAGTGTCCTCCATATAACGGGATGGGAAGGAGACGAAGCGGGGGATTTAAACCAGGTTGGCTCCTTCAGCGATCATCCCATTGCCAATTATCCCAACAGGCTGCCTTCTACCCTGGGGATAACCTTTGATCCCTTTGACTGGGGGGACCAGGATGCATCGGTCCCCGCTGGGGATGCCTTTGTGGTCTATCAGTGCAATGATGGTGATGCTGGTGTCTTGGTCTATGATCCCACCCCAGATCCGCAAGGTGGGCAGATAGTCTTCTATAGCTTCAACTTCCTTGCCCTTACGGATAGCTTGCAGCGAAAGGACCTCTTGGAAAACACCTGTTTCTATCTTTTGGCAAAGGAAGGGGAACCCCAAGGTATGATCCGCGGAATGGTTGATTTGAGGGGTAGACCCAATGATGGAGGGGCTGTAGTAACCCTAACTTCGGGAGCGTTTTCTGCAGCAGATACCACCTCTGCTGATGGCAATTGGCATCTGGATGGGCTCTACCAAGGAAGCTATACCCTGCGGGCCTCAAAGGAAGGGTATGAGGATACCCTTATATCTGAGGTAACCATATCTTATGAGGAAACGACGAGCATAGACCTTGTTCTTTATCCAAGGGTCTATATCTATTTCTCCGATTTTGACTCAGACAGCGGAGCACTCTTCCCCTCTGGCAATTGGCAATGGGGAAAGCCCCAATATGGCCCGAGCGGGGCCCACAGCGACTCTAACCTCTGGGCAACATCCTTAGATGGTTCCTACTCTAATAACTCCAATTCTATCCTTGATTCCCCTAAGCTACCCATCCCCAACTCCTCTAAGGCAACCTTGGAGTTCTGGCACTGGTATGACTGCCAGGATGCGGATGGTGGTAATCTGAAGATCTCGGTAAACGGGGGAGATTGGCAGATCATCGATCCCGAAGATCCTTATCCTCAGGGTTGGGTTCCTTTAGACAACTCTGGCATACCGGGACAACGGTGCTATACAGGTAACCATAGCTTCTGGGAGAAGGCCAAAGTTGACCTCTCACCCTATTTAGGAGAGGGCGATACGGCGGTTATCAGGTGGCAGTTTGGCTCAAATGGCTCAGGCACCAGGGCAGGTTGGTATATTGATGATGTAAAAGTATCCTATGTAGACTATTCAGTGGGGGTAAAAAGTGAGGTCAGCGGGAGGAAGCTCCCGACCTTTTTTACCCTCTTTCAGAACTACCCCAACCCCTTTAATTCCACCACCCTCATCCGCTACGCCATCCCGGCTGTCAGCGATGCCGTTCCGAGCACAGGTCAGCGATCAGCGGTCAGCCTGGAAATCTACAACATCCTTGGGCAGAAGGTAGTCACATTGGTGGATGGGAAACAAACCCCAGGATATAAGGCAGTTACATGGAATACCAAAGGGTTAGCAAGCGGCATCTACTTCTGTCGGCTCAGGGCCGGGGATTTTCAAGGGGTACGTAAACTTCTCCTCATAAAATAGTCGAAGCTTTGGAACACAAATGGCACGAATAAACGAATCCACAGGAATAGACGAGCCGTCAGGTGCCCTCACCTGACGGCGATTAAGGGAGAGTGGCAGAATCGGGGTTCTGCCACCTCGGTGTTAAAAGCTGAGTGCTGAAGGCTGAACGCTGAAAGCCGAGTCAATTAGAATTCGTGCCATTTGTCTATTCGTGGAATTCGTGTTCAAGCTTTTATAAAAGAAGGGAGGAAACAAATGGAGGGAGAGGAAAGACTCCCCAGGGAGGCATATCCTTGGGCATTGATCATCCTCAGGTGGATAATCTGTGGTTCCATTTTCGCCCTGGGATTTTATATCTTCAACAGATTAAACCAGATGGCAGCAATTGTCTACTCCATCTATGCCGTTTTTGGTGTTTTAGTTATTCTTCCTCTCTCCAGGTGCCGAAATTGTTATTGGTATGGGAAAAGGTGCCAGATAGGATGGGGAAAGGTCGCTGCCTTTCTCTTCCCCCGGGGTAAAGAGAAGGATTTTGCCTTTAGCCTTCACTTTGCCTTGCTTTTAACTCTCATCTGGGTACTACCCTCTCTCTTAGCCCTTTTCAAATTACTTACCCAGAGGAACCTCCACTGGCTGATCATCTTTGGGCTATCCCTATTCCTCCCACTTTTAAAAAGATGGACCCGCAAGGGCTTTGCCTGTCGCCGATGTCCTCACAGACAACTCTGCAATGGCTAAATTTTTGTCACATCCTTTTCACTTCGCTCCATAATTTTGGAGTGCTGTGACTTCTGTCACAGCATGCGTCAACAGGAATTGACGTACTCCATAGCCCCCACCCTCTCGGAACAACGGAGGAGAGCGGACAGGCCTGAAGGTTTATCCCTACAAGAGATGCATAAATCGCCAAAGTTCAAATCTTGTGGTATTTCCGTATCGGTTCAGGCTAAATGCCTCTGAACGGAATCGAGCAGTACCAGAGAAGATAATCCTCCCCACCGTAGTTAACCTTAGGGGAATCCTTTAGCTCCCTTAGATTGTCCCACCCTGAGCCGTTGTATCTGCGGAAAAGGAAAGTAATCCCGGATTTAATGGAGATAAAAACCTCAGCCAGGTCCTTTCTCCCCTCTCCGTGGCCAGCCATCAGCCACCTTATACACTCCTCCTCGGTCTCTCCAAACTTAACCAGATAGGGGCCATCAACCTCTTCCTGAGATTCACTTTCTCTGTGTAACCTACCAGTATGATAAACCTCCTTTGACTTCCATCTCTGGCCTGTCCTCACCCGCAAAGGGAAGCTAATTTCGGTTTCCTCAACCTTTCCCTTTCCCTCGTTGTCTTTGCTTACAAAGAGAAGGGTATCTACTTTCTCCCCCTTGACCGCATGATACCACCAGGATTCATCTGACCTCTCCCCTTTTGGGTTGTAACCCCTTATCCAGAGCTCAAAGGTTTCCTCTCCATTAACCAGCATCGGTCCCCCCACCTGGCAGAGGCTAACCTGGCTCAGCTCCTTTGAGGGATAGTCATAATCGCACCAGATATATTCGTCCCCATACTGGAATCTGTTCATAAAGGAAGGATCACCTTTGATGAGAAGCTCTATCTCCCTCTCTGGGGGTTTTTCTACCTCTATCTGAGGCAACCTCTGAGGAACCTTCTCAATAACCTCTGCAAAATTTAACATTTCTCTACCTCCTTGGAATTAAGATTCTTCTTCTAACTACCTTCCTTCGAACCATACGGCCAAAGCCATAGGAAGCTAAAGTTCTCCCTATCCGAGAAAATGTATACAAACCCTTCATCCTCTGGGCCAACTCTATTTTAGCCATTACCTCGGAGGTAAAATTCCCATCCAGTTTATGAACCTTTAATTCTCTAAGTCTCTTCATTTAATATACCTTTCAACTTCTTTAATCCCCTGTCTATCCTTGACTTCACCGTCCCTGTGGGTATCCCCAATAACTCAGCAATCTCCCTCTGTTTGTATCCCTGAATGTAGAAGAAGTCCATAACCAACCTTTGTTCAGGGGGCAGGCGGGAAAGGGCCTCAAGGAGCTCCATCTTTTGGGGTATTTTAGGCTGATGGCAATCCACCCAATACCCAATTACCTCTCTTTCCCTCCTTTGCCTCCTTACTCGGTCGATATGCAGATTTCTGCCTATGCGACAGAGATAAGTGTAGAGGCTTGAGCGAAAGCCAAAATTTTCCAGGGTGAGAAAAAGCTTGAAAAAGGAGTCCTGAGCTAAATCTCTTGCTTCTTCCATCTGGGCCCCCAAGGAGAGGAGATATCTGAAGAGCGGATCTTTATATCGGTTCACAATCTCTGCGAACGCCTCTTTATCTCCCGTTAAAACAGCCTCTATAATCATTTTGTCAGATCTCATTTGCCTCTCTCATAAGAATAGACGATTACCAAGGCCGAATGGTTCCCCCGAGAAGAACTTAATGTCCTGCGGGTGGACTCTGTGGGACGCAGATTAACGCAGATCCTCTGGATTTTCTGTGCTGGTAGGCCCCTTGCCCTGACGGAGTTCTGTAGGGAGAAACCTTATGCCTGTCCGCTTTCCTCTGTCCTTGCAATAAAAACTTTCGGCGACCTGAGATGTTACCTACGAATTTATGAATGGATGGGGTAAAGGGTGGGAGAAAATCTTCGTAAGGATCGGATTTATCCGACCGTCTTGCGGGTTCGATGAATCGAACCCCTACACTGAACTTAGCTCGCTTCAGACGGACTCTATGGGACGCAGATTAACGCACATCCTTTGCGGCGAGCCGTCAGAGGAGGGCAACTGACGGCTCAGGAAGACCCTGCGCTAAAGCGTGGTAGAATATCCCTTGTATACTTTACACGGGTATAATCTGCGTTTTCTAACCGCAAAGTTCGCGAAGAAGACGCAAGACCCACAGAGTAAAATCCTTTGCGATCTCTGCGTTCTTTGCGGTTAAAAGAAATCCCGAAAATGCTTAAGCTATGACCGTTCGGAGTATATATCTGAGGAAGCCAAGAACGGAGCTGGTTTAATCTGCGAACCTGTGAAGGCCATAGCCTCTGGCTATCTCCAGAGCCTTCTGATACTCTTCCTTTGTTATCCGGCGGTTGAGCTGAGGGTTCTCCGTGGCCTTATAACAGGGACGGTATTGGTCCATAATGTTTACATAGGTGTTAACCGAAACCTCTTGGGCGATAAACCTCATCGCCTCCTGGGTTCCGGCAACTCCATTGGGAAGGACAAGGTGCCTGAGAAGGAGCCCCCTTTGGGCTATCCCTTCCCCATCAACCTCTAAGTCACCCACCTGGCGATGCATTTCCCTGATCGCCTTCTGGGCCACAGGATAATAGTCTGCAGCATGGGAGAGCTCTTCCCCCACCCCAGGATCTGTGAACTTCAAATCGGGCATATAGATGTCCACCAACCCATCCAGAAGCTCCAGGGCCTCCAGTGACTCGTAGCCGCCACAATTGTAAACTATGGGCAGCTCCAGCCCCTTCGAATAAGCAATTCCCAAAGCTTTAATAATGTGAGGAAGAAAATGTGTGGGGGTAACCAGGTTTATGTTGTGACAGCCAATGTATTGGAGATAGAGCATCTCCTCAGCGAGCTTGGCAGCGGAAACCTCCTTCCCCTGGTTAAGATGGCTAATCTGGTAGTTTTGGCAGAAACTACACCTTAGGCCACAACCGGCGAAGAAGATCGTCCCAGACCCATGTCTGCCCACCAACACCTTCTCCTCTCCAAAATGGGGAGCAACACTTGCTATCCGAGCCAACTTTCCCCCGCCACAAACTCCCATTCCACCCTTGAGTCTATTAACCTTACAGTCTCGCGGACAGAGTTTACATTTAGTGAGAAGTTCCTTAGCCTGGTTGGCCCTCTCTTTGGCCAACTTCTTCTTAACCATTTTCCCTGATTAACCTTTCCACCTCATCCCTGGTAGGGATACCCTCCCTTCCTCCAATTTTGGTGCACTTCAAGGCAGCTGCTCCACTGGAGAACTTCAGGGCCTTGGCCAGGTTCCAACCCTGTAGCAGACTGTAGATAAAGGCTCCGTGAAAGACATCCCCGGCTCCGGTGGTGTCGACAACCTTGACCGCAAAAGGAGGTTGATATATGGTTATAGGAGGTGAGTAGCCCAGCGAGCCCCTCTCTCCCAAGTGTGATTACCACAGCCTGATAATGAGGCTGGAAAAGGGCTTGGGCGGCTTTCTTAGGATCGATCAACCCGGTGTAGGCCTGGGCAAACCTCTCTGAGGTTATCAGATAATCAGTTAAGCCGAGGATGGACTCCAACTTTGGCCTTAAGCTACCCAGATCGAGCACCACCCTAATTCCCTCCTCCCTTGCCCACCGGGCCGCCCTTAAGCAGGCTTCAGTTTCCCTTCCATCAAGATGGAGGAACCTGCCGGAGGTGATGTGCTCCCTGTCCAACTCCTGAGGTTTTAGAGCAGAGATGCTCGTCCTGTCCAGAGCTATGGTCTTCTTTCCACTTTTGCCATCAATCCAAATATAGGCCACTGATGTCTCGGCTTTTGGGTCAATGATAAGCTGGGAGGTATTCACTCCCTCTCTTTCCAGCTCCTCTTTCACCAGAACTCCATTGGGATCATTCCCTATTTTGCCCACAAAGGAAACCTTAGCCCCCAGCCTAACCAGGGTAACCATTGCCGTGGGAACTGGCCCTCCTCCATGAATGGAAGTTTGGGTAAATTCGGTCTTCTCATCTAAGGAGGGATATCTGGGAAGAATGCCTGATACATCAAGAGGGGCAATCCCCAGACCAATGACATCAAAATGTAATCTCTGCCCTTCCATTAGTGGCTTCAGTTATTGCCCTTTGGAACTTATCGAGGAAGGATCTCCTCACCGTTACAGTCATCCTCACCCTATCAGAATATTCCTCTTCGATTGACTCAGCCCCAAACTGGCTCAACAACCTTTTAGCCGTATTCGTTTGATCGTAAGGGAACTCCAGAGTTAGGGTCTCGGTTATGTAGGCGGTGATTACCTTTGCCCTCTGAAGGCAAGATAGGGTAGCCTGATGGTAGGCCCTGATGAGACCTCCCACACCCAGTTTTGTCCCGCCAAAATACCGGGTGACTATCAGGGCCAGATCGGTCAGGCCTTGAGAATCGATCGCACTCAGGATGGGTTTCCCGGCAGTTCCAGAGGGTTCTCCGGCATCGCTAAACCGAAAGACCCCTTCCTTTAGCCGGTAAGCATAAGAATTGTGAGTAGCATCTCGGAATTCGTCGGACACCCGTTGAAGAAAGGATTTGGCCTCCCCCTCGGTCCCTACAGGTTTAGCTGTGGCGATAAACCGGGAACCCTTAACCTTTATCTCGCTTTGGGCTAAACCCTTAATGGTAAGATATTCGTCATCCATCCTGAGGCTAAGATAAAGTGGAATAACTTTGAGGGCAAATCAATTCTTGAAAAAACCAAAGAAAAACCTTGACAATCACATTTTAACCTGTTAAAATCTTAATTTCTATACCTGACGAGAGCGAAGAATGAATTTCTGCTTATGGAAAAAGATCCCCCCTCCAAAGGGGCGGCTTGCCAAGGGATTGCCAATCCTGTTTCTGCTCATTGGTCTCCTTTTTTCACCTTCCTCTAACTTGCTGGCTGATCAGGAGGTTGAACACATTATCCAAATGGTAAATGAGCAATACGCTAAGATAAAAACCATCGGAGGGATGATAAGCAGAAACATCCAGGGTGGCGGGAATACTCAGAGCATAAAAGGGAGGTTTTTGATAAAGAGGCCTCATTGCTCCTATGTGGAATTCGCTAACCCCCATCAGATCGTTTGCTCCAATGACTCGCTCTGTTGGGTGGACAATGTAGAGGAGAATGTAGTCCTAAAGTTCCACATTGCCAGGATGAATAGGTTTGAGAGGGAGGCACTGGGCATAGAGGGGCTGATAGGTCTCAATGTGTTTGACCAGCTTAGGGAGGGGTTCAGCTTTTCCCTATTTGATACCCTCAATGGGGATTTGGTTGTCTCCGCAAAGCCGAAATCTGGAGGGGAACTCATCTCTAAGATCTTAATTAAGATAGACCCCAAGAAATGGGTAATTCTGGCTTATGAGATATTCGATTTAGAGGGAAACCTGGTCAGCCAGACAAAATATGAAGATTACTCCCTGTATGGGGACAGTCTCTTATTCCCCAATAGAGTATTGACAAGGTCAATTTATCAGGGGGAAATCCTGGAGGAGACGGACAACTTCTCCCGGGTGAGGTTGAACCAACCCATACCTGATAAAAATTTTGAGTTTATTCCCCCCAAGAAGGCTAAGATTATCACTCCCAAGGGGTGATGGAAAGGAGGTGAAAAGGTGAAGAAATTTATTGTTGCTGGTCTGACTCTGCTTTTTTTAGCCCAATTTAGCTATGCTGCGGCTGTTACTCAGGATCAGGACAAGAAGGGAGGCGTTGGCCCATTTCTAGCGAGCTGCTGTTTGGGGCCCAGGGTTGGCCTGGAGTTGAATGAAGGGCAACAGGTGAGGACTGTAGAATGGGTTAGGTTAGTCTTTAGCCCTGCTGGTCTGGTCTGGTCTGGATCGGAGGGGTGGAAAGCAGCCGGTCCAGGGGGCTGTTTGGCAAATGTCTGTATTGGCCCCCGGGTGGGCAATGAGCTAAAAAAGAGAAAGATCAGGACCAAGGAGTGGTTACTTTTGGTCCCTGTAGTGAACTGGGTCTCCATTGCTATGATTAGCATAGAGGCCTTAAATGGCCAGACAATGACCCAGATTGAGGAAGAGGAGAAGCTTAAGAAGTAGATTAAAATCAACAATTTAACCTGATGATGAGAGAGGTAAGGATGATATTCCTTACCTCTCTCCTTATAGATGAGGACAACGGCCAGCAAAAAGGGAATAATCTCCCTTTGTCTATTGGGGCTCCTCTTATCTCCAGGAGGAGCCAAAGCTATGGGAGCCTTCCCAGGGGACTCCCTAAATGCGCCAAGAGCAAAAGGAACCTCACCTTTTGCCCTCATCCCCTTGGGGGCAATTAGATTTTACCAGAAAGTTCTCTCTCCTCAGTCCGTGCCTGCCTGTAACTTCCACCCCACCTGTTCTCACTTCTCCTTCCAGGCCTTCAAAAGGTATGGGGCTTTAAGAGGTCTTTTGATGACCCCAGATAGGCTGCAAAGGTGCAACTATTGGGCCAGGGGTCATTATCCTTTGGCGAATGATAAAAGACACCTCTATGACCCGGTGGAAAACCACCTCCTTTGGGGGAAACAGAAACCTGAAGTCCCCTCCAAAAAATCCGAGCTAACGGAGCCCCTTCCCCTGGGAAAGCCAAACAGCTATCAACCTGCTGGGATCTGGGGATTTGCGGAGTATCTTTACCGGATGGGAGATTACCGCCGAGCCTACACCGAATATCAAAGGTTTATCTACCTATCCCCTCAGGCTCCTCGAGCCGAGGAGGCAAATTTTAAAATAGGGATCTGTCTACAGAAAGAGGGGAGATACCGCTCGGCTATAGACCACTCCAAAGGATGGGAGAAGATTTATCCGCAAGGGAAACTAATCAAGCAGGTAAAGTTTCACCTGGGATATTCCTATTTCCTCTTGGGCGACTATAAGCGAGCAATTCATATCTTTACGCAGTTAAGGAATGAGGTAAAATCCAAGGATTGGCAGTCGAAGTTGGATTATATGATCGGCTGGTCCTGGTTGAGAAAAAAGGATTGGCATAAAGCTTCTCTCATCTTTAAAAAAATGGCCAATTTCCCTCCCGACCATAGTAGGGCAAACCATTTCTGGGAGATTGCTAACTTAACTCAGAAGGGAGAGAGCCTTCCCCAGAGAAATTCGGCACTGGCTGGCCTTTTTTCATCCCTGCTTCCGGGATCGGGAAGGGCATATTGCCGGAGATTTGGGGATGCATTTTACTCGTTTATGCTAATAGCTGGAACTGCTTACGCCAGCAGATATTATTATCTTCATCACCACCCCTCACAATCATTCATTTTTGGAGCAATGAGCCTCTTTTTCTATTCCGGGGACATCTACGGCTCCATTAAGGGGGCTAAAATATTCAACGATCAGGCACAAAACTGCCTCCAGAACCAAATAGAGGGGAAACTCAAAGAGGTAGATATAGGCAATGAGTAATCCCTTGGCAGCTAAGGCGACTGCTCCGCTAATTTTGCTTCTGCTAATCATAGCTGGGCCTGTGCAGGGGTTGTGTCAGGCTCAATCAGAATCTGAGGTCTACTCCTCTGCTCAGTCACTTTTCCAGAAGGGGATTTACGAGGCCGCAATAACAGAATATCTACGGTTTGGCTGGCTCTATCCCCAGAGCAAGTTGGTTTCGTATACCAGATACAAAATTGGATTGAGTCACTTGGCTACGGGGAACGGAGAATTGGGCAGAAACTATCTAAAGGGGATACTAAATGATGAGAAGGCCCTTTCTAATGTGAAATGCGAGGCACAACTCACCTTGGCCAAATCCTATATGAGGGAAGGTAAGAACAACTTAGCTGAATTGGAGTTTAACGATCTTTTGACCTATTCGCAAAAGGATAGTCAGATCACAGAGCTTAGGTTCTGGAAGGGGTGGAACTTACTCTCGGAATACAATTTTGAGCGAGCCTGTAATGAATTTGCAGAAACAGCAAAAGGGAAAGTCAAAAACTTCTATAGCTACCAGGCATCTTTATTGGTGCAGGAATCAAGACAAGGATTGGATCTGCCCAGAAGATCACCCCAAGTGGCTAATTGGCTCTCCACATTTTTGCCTGGGGCAGGGCAGATCTACTGCGGAAAGATAGAACAAGGGTTAATCTCGGCGATTTTAAATAGCACCCTCGGCTACCTTACCTTGAAGGCGATAAAGGACAGACGTTATTACGAGGGATCAGCACTATATCTTTTTGTCTGGTCAAGATATTACTGGGGGAGCAGATACAACGCCGAAAGGTTTGCCATAATGTATAACGAGAAAAAGAAGAGGGAGTATTTAAACTCCCTCATAGCCAAACACCTTAAGAACCTCTCTTTTCCTACCTGTCCGTTATCCCGTCGTTAACCCCCCTCAACTAAAAACGAGGTGGCAGAAACCCGCTCTGCCTCCGTCAGATCAGAAGGTCTGACCGCTCAGATAATTCCACCGTTAAATCCTCAAACTCAAGGCAGATTCAGGGTAAACCCAGCGTAAATGGAGTTGTATTTTGTCTTTGGTGTGGTTTGAATAACCGTATACCTCCCCTCGGCAAAGAGGTCAAAGGGAATCATTGGGATATGGAACTTCAGGCCAGCCAAGAAGTGGTATCCGTTCTTGCTGGAGGAAAAATCGGGCTTTATCTCTTCACCTCTAATATCTTGCCCTTCGATGATATGCAGGGTGGATCCCAAAAGATGAACTCCCATCCCTGCTCCGATATAGGGTTTTACCACCACCAGAGAGAGAGGAAGACCGTATTTGGCCGAGGCGTTCAGAGAAAGGTCATGATAGTCAGTTTCCACTTTCTTCTCAACTGTGATACCTCCTACGATCACCTTTATAGTTGGTTTATAGCTCTTTTTGGCATATGACACATCCGCTTCGAAATCAATAATGGGCAGGGTGCCTATCTTCAGATGGGCTCCAATGAAGGGAAGGTTATCAATTGATTCATCTGTATTCGGATCATCCAGACTGGATATAATTCCACCCCTCAGGCCAAAGCCGAGGCCTGTAATTCCAGATGCCCTGGGGACAGCCATTCCCAGAAAAAGAACAGGAAACAGAATTAAACAAATAGTTTTGCACCTCATCCGTTCCTCCTTTTTAAGTTCCCCTATATTTATCCATTGAACTTCAGTTGTCAAGCAGTTTTTTGCAATTGCTCGGCTATCTGGCTTGCCGTATCCTGGACTGAGGATGGGGTAACCTCGATTCCAAATCCGGCTTTACGCAAAAGAAATAGCATATAGTTAAGTGATGGCAGATTTAGGCCTAATCCAGGCAAGGTCTCCTCATCATCCATAAAACTCTCTGGCGGCCCCTGAGCATAGATTTTGCCCCGCTGAAGAGCGATAACCCTGTTGGTCAGGCTAAAGACGAAATCCAAATTATGGGAGATAAGGATCACCGTCTTGCCAGAGAGGTGAAGTTCCTTTAAGATTTCGGCTACAAGGTCGCTCCCCGCCGGATCAAGGCCCACTGTGGGCTCATCTAAGATGATGAGCTGAGGCTCCATCGCCAGCACTCCAGCCAGGGCCACCCTTCTCTGTTCGCCTCCACTCAGGCTAAAGGGGGAACGAGAGGCAAACTGATCATAGTTTAACTTAACCATCTCCAGGGATTCTTGCACCCTTTCCTTTATCTTCTGCTGAGGAAGCTTCAGGTTATTGGGGCCGAAGGCCACATCCTTATAGACAGTCTCCTCAAATAGTTGTTTTTCTGGAAATTGAAAGAGAAATCCAACTTCTTTTCTCACGGCATGCAGGTTAGTCCCGTTCAACTTCTGGCCGAAGAGAGAAACCAAACCCGAGGTGGGGGTTAGAAGGAGATTAAAATGTTGGGCCAAGGTTGTCTTCCCTGACCCGGTTGGGCCTATCAGGCCAATAAGCTCCCCCTCCCCCACCCTCAGGTTCACCCCTCTTAAAGCCTCCTTCTGATTGGGAAGACCCGGGTTATAGATGTAACGGAGCGACTTCGTCTCTACAACCGTTGGCCGAACCACCTTTTCCTCAGGAAAGAATGTTTTGCCTTTAAGGCTTTCCCTGCCCTTTAGCTCAAGGAGAACCTGCAAAAGCTCCTCTGGCCTCCTGGATAAGGAGCCTTCCAGCCAAATGCCTTGCTCCCTAAGCTCCTCAACGAACTCCATAAGGGGCGGCGGTTTGAGGCCAATCCTTCTGAGAACCTCCCTTTGGGAGAAAACATCCTCAGGAGCTCCATCCAATAAGATTCTTCCCTGATAGAGGACAATTAGCCTGGAAGAGAGCAGGGCCTCCTCCGGAAACTGGGTTATGTGAACAAGGCTGGAGATGCCCAAATTATTTAATTGAGATATGACTTGGATTACCTCCTGGCGGCCAATGGGGTCCAGTAGAGAAGTGGGTTCATCCAGGACGAGATATTTAGGCCTCATAGCCAGAACAGAAGCCAGAGCGAGCCTTTGCTTTTCACCTCCGGAGAGATGGTAGGGACTGAAATCCCTATATTCCTCCAAGCCGAAAGTTTGCAAGGCCCACTTCACCCTCTTCCCTATCTCCTCTGCTGGCAGACCAATATTCTCCAACCCAAACGCTATTTCCCTCTCTACAGTGGTGGAGATTATTTGATTATCGGGATTTTGAAAGACCATCCCTACTAACCTGCGGATCTGGTAGGTGGATGATTGATCACCCACTGGGAAACCATCCACCCTTACCTCACCGTGGGTGGGACGCAGAAGCCCATTCAGGCAACAGGCCAGGGTCGTCTTGCCCGAACCATTTGGCCCAATAATTGCTAACCTCTCCCCCTCCCCGATGCTCAGGTCCACCCCTTTAAGGGCAGAGACAGATCCTCCCGCCTTTGTTTGATAACTATAAGAAACTTCCTTTAGTTTTATCATCTCTTCGTGCAGTTCTTAAGAGAAACCCGCAGGTTCTGCCTGCGGGTTTCCTGGCGCAAGTCAACTATTCTATTGGTTTTCCTCGGAAAGTATCTTTATCTTATACTCAGCGTATGTTTTCCATTTACTGTTTTTGGCTGCCTTCTGAAATTCGTCAATGGCCTTCTGAATCTTTCCCAACTTCTCATAGGCTTCCCCTAAAGCCACCAGAGCAGGAGCGTAGTTTGATTTATATTTCAGAGATTTCTGGGCAGCAGTTACTGCCTTATCATATTCGCCCAATTGGTTATAGGCATCGGCCATTCTATAATGGGCATTAAAGTGGCTGGGCTTAATTTCTGTCACCTTCTTGTATTGAACTATAGCTTGAGATAATTTCCCGCCCTTACTATAGACAACTCCCAAATTATAATAGGCCCGATAGTAATCGGGTTTTATCTTCAATGCCTTTTCATAAGCCCTTATGGACCCTTTATTCTTTTTTAGATTGTAATAGGTTAACCCCAAGCTAAAACAAGCCTTATAATTTGTGGAATCGACCTTCACTGCATTTTCGAAGGCGGAAACGGCCTCCTTATAATTTTTTGTCTCTCTTAAGGCCAGACCTAAGTTATAGTAAGCATCGGCAAAACTGGAATCTATTTCCACCGCCCGGCTGTATTCTGAAATGGCCTCCTTGAAGTTGGACTTTTTCCTGTAGGCCAAACCTAATGCATAATGGGCCTGAGCATACTGGGGATCCAGTTGAAGAGATTCCTTAAACTCAGCAATGGCCTTGTCATAATCCTTAGATTTTACATACTCTACCCCTTGGTTATATCTTTGCAAGGCTTCCCGATGGGTCTTGCTTAGCACTTCCTCTTGGGCATTTGCTAAGGGGTAGGTCGCAAACAAGGATACAAAGGACAAAAAACCTATCCAGATAATAATTTTCCCTTTCAATTTTTCACCTCCTTTGGTTTTGAGGGGACTTCCTATTTGATCTCCTACGCTCCCCAGGATTTTAATAAAAAGGCAGCCCCCTCGTCTATGCTAACACCTATTTAAATTGTTAAATTGCTGACTAAGGAGGTTAAGTTTCAATTGGGGGGCAACTATAAAACTTAGTTGCCCCCCATACAAAACTCCAATGTAATCACCAAACGAGGGTTACTTCCAAAAAGATACTCGGATTAAAACCTCGATTAAAGCTCAGGAAGTCTTCTGCTTCCTAATCCTGCCTTTTCTCCTGCGAAGAGTCTTGGCCCCCAAACCCGACTGGCGAAGATAGCTTCGAATTGTCGAGTTCCGCACCTTCTTACCAAACTCCCTTTCAATGAAAGCAGCCAAAAGGTCTATGCTCCAGCGAACTTTCTCAAATCCAGCATTCCTCGGAGACCTTCTCACTACCTGTCCCAACTTGATTAATTGATCCTCGGTAAGGATCCTCCTCGATTTGCCCCGATACAGAGGGGTGACACCCTTCGGTCCCTTCTGGTTAAAGCTATTTACCCAGGAAGCAACAGTCATTCGATTTCTGCCAATCAATTTTCCCACTTCTACGGCCGGTATGCCAATAGCTACCAGGAAGAGACAGATAAATCGTTCCCTTACCCTCTGTTGGGGAGACTCAATAGCCTTTCCAAGCAAGGTCTCCTTGGTTTCATGCCACTTCGGGTCAATTCTCAGCATAAAACTCCTCCTTTCTCTCCAGATAATCTTTTAGATCAAAGGCATTATTGGCAAGTGCGTCATCATTTAGGATGCTTTTGTCTACTGAGGTCGAATAAGTTTACTGTTCTGCCTGTATCTCCGGTTTAGAATTTAATCTTCTGTTAAAGCCAATTGATAAAATTTCCTAGAAACTTGGATAACCATCTTTGATAAATTTACGAAACCGCATTTTCTTTGTCAAGGTTAAATTCGTGCATAGAATAAGATTTTTTGAAAGTTAGAGGATGTCTGTTCAGGAACTAATGATGGGTTTGATTGACTCACTGATTTTTTGATGATGTTAGTTGCCCTGCCCCTTAGGAGAGATGGCATTTCCCCAACAGAATTCCCCCTTCGATTTTGTCGTTTATCCGGAGAACGACAAGCCAACCCTATTGAAATCTATGATTGATTTGGCTTATCCTGTTCTAGCGAAGCTTCGAATGTAAAATGAAGAATTTAGAATTAAGAATGAAAAAACTGAAGCCAAGGAGCCTGGGTCTAAGCTCATTGTCCACCTCTTTCTTCAGGCCCCAAAACTTGACACAAATTTTAAGAAGTTGCCTTATGAAGATGGCTATTTGTTCATATTCGCTGCCTACACCCTATTTTCGATATAAATTTGTGGTGTTTTCAGCCAGAAACCCCACCATTTTCCCTTGACATTCAGCCATGAAAAGCTTAAATTTAACCATTATGGCTAAACCGAAGGTTACCAAAGCTGCCCCAAAGGAGAAAAGAACCCCTCCACCAAAGAGGCCAGCAGTAAAGGAAGTATTCACTTCCAAGAACAGGCTTCTTATGGCCATCGGGATTTTTATCCTGATTATTGGTTATATTGCTTTAAACCTAGGATCTATTACTCTGGCTCCCATCCTCCTTGTGGGGGCCTACTGCGTGATCATCCCGATCGCTATTGTGGCCAGGGGGAAGAAAAAGCTCAGGAAAACGGAGTCCAGCGAAGGAAGCTGAGTTTCTTCTTTATAGTTTGTTGGGCTAATCAAGCTCGGGGCGATTAGCTCAGTTGGTGGAGAGCGTCTGCCTTACAAGCAGAAGGTCACTGGTTCGAATCCAGTATCGCCCACTGACCCTGAGTTCGAACTTAGCTCCCTTCGGTCGCTAACTTCTCCAGAGGGCCTCACCGGCCCTATGGCGCTCCGTAATCCTCCGCCTGCTCGGATTGCTCCGCTGTCACCTTTGAAGGAGGCATACCCCCTTCAAACAACCCCCGGCGTTTCGGAATTCTTAGGAATTCCGAAACGCCAAGTCACAATTTACATAGGCCGGGGAACCCTATCTCGATGTGATTAGGGGCCCTTTGGGAACGGATCAGTGTTCTTTTCTTTAGAGTTTTAAGTATCCGCTTAATTCCCCTGACCATCAGGCCTTCTACCTCACTGAGTGTCTTTTGAAGGGGGAGAAAAAAAGCTTGCTAATTAAGAGGAGACATATTATCTTTCCTTGAACGAAGCCTATCGGCCGTATGTCCCAATTTTTATATATGGGGTCGTGGTGTAGTTGGTTAACACACTGGCCTGTCAAGCCAGAGATCGCCGGTTCAAGTCCGGTCGACCCCGCTCTTTATCAAAAGCGAGCGGTCAGAGCCCCTAATCTGACCGCTTTATGTCAAATCCCCTGCAAATTTGTATGATAAGCCAAGTCCGAGATAGTAGTTTCAAATTGACTTGCCAATCTTACCTCCCCTATGTTAGTTCTCCATTCCATCTGGGATAACTCAGGCAAATTGGGCCTCTGGGCCGAATCCTCCGACCTCCCAACCTCTGCCTCAAAGCGGAAGGGAAGGCGGCCAAGGAAACCAAGATCCCGCCTTCATCCTTTTGCCTTGGCCGAGGAGGAGCTAAAAGGAGCATTAGAGGATCTCTCTCCCCGGATTCCCTGGAAAAGTGCAGCCTGGCAAGTTACTCCCATCCTTCTACCCTCCAGTCCCCAGGGACCTCTTCCTTCCCCCTGGTTAATTCGGGAGGAACCTATGGAAACTATGAAGGAGACTGATCTCTTGCCCTGGGATGTCCCTTTCCTGAAAGCAGATCCTGACCTGGCTCTGAAATTCCTCCTTTCCCTGTCCAGCCAATCTCCTCACGGAGTTGCCTTTAGTGATTCCCTTCGTTTTTGGATGGAAGTAGCCAAATTCTCCTTGCAGTTGATCATTAAAGGGCAGTATGCGCCAACAATCAGCGAGAAGATAGAGGATGGCAAACGATACCTTCAGGCCCGCTGGGAAGCCGTTATCGGGGGAGGGGAAGCTGAAAGAATCTTTTACCTCACCGAGGCAATGCCCCCTATTTGTCGCTTGCTCCCTGGCAGGTCCCCCCTACCCTCAGAACTCCTCTTGAGCTTTCTGCATCGCACCCTGGACGGCTTTGTGCGCAGGAGCCTGAACCCAGGATCGTTCTTTTCTCCCCGTAAGGGCCACAAGCCTACCCTAGCAGAAAGATTGCTTGAAGCCCTGAGCTCTACCGATCCGACGATTAAGGCATCGGACAAGGAGATCCTCCCCTTCCTGGAAAAGGCTCGCCCCTGGCTGAGCCAGGTCAAGCCCGCAGATTCAGGGGCTCCCTTTCGCACCTGTTTCAGGCTCGACCCCCCAGTTGATGACCAGGAAAAGGAATGGAAGATAAGTTTCTGGCTTCAGGCCAAAGACGATCGCAGCCTGCTTGTTCCAGCAGAGAAGGTCTGGAGGTCAAGGTCAAGGGTGGTTACCTTCCTCAAGCGGAGGTTTGAAAACCCCCAGGAGAGGCTCTTAGCCGACCTGGGGAGGGCTTCCCGGCTTTTCCCGACCATTGAGGAAAGCCTGCAGACCCCCAGGCCGGTGGAACTAAAGATGAAAACCGAGAAGGCGTACGCCTTCCTCCGCCAGTCAGCTCCCCTCTTAGAGGAGAGCGGCTTCGGCCTTCTCCTCCCCTCCTGGTGGCAGAAACGGAGAAATAAGGTAGGGATTAAACTGAAGTTGACCTTACCAAAATCCTCCACTGGAACCAGTTCCGGCCTTCTGGGCCTAAATGGTATCGTGTCATACGATTGGGAGGTGGCCATTGGAGAGGAGACCCTTTCCCCTGAAGAATTCGAGAAACTCTCCAGCTTAAAAGTCCCCTTAGTTAAGGTAAGAGGGGAGTGGGTAGAGCTGCGGCGGGAGGAGATCGAATCGGCCATTGCCTTCTTCCAGAAGAGGCACGGTGATGGTCAGATGGAGTTGGGTGAGGCTATGCGGCTCGGACTTGGTGGCCAGGAGCCGGCAGTGGGCCTCCCCGTGGTGGGAGTGGTGGCCGAGGGTAGGTTAAACGATCTCCTGCAAAGGCTCTCCGATGATGTTCAGTTAACTCCACTCAAACCACCCAGAGCCTTCCAAGGCAAACTCCGTCCCTATCAGGTAAAAGGGCTTAGCTGGCTTGTATTCCTGAAAGAGTTTGGTCTTGGTGCCTGTCTGGCTGACGATATGGGCCTGGGCAAGACTATCCAGCTCATCGCCCTTCTGCTCCACGAGAGGAAGAACAAAAAGGCCAAGCCCGGTCCCACGCTCCTCATCTGCCCGATGTCGGTTGTGGGCAACTGGCAGAGGGAGGTGGAGAGGTTTGCCCCCTCGCTCAGGGTTATGGTTCACCATGGTCCTAACAGGCTCACAGGTAGAACCTTTAAGAGGGAGGCAAAGAAAAATGATCTGGTCCTCAGCACCTATGCTTTGGCCTATAGAGATCAAGAGACCTTCTCCGCGGTCCACTGGGAGAACATTGGCTTAGACGAGGCACAGAATATCAAGAACCCATCTGCCAAGCAGACCCAGGCCATAAGAAAACTGAAGGCCAACCACCGCATAGCCCTCACCGGCACCCCTGTGGAGAACCGTCTCTCCGAGCTCTGGTCGATTATGGAGTTCCTCAACCCAGGTTATCTTAGATCTGCCAAAGATTTCCGCACCAATTTCGCCCTACCCATTGAGAAGTATAGAAATCCCCAACGGGCTCAGTCGCTCAGAAGGATAATCCAACCCTTTGTGCTCAGGCGGTTGAAGACAGACCCAAAGGTCATCAAAGATCTGCCGAAGAAGATGGAGATGAAGGTCTTCTGTAACCTCACATCGGAGCAGGCATCGCTCTATGAGGCGGTGGTCAAGGAAATGCTGGAGAAGATAGAGAATTCAGAGGGGATCGAACGAAAGGGACTGGTGCTGGCCACCCTGATGAAGCTCAAGCAGATCTGCAACCATCCGGCTCTCTTCCTGCAGGATGGGAGTATCCTCCTCGGACGCTCAGGCAAGCTCAAGAGGTTAGAGGAGATGCTGGAAGTGGTTCTCGCCGAGGAAGACAAGGCCCTGATCTTCACCCAGTTCTCCAGTATGGGGGGTATATTGCATCGTTATCTACAAGAAAAACTGGGATGCGAGGTAATCTTCCTTTATGGTAGCACCCCCAAGAGACAGCGCGACAATATGGTGGAAAGGTTCCAGAATGACCGCCGGGGGCCATCTCTCTTCATCCTCTCCCTCAAGGCTGGTGGACTTGGGCTCAACCTCACTGCCGCCAACCATGTCTTCCACTTCGACCGCTGGTGGAACCCAGCAGTGGAGAATCAGGCAACCGACCGGGCCTTCCGCATTGGCCAAACCAAGAATGTAGAGGTGCACAAGTTCGTCTGTATCGGCACGCTGGAGGAGCGGATAGACCAGATGATCGAGTTAAAAAAGGAGCTAGCCGAAAAGATCATCGGCGCAGGCGAGGGCTGGCTCACAGAACTCTCCACCAATCAACTGAGGGAGGTCTTTACCCTGAGCAAGGAGGCAGTCAGTGATTAACCACCGACAAAGGTTACTCCTTATCAACCCAGGCAAGCAGAGACGGGATCAGAGTGAACTTAGCCCCCTGCGGTGGAGTTTTTCTAACAGGATGAACAGGATTTACGGGATTTTTTCATCGTGTCCATCCTGTCTATTATTGTAAGAGCTGTCAGGAGGTAACTCCTGACAGCACACTTTATGGCAATTCCAATGCAAAGAAGTTAGCGGTCAAAAGGAGCTAAGCTCCAGAGGAGGGAAATATGCCTCGATGGGATAGCTACTGGCAATATTACCCACCGGCAAGGCCCAAGAAGGTCAAGGATGGTATCAAGGCGAAAAGCCAACGGGGAAAAATCGGCGAGACCTGGTGGTCCAAACGTTGGATTGGCGTTCTGGAGTCCTTTAATATGGGGGCCAGGCTCACCAGAGGACGTTCCTATGCCCGCAGAGGCCAGGTGGTCTCCATTGATGTGGAAAAGGGGGAGGTAATAGCCAAGGTCCAGGGGACGAGGCGAAAACCCTATGCGGTCAAGATTCAGTTGCATCCCCTCTCCGATAAGAATTGGGATAAAGTGGCAGATGCAATGACATCCAAGGCCATATTTGTGGCCAAGTTGCTGGCTGGAGAGATGCCCCAAAATATAGAGGAGGCCTTTGCCCAGGCTAAGGTTTCGCTCTTTCCCCAGAAAAGAAGGGAGCTGATCACCAGTTGCTCCTGTCCTGATTGGGCTAACCCCTGCAAGCATATCGCTGCTGTCTACTATCTTCTGGCAGAGCGCTTCGATGAGGACCCATTCCTCATCTTCAAGCTGAGGGGCAGAACAAAGGAAGAGATTACTAAAACCCTGCGGGAGAAACGGACCGAGGTCCAGCCAGAGGCCACAGCGAAGTCGGAGGGAAAATCTCCCCCCAAGGGGGAGCCGGTCCTCTCTTTTAGCGGATCCCCGGAGGAGTTTTGGCTGGCCGGGAAGGCCCTGGACTCCTTTGTGGTCGATCCCTCTCCACCTGAGGTGGAAAATCCGATCCTGAAGAGGCTGGGGAAGTCCCCTTTCACTATAGGAAATAAAAACCTCAACCTTCTGCTGGCCAAGGCATACACCATCACAGAAAAGGCAGCATTGAAAAAGGCATTTGAGGAAACATCAGAAAAGGGAAACTAAAAGTTAGCGTAGAATGCCCCAATATAACAGAGATAGATTTGCTAAACTCTTTGACCAAAGGGCAGCAACCTTGGGGGAAACCGACCACAGCTGACTCCTGATTATTTACCACTGACTGCCGGTCCCTGTCCCCTGTGCTACAATTTCGTAAGAGCTTTTTATTTGGGCAAAGTTTTCCAGGCTGCCTAGGCGAGAAGCGGTATATATCAGGAGAATGCCTGGGACCTCAAGTATCTTTTTTACTATCCGTGCAATCTGTTTTAATTCTTAATTTTTAATTCTCAATTGCTTTTTTCCGTGAGATTCTGTGGTAATTTCACCACGGACAACCACGGACTATGCACAAAAAAACAGGGATTGGGGATAGCCAGCATAAATTTCATTCTTAATTCTCAATTTTTACTTGCTCTTTTTCGTGTGGTTCCGTGAATTTCCGTGGTAAGCTTTGCAGTTCCGTGGTAAATTTATCTATCCGTGTAGATTCGTTTATTCGCCCTGCACTTATGCATAAGTGCGGGGTGAATGTTCCAAAGAGATTCAGTGAAATCTATGGCTATCCGTGGTGAACTGTTACAAAACCTAAAAAAAGGACGGTTGGATTTACCGACTGCTCCTTCTGGAGGGCTAAAAATGGGAAGAGACAAAAAGCGAAGGCAGAAGACACTGATGAAGAAGAGGCAAAAGGACAAGTTGAGGAAGAAAAAGGCTAAAAAGGAAGGTCTCTTCTCCTCGGCCTGGACTCATTTATCCCCCAAGAGCATCATCTACAATGCCCTCCATTACCCCGTTTATGAATGTCTGATAAATGCTTCCTGGAAAGAGCGAGGAATGGCCAACATCCTGCTCTCCCGCCAGCAAGCAGATGGAAACCTCGTTTTTGGAGTCTACCTGATAGATATATTCTGCCTCGGCCTGAAGAATACCTTCTGCCATGCCAACTTCTCTATGTCGAATTATGAAGGGGACTTGAAGGCTAAGATATACCAGGAGCAAAACCCCGTTGAATGTCCGGTGGACTTAGCCCATCAGATCATCTATGGGGCAATTGATTATGCCTCAGAGCTGGGCTTCAAGCCGCAAAAGGATTTCAAACTGTCCAAGTATATCCTGGAGGAAAGAGATAAGTTTGGAGAGATTACCGAGGTGGAATTTGGCAAAAATGGAAAGCCATTTTATATAAGTGGCCCAGATGATAATGTGCAGGCAATTATGCAAAAGCTGGAGGCAAAGTTGGGCCCTGATAATTTCAAGTACTTCTTCCCCATAGATGAGATTCCTGAGGAGTTGATAGAGGAAGACTGACGAAGCTTCGAATTACAAAATGGAGATAGCCACTAACGGCTCCCAAACAATTTCCTCCCCCTTGATGGGGGAGGGCTAAGGAGAGGGTGAGTTTGGTGTCGGCAGAACCCCTCCCCTATCGGATCTAAGATTAAATTAGGCTGACAGGGCTTACCCAATTTTGCCATCCTGTCCATCTTATCTAAAAAATGAGCAATAAGAGATCAAACATTGATGTGCCCAGTCTGATCCTGGACCTGGTAGAGCGGTTTGAGAGGAATCTATCCTCCTACCGCAGCCTGGGCTACAACGAAGCTCAGGTGCGGCGAGAGTTCATCGAACCCTTCTTTGAGAAATTGGGATGGGATGTCTCCAACAGGGCCGGTTATGCCGAGGCCTACAAGGATGTTATCTTCGAGGATGCGATCAAGGTTGGTGGGGCCACCAAGGCCCCGGATTACTGCTTTCGCATTGGTGGCGCTCGCAAATTCTTCTTGGAAGCGAAGAAACCAGCCATTGACCTTAAGGGGAATATAAGCCCTGCCTATCAACTGCGCCGCTATGCCTGGAGCGCCAAGCTCCCCCTTTCCATACTTACCGACTTTGAAGAGTTTGCCGTCTATGACTGCCGCATCCGCCCCAAGCCAACAGACAGGCCAAGCATAGACAGGATTTTCTACCTGTCCTACAAAGATTATCCCACTCGTTGGAACGAGATCGCCGAGATCTTTTCTAAGGAGTCAGTTTTAAAGGGTTCCTTTGATCGTTTTGCCGAGACAACCAAAGGGAAAAAAGGCACCTCCCCGGTTGATGTGGAATTTTTAAAGGAGATAGAACAGTGGCGTAATGCCCTGGCCCGCAACATTGCCCTGCGTAACCCTACCCTATCTGTAAGGGAGCTTAATTTCGCTGTGCAGCGCACCATTGACCGCATCATCTTCCTGCGGATGTGTGAGGATCGGGGCATTGAGACCTATGGCCAGCTTCAGGCCTTGCTCAACGGCACAAAAACCTATGCCCGCCTAAACTACCTCTACGGCCTTGCCGATGACAAATATAACTCCGGCCTCTTCCATTTCCGAGCCGAAAGGGATCGGGCCGAACCACCGGATGACCTCACTCCAGCCCTCATAATTGACGATAAAGTGCTCAAGGAGATCATCCGCTTCCTCTACTATCCGGAGAGCCCTTATGAGTTCTCCGTCCTTGGTTCTGATATACTGGGCAATGTCTACGAACAGTTCCTGGGAAAAGTGATCAGGCTCACCCCTAAGCATCAGGCCAAGGTTGAGGACAAACCAGAGGTGAAGAAAGCCGGTGGAGTTTACTATACACCTACCTATATCGTGAATTACATTGTAGAAAACACTTTAGGAAAATTGTGTAACGGCAAAAACCCTAAGCAGATAGTCAACCTTCGCATCTTAGACCCTGCCTGTGGCTCTGGTTCCTTCTTGATCGGTGCCTATAGCTATCTTCTGGACTACCACCGTGACTGGTATGTGGAACACTTCCTCCCATCAAGGGATTTCAGGGGCAAAATCCCGGCCAGGGCCCTCCGCTCCTTGGTCCCCGGCCCCCGACCCCAGATCCCTATCTACCAGGGCCCTGGCGGCCAGTGGTGGCTCACCACCCAGGAGAAGAAACGGATTCTGTTAAACAACATCTACGGTGTAGATATAGACAGTCAGGCCGTGGAGGTAACCAAGCTTAACCTCCTGCTCAAGGTCTTGGAGGGGGAAAGCCAGGATACCTTGGAAAGCCAACAAAAGCTTTGGCGAGAGCGGGCACTCCCCGATCTGGGAGATAACATTAAATGCGGCAACTCCCTCATCGGCCCCGACTTTTACGATAATCAGCAGATGAGCCTGCTCGCCGAGGAAGAACGCTACCGCATTAATGTCTTTGACTGGGAAACGGAATTCCCAGAGATTATAAAGGCAGGTGGCTTCGATGCAGTAATCGGCAATCCACCGTATGTCCGGATTCAAGCGTTGAGGGAGTGGGCACCCACAGAGGTAGAATTTTACAAGCAACACTATTACTCCGCTTCCATAGGAAATTACGACATTTATGTGGTCTTTGTGGAACGAGCGTTACAACTGCTCAATGACCGAGGTCGCATGGGCTACATTTTGCCACACAAGTTTTTCAATGCAAAGTATGGTGAGCCCCTACGTGAAATCCTCTCCAAGGGTAGACATATTTCAAAGATCATTCATTTCGGTGCGCAGCAGATATTTTCAGGAGCCTCAACATATACTTGCTTGCTCTTTTTAGATAAGGCCATCTGTAATCAATTTGAATTTGCCAGGGTGGATAACTTAACAGCATGGAGAACGAATGCAGAAGCGACTGAGGGCAAATTTGATGCGGGGGAAACTTTGGCTTCAGAATGGAATTTTATCGTGGGAAAAGGATCGGATCTCTTCGAAGAGTTGAACAAGATGCCAGTAACGTTGGGGGACATAAGCAAAATATTTCAAGGCCTCGTGACTGGTGCTGATAGAGTTTTCGTATTTGAAAACCCTCACAACATAGAACCACAGGTTCTTCACCGTTTTTTAAAACCGAGTTCCATTCCACCCTATGGATTCCCCCAAACTTCCTACTGGATGTTGTTTCCTTATTATTTGCAGAACAAGAAAGCAACGCTTATATCACAAGGTGATTTTGAAGATAAATTCCCAAATGCATGGGCTCATCTAAAATCTCATGAAAAGGCGCTAAGGTCTCGAGAAAAAGGCAAGTGGAATCATGAAAAATGGTATGCCTTTGGGCGATCTCAAAATCTGACACAGATGGAAGAACCTAAGTTGATCATTCAAGTCCTTGCGTTAAGACCAACGGTGATCTATGATGATCGAAAACTTTACATGACAGGTGGCGGTGGCGGCCCTTTTTATGGTATTCGCTCATTGGATGAAACCATTAGTCTTCCCTATTTGTTAGGCATTCTGAACTCCAGGCTTTTTGGAGCTATTGTCTTTGCTAAAAGTACGCAGATGCGTGGTGGTTACTTCAGGTTTTCCAAACAATACATAGAATCAACTCCAATACCTGTCCTTGATTTGACCTCGGTTTCTGACAAAGCCCATCACGACCGAATGGTGGAACTGGTAGAGCAGATGCTGGAATTGCACAAGCGCCTGGCAGTGGCCAAGACACCAGACGAGAAGACCCGGCTCCAGCGGCAGATTGACGCCACCGACCAACAGATTGACCGGCTGGTTTACGAGCTATACGGGTTGACGGAGGAGGAGATTAAGATTGTGGAGGAGGCAACGCAGTGATGAAAGGCCCAAATGCCAGATATGAGAAAGAGCAAAAAGGTCCAGTTTCCGGCCGTCCACCCATCAAGCCAGGCGAACCGCCGCTAATTGCGTTTGTGAGCAGTGTAATGTGCCCAGAGCTTGACGAAGTGCGCCAAGAAACAGTCCACACGCTCAATCGCGTCCCGTGGCTGACCTCGTGGGCATTCGAGTACACCCCTGCCAGTTCGGAGCCTGTCGACGAGGGCTACCTGCGCAAAGTTCGGGAAGCTGATGTCGTAATATGGCTTGTGGGGGAGAAGACTACGAAGCCAGTTCAAAAGGAGATCCGCGAGGCGCTGGCCAGCAACCGTCGCTTATGGGTGATGAAACTACCCGCAGAACAACAGGATGAGGTGACAAAAACCTTGCTGCAAGAAGTTAAGCCTCAGGCAAAGTGGATTGACACGACCGCAGCAGGTGGCCTACGACAGGCGCTCGATTTGACCTTGGGGGATGAAATCGTGTGGGCTATGCGTGGTAAGCGGGGTCTCGGCCGTCTCGCTCGGTTAGAGGAGATCGGTCGGGCCTCGAGGGCACGGTGCATCATGCGCTGGCAAGCTGCAGGAGTGCCTTGGGCCGAAGCTTCCAATCTTGCTGACAACCTCTCCGTCGGGGCACTCAGGTCTGAGCTGCAACCCCACGCTGAGAAGCCGATTCTTCTACTTATAGGAGAAATCGGCGTGGGCAAGTCGCTGACAGCGGAGCGCCTTCTTCAAGACGCGGTCATGAGAGCGCGAGACAACGCCAATACCCCTGTCCCTGTCTATCTAGACGCGAGATCTGCTGTAGAACGGCTGAGAGAAGCTGTAGAAGCAGCCGCTAGTGGCTTAGGCAATCCGCAAATACAAGGTGCGGCGATCATCATCGACGGAGCTGATGAGGTCGGAACTGGTCTTGCTGCCGAGTTGCTCAATGAAGCTCGTGTTCTTGTCGGTACATGGCCAAAAACTAAGACAGTTATCACCAGTAGACCAATCCCGAATCTTACTGAAGCAGAGGAAGCTGTTCAAGTCCCCCAGCTTTCTGAAGCGGAAGCGTATGCTCTCATTGGCCGGTTTTCAGGACATCCGGTCACAGCATCCACGGCTTGGAGTTGGCCAAAATCGGTTCAGGACGCCGTTCGCTGCCCCTTGTTTGCCGTGCTGCTGGGTATTTACCTGCGGGAGCAAGACATGAGAGCGCCACGCTCGACAGGGGAGTTGTTGTCAAGTCTCGTCGAGCGCGCCCTCAGTCGAGTGAAAGTTAACCTCACCAACGCCAACTGGTTGCTACAACGGCTCGCGAGCCTTTCTACTGACCGTAATGGTGGACCAGTCTCCGCTGCAGAAGTTGCCTCAAAAGCTGAGTTGCAGCAGCTTTTAAATTCAGGATTGGTCGTCGAGCGCTCTGGAGCACTTGCTTTTCCCTTACCCATCTTGACTCAGTGGTTTGCAGCGCAGAGTCTGGCTGCCGGTGTTCCCAAGGCCGAAGTTCTTATAAGCGACTCTCAGCGACTTGAGCACTGGCGATACCCATTCATCATCTTTGCTGGTACTTTCAACCACGACCAAGTATCGAAGCTGCTCGCGCCGCTCGCTGAGAGGCATCCTGCTCTCGCTGCTGAGATTGTAAACGAGGGACTGGCGCGTTGGGGTCTTGTGGAGGACGTGCCACCACCGCCGCCGCTCGAATGCGGGAAGCGAGTACGGACAGCGATGCAAGCATGGACAAGTGGCATCGGCCCGCTCGCCCAGTTGATTGCACCAGTTCGCAAGGATGGCACGCTTCTGTCAGTTGGCGCACACACAAGCGGGGTGTGGCTTACAACCGCCTGGTATCGTGGGGACGATGATCTAGCTAAGGTGGTCGAGTTACCATCGGACGTTCATGTCTTTGGCTCATTATCAACTAATTGGACTAGGCTTCGGAGGGCTAGGCCTGGCCGCCAGCCGGCATGGGCTTGGCGATGGGCACTTGATGAGCTCGTCTCCTCACTCTCAAATTTGTTGCAACATCGTGCACTACCGGTTAGCAAGGGCCCCCTTGCGCGCGAAGCCGTGTGGCAAGCTGCACTAGCGGTTACCGGACGCGGATCACTGCATCCCGGCCCCATCCCTCTCGCCGAAATCGAAGAACGTCTCTCCCGGTTGCCAGAGGATGCTGGTCCCGTTGGCACAGGCGGACGGCGGTACGATCTTAACCAATTCAGGGCGGAGGTGAATCGCCTCCATGGGGCTGGCGAGACAGAATTGTGTAGTCCTTGGCCTGGACCGGACCGAGACTTCAGCGGAGGATGGATTTGGAGTCCTTATACCGACAAGCAGATACTTACTCGCGCGAAGGCTGTATATGCGGGAGCGCTTGAGGGATACCAGCGACTCGTTGATATGTGGCTTCAGAAGTTCACACATAGACTGCAGACAGCGGCAACATTACCTGCTCGCTTTGTAGGTATAGTAGCCCCACCGCAGCCGGATAAAGGAATCCAGGTTGGTCCCGTTATCAAATGGTATTTGGAGGCGTTGCCGCACGGTAGCAAAACTACGGTCGATCTCCACCTCGGCGAACACCTTCACTACCCGGACTCCGATATTCTTCAAACAAGCTTTGATCGAGTACGTTCCTTACGCCCCGAGGCAGCCGAATGGATTGGTGTAACGCTACACAAGGAAGGTCTCGATATATTCCGCCCGAACTCCGCAACAGAACTGGCCTACGATTGGTTGTGGAATGACCTCGAGCAAGTCTCTTGGGTGAAAGGCTTGCTGGGCAACCTTCGGTAGAGATAAAAAGAGTGTGCGGAAGCTGCTTTGTCCACTGTAGCCTAGCTACACATTCAGCACATCTTTTTTTAAATTCGCAGGGAATGAGGGAAAACGGGGCAATAGGAATTTATCTGCGCCACGTCCTTTATTTCCCTCTCAAAATGTTTGGCACTTTGATAGAACCCGAACCTGTTAATCAGACGAGGCTGCGCGCCGTTTCGAATCGATGTTTCCGCTGCTCGCAAAATCGCGGGACAGGTATACGATGACCTTGACGGCGAAAACAAGCCACAAAGAGATGATAATTCAATGCCAAACCGACATGATCGAACACCGGATCAATCAGGTGGTTTACAATTGTACGGATTGATAGTGGAAGAAATTAAGATTGTAGAAGATGTGATAAGAAAGAGATCCGGTGCTTCCTCCACTTCGGGCTCTAGATTGAGTCACGCCCAAATTGAAAATCCCGAAAAATATCTTGAGTGTTGCAAACCTTAGGCAGGTCAAAGAAACTATCGTACCCAGGAAAGGAATCTCTTTTGTCCGGGCAGGAGCTCTGACAGCAATAAGCCGTTGGTTCCGATAGACGTAATTCCCAGTCTCGCTTCGGATTTGTACTCGTTATGCACTACAAATAGCGAAGGAGACAAATTCAAACAAAAAATATGGCGGTATGCAAATGGTATTACAGTTGTCCCATCAAGTACTTCACTGATGAAGGGAAATTGGAGAAGTATTGGGTGGAAAATTATTGCTTGGTGGGCAATAAGAACTGCATTCGTTACCAAATGGAGGAAAAAGGGGAATTCCACCCAGACAATATGTTACCAAATGGGGAAATCCGCAGAAACTTAAGGTAACGGCTCACCCCAGAATCCCACAGCGTGGCAAAGCCGCAACCAAAAAATCATCGTAGATCGTGTATCGTAGCTCGTTACTCGTAGATCAGAGGAGACGAAGGACGAAAGACAAGAGTCAAAAGCTGAGTGCTAACCGCTGAGAGCTGACTTATCAATTGAAAATTGAGAATGAAGTCTACGCTATTCTTCCTAATTCTTGATTACTCTAAACTGACTACTGATCCCTATTTTTCCGTGTCATTCCGTGGTTATCCGTGGTGAATTTTTATAGGTAGTCAAAGATGAGGCGCGAAATCAATGGAGGCCAATGCGTTAAAAAGGGCGGCTCAATTGATAAGGCAGAGCCATAAGACAGTGGCTTTCACCGGAGCGGGCATCTCGGTGGAGAGTGGCGTTCCTGATTTCCGAGGGCCGGACGGGCTCTGGTCCAAATACGATCCCAGACTTCTGGAATTGGACTATTTCTACAGACACCCCAAGGAATGCTGGGAGGTCATCAAGAAGATATTCTACGACTTCCTAAAGGATGTCCAACCAAATGACGCCCACCTCAGCTTGGCCTGGATGGAGGAGAGGGGATTGCTCCAAGGCATAATCACCCAGAACATCGATAACCTCCATTACAAAGCTGGGAGCAAGAATGTGATCGAATATCACGGGAACACCAGACTATTGTATTGCCGCAGATGTGACGAATATCAAGAGGCAAACCTTTCCCAGATGGACTTTCCCCCTATCTGCAAAATTTGTGGCACCATACTGAAGCCGGATTTCGTCTTCTTTGGAGAACCTATTCCGGTCAAGGCATTGAAGGGGGTTGGGGAGTTGATGGAGAACTTGCAGGCAATGCTGGTCATTGGCACAACAGGGGTGGTCTATCCTGCAGGGATGATACCTAAAATTGCCCAAAGTCAAGGGGCAAAGATAATCGAGATAAACATAGAAAAATCAGAATATACGGAGGCTATCACCGATATATTCATCCAACAACCAGCCTCTAAAGCTTTGCGTATCCTTAAGGATCTGCTCTCCTCGTAGGGAGGAGAGAATGAAGAATGTAGAATGTAGAATTAAGAATGAGAGAACCTTTAATCAGGACGCAGGTTTTCGTTGATACCCGCAGAAAGCCAATACCTAAAATCTGGCAATCTGCGTTCATCTGCGTTCAAAAATGGAATTGTCCTGTGCTACCAGCTTTATGGCGACTTTAGAGGGGTTCAGTTAAATCGTCAAAAAAATCCTTGACCAAGAGGATTTAATTTACTATCTTCATTAAGATTCCGATGGCGACAAAGCATATTTTTTCCGCAGAACGAAGTATGGTGAGGGGAAATCGGGAGGAACAAAGCCGCGGGACTTGGGCATACATTCTTGAGCCGGAGCTCAATAACCCAGGATAGCCGGGCTGCCGAAGGATCGAGCTAAAGCAGGCTGGCTTTTCCTTTCCGTCACATTGAAAGCGCCTGTGCCGTCAGGGTTCCTGCCCTGACGGACTTAGAGAGGACTGTTAGAGGATACAAAATGGGCAGCTCCCCGAATTTGCCTAGAAAAATATGAGAAGTGTCCCTATCTTTATTGAAATCCGGGGATTTTGTGGAGACAGGGAGAATGGTTTTGATGAAGTGAGCTTAAAACGCTAAATAGGTAGCGTATCAAATAGGAAGGAGGGGAACAAGATGAGAAAGGCAACAGTAGGTTTCGTTGCAATGATATTTCTCTTTAGTTTTGCTCTTCAGCAAGCCATTGCCGATACGGAGGTTAGTGGCAATATCACCTCTGATACCACCTGGACGATCGCTGGGAGTCCCTATATTGTGGTGGGTACAGTGCAGGTGCTCGATGGAGCAACCTTGACCATTGAGCCCGGGGTGACGGTGAAATTCAACGATGGACTATCCCTTAATATTGGCGCGGAGTTGATAGCCAGGGGGACGGTGACAGATAGCATTGTCTTCACCAGTAACAATGCAACGCCACAACCAAGGGACTGGGGAAGTATCAAGTTTGTTGATACCAGCGTGGATGTAGTTTTGGATACACTGGGCAATTATGTTAGTGGGTGCATTGTTGAGTATTGTAGGATTGAGTATGGAGGAGATATCCCAGGGACAAATTACGACGGTGCAATCCATGGTGACAACGCTTCACCGTTCATTAGTCACAATACCATCACTGGGAATTCCGGTAGTTATGGCGGTGGTATTTACTTCGGAGGGTCTTCATCTCCAACTATTACTGGCAACACCATCACTGGAAATTCTGCTTCTTCAGATGGGGCTGGTATTTGCTGCGATTGGTCCTCTCCCACCATTACCGGCAACACCATAACTGGGAATGGCGATTGGTGGACTTGCCGACATGGGGGTGGTATTTACCTCTATTGTTCTAACCCAACTGTTGTTATTGGCAACACCATCACTGGGAATTCCGCTGATGAGGGGGGTGGTATTTTCTGCTACAATTCATCCCCAACTATTACCGACAACACCATTAGTGGGAATTCCGCTGATGCGGGGGGTGGTATTTTCTGCGAGTTTGTGAACGCATGTCCAACTATTACTGGCAACACCATCACTGGGAATTCTGCTTCTGGTAATGGGGGTGGTATTGTCTGCTTCAGGGCAGCTCCAACTATTACCGGCAACACCATCACTGCGAATTCTGCTTCTGGTAATGGGGCTGGTATTTACTGCCAGAGCTATGGTGACGCAACGCCTACGATAAACTATAACAATCTTGTGAACGAGGGTGAATATGAGATTTACCTTCATAATAACAGTAATGACATTGATGCCACCTACAACTGGTGGGGCACAACAAATACAGATTCGGTTGATGACAGAATTTATGATTACTATAATGACTTAACCTTAGGGAAAGTTCTTTATGATCCTATTCTTACCTCTCCCACAGTAGGTGAACCGGATTCTGTGTATTGTGTGGTGCTGAAAGCAGATGGCGCTTACACGGATGATTTAACCATCGATCTGTGGGTCGGGGCGACAATGTATATCCAGCTTGAGGGTGAAGACAGCGATTCGATTTGTGTTAACCAGACCACAGTTACAATAACCAGTGATTCAACGGATACATTGGGTATTCGTGTTGCTCTTACGGAAACTGATTCCATCTCCGGCATATTCAGGGGAACTGCTTTGATAGACTCCGTCAGCGTGGAAGGTATATCCATTGGAGCTACAGTTGGGGAAATGGTCACCATAACCTCTAATGTGGATTCCACCAAGTTCACCACCGTTCTGGTGGGTGAAAGCCCACACCCGTTTATTTCCAATCTGGACATTGGGGGTTCGGAGGATATAGAACATCTGATTACTCACAACCCGTTAATCGCCTGGTCATATTCCGACCCAGGGACTTTGGCTCAAGCTACCTTCCAGGTTCAGGTAGGAACTGATGACGACTGGACGGTTGCTGAGATGTGGGATATAGGGGAGGCGAGCAGTGCGGACACCTTTGTAACCTATGCTGGAAGTTCCTTGGTTGATGGGGAGATCTACTACTTGAGGGCAAAAGTCAAGAATAGTGGCGGACTGTGGTCAAGTTGGGCCAATCTATCCTTCAGGATGAACAGCCTTCCCACCATACCAATAGTCTTAAGCCCTTATGACGGCCAAATCCTGGGTGATAGCATAGTAATACTGATTGTTTCCAACAGCTCTGATGGTGAGGGGGATACCTTGACCTATAGCTTCGTGGTTTACAGCGATAGCCTTATGGACAGCGTTATTACATCGGTAACTGGGGTGCAGGAGGGGACGGATTACACCAGTTGGCAGGTTGATGTTCCCCTGGAGGAGGAATGGCCATACTGGTGGAGGGCAAGAGCCTATGATGGGTTTGAGTATGGGGAATGGATACCGGTGAGGAGTTTCATCGTCAATACCGTATGGAATCCGCCGATTATCAAATCTATCACCGATGTGCCCAATGACCAGGGACGGGAGGTGAGAGTCTCCTGGTATGCCTCCGAATACGATAGCCCAGGGGATACGGTTACCATCACAGAATACTGCTTATGGAGAAGAATTGACAGCCTCTCAGTTGCATTGGTTGGTAAAGAGGCTAAAGAGGATAATATTCCTTCCTTGCAATCCTTCCCTCCAGGGGATTGGGATTATGTCTTGGCCGTGCCTGCCTGTGGACAGGAGGTATACAACTACGTTGCACCTACTCTGTGTGATTCCACAGTTGAAGGTGTTTGCTGGTCAGTATTCTTTATCTCCGCTATGACTCCTGAACCATTAGTCTACTTCGTCTCCGAAATTGACAGTGGCTATTCGGTAGACAACCTGGCCCCTTCAACACCCCAGGGGCTGATGGCCGCTTCAGGGGATACATCCATAAACCTGGTTTGGAATGCTATCCCAGATGAGGACTTCCGTTATTATGCCATCTACAGAAGGACTAACCCAGATACTACCTTAAGCCTTCTAGGAACAACCATAGATACACTCTACGGTGATACTGCGGTCATCAGCGGTGCCACCTATTACTATCAGGTTTCTGCCTTTGACTTTGCCGGTAATGAGAGCGAGTATTCTAATGAGGCCAGTTGCCTGTTTGTAGGTATTTCCAATAATGGGACTGAGAAGTTGCCTGAGAGCTTTTCTCTTTCCCAGAATTATCCTAATCCTTTTAATCCAACTACGGAGATCAGGTATAGCATACCAAGGGACTGTCAAGTAAGGCTGGAAGTGTATGGTGTCCTTGGACAGAAGGTAGCAACCTTGGTAGATGGAAGACAGACGGCGGCATATAAATCGGTCAGGTGGGATGCAAGTTCTTTCTCCAGTGGGGTTTACTTTTATCGGTTGAAAGCTGGGGATTTTGTGGAGACAAGGAAGATGATTTTACTGAAGTGACAAGGCACAAGTAAAAGGACTAAAAGGAACCGTAGATCGTAGATCGGGGGTTCGAGAGCAACCTCTCGCAGATTTGGAATCTGCGGGAGGTTTTTTAATTCATGGCAGGGTTGGGAATCCTGACGTCGCACTAAAATGTACGAGTTCGATTTATCGAACCCGTAAGGGGTGCGGATTGGATAAATCCAACCCCTACCAAAATTCACTTCGTTGGACCTGTCAGTGCAGGCAGGAACTCTGATAACACAAGAAAAAAATGAGAGAACCTTTAATCAGGACGCAGATTTCGCCGATAAACGCAGAAAGCTAATACCTAAAATCCTAGCAATCTGCGTTCAAAATGAAATTTCCTTCTCGGCCAGTTACGGCTACTTACGAAGAGTTGAGTTAAGCAAATCGAGAAGATCCTTGACAAAGGGAATACAATTTGTTATTATAAGAACAAGACTCCAATGATTAAAGACCATACTTCAACAAAGGATAAACGGGCTTTCGAAGGTGCAAATTGGTAGCAGGCCTGTTTCTTTCTTGGCTTAGGTCTGGACCCAGGTGTGGCGAGGAATGGGATCTTCAGGGTTGCAGATGGTGGGGTTAGAAGATTGAAGATACAGAAAATAAGGGAAGTGTCCCTATTTTTTTTCCTTCAAGAGCAATTAGCAAATCCCATGCACTGAATAGGAGAGGACAGAAATGTTCAGTAGGAGGTAAACCAGTATGTCTAAGTTACTTGAACGCGCAATGAAAAAGGCGGGAAGGCTTCCTGATGCTGAGCAAGATGCCATCGCTACTATTATCCTTGAAGAGCTGGAGGATGAGGCTCGTTGGGAACAAGCATTTTCCAAGTCGCAGGATGCGCTCGCTAAGCTGGCTGCAGAGGCAATGGAGGAGGACCGAAATGGGGAAACAAAGGAACTTGATCCAGATTCCCTGTGAAATCGAGAACCACAAGGAGATTTAGAAAGGCATTTTCCGTATTACCAGAGCGGGTTCGTGTTCAAGCTCGGGGAGCGTATAGACAATTCAGGCAAAATCCGTGGCATCCAAGCTTACGGTTTAAACAAGTGCATCCCACCATCCCAATCTACTCTGCACGAGTATCAAAAGGTTATCGTGCTCTCGGCCAGAGAACAAAAAGTGGAATGGTATGGTTTTGGATCGGCTCGCATTCGGATTATGATAAATTATTATCTCAACTATAGGGCACAACCTAACAAGTCGCTCCACCTGACCGCTATTTAGCTGCGCTCCATAACAACAGATAAGCCTGGTTGTGAGACGTTGTCTATTTAAAGGGAGTTAGACAGGAGCAAACTCGATTTCTGAAAGGTTGATCTCCTTGGACAGGGTTGAAGCCCTGTCCCTGCAATTCATACGGAACTCACCAATGAGATTGCTTCGTCGTCCAAAAGCTTGCACTCCTCGCAATGACAGAACACTGTGAGGTCTGAGCCCCTTGACTCTGTTGAAGTAGAGGCTATTTCCACAGCGAAAAAAAGGAGAACCAACGAGTCCAGTGTTTCCCCCTTTCCGTCAGGGCAGGAACCCTGACAGGAAAAAAATTTCTAAAATCTTGAGGATCTGCGTTCATCTACGTCCCAAAATGAATTTCCACCTACCTGGTTATCTATCGCGACTTCGAGAGATGATGGGCCGAGCAAATCGTAAAAAGTCCTTGACAAATTGGAGATAATTTGCTAATTTTATCGTAACTCCTGAAGATGAAGAGAGAAAACCCTCTCGCAGAACGAAGTGGGGTGATGGGGAATCGGGAGGAACAAAACCGCAGCGCTCAAGTTTGCATTCTTGAGTTACAGTTCATCAACCAGGGATGGCCGGGTCATCTTGAGAATTAAGTTAGAGGGATTAGTTTTTTGTTGTTGAACAACCCCCTAATTAAAGGTTCGAATCCAATTCAATTTATGTCCCATAACTATAAGTAAAACTGGAGGGATAGTATGAGCTTGGCAGAGAAGATTATCAAAAATATACAAGCATTGCCGGAATCTAAACAGGTAGAAGTTCTTGATTTTGTGGAATATCTACGCTCAAATGTAGAAAAACAAGAGAGAAAAGACTGGACAGACCTTTCTCTGTCTTCTGCGATGCGAGGAATGGAAGACGAAAAGTCTCCCTATTCACTGGATGATCTTAAGGAAATTTTCTCATGATTTCCGAAGGACAAATTGTTTTATTCAAGTTTCTACGAACTGATCAAGAGGCCGGAAAGTTTCGTCCAGTCCTTGTTTTGCGCAGATTGCCTGGGGAATATGATGATTGGCTTATTTGCATGATTTCTTCCCAGCTTCATCAGCAACTACCTGAACTGGATGAAGTTATCACTTCAGAAGATTCGGATCACTTGCAATCTGGGTTGAAATTTCCAAGCGTTATTCGAACCAGCAGGCTCGCTGTCGTAGATGGAGAGATTCTCATTGGAAAATTGGGCCAAATAAACCAGGATCGCCTCCTCAGACTAAAGCAAAAGCTCGCAAAATGGATTAAGGCCGCATAACTATTCGCTCAACCAGACCCCAAACAATGTGGGTTAAATTTAGATTTGAACCCTATTCGACTTGGCTATCTTGGCAACCGTCGAAAGAACTTGGAGAAATAGCAGCTTATGATTTTATCAGGTGGGAGGTAAGCCCGAAGACCAAGTATCGGTTCCAGGTGTACTTTCCGAGGCGTTAGGTCTTTGCGTTGTAAACGCAGGAATGCGGACATCCGCAGCGCCCTCACCTGCTTGGGACGCCTCCCACCTCTTATTTTAAAGGATAAATGAGGACACTTCCTATTTTTCCCGCCAGGGCTCACTATGCTTTCCCTTTCGCCGGGAAGGAAGAGTCTCTCTCAAAGGCAAGGCGTCTCAAAGGGATACAGTTTTATGAGAATCTTGTTGGTGAAAATTGGGCAAAGAAAATTGATACCCAAATCACATGGCAGTGCAAGAAAAATGATTTAAAAATGGGAAGTGTCCCTATTTTATTATTCTGGCTATAGGTATTAAACAAGGGAATCGCTTGTTCATTGGCGGAGAGGAGGTAAATCTATGAAGATTGCACCCATTGCCGAAATAAAAGCACATCTTAGTGCCTACTTAAAGGAATCTGAAAAGGGGCCGATTGTGGTTACCAAAAATGGTAAACCGGTAGCCGTATTATTAGGGGTAACCGATGAGGAAGAGATAGATCGGCTAGTATTGGCCTATTCGCCCAAGTTTCAAGCCGTTTTGGCTCGTGGTCGCCAGCAGATTCAAAAGACTGGTGGTGTATCGCATAAGGATTTCTGGCAAGAAATAGAAGCTAAAACTAAATAGGCATTCTGTCAAACTGAGATGCTTGGGGTGAAATGGGGTCAAGCCTTCAATTACCAATTAGGCCGAATTGCTCATAAGATGCCGTTCAGAGACCTCGTAAGCGGTCAGATGCCCTCACTTGAGGACAAGAGAGGAAGGTGGCAGAATGGGGGTTCTGTTATCTCGTTTTAGTGGGAAAGGAACCATTCGTTTTCAAGTTGAGACTACGGGATTGCTTCGCCGTTAAGCTCTTCGCAATGACACTTGAAGTAGCAATGTGCAAACTATAATGTGGAAAAGTAGTAAAACCTTCGATACTAAATTTGTGAGTAATTTAGATAAGGGCTCAAAAAAAATAATGGAGAGAGAAATTATCCCCTCTCCATTTGAGATAAATCATTACACCTACAACCCTTTACTATCTAAAAAGAGCTTTTATCTTTCCCCAGGTAGTGCTGGTAATGACACCAGCCCGCGAGTTCAACTCCCTGCTTCCATCGGATTGGTAAACCCAACGAATGGTTAGTTTCATCGCCTCTGTGGGCTTTTCATCCACAAAAAACTTGACATAATGGCTCTCTCTGGTGACTATGCAGTAGGTATGGCCTTTTTCTACCTTGGCCTTATCTGAATAATCACCCTTAGGTGGTGCCTCCCTCACTTCCTCCATAGACATCTCTCCCATATCCTTTATCACCGTGGGGGGAAGGAAAGAGGGATTACCATCGCCATCCAAACCAGTAAGGAGATCCGCGTCTTCATCTGAGATTACTTTGCCAGAGGAGAAATCGAACCCATCTCCATTAGATATATCTAAAACATTTGTCCCAGAGAAAAGCTCCCCCTTAACCGAGGAAATGAGAAGAAAAAAACTCACTACTGCTAATGGGAAGATAACCTTACCTAACCTACGCATAATATCCTCCAGATAAGTCTATTAATAATACATCTTCAAGATCCCCTTGTCAAGAAAAAAATTATATTTTTTTGACTGAGAACCTCACAAGTTACCATACTTAAAGTTAGGATAGGCTACCAGTATTTTACATATTCAGCGACCCATTTAAACATCACAGGCCGTCAGGTTAAGGTTCCCGACGGCCTGAGAGTTAAAAACATCCAGAAGCTGTTATTCTGCTTCCTTGGAAGTATACCAGACCTTTATCCTTGCTTTTACGCCTGGAGGGAGGTTTGGGCCATCAAGCCTACTCAAACTCAGGTTCTTGTCCCGGACTGCCTTTAAGATCAGACCATAGTTGGGCGCTCCATCCACCCAGGCCTGCAGAAGATGGGTGATGTTAGCCCTGCAGAGCATCTCTCCACCAGAGTAAAGGGCAAGAACGGTTTTGTTGCTATCGGATATATCTCCTCCAGGATTGCTCCAGGGCTGAGACCAGCTAACCGTTCCAGCATCCCAGTCCGTAACCAGGGCACAGCACTCCAAAGTAACCGGCCTGTTCTCTGTCTGCTCTATACCAAGACTGATCTCAAGCTGGGCAAAGTCGACTGTAGCTCCATCGACTTCTTCGGGCAGGGAGAAGTTGATGAGAAACCTCGCCGCATGTAGGCTGTCTGGAGGTGAAAGCTCTACTACCTTTTCAATGGGTATCTCCAATGTGGCTGCCCCAAGAGAAGATATGGACAGCAAGAGACCACAGAGGATGATAGCTAATAAGCTATAACGTTTCATCTTTTCACTCCTTTCTGCTTTTGCTATTTCAACAGGAGAAGTTTCCTCGTCCTTACAAAGCTACCTGCTTTGATACGATAGAAGTAGACTCCACTGGCGATATTCTTACCCCGGCTGTTCTTCCCGTTCCACCTAACCTGGTAATAACCGGCGCGCTGGTGGTCATCCACCAAAGTCGTAACCACCTGTCCGAGAAGATTATAGATTCTTAAGACCACATGCTGCTTCGTAGGTAGAGCATATTTGATTACCGTAGTAGGATTAAATGGGTTGGGATAGTTCTGGGAAAGGGAGAACTCCTGGGGAAGGTTCTCTGGTAAGGCCACTTTGGGGAAGCTCGGACGACAGTTAAAGAAAGAATAGGGGTTGTAATCAACCGGGCCAGCGAATTTGTTGGGGTCGGGTGGTCTCGTTCCCCACCAGTTCCGCTCTGCCATTATGGGATTTGGCCTGGGTTGGTTGTCGTTGTAGACATGGAAGTAAGCACTGCCCGTTATGCTACAGCAATTGATTCCCGAACCACCAATGACCGGATATGATCCCCCAGTGCAGTAAACTCCGTACCTTGTGCTATTCTCGATTGTGCTCTTCTTAAAGGTAGGATCAGCCAGACAGTCGCAGGATAGGCCAATCTGGTTAGCAGAGAGTGTGTTCTCCGTTATCACGGGATCGGAATCAAAGACAACAACACCTATGGAGTCATCCTTTATGGTGCAGTCCTCTACCAGAGGTCTGGAGCGATAGAGATAGAGGCCGACCCCATGGGGATTGCCCTTGAGTGTATCGCTCTGGATTTTGGAGGAAGTTTGAGTTTGAAAGTAACAGTAGATATCATATGACGGCGTTGACTGAGGATAGTTGGCAACGGTGTTCTCTACGATATTAGGAGAGTGGTTATGGACATAAATCCCATAGCGCTCGTTATAGTCTATGGTATTATTGTAGATATAGGCGTCATCGGTCTCGCACCTGATGCCATAGACCTCATTTTGGGTAATGTGACAGTTCTTCACCGTATCCACGCTGCCAGAGTGGAGCTTCAGCCCACAGTAGCCATATTTGATATTGGCATGCTGGATGTCTGCCTTCCCCCCATTCATAATCCTGATCCCATACCAGTCACCTGCTTTGGGCTCAGCGCCGGTGCTGGTAATCGTCACCTCTTCTGTATCAGTCCCCGCAATATTCAAGGTACCATAAACTATCAGCTCACACTTGGTGGTGTCCACTCCACTTTTCTCATTATCTCTATCCGGCACAGACCTGACCACTGCCCCCGGTTTAATGGTAAGCACCGCCCCGCTATCCACTGTGACATCTCCACAGATGAGGATTTCCCCCTCCCAATCCTTGGTCCCGCCGATATGGGTTGAGACACATGAGGAACATGGGGAGACTGCGGCCTTGCCCCGATAAGGGATATACTCACTATACTTGGTCACCGTCACATAGAGGCTACCGGAAGATTGGGGGAATACGGTGAAATCTGCCTCTCCTGAGCCGTCTGTAAGCAATTTGGTATATATATCTCCCTCTTTATAGAGACAGACCCAAGCATCTGAGACAGGGCTTCCGTCTGAGATGACCTGAACAGAGAACGAGCATTCGGCTGTAGGACCGGAATCGGGATGGGAGACATGGAGGGTCTCAGGAAAGGACATCCAGACGGGGAGGGCCGGATCTCCGAGCAAATTCAAGCTGGCGAACTCCCCGTATTGGAATGATGCGCAGGAAGAAATAGTGTCTGTAGAATCAGGAAAGTAAGGATCAAGGGGATAATCGAATTTCGCCTCAGCTAAAGCCTGACCCACCTTGTTCTGCCGGTAGAGGGAACGCCAGAAGAGCCTATCCAAGAGGGGAGATAAGGCCTCTGTACTTATAGGCACTGCATTAAAGCCCAAGCGGCTGTGGCCAACATAGGCTATCCCTCCACCCTCATCGTTGGAAAGCCAGTGTCTGGCGAAACAGGAATCAGCCCCCTTATCTAAGGGCGCGCTTAAGCAGGCGAAGGAGAAGATAGGGCTATAGCCCTCGTTGGAGAGGCTATCAAGGTCCGTGGGGGTAAGCACCTCATTGGCTGGGTCTTCCGAGGGGCTAACGCTAATTCTACTGTAATTTCCATGGCCTCCGTGATTGACTAGATAATAACTTTCGTTGAGTTGGTCCACAGATCCCTGGCGGTTTATTCGGGCGTTCTTCAGATACCAGGTTGGCGAGAGCGTATCATACGCATCATCGTAAAGCCTGTAGTAGTTGGTAGAATAACCTGGTAGGTCTGCTATAGAGCTATCCTTATCCACCCCACCCGAACACCAGCAGAAAAGCATAGCCCCCAGCAGTAACCCCTTCTCACCCTGGTGGTAATTCGGTGAGGGGTTCTCTTGATAGGAGAGGGTTTTCTGGACAAAAAGCGCTGCCTCTTGGCTGTTCGATACAGGGGCTCTGCCCACGAAGATGTCCGGGCCGTAGTCAATGGCTCCCTGTTCTATCAGGGTATCCCCATCTGGTGTCTGCACAAAAAACGGATCCGGATCAGCATAGTCTCCGTTTCCATTGGGATCCCAAGTCCAATCCAAGCAGGAGTAGTATAAATCTGTGGGAATGCAATTAGCTGTCCACCCGTTGAGCCAGGGGGTGGGTGGTATGAGAGCGCCATCTCCGCCCAACAATATATATCTGGCCCCCTCATTGGCATACCGATCTTTGATGAAATTCCGGATCTTCTCTTCGTTGTTTGCCCCAGAATAGTTCTGGTAGATGGAATCCAAGTCTTGGACATAAGCCCTAATGCCGCGTCTATTATACCAATCACTTAAGGGCTGAAGGGCCACCTTGAGAGAGTCTGGGGTGATGATGATGTAACTCCAGGCTTTGTCGTAGGAGATAATCTGCGGATTGGGCGCAAACTCTTCCACTTGATTAGGATTTTCCACGCTCTGTTTGACAATTTCCAGATATTCATTCTGATCCTCTTGAGTTCTTGAGGCCTGCTGAGCCCAATTGCCTCCAGGTGAACTACTACAATATATCTCATATTCCATGTGAGTATAGAGATAGAGACTGCCCTCAGATGGAAGATACTGAACTGGGAATACTGAGAGGGTAATGATCTTGAATCCCAGAGAGTAATCCTGCTTGGTCAATGAGACCCTGTATCCTGGCCAGAGGTGGCTAGATTCATAGATGGAAGAGTCTCCCGTAGTAAACGCTGTTGGGATGGAGCCTATCAAAGTCGGCTCTGGAGGTTGAGAGGGATAGATAGAATAAGGTCCTCCAGAAACTTCAACGCTATCCACAGCTACGACTTTCAGGCTATCGAACTTCTGGGATGGCGGTATAACATATTTCAGGTTCTTCACAGGCAGGTAGGGCTTGGATTTGGCAATTATGTGGGAGCCCCCTGGGAGGATAACTACCGTGTAAACTTGACCTCCGGATTGGTACTCAGAGAGAATGAGATCGTTCTCTGAGAAGTTGAGGGTGTCCGTAATCGTTTGGGCGAGAGCATCTCTCCCTTGCCCCAGCAAGAACCCAAGGGTGAGGAACAGGACGACACCGGTCATCGCCCTGGAAATTATGGTTTTCATTGTTTCTCTCCTCCTTTTAGAATGAAGGAATACAACAACAATGTAGAGATAGACATCAAACTCTTGTGGTGACCATCTCGCCTCCTTTTTTGAGATTGAGAAATGAAAATTGAGAGAGGAAATCTTTAGATGTACATTTTAATCACCTCCGGGAATGATGGTTGGAAATATCGCCAAGTTCGTCCACTTTTCAAATCCACATCGCGGACCTATTGACCAATAAAGAAGCACAATCGAATACGCTGCTCAGAGCGTCAACACGATTGTGCTTTGCATTCAAGCTCAAGTAACCCTCACATTCAGAGCACACACTTTGCATGATGCGTTCGAGGATCGTCGGCACTCGCCGATGGAGAAATGCCCAGACCATTCAATTGCTTCCCGACTTTTTTGTTTTGGGCTATCTAAGTAGAAGGAGCTTCTTGGTGGCCACAAGATCACCGTTTTGGAGTCTGCAAAAATAGACCCCACTTGCTACCTCTTTGCCTTTATCATCCTTGCCGTCCCAACGGATGTTATAGAAGCCGGGTCCCTGTTCTTTCTCCACTAATTTTCTTATCTGCTGGCCTAAAATATCATAGATCTTGAGGGTGGTGTGGAGGGGACTGACCGCTGAGAGCTGATAGCTGACCGCTGTCTTTGAGTTGAAGGGATTGGGGTAGTTCTGGAGTAGCTTGAATTCTTTGGGGGTGCCAGCCTGTGGGGCTTCGGGAACCACCGTGATGATGGGCCAACCCCGGGCAAAGAAGATCTGCACCGGCTGCATTGTTATGCGATCGCCATCCCAGGCTATGTAGAGGTTCCCATAGGGACCCACATCTAACGAAGGAAGCTCTGCGGCAATACAGAGGCTATCATCCACCCGAATCTCGGGATCTGTCCAGGTATTGCCACTGTCACTGGACATAGCACAGTAGATGTGAGTCTTGTAGTCATCCTCAGGCCCACTGCGACCCCTCCAGACAACAGATATCCTCCCCTGATCATCTACCCTTATCCAAGGCTGAGAGTACTCCAACAGGGTCAACGAATCGCTGTTTACCTTGATATTGGGGTTAGTCCAGCGCTGCCCATTGTCTGTGGAGCGGGCAAAGCAGATGTCCTCACTCTCCCAGACCACATAGATGATCCCCTCCTTGCTCAACGCTACATGGGGATCATTCACATGTCTGTGCTCATCATCGTTCACCCTCACATCAGGTGACCAGCTCTTCCCGCCGTCCTGGGAGAAGGAGAAATAAACATCATCGATCCCACTCCTACTATCATCCCACACAACATAGACTCTTCCACTATCGTCCACTGCTGTATGAGATCCAAGCTGGTAGCCAGAGGAGGGGCTATTTACCCGCACATTAGGGGTGGTCCAGGTGCTCCCTGCATCCGTAGAGCGGGCAAAGTAGATGTCACTGAGGCCGTTGCGCTCATCATACCAGGTGACATAGATGTTGCCATCTGGATCCACAGCCAAAGAGGGGGCACCCTGCCATCCAGGGGCATCCTCGTTCACCCTTACATCTGAGCTCCAGCTCTTCCCACTGTCCGTGGACATAGAGAAGTAGACATTCCCCTCCGGCTCCTGCTCCCAAGCTACATATAGTTTGCCTGCAGCATCAAGCCCCAGCGAGGAGAATTTGGAGCTCCCTGGATGCTCATCGTTTACTTTCACCTCCGTGCTCCAGGTCCATCCCCCATCAGTAGAACGGGAGAAGTAGACATCTTCGGAGTCAAAGCCCTGGCGACAATCATCCCAGGTTATATTGATATTCCCATCAATGTCTACAGCAATAGAAGGCTGAAGCTGGGTAGTAGGAGTAGAGGGCACCCTAATACTGGGCCCAATCCGTATATCTGGTGGGCTAGCAAGGGAAAGACCGGCGCTAGCCACGAGGCCAAGCAGACAGACGAATAACATAAAGTTGCGTTTCATTTCATCGCCTTGTTTTTGCAGTTATTAGTTTAAGAGGAGATAACCCGGGTAACTAAGGGGACACGAGGGATTCGTTCTTTGGAAAGGATTAGTGGAGGAATCTGTGCGTTTAAGGAGCAATGACTTCAACTTTCACGCAGAAAAACTGATCAAATAAGAAATAATATCAGATCGGGGAGTAGAGAAGAAGAAACAGAGCTATCTTGGCATAGATTTGAGAGATAGGCTTAATCAGAAGTTATCTCCGCTACCCTACTTTTAATAAAATAACACATCAATGGTCGCTTGTCAAGAAAAAAATGATCGCATCATGAGTGTTCTTGGAACACTCGCTATAATTTCCGGCTTCTCCTTTTCGCTTAGCTGAACACGCCCTTGTCAGATATCGCCTAATGTAGTAAGATATACTCAGATTAGCACCACCAGGACGGATGTTCAAGGAAATAATTTCTGACTTCCTCAACTATGGTGCACCAAGAGGGAAACCTGCGCCCTTTCTCGATGATGAGGAAGGGTTTTTTAAGTTGAATTAGCAGAATTCTGTCCCTGAGCTGGTAGTTCAAACCTATATCAGAAAGGATTTCCCGTTTTTTCTCCAGATTTCCCTTTATAAACTACTCTGACTTTTTGTCAAGATATTTTTGTCAGCTTTCTCGCTGAAAACCATACAAGGTTACAACCCCTGGGAGTCTCCTTCAGGAGGTCATCAAGGGTTATGGAAAATAGAGCAAAATCAAGAGGAATATGTTCCCCTGAGCACTTCCAGCATGATAACTGTCTACACAAAGATCGGTTTAGCCTTGACAAATTGGGGAGAGGGATTAACTTATTACTAAGATGTTTACCTGTCCTCAGAGATATGATGTGATTGTGGTGGGGGCAGGGCATGCTGGCTGTGAGGCTGCCTTAGCCTCCGCCCGCATGGGTTGCCAGACCCTGCTCTTGACCTCAAACATAAACAACATTGCCCTTATGTCCTGCAATCCCGCCATCGGAGGGGTGGGAAAGGGACAACTCGTCAAGGAGATCGATGCCTTAGGCGGGGAGATGGGCAAGGCTATCGATGCCACCGGAATCCAGTTCAGACAATTGAACACAAGCAAGGGGCCAGCAGTGAGATCCTCCCGGGCCCAGGCAGATAGAAAGGCATACAATCAATATTTCAGACAGGTATTGGAGGACCAACCCAACTTAGATCTAAAGGAGGAAATGGTCGAATGGCTCCTCACTAAAAAGGGGAGAGTAAGCGGAGTGAGGACCAAGTTTAAGGAGAAGTTCCTGGGCAAGACAGTTATCCTCTGCCCAGGGACTTTTCTTAATGGCTTAATTCACATCGGCCTGCAAAGCAGCCCTGCAGGACGCATTGGTGACTTCCCTTCCGTTGGGCTCTCCAAATCCCTCAAGAGACTCGGCCTCAAGTTGGGAAGGTTTAAGACTGGTACCCCTCCTCGCGTTGACAGAAGAACGGTTGATCTCTCCCAGCTTGCCGAACAGAAAGGTGATCCCTATCCTCTACCCTTCTCCTTCTGGACAAAGGAATTAGAGAGGCAGCAAGTCTCCTGTTACCTCACCCGCACCACTCCTGAGACCCATCAAGTTATCAGGGAGAATCTGCACCGTTCTCCCCTCTATAGTGGGAAGATAAGATCAAAAGGCGTCAGATACTGCCCTTCCATCGAGGACAAGGTAGTGAAGTTCCCCCAGAGGGAGAGTCATCAGGTCTTTCTGGAACCTGAGGGCGTAAAGAGCAACCTCATCTACCCCAATGGGCTCTTCACCAGCCTCCCTATCGATGTTCAATATAGATTTCTCCATACGATCCCTGGATTAGAGAGGGCCAGGATCGTCAGGCCTGGATACGGTATCGAGCACGATTATGTGGACCCTACACAGCTTAAACCCACTTTAGAGTGTAAGCTTATTGAGGGACTCTTTATGGCCGGGCAGATAAATGGCACCACTGGATATGAGGAAGCCGGGGCACAGGGAATCCTGGCCGGCATAAATGCCGCCCTCCAGGCAAAGGGGGAATCCCCCCTGATTCTGGACCGCTCCCAGGCTTACATCGGCGTTATGATAGATGACTTGGTTACCAAGGGGACGGATGAGCCCTATCGGATGTTTACCTCCCGCGTGGAGTATCGGCTTATCCTGCGGGAGGACAACGTCGCGTTTCGGATTTCCCCATTGGGATATAAAGTTGGCCTGCTAAACCGAGAAAAGTATGAAAAGGTTCTGGCCCTAAAAAGGAGCTATGACGAGACACTCAAAAGGCTGAAGATGATCAGGATCTCCCCCAATGAGGAGATGAACCTTAAATTCCAATCCTGGGGAGCTCCCCCTCTGAAAAAGTCAACGACCTTAGAGGAGCTTTTAAGAAAACCAGAGGTTACCTACAGCCACCTTCGGGAATTGAACAATGAAGTGGAGAAACTCCCTCGTCGGCTATGGCCCATCTTGGAAGCTGAGGTTAAGTATGCCGGCTACATCCAGAGGCAGGCAAAAGAGGTGGAGAAATTCAAAAAAATGGAGCAGTGGAGGATACCTCAGGATATGGATTTCAACCATCTTCCCGGCCTCTCCGTTGAGGTCAAGGAGAAGTTCTCTCATTTCCGTCCGCTCTCCTTGGGTCAGGCCTCCCGCCTCTCGGGCGTTACTCCAGCGGCCATCTCCGTGCTCATGGTTCATCTTCGCCAAGGGAAATGAAGACAAAATATGCTATAACCACAGATGAACACAGCGCAGCAAAGCCGCAACCAAACAACAGCCACGGATTACACGGATTTCACTGAATCTTTGGAACATAAATGACACGAATCTACACGAATAGATGGTCGTATAAATGCGGTCTTTACACTTCTACCCCCGCTAAAGCGGGGGGTAACCTCTCCTGGGCTTTCCCGACCCGTTCCGGTTCGGGACGGGTAGCCCAGGGGACCCTGCGGACCCCGATCCATCGGGGTCCCTTGTATATTAAAGCCTAGAGCCCGAAACTGCAGAAGGTAGGCTTATCATC
>CAZVGK010000014.1:0-78925 GCA_964626665.1 uncultured Gemmatimonadota bacterium | reverse complement strand
TACCCACACAATAATATAACACATTCCGGTTTGTCAAGCATTTTCAATATTTATTCTAAAAAATTAAAGATGGAATCCCTGCTATTGCTTCTTCAATAAGTATTTCCTTGCGAATGACAACCAGGGATTGCTGGACAGTGTATCACATAACCAAAGTCCTCGCCTTTTTCAATAATAACTCTATAGACCATCGTTATCACCTCCTAATTTCAACTATATCAAATTGTTACAATCTATTCAATCATAAAACCACCATTTTTAAAGTTAACCAAGCACACCGACTGTATCAATCGTTTTTTGATATTCTTAACGGAACTTATTCATCCCAGTCAACAGCGTCTCTCTTTAACTAAACCGGATGTTTCTTAGGGCTTTTTTAGGTATCGCGGGAATTGGGTTATTTTAATACATAGGGTAATCCCAAAATATGCATAAACCGCGGATGGACGCAGATTTTCACAGATTACATAAGAATCATCAAGAAGATGGGCTTTTACCTTTCAGGTAAAAGAGAGGTTTAATCTCAATTCTTGTGACAATCTGGTGAAATCTTGCGGTTTTCTAATGCATAATCCGGGTAATATGTCACAGCAAAAAAGGCTCAAGTTTCTTCCCAATCTGCCGATATAGAAATATAGAGGGGAAAAATCATCAACCCAAAAAGGAGGTTGTGATGAGGAAACTTACCGCCCTTTTCATTATCCTGCTGATCTTCGGCCTCTACAATTTCACTGGGGCCGGCAATAAGGAACTCTCCCAGCCATACATGGTCACTGCGGGAGATTGGCTTGCCTATCGGCTCTCCGAGTTTATCCGCACCTATTCGGATAAGCTATCAGCTCCCACTATGCTCAGTTACGACCAAAAGAGAGGAGTAATTCTTGTGGAGATATTTGGCGCTTGTAAATCCGTGGAGGAAGCAAAGGAAGATCTTCTGAAATGGTGTGATTTTATTCGGAATATCTACATCCCCTATGCAAAGAAAAGCTATGGGCTTGCCCTTTCTATGTCCGATTATGTTGTGGTGTACTATAATCGGGAGGCCAGTGGGTGGCCAGAAATGATTCGTATGGAGGGTGGGAGGTTGCTTTTGCCACAGAAATGATACCAAGGTCTAAGTAAACCCCTGATTTTCATAGGAGATAGGAAAGTTTTTAAGAAATTGTTTTTTCAAGAGCGAGGTGGTAGAATCACTGTTCTGCTCCAGTCAGATCAGGGGATCTTACCGCTCAGCTTCTGTGAAATCTCGTGGTTCTTTGGCGTATAATGCTATGAATAGTGTAGAAACCAAATTGTCCGATTTAGCACTCGAGCGGGATAGCCTATCCCCGGCCAAAAATTTGTTGCTGCTTACGGCAAAAACCTTGAAGTCCATCAAGGTGTATCCCGTAAACAGTCCGGTGATTAAAGGTCAGAAGGAGCTTCTTAACAAGGAATTCCAATCCTATCTGGCCACGAATGATGTCCTCACCATAAAGATTGCAGAATCTGCCCTGAAGGTTGATGACCAGGTTATCTACGAGGGGGGAAACAGAAGTAATAATTTGGCCTTTCTCCTTTACCGGGATGGTTTAAGGGAGATCTCCTTTTATGAAGGGCTCACCCCAGAGGAGCTGAATGGGTTCTTAGGAGCTCTGGCTGAGAATTGGCAGGGGTCTGAGGAGACGGATGTGGTCAGCTCCCTTTGGGAGAGGGATTTCCACCACATAAGCTATGTGGCCATAGATGAGTTATTTGCTGATCTGTTGGAACCTGGGGAGGTAGATTCTGAGACCCCTTTCAAGCCATCCCCTGAGGTGGCCTCCCCAGTCTCCTCTGGAAGGATCGCCCTGCAAGAGGAAGATGTGAAGCAGAGCTCTGGTCTGCCCCGGTGGGCAGGGGAAGGGATGGATACATCCTTGGAGATGGGTTCCCCTTTGTTGCTTGACGATAAAGATCTAAGGAAGATTAAGGAAATCGTTGAGGAGGATGGGAGAAATTTCAATCCCCCACGCGAGTTTGCCCAAGCCCTTTTTGACCTGCTTGTTCTCGAAGACGAACCAGAGAAATACACCTCCATTCTTCAGGTTTTGGAGAGGTTCCTCTCCGAACTGATCTCTAATGCTGAGTTTGGCACAGCCTGTCAGATTTTCTTTGCCCTCAATGAAATCCAAGACTCTTCCTCTCTGCAGCCAGCGAAATACAGGATTTTGGTGGAAACCGTCCTGAAGATGGCCCGCAGTCCGGAATCGATCGAAAAAATCAGGCGGCTACTCCGCAGAGGAGCCATTGGATCCGGGGATGATCTTCTGAAATACACCTCCTTCTTAGGGGCAAGTTCTACCCCTATCCTCATTGATCTCCTTATGCGGAGGGAAAATCAAGAAATGCCCCCGAAGGTGTGCGATCTTCTCGTGGAATTTGGACGGGAAAGCGTTGATTATTTAGGGGAATGGGTTTCTGACAGCCGAACCCAGCTTGTAAAGCAAATCGTGTCCATTTTGGGGCAGGTTGGGGGGAAAGCAATCCCATATCTGGAGCGGTGCCTTCATCATCCGGATACAGATGTGCGCCGGGAGACGGTGCGGGCCCTATCCCAGATTGGAGAAATAGCTGTAAATCCGCTCTTATCTAAATTCCTCCTTGACCCCAACCCCGCTGTTCGTATTCTCACGGCAAAGGGTTTTGGCGATCCAGACCCGGAAGCTGTTGAGTTTGTCTGCAGGTTAATCCACCAGAAGGAGTTTAGGAAAAGGGGTATCAGGGAAAGGAAGGCCTTGGTAGATATCCTGCGGAAGGCCGGTTCGGAAAACGCCGTCGCTACACTGGGGAATTCGCTTCACCAAAGAAGCTGGTTTAGAAGGGGAGACAGTAACGAGTTCAAGGCATATGTGGTCCTGGCCTTGGCCAGCATAGCAACGGAGTCTGCCAGGAAAACCCTGGTAGAGGGGACACGGATGAGAAATAGAAAGGTGCGGAATGCGTGCAAAACTGCCCTTCAGAGGGTCGGGGAAACGAATCCAGAAGGGGAGAAAGGGAAGGAACTATGAATCCGGATGCCGCCCCGGATAGGCCTGATCGGTTACCTACAATTGAGTTCTCCGCCGATAGGAAGGCCATTGAGATGGGGAAAAAGTTCTTGAACACATTCATCTCCTCCCTGAAGACCGCTCAAATTTATGATCTCAACAATGATGTGTTCTTAGAGCATGCCCAGGCCTTGGATGACACCCTCAGGGAAATATTCCGCATGGAGGGTGAAGCCGCGGTGGAGGTAGCGGCCAATCATCTCTTTTTTAATGGCCTCAGGCTCCCCATGGACTTTGCTTCCTACCCCGCCTATCGCTTCTTGATGGATGGGTTCATCAAATCCGAAGTGGGTAAGGTTTGGTTTGAGGGCAATTTTCAAGAGGACGAATTCAAAGGTTTTCTGGCCGTCTTTGCAAAATCGTTGGGTGATCCATCGAAAAAGCTTAGTGATATAGAGAATGAGTTGAAAGCCCAAGGTGTCGTTAAAATTCATCTACAAGAACCACAAAGGGAAAGGGAAGATTTTCGGAAAATCTCCACCCTTCGGAATGTTGGTAAGCAGATGTACTCGAAGAGCATTATGTTTTTAAAAGATATGATGAGTGACACCCAGCTACCACAGAGGGGGCAAGCCAAAGTTGTGCGCAGACTGGTCCAGACCATAGTCGATTCGGTGATTGACGATGAGGCGTATATGTTGGCGCTAACGAATATAAAAGACCATTATGATTACACCCTTAATCACTCTGTAAACGTCTGTGTCCTCTCTACTGCACTTGGCTATAGGATGGGGATGGAAAGGAAGAGATTAGCAGACCTTGGTATTGCTGCCCTCTTTCACGATATCGGCAAAGTGAACGTGCCTAAGGAGATCCTCACAAAACCTGATAGGCTCTCTGCGGAGGAATATGAGGTGCTCAGGAGGCACCCTTATCAAGGGGCTGAAATGCTCACCCGCATCAAGGGGTTTAGTAAACTCCCCATTAGGGCCATTATTGTCGCCTTGGAGCATCATATGGGGGCAAACCTCTCCGGTTATCCGAAAATATCAATCAAGAGGCGGATAAATCTGTTCAGTGAGATCATTGCCATTGCCGATGTCTTTGATGCTATGACTACATCGAGGGTTTATCGGAGGAAACCTTACAGAAGGAATGAGGTGTTGGGAGAGATGATGAAGGAATCCGGCAAGAAATTTGATCCATTATTGCTGAAGGCGTTTATCAGTATGCTTGGGCTCTATCCCATTGGAACCCTCCTCCTTTTGAATACCGGGGAATTGGCAATAGTGCTGGAGACAAATCAGGACCCAGCCCATCTGGACTCCCCTAAGGTAAAGTTGATTACGAAAAAGTCCGGGGAGAAGATAGATGGCCTTATTATAGATCTAGCTTCGCCTGCTGGAGAACCTGATGGTTTGAAAAGAACTATCGTTAAATCCCTGGATGCGGATAAATATGGGATTGATGTTACTGCCTATTTTTAAGAGAGGTGTATGAGCTACTTTTGCCGAGGTAAAGGAGTTAAGGTGTTTTCGAAATAAATTTGGCGTATATTTTTTAAGGATCAAAACTTGATCTTGTATAGGGAATATTTCTAAACTTTTGCCACTTTTATTATTTACTAAATCATCGAGAATGCCCCGCAGCTTGCTGCGGGGATGAATCGTGGGGTGGAGGGGTAAGCAGCGTCTTTAGACGCTGCAAAGCAAATTCGAGCGACAAAGGTGCGAGAATTTGCGTCACAGATACCCCGCAGCTCTGCTGCGGGGAGATTCATTTTCAGCTCATGAATGATTTGGGCTAGTAACCTCCCGCAGATTCGAAATCTGCGGGAGGTTTAAAATTTGGCACAGGAGATTTGTGCTATTCGTCAATTTGTGGGATTCCTGTTCCAGGATTTGTTTTAGCAAAAACAGTGGGGGATAGCAGAAGAGGAGCGGCAGGGATGCTCTTCCATTTTTTTTGAAAAATGATTTGATTTTGGAGGGGAGAATTGGTATAGTAAGGGAGATGGATGAGCCTTTGAAGATAGCTGTCCTGGCCTCAGGAGAGGGAACAAACCTGCAGGCCATAATTGATGCCATTAAGGAAGGTAAGCTTAAGGCCGAAATTAGGGCAGTAATTAGCAACAACACTGGCTCTGGGGCTTTGCGGAGGGCAAGAAAGGAAGGTCTCTTTGGTCTCCATCTGAGCCATAGGCAATTTGCCTCCCCGGAGGAGTTCGAGGGGAAACTTCTTCAGGTCCTGCAAGAGAGGGAAGTGAAGTTAGTTTGCTTAGCCGGGTATATGAAGATACTTAGCCCAAAGGTGATCGGTGCTTATAGGAATAGAATCTTGAATATTCATCCTGCCCTTCTTCCCTCATTTGGGGGGAAAGGGATGTATGGTCAAAGGGTGCACCAGGCGGTGATTGAATATGGGGTGAAGCTCACCGGCGTGACCGTGCATATAGTTGATGAGCAGTATGATCATGGGCCCATCGTTCTGCAGAGGGCAGTGCCTGTATTGGAGAATGACGATGCCGAGAGCCTCTCCCAGAGAGTCTTAGAGGTTGAGCACAAGCTTTACCCGGAAGCCATCGAGCTCTTTGCTCAGGGAAGAATAAAAGTAGAGGGAAGGAGGGTAAGAATTGGAGGAAGGCCTAACCCAGGTTAAGATCCCTGGGCTGAGGAGTTTCACTAAGGGGAAGGTGAGGGAGGTCTTTGACCTTGGTTCCAGGTTATTGATTGTAGCCACAGACAGGGTCTCGGCCTTTGACTCCATCCTTCCCACCCCCATACCAGGGAGGGGGAAGATCCTTACCAAGTTTTCCCTTTTCTGGTTTAAACGCTTAAAGAATATTGTTAAAAATCATCTCCTAACCTCTGATATTAAACAATATCCAGATCGTTTGAAAGGATATGGGGAGATCCTTTCCCAAAGGTCGATGCTGGTGGCCAAGGCGGAAAGGATTGATGTCGAGTGCATCATGCGGGGTTGGCTGGCCGGATCTGGTTGGAGGGAATATCAGAAGAGGGGAGAGGTCTGTGGGGTAAAGCTTCCTCCCCACCTGCGGGAGGCGGAGCGGCTTTCCCAGCCGATCTTTACTCCGACAACTAAGGCAGCCAGAGGGCATGACCTGAACATTAGCTTCTCCCAATTGGTAGAGCTAATTGGGGAGGAGAGGGCGGTGATGCTCAGGCAGACAAGCCTAAGGCTCTACAGGGAGGCACTATCCTATTCGCTCTCCAAGGGGTTGATCTTGGCCGACACTAAATTTGAGTTTGGCATCCTCGACGGGGAACTTCTCTGGATAGATGAGGCCCTTTCCCCGGACTCTTCCCGCTATTGGCTTGAGGAGAAATACCAACCAGGGAAGCCTCAGAAGGGTTTTGACAAACAGTACCTGAGGGACTATCTTTCTTCCGTAGGTTGGCAGGGTGAAGGCCCGGCCCCAGAACTTCCCCCTCAGGTGGGGGAGGAGCTTATCAGGAGGTATGCCGAGGCATTGAAGAGGCTAATTTCAGAGTAGAAAAATTTCCATTTTGGACGGGGTTGACAGGATAATCAGGATAAATAAACACCGAAAGTCATCGAATTTAAGTGAAATTCTAAGATGAATGATAATCCCAGATTATGCATTAGGAAACCACGAGATTTCACAGGATTATCACCAGATATTCAAAATAGAGAGCTTTTAAAAATTTAGTTTAGCCTCTATTTTCACCTAAAAGATGAAAGCCTATATTCATGAAGATTCTTATATAATCTGTGAAAATCTGTGTTCATCTGTGGTTCCTGCATATTTTGGGATAGTTTTACGGTTGGTTCGGTGTCATTTGGTGTTTTCCTACAGGGGATCTGGGATAAAAATCCAGTAAATCCTGTTTATCCCGGCAAAAAAGAGCCGCCGCAGGCAGCTAAACCAAGGAGGAGGGATTGATTAAAAGGGCATTTATAACCACTTATGACAAAAGCGGTCTGGGCGAGTTTGCCCAGGGGCTCAAGGAACTGGGGGTGGAGATAATCTCCACCGGGGGGACCGCGAATTTCCTTCGGGGAAAGGGAATCGAGACCAAGGACTTGGAGGAGCTTACCGGTTGGCCCTCTATTTTAGGAGGGAGGGTGAAGAGTTTGCACCCCCTTGTCCATGCGGGGATATTGGCTGACAGATCAGATCCCGGGCACCTCAAGGAGCTTGCCGAGAGGGGGATAAAACCAATAGATATGGTTGTCTGTAACTTTTATCCTTTTAAGGAAATAAGCAGAAAATATCAAGCTCAACCTGATAAGATTTTGGAGAGTATTGATATTGGTGGTCCATCTGCGGTAAGGGCCGCAGCCAAGAACTACCTGGGGGTGGTTGTGCTCACCAGTCCTGACCAGTATGGGGAGGTCCTCTCTGAGATTAAGGCTATGGATGGAGAGCTCTCCTTGGAGACTAGGCGCAAGTTGGCTCAAGAGGCCTTTCGTCTAACTCAGGAATATGACCAGTTGATCTATGGTTGGCTTTTGGGGGATTCATCCCCTACCTTAGACCTTTATTTCCAGAAGATCGAGGAGCTCAGGTATGGGGAGAACCCCCATCAGAGGGCCAGCCTCTACCGGGATCCCACCTTCACCGGGACAAGTGTGGCCTCCGCGGAGAAGCTCTCTGGCAAACCCCTTTCCTTCAACAACCTGAGGGACTTAGATGCTGCCTTGGGAATGATTCTCGACTTTGAGGAGCCTTTTGTGGCCATCTTTAAACACGCCAGCCCCTGTGGAGCCGCTGCCGCACCAAGCTTGGCCCAGGCCTACCAGGGTGCCTTAGATGGTGACCCCCTATCAGCCTATGGTTCCGTGATCGGTTTAAATCGTCAGGTCGACCTGCAGACTGCCCGTTTAATTGACCAAACCGGGTTTGTGGAGTGTTGCTTAGCTCCTGATTATGAACCTGCAGCCCTTAACCTCTTAAGGCAGAAGAAGAACCGCAGGTTTTTGCGCTGTGGAGGGTTAAAGAAGGGGCAGGGGGAGGAGCTAAGATTTATCAGGGGAGGGGCTCTCCTTCAGGATGAGGATTTAAGAGCGGTCTCCCCAAACGATCTGCGGGTGGTGACCAAGAAGGAACCCACCCCAAGGGAGGTAGATTCGCTCCTTTTTGCCTTTCAGGTGGTCAAGCACATCAAATCGAATGCTATAGTCCTGGTTCAGGATAAGAGGACGGTGGGCATAGGGGCTGGTCAGCCCAGCCGGGTGGATGCGGTGATTATCGCAGCGCACAAAGCAGGGGAGAGGGCCAAAGGGGCTGTTTTGGCCTCTGATGCCTTCTTTCCGATGAGAGATGGGATCGATGAGGCGGCTAAGGCGGGGGTAAAAGCCATAATCCAGCCTGGAGGCTCCAAGAGGGATGACGAGGCGATAGCTGCCGCCGATGAACAGGATTTGGCTATGGTCTTTACCGGGGTGCGGCATTTTAGGCATTGAGCAAGGTCAAGTTGCTGATTACGGGCCCGCCTGGATGTGGCAAGACCACCTTGATTAAGGAGTTTATCGCGGAAACGAAACTGAGAGCCGGTGGCTTCTATACCCAGGAGATAAGGGAAAGAAGAAGGGAGGGGTTTAAACTCATCACCCTTGATGGAAGGGAGGGAGTTTTAGCCCATTTAGGGATAGATTATGGGCCCAAGGTGGGGAGATACGGGGTGAACCTGAGGGATCTGAACTCCATTGGGGTGGGTAGCTTAGAGGAAGCTTTGGTGCGAGCCGATCTCTTGGTTGTCGATGAGATAGGGAAGATGGAGCTTTTATCCCCCCAATTCAGGGAGGTGGTGGTTAAATGTCTGAACTCCCCAAAGCCCCTTTTGGGGACGATCTACAGGGGAGCTCACCCCTTTGTGGAGAGGGTGAGGACCCGTCCTGAAGTGGAGATCTTGCAGATGAGAAAGGGGGAGGGGAATAAGGTTCTGGAATATATAAGAGGAAGATTTTCCACGAAAGGTTAGCGAAGCTTTGCTTCAAACCGAGGAGCGTGAAGCGAGTAAGGAAACTCTAAATCCGAATGTCGAAATCCGAAACAAATCCCAATGGTCAAATTCCAAATTATCTAAACTGAAGATTTTTGTGTAATCTATGCCACAAACTTGCAAGATATCGTTTTTCGAGCAAAGTTTTCCAGGTGGGCTTAAGCAGCCCACTCCTACCGCACTTTAGTGCGGGTTCAGGGCCTTTAGGCCTCCTTGTCGGGACAGGGCTTTAGCCCTGTCCGAAAGGGACGGACAGACCTGAAGGTCTGTCCCTACGGAGGAATAGGGGCACCTTTAAATAACGAATTCATCATCAGTTTATGAATAATTCGGATCTGCAACATCTAATGGGCAATGGTCAATTAGCAATTAACAACTTAAAATTAACCGAAGATGAATCCCCTACAAGACAAGCGCATAATAGTAGGCATCACAGGCAGCATAGCAGCCTATAAGGGGGGTGAGCTGGTGCGGGAACTAAGAAGGGAAGGAGCCGAGGTGAAGGTGGTGATGACCGCGGCTGCCCAGGAGTTTGTCACCCCTCTCACCTTTCAGACCCTCTCTGGTCACCCTGTTTACGCTGATCTCTTTAGCCTAAACCAACAATGGGTGCCTGAGCACATAAGCTTAGCCCAATGGGGGGATCTGGTCCTCATTGGTCCAGCCACGGCAGATAGCATCTCCAGGTTAGCCTCAGGCCTGGCCGATGATCTGCTTACCAGCGTCTGTCTGGCCTCTCAGGTCCCCAAGGTTATTTCCCCAGCGATGGACTCTGGTATGTGGGAAAACCCCCTTCTGCAATCCAATGTCACGAAGCTTAAGGAATTTGGATTTCACTTCAGTGGACCAGGCTTTGGTGGGTTGGCTTCAGGAAAGATAGGGAGAGGTAGATTTATAGAAATTGGGGAGATATTGGGGAAAATTAAAGAAATCCTTTATCCAAAAAAGGACCTTTTGGGCAAGAAGGTGCTCGTTACTGCGGGGAGGACGGAGGAGGATTTGGACCCGGTGCGGGTCTTGACCAACCGTTCCTCGGGAAGAATGGGCTACAGCCTGGCCCAGGTGGCCAGGTGGCGGGGTGGGGAGGTCACCTTAGTTAGCGGCCCTTCAATTCTCCCTCCGCCTTTTGAGGTAAACCTGCAGATGGTGCGCACCACCCAGGAGATGAGGGAGAGGGTAAGGGAAAGTTTCCCGATGGCGGATATCCTGGCGATGGCTGCCGCGGTAGCCGATTTTAAACCCCAGAGTGTGCCTCAAAAGAAGCTGAGTAGGGGAGAGCTAAGCTTAAAACTCGAGCCCACTCCTGATATACTTAAAGAGGTAGCTGAAGAAAAGGGGGATAAGTTTTTGGTGGGGTTTGCCTTAGAGACCGGGGACGGTCTGAATAGGGCTAGAAGAAAGCTGCAGGAGAAGAACCTTGATCTCATCGTGTTCAACGATCTTACTCAGGAGGGGGCAGGCTTTGAGGTGGAGACAAATGTGGTCACCCTTATCTGGAAGGATGGGAGGACAGAGCCTTTGCCTAAACTGCCCAAATTGGAGGTGGCGGAAAGGATATGGGATCGGATAACCGAGATCCTTCATTAGACCAAGAAGCCCTTCACCTTCTCCGCAACTATATAACCCAGCAGATAGAATTGGGCTATAAGGAGGTGTATCTCTCCCCATCCCCTTCCCCCCGGAGGGTTGAAGGTTCCCCTCAGGCCAAGCTGGAAGGGCTTTATGAGCGGATAAAGGATTGTCAGAGGTGTCAGTTGGGTAAGGCTAGGAAAAACTTGGTCTTTGGGGAGGGGAATCCTCAGGCAGAACTTCTCTTTGTAGGGGAGGCGCCGGGAGCAGATGAGGACAGGTTGGGCCGGCCATTTGTAGGCAAGGCAGGACAGCTCCTCACTAAGATGCTGGAATCCATTGACTTGGCCAGGTCAGATATTTACATAGCGAACATCCTCAAGTGTCGCCCACCGGGGAACAGGGACCCGCTTCCCTCTGAGGTAGTTCTCTGTCGCCCCTATTTGGATGAACAGATAGAGATCATTAATCCTCAGGTCATTTGCGCCCTGGGCAGGATCGCTGCTCAGACCCTTTTAGATACCAAGCGAAGCTTGGGAGAGCTGCGGGGATTCTTTCACCCATTCCAGGGGAGGAGGCTTTTGGTCACTTACCACCCTGCTGCCCTTTTGCGTAATCCCCACTTTAAGAGACCAGCTTGGGAGGATCTGAAGCTTCTGCGGGCCCAATTGGAGAGGGGGTAATTGGATGATTGAGCCAAGTGGAGAGAGGTTGCCTCCCCAGGCGGTGGAGGCGGAACAGTCGGTGTTGGGGTCTATGCTTTTGAGCAAGGAGGCCATAGGGAAGGCGGTGGAGCTGCTCGACGAGAGCTGCTTTTATCGAGTGGAACATCAGCAGATATTCCAGGCCATAGTGGGCCTCTATGATGCGAACAAGCCTGTGGATCTGATCACCCTCACTCAGGAGTTGAAGAAGAGAAGGAAGTTGAAAGAAATAGGGGGGAGGGTCTACCTGATGGGCCTCTTAGAATCCACCCCTACTGCGGCCAACTTAGAATACTATGCCCGCATCGTTTTGGAGAAGGCTACATTAAGGAAGCTGGCTGATGTTTCCACGGGGATAGTAACCGAGTGCTACCAACCTCAGGTGGAGGCTGATAGCCTCTTAGACAAGGCCGAACAGCAGATATTCAACCTCTCGGAAAGCCGGATGAGGGGAGGATTTGTGCATATAGGAGAGATTCTTCCCCATACCTTTGAGGCTATAGAGGAGTTTCATAAGAGGGAGGGATTTGTCACCGGCATCCCTTCTGGCTTCAAGGAATTGGATTCCCTGACCTCGGGCTTCCAGAAATCAGACTTGGTGATCATCGCCGGCCGTCCCTCAATGGGCAAGACGGCCCTTTCCCTCTCCATAGCCCAATATGTGGCCATCAAGGAGAAGCTTCCGGTGGCCATATTCAGCCTGGAGATGTCTAAGAGCCAGTTGGTGCAGAGGATGCTCTGTTCGGAGGCCAGGGTGGACTCCCACCTGTTGCGCACCGGAAGGTTGCCCAACAGGGATTGGCCCAGGCTCTCCATAGCTGTGGGACCCCTCTCCGAGGCCCCCCTGTTTATTGACGATACCCCGGCTATTGGGGTGTTGGAGATGCGGGCTAAGGCCAGGAGGCTGAAGTCCTCTCAGAACATCGGGATGGTGATCTTGGACTATCTGCAACTTATGCAAGGGCCCAAGGGAGCGGAGAACCGCCAGCAAGAGATATCGACTATCTGTCGTTCCCTCAAGGGGCTGGCCAAGGAGTTGGATGTGCCTGTTGTGGCCCTTTCCCAGCTCTCCCGCCAGGTGGAGGTCAGGGGGAAAGAACACCGACCCCAATTGTCCGATCTCAGGGAATCTGGGGCCATTGAACAGGATGCTGATCTGGTTCTCTTCATCTACAGGCCTGAGGTTTATGGCATCCTCCAGGATAGGAAGGGAAATCCCTTACAGGGGATAGCGGAGATAATAATCGGCAAACAACGGAATGGGCCTACGGGAAGCGTCAAGCTGGCTTTCATCGACGAATATGCTAAATTTGAGAATCCAGCCTTTGTGGAGGAGGAATCAACCGTAGAGGAGGAAGGAAGTTTACCTTGATGGGGTAAAAATCTCCTTTTTGAAACCTGAAGCTTCGTTGGAATATAGACCCTCTGTCTGGCATCGTTGACATCTCTCAGGGGGCAGTTGTTTATGTGGGAATAGGATTTGCTGATGGATATGGACAGGAAGATAAGACTTCTCCCCCCCGATTTGGTGCAGAAGATCGCCGCTGGGGAGGTGATCGAACGCCCGGCCTCCGTGGTTAAGGAGTTGGTGGATAACTCCATAGATGCGGGAGCCAGGGGAATAGAGGTGGAGATAAAGGGTGGAGGGAGAGAGTTGATTAAGGTGCGCGATGATGGGGTGGGAATGGAGGGAGAGGATGCCCCTTTGGCCTTCCACAGGTATGCCACATCCAAGATCTCCTCCTCTGACGACCTCTGGTCCATCTCCACCTTGGGCTTTCGGGGGGAGGCACTCCCCAGCATAGCCTCTGTCTCCCAGGTGATCCTGGTGACCAAGCCCCACAAGGGAGTCTCGGGAACATTGGTAGAGGTGGTGGGGGGGGAGGTCCAAGGGGTGCAGGAGGTGGGCGCCCCTGAGGGGACCTCCGTAACGGTGCGGAACCTTTTCTTCAATATACCTGCCCGCAGGAAATTCCTGAGCAGCATTAGCTCAGAATATAGACAGATTGCCGATCTGCTTCATAACTTCCTCCTTGCCTATCCGCAATTATCCTTTAGGTTTGTGCAAGATGGAAGGGAGGTCTTCAACTATCCCTCGGCTAAGGGGAAAAGGGAGAGGGTAGAGGGAATATGGGGGGCAAGGTATGGAGGGGATATGTTGACCATCGTTTATCAGGAAGAGGATCTCAAAATAGAGGGTTTTATCTCCCTGCCCAAGGCCTCCCGCACATCAGGGAGGCATCAGAGGTTCTTTGTTAACGGAAGATCAATTGTCAGCAAGCTACTCAGCCATTCCCTGCTGCAGGGTTATGGGGATCTCCTTCTCCCCGGCAGTTATCCCCTGGCCGTTATCTTCTTGGAGGTTGACCCTAAGTTGGTGGATGTCAATGTCCATCCCACAAAGAAGGAGGTTAAATTCTCCAATAGCAGTTGGGTCCATGACACCTTGGCGCGGGCGGTAAAGGCTTCCCTGGGAAAGGGCTCATTTACCCCTTCCCTCCCCAGAGGGAGGCGGGTTGAGGAGGCCATGGCTGATTACCTTGAGCGCCGCTCTACCCAGGAGACCCTGAAGCTGCCCTCTGGGGATGGAGGGTTTGCCCCACCAAGGGAGGAGGCCCGCAGAGGGCCGCTCATCAACTTCTGGCAAGTTCACAACCTCTATATCATCACCGAGATCAAAGGGGGGCTGCTCATTATGGACCAGCATGCCGCTCACGAGAGGGTGCTCTATGAGAAAGCCCTGCGGAATTTAGAGCAAGGGAGGGCTATTGGTCAGAGGCTCCTCTTCCCGCAAAATATAGAGCTAACTCAGGTGGAATACTCCCTCTGGGAGGAACATCAGGAGGATTTCCGTAAGCTGGGCTTTGAGCTGAGGCCCTTTGGTGGTCGGTCCCTGCTTATCGAGGCCGTTCCGGCCGGGGCCAAGAACCGGGGTGGGGGAGAATTGGTTAAGGGGATCTTGGATCAGTTGCGGGAAGAGGGTAAGGCAAGGGGGAAGGATGAATTTGCCAAATCATATGCCTGTCATGGGGCGATTAAAGCCGGGGATAAACTTACTCCGGAGGAGATGAGCAACCTCTTCGACAGTCTCTTCGCCACCCAGACCCCCTATTTCTGTCCACATGGCAGGCCCACCCTGATTAAGCTTACCCTCCAGGAGTTGGGGAGAAGGTTCGGGAGGTGAATGGGGTTGTCCCCCTAATCCTGGGCCCCACGGCCAGCGGGAAGAGCGAACTGGGATATAGGATAGCCTTAATCTTGGGTGGGGAGATCGTCTCTGCAGACTCCCGCCAGATCTACAGGTTGATGGATATAGGGACGGCAAAACCCTCCCAGGAATATAGAAAGGCTGTCCCCCATCACCTCCTGGACATCCTGGCCCCTGATCAGCCATTTAACGCCTTCCTTTACGCCCAGTTAGCCAGGGAGGTTATAGATTCCATTCTCCGCAGGGGAAGGGTTCCCGTGGTTGTGGGGGGATGTGGATTTTACATTAGGGCTCTGCTCGAGGGGCTGGTGGCTGGCCTACCCGCTTCCCCTTGGATAAGGGAGAGGTTGATCAGGTTTGCGGAGAGAAAGGGGAGGGAGGCCTTACACAAAATTCTCCTTAGGGTTGATCCTCCAGGGGCCGCGAGGATCTCCCCGCGGGATTTGGTGAGGACGGTGCGGGCTTTGGAGGTCTGGCTGAGCACCCACCGTCCCCTCTCGCGGCTGCAAGCGGAGGGGGCATATAGCAGGGCTAAATTTATCCCCTTGAAGATCGGCCTGGAGATGGAGAGAAGGAGGCTCTATGGGCTCATTGATCAGAGGGTGGAGGAGATGGTTGCCCAGGGTTTAGTGGAGGAGGTGAAGGATTTGCTGAATAGGGGTTACTCCCCGCAGCTTAATCCCCTGCGCTCCCCTGGCTATCAGGAGATAATCTCCTACCTGAGGAGGGAGATGACCCTGCAGAAGGCCAAGGAGCTTATCAAACAGAGGACCCGCAGGTATGCCAAACAGCAGCTTACCTGGTTTAGAGGGGAAGAGGGAATCCATTGGCTAAATGTGGCAGGGGGGATGGAGGAGGCTGAAAGAGCGATTGTTGCCCTTTATCGGGAGGCTAGAGAAATCTGTTGACAAGCGATAAAATTAGGTTTATATTGCTTTCAAACCTTATAAAATAAGGAGCTGATCCATTTGGTTCAAGTTAAAGTTAGGGATAATGAGCCCTTTGAAAGGGCCTTGCGGAGGTTTCGCCACCTTTGTCAGAGGGAGGGGATACTGCGGGGGCTGAAGGAGAGGAGATTTTACCAGAAGCCAAGTGAGGAGAGGAGGAGGAGGATGATGGATGCCAGGAGGAGGCTGAAGAGGAACCAGGCTTAGCCCTTTCAGGGTCCAAATCAGCTTTGGAAAAAAAACCTTGCCTAACTTGGCAATATTTAGTATATTCCTCTCTAAGGAGTGGGTGGATGCCCACTTTTTTGGTATGGAGGTCTGATGAACTTGGGGGAGAGGGTGAGGGGGTTGGTTAGCTCCCGGGTGGAGAGCCTGGGTTTTCAGGCGGTGGAGGTTAAGCTCTGGGGCGTGGGGAGAAAATTCTTAAAGGTGCTTATCCACAAGCCAGGGGGGGTCAGCCTGGCCGATTGTGTTCGGGTGAGCAGGAGCCTCTCCGATCTTTTGGACACTGAGGATCCCCTGCCCGGATCATATATTTTGGAGATCTCCTCTCCCGGATTGGATCGTCCTCTCACCAAGCCAGCTGATTTTGAGAGAAATATCGGGGAAGAGGTGCAGGTGAGCCTACATCGACCCTACGAGGGAAGGCAGGTCTGGCGGGGAAGGATTGCCGCTACGTTCCCTGCAGGACTTCTCCTCATTGTGGAGGATAAGGATAAACTCTTGCCCTGGGAGGAGATAGCCAGGGCTAAGTTAGAGGTGAAGATTTAAATGTCCAACCTAAAGATAGCGGATGCCCTGGGGCAGATAACCAGGGAGAAGAGTATAGATATGGGCCTGGTCTTGGAGACCCTGAAGGCCGGTCTCCTTTTGGCAGCCAAGAAGACATATGGTAGCTCGGAGAACATCGAGGTAAATGTCAACCAGAACAATGGCCAGATAGAGATCTTTGCCCTCAAAAAGGTGGTAGAGGCGGTGCAAAAGCCCAACCTGCAGTTATCCCTGCCGGAGGCCAAGGAGATAGATCCACAGGCCGAGTTGGGAGGGGAGGTGAGGGTGGAACTCTCCCTTTCCGATTTTGGGAGAAATGCCATTTTGGCGGCCAAGCAGGCGCTTATGCAACGGATCAGGGAGGCAGAGAGGGACAAGGTTTTTGAGGACTACCAGTCTAAGGTGGGGGAGATAGTCACGGGAACCGTGCAGCAGTTGGATAGGGGGACGATAGTTGTCAACTTGGGGCGCAGCGAGGGAATAATTCCTCCTTCCGAGCAGATAAAGAAGGAGAGGTATAGACAGGGGAATACTATCCGCAGCTATGTGCTGGATGTGCAAAAATCCTCCAGGGGACCCCAGATAAAGCTTTCCCGGACCGCCCCGGGATTTTTAGTGAAACTCTTCGAATTAGAGGTTCCGGAGATCTATGAGAAGATCGTGGAGATAAAGGCAGTGGCCAGGGAGCCCGGCAGCCGCTCAAAGATAGCTGTGGTTTCTGCCGATAGCAGGATCGACCCTGTGGGGGCCTGTGTGGGGGTAAAGGGTTCCCGGGTGCAAAATGTGGTCAGGGAGTTGGAAAATGAAAGGATCGACATCGTCCATTGGAGCTCTGATCCGGCTATCTTCGTGAGCAACAGCTTGAGCCCGGCAAAGATCAGGCATGCCGATGTCTATTCAGGGGAGAACAAGGTGAGGGCGGTGGTTGATGATGATCAACTCTCCTTGGCCATAGGCAAGTCCGGCCAGAACGCGCGGTTGGCGGCTAAGCTCACCGGATGGAAGATAGATATCCTCAGCAACACCCGCTACCGACAGCTCATAGAGAAGGAACGGCTCTCCGCTATGGGGGTTGGGCAACTTCCTGGGTTAGGGCCTAAGCTTGTGGAGAAGCTAAGTTCAAAAGGAATAGAGAGCTTGTTCGACCTACGCAGCAGAAAGCCCGAGGAACTGACCGCTATTCCGGGGATTGGCCCTAAGCGGGCAGGGACGATTCTGGCTCGGGTGGCGGAATTAGCTAAGGAATAGGGAAAAGGAGGCAGGGCAAATTGGCGCAGGATAAAAGGGTATATGAGATTGCCAGAAAGTATGATGTCTCCAGTGAAGCCCTTCTCAACATCCTTCATGAGCTGGATTTTAGGGTAAAGAGCCCAATGAGCTTAGTCAGTGAGGATATGCTGGAAGCGGTAGAGAGGAGGTTTAGCGAGGAGAAAGAGGCAGTTAAGAAGGAATACAAGCGGAAGAGGAAACTGATAGAAGCCCGCAAGAGCAAGGAGGAGTCTAAAAAGGCGGTAAAGAAGAAGGGGAAGGGAAAACCAGTCTTTCGGGCTGGTCCGCGGCGGGGCAGGAAAGTAGTCAGAAAGAGAAAGGTGGACCAAAAGATAGTTGCCGAGAATGTAAAGAGGACGTTGACCGAGATGACCTCCAAACTCCCCAAGAGGAAGAGGAGACACCACGAGGCTGCGGCGGCCACCGGAGAGAAGCTTAAGGAAGTGAGGGTCTCAGAGTTTATCTCCGTGGCCGAGTTGGCCGCCCAGATGGAGGTTAAATCTACTGATGTGATCAGCAAATGTATGGAGATGGGCCTTCTGGTCACCATCAATGAGCGGTTGGATATAGAGACCATTGAGATGATGGCCGATGAATTCGGCTTTCAGGTGAGGCAGATGGCCGAGTATGGGTTAGATCTTCTGGAGGAGGGGGAGGAGGCTCCTTCCGGTGAGGAGGAGCCGCGGGCCCCGGTGGTGACCATTATGGGCCATGTGGACCATGGAAAGACCTCTCTCTTGGATTATATCAGGGAGAGCAATATCATTGCCGGGGAGTCAGGGGGAATAACCCAGCACATTGGGGCCTATGAGGTGGAACTGCCCAAGGGGAAGATAGTCTTCCTGGATACGCCGGGGCATGAGGCCTTCACCGCAATGCGGGCCCGCGGGACTCAGATAACCGACCTCGTGGTCTTGGTGGTGGCTGCCGATGATGGGGTTAAGCCCCAAACTGTGGAGGCCATTGACCATGCCCAGGCCGCGGGGGTTCCTATAGTGGTGGCCATTAACAAGATGGACCTACCCCGGGCTAGTGCGGATAGGGTGAAGAGACAGCTCTCCGAGCTTGGTCTGATAGTTGAGGAGTGGGGGGGGAGGGCTGTAGCGGTGGAGATCTCAGCCAAGACCGGGCAGGGGGTGGACAAGCTTTTGGAGATGCTCCTGCTGCAAGCTGATCTAATGGAGCTGAAGGCCGATCCCCACCTACGGGCCACAGGGGTGGTGGTGGAGTCCAGGTTGGACTTGGGAAGAGGGCCAGTGGCCACCGTCCTGGTGCAGAACGGGACCTTACACTTGGGCGACTCCTTTATCTGTGGAATGATCTGGGGGAAGGTGAGGGCGCTGATCGATGGCCGGGGAGAGAGGCCTAAGGAGGTGCCCCCGGCCACTCCCGTAAAGGTCCTGGGCTTGGAGGGCCTGCCCCAGGCCGGTGATTCCTTTCATGTGGTCCTCGATGAGAGGAAAGCCAAGGAGATCAGCCTAAAGAGGCAACAGCTCCACCGGGAGGAGGCTTATAGGAGGACGCGGAAGGTGGGCTTAACCGATGTTTACGATTACATCAAGACCGGGCAGATAAAGGAACTGAGGATAATCATTAAAGGGGATGTGGATGGCTCGGTGGGGGCCTTAAGCGATGTCTTGGAGAGGCTCTCCACCCCAGAGGTTAAGGTGGGGGTGATCCACCGGGGGGTGGGGACGATTAGTACCTCCGATATCCTCCTGGCTGCGGCCTCAGAGGCCGTGGTCATTGGCTTTCATGTGCACGCTGACCTGCGGGCTGTGGAACTAGCGGCCAAGGAAGGGGTGGATGTGAGATATTACGATGTCATCTATGAAGCGGAGGAGGATGTCAAAGCGGCCCTGGAGGGACTGTTAGAGCCGGAGAAGATCGAGATCCCCATTGGCTTAGCAGAAGTGCGGGTGATTTTTCACTCCTCCAAGTTGGGAACCGTTGCCGGCTCATGGGTGAAGGAGGGGGCGGTGAAAAGGGGCTGTAAGGTGCGGGTGAAAAGGGGTGGGGAGTTAGTCTTTGACGGGGAGATCTCCTCTTTGCATAGGTTTAAGGAGGATGTCAAGGAGGTGAGCTCCGGCTTTGAATGTGGCATCAAGGTCGAGGGCCTCAACGACATCAGGGCAGGGGACCTCTTAGAGGCCTACGAGGAGAGGGAGGCCAAGAGGAAGCTTTGAGAGATGGTTGTGGGGGTATTGAGACTGGATATCTACATTCCCCAAAGTCAGTCCCTAAAGGCCAAGAGGCAGGTAATTAAGGGATTAAAGGATAAGCTAAGGAGAAGGTTTAATGTCTCCATCTGTGAACTGGATGACCACAATCTTTGGCAGAGGGCTACTTTGGGGATAGCCTTTCTTTCCACCCAAGCTAATTGGGTCTACCCCATCCTCTCGCGGGTGGAGAGTTCCTTAGAGGAAGAGGGGAGGATCCAGATCTTACGCTCCACAATCGAACTGCGATAGATGTCAAGTAGACGATGTCAAAGGGTAGAAAATCTCCTCAAGGAGGAGATCAGCGATATAATCGAAAACGGGCTTAAGGATCGCTCCATTGGCCTGGTCACCCTGACCGAGGTCAAGGTTACCCCTGACCTCAGATATGCAAAGGTCTATTTCAGCGTCCTGGGCGATGCGGCCCAACATCGGGCGGCCATTAAGGGGTTGCAGCGGGCAAGGAGTTGGGTGCAAGCTCAGTTGGGAAGAAGGATTAAGCTGAAATATACCCCACAAATCAGTTTTGTCTTTGACGATTCCATAGAGTATGGAACACACATTTTGGACCTCTTGCACCAGGTAGAGGGAGGGGGTTGAGGCCGCAAGCTGGCCTGCTTAATGTGGATAAGCCCAGGGGTTGGACCTCCTATGATGTCTGTGCCTATATGAAGCCTCTTCTGGGTACCACCAAGGTGGGTCATGCCGGAACCCTGGACCCCTTTGCTCAAGGGGTTTTGCTCGTGTTTTTTGGTCAGGCCACCAAGCTTTTTCCCTACCTGCAGGGGGAAAAGGAGTATGAGGCCCTTCTTAAACTGGGTCAGAGCACGGAGACCGGTGATCTTACAGGAAGGATAATCGCCGAGGCTCCATTTGCTGATCTCAGAAGGAAGAGGGTGGAGGAGGTTGTTGCTGGATTTGTGGGGGAAGTATGGCAGAGGCCACCCCGATTTTCTGCCCTGAGGCAGGGGGGGAAGAGGCTCTATGATTTAGCCCGAAGGGGGGTGGAAGTTAATCCAAAACCCAGAAGAGTGTGGATAAGGGAGATTAACTTGCGCAGGTTTGCTCCTCCCTTTGTCGGGATAAAGGTAACCTGTTCCTCTGGCACCTATATCAGATCTCTAGCCTCTGATATTGGTGAACGGTTGGGGTGTGGTGCGCATTTGGTGCAACTGGTGCGCACCAGGGTTGAGAACTTTTTGCTGGAGGACTCCCTTCCCCCGGAGAGGATAAAGGGGTTGGCCCAGAGGGAGAGGTGGGAGGATTTCGTCATCCCTCTGGGGGATGCCCTTCCTGAGTGGAAGCTGGTGCAGATAGGCAATTCCTCTCGGCCTCGGCTGAGGGCGGGCCTCCCCCTGCGTCCTGAGGATGTCTTGTCCCTCTCTCCAGGGATAAGAAAGGGGGAGAGGATAAAGGTCTTAGATGAAGGAGGAGACCTGGTAGCCCTCCTTATGGCCACTGCTGACATAGATGAGAAAGTGAGTTTCCAGGCCTCCTATCTGAGGGTTTTCCCCTAAATGGAAGTATATAACTATCCAGGCAACAGGCCCCAAATCGCGGGCCCGGTGGTCACGGTAGGGACATTTGATGGCCTCCACCTGGGACATCAAAGGGTTATCGGTGAGCTATTAAGTAGGGCCAGCCTGCAACACCGTCCTGCCGTAGTGGTCACCTTTCACCCCCATCCCCAATGGGTGGTGAACCCAGCTACCGCTCCCCTTATCCTCACCACCAAGCGGGAGAAGCTGCGGTTACTGGAGCAATTGGGGGTGGACCTCTGTTTGGTCGTGGACTTTACCCCGGAGTTCGGCCGCTGGGGGCCAGATGGTTTTGTGGAAAAGTTCCTGGTTGGTTTCCTCCAGGCGAAGGAGGTGGTAGTTGGCCCCAGCCATGCTTTTGGTCAGGGGAGGAAGGGGAAGATCGACTACCTGCAGGAGATGGGGAAGAGGTATGGATTTGGGGTGAAGGTGGTGGGGAAATCGCATTATGCCGGTTCCCCGATAAGCAGCACCAGGATCCGCCACACGATAGTCCAGGAGGGGGATTTTGCCGGTGCCCTGGATATGTTGGGCCATCCTTATCCTCTGAGTGGCCAGGTAGTGGAAGGGGACGGAAGGGGGAGGAAGCTCTTTTACCCAACGGCTAACCTCTCTCCCTATTTCAGGAAGCTGCTCCCCCCGGACGGGGTCTATATAGTTAAGGCACTTTTTCAGGGAGGGGAGAGGATAGGTTTGATGAATGTGGGTTATCGGCCTACCTTTGGGGAAGGGGAGAGGAGGTTGGAGGCATATCTCATAGGTGAGGAGGAGAACCTCTATGGGTTGGAGTTGGAGCTGATGGTCTATCGCCGGATTAGGGAGGAGAGGACCTTTCCTCACCCCAGGGACCTACTGGCCCAGCTAGCCAAGGATGAGGAGGAAGCCCTGGTCTATTTTCAGGAGCCAACAGATAAGAAGAAAAAGGAGGTTGAAATTGCCCTTGGAGAAGGAACAGAAAGTTAAGCTGGTCAAGCAATTCGGCTTACATGCTACAGATACGGGGTCAGCCGAGGTTCAGGTCGCCCTTCTGACCAATAGGATAAATGGCCTGATTAAGCACTTTAAGCTTCACAAGAAGGATCATCACTCCCGTAGAGGACTGCTGCAGATGGTGGGAAGAAGAAAGAGGTTGCTTGCCTATTTAGAGAGGGAAAACCCGGAGCGCTACTCTGACCTAGTTAAGAGGTTGAAGCTTCGGAGATAACTGGAGGTTTTGTAATGGCTTATATAGTTGAAAGGGAGTTAGGTGGGAGAAAGTTGATCATTGAATCAGGCCAAGTGGCCAAACAGGCCAATGGCGCAGTGACAGTTAAATATGGGGATACAGTGATCTTGGCCACAGTTGTGGTTGCCCAGGAGCCGGACTATGAGCGGGGGTTTCTCCCCCTCTTTGTTGATTATCGGGAGAAGGCCTATGCTGCCGGCAAGATCCCTGGCGGATTCTTCAAAAGGGAGGGGAGACCCAGGGAAAAGGAGACCCTATCTGCCAGGCTGATCGATCGCCCCCTGCGACCTCTTTTCCCTGCGGACTTTCCCTATGAGATCCAGGTGATGGTCACTGTGCTCTCTGCTGATCAGGAGAACGATGCGGACACATTAGGGATGATCGGCGGCTCGGCGGCAGTTTCCCTTTCCGGTATTCCCTTCCGCGGCCCGGTGGGTGCGGTGCGGGTGGGCCGAGTAGGGGGGGAATATCTCCTCAACCCGACATTTTCCCAATTGGATTCATCCGAGCTCGATTTAGTAATTGCGGGAACCAAGGGGAATGTTATTATGGTGGAGGGATCTGCCCGGGAGGTCTCCGAAAAGGTCCTCTTAGAGGGGATGGACTTCTCCCGGGAGGCCATTTCGCAGATCATAGAGATGCAAGATGAGCTTGTCCAGCAGTGCGGTCAGCCCCAGAGGGAGTATACCCCCCCTCAGGTGGATAAGGAGCTCTGGGAGGCCGTGGAGGAATTGGCCGCGGAGAGGGTAAACCAGGCAAACACCATCCCGGGGAAGTTGGAGAGGGAGGAGGTGTTGCGCCGGATAATCAAGGAGACCGTGGAGAAATTGGGGAAGAGGTTTCCTGATGAGGAGAGGGCGATAACCGCGGTCATCTCTGAGCTGGAGAAGAGGGATATGAGGGGGAGGGTCTTGGGGAAGGGATTGCGCATTGATGGGCGAGGCCCAGATGATCTGCGTCCTATAAGCTGTGAGGTGGGGATCCTCCCGCGCACCCATGGTTCAGCGCTCTTTACCAGGGGTGAGACCCAGAGTCTGGTGGTAACCACTTTAGGGTCAAAGATGGATGAACAGAAGATCGACGATTTAGAGGGTGAATCCTGGAAGAGCTATATGCTACACTATAATTTCCCCCCCTTCAGCGTCGGGGAGGTGAAGCCCATCAGGGGCCCAGGGAGGAGGGAGATTGGCCATGGCGCCCTGGCAGAGCGGTCCATTCAGCCGGTCATCCCCACAGATGAGGTTTTTCCTTACACCGTAAGGATTGTTTCGGATATCTTGGAGTCCAATGGCTCATCCTCAATGGCTACGGTTTGTGGAAGCAGCCTCTCCCTGATGGATGCCGGTGTCCCCATCAAAACCGGTGTCTCCGGGGTGGCTATGGGGTTGATCAAGGAGGGGGAGGATTGGGTTGTGCTTACCGATATCTTGGGAGCAGAGGACCATTATGGGGATATGGACTTCAAGGTGGCGGGGACGATGGAGGGGATAACTGGGTTCCAGATGGACCTAAAGGTGGAGGGAATCAATTCCCAAATCCTCGGGGAGGTTCTGGAGAAGTCGCAGGTCGCCCGATTGAGGATCCTGGAGATTATGGATCATACCATCTCCCAGCCGCGTTCCCAGCTTTCCTCCTATGCTCCCCGCATCACAAGCTTTAAGGTTCCTCAGGACAAGATAGGGGAAATCATCGGTCCCGGGGGAAAGATGATTCGGAAGATAATAGAGGAAACTCAAGCCAAGATTGATATAGACGATGATGGCACGGTGACCATTGCCGCCACCGATCAATCATCGGGGTTGCAGGCCAAGGAGTTGATAGATCACATTATCGAGGAGCCCGAACTCGGTCGATCTTATGAAGGAACGGTGAAGAGGGTGGTGGATTTTGGGGCCTTTGTGGCGATATTACCTCAACATGAGGGGCTCCTGCATATCTCAGAGATCGATCACAAACGGATTGGAAAGGTGGGAGATGTCTTGCAGGTGGGGGATAAGGTCCAGGTAAAGGTGATTGGGATAGATCCGCAAGGTAAGATCAGGTTGAGCAGGAAGGCCCTTCTTCCCCGGGAGAGGAGAAGGTAGGATGCGCAAGTCCCTCCTTCCCAACGGAATCAAGGTGCTCAGCCAGAGGGTCCCCTGGGTGCGATCTATCTCCTTGGGGGTCTGGTTGGATGTTGGCTCCCGGGATGATCCTCCTGGGCAGTCGGGCATCTCCCATTTCATCGAGCATATGCTCTTCAAGGGGACGAAGAACAGGTCTGATGAGGAGATTGCCAAATCCCTGGAGTCCGTGGGAGGACAGCTAAACGCCTTCACCAGTCGGGAGAATACCTGCTATTTGGCCCGGGTTTTGGATGAAGACCTTGCTTTGGCCTTGGATGTTCTCTCCGACCTCATTCAGAACTCCGTATTTGCCCCGGAGCAGATAGAAAGGGAGAGGAAAGTTGTCTTAGAGGAGATTAAAGATATGGAGGATTCCCCCAGTGAATTGGTGATGGACAACTTCATCAAGCTTCTCTGGGAGGGGCATCCTATGGGGAGGTTTATCCTGGGGAGCAGCGAGATGGTCTCCTCCCTAACCAGAGAGAATTTAATGGGTTTTTTCGAGAGGAACTATGTCCCGGGAAAGATGGTGGTGGCCGCTGCCGGGAACCTTAGCCATAAGGAACTGCTATCTTTGGTGGAGAAGTCATTTCACCTCTTCCCCTCTTCCCTCGTGCCCCGAGGAGACCCTCCTACTTCCTCACCCAAAAGGTTGCAGGTAACTGAGAAGGACACCTCCCTGACCCATATGGTATTGGGGATCCCCGCCTATTCCTTCTCTGACCGACGCCGCTATCCCCTTCTCTTTCTGAATAACATCTTAGGTGATGGGATGGGCTCTCGTCTCTTCCAAACCGTAAGGCAGAGGAATGGTCTGGCCTATAACATCTATTCCTTTTTGGACTTCTTCCGGGATGCTGGTGTCTTTGGCATATATTTGGGGGCCAACCATCAGAAGGCCAGGGAGGCCTTGCAGCTTGTCCTCTCCGAACTGGAGAGACTTACCTCTCAGGGAATAACCGACCAGGAGCTGGCCTATGCCAAGTCGCGGTTAAAGGGTGCTCTGGTTCTCTCTCAGGAGAGCACCACCGCCCGGATGGAGAGATTGGCCCAGTTAGAGTTTTTCTTAGGGAAGTATCTCTCCCTGAGCAGAACCCTGAAGGAGGTCGATGCGGTGGATAAAGAGGCGGTAACCCGGGTGGCCAAGGAGTGTTTCTCTTCTCCAGGTTTTTTTCTCTCTGTTTTAGGCCCCAATGGGGAGGATTGGGAGAAGGATCTTGTATGAAGGAGCGGGAATTAGAAAACGGGACCTCAGATGTTGAGGTTCATTACCAAAGGGGCAAGAAACTGTTTCAAGAGGGCAAGTATGCGCAGGCCATAGCCGAATACAAGAAGGTTTTGGCCTTTGCTCCCCAGCATATCAAGGCCAGAAACAACCTGGGGATAGTCTACGACCGGGAAGGAAACTTTGAGAAGGCGGTGGAGGAGTTCAAGCTTGTTATCCAGCTTGCCCCTGGTTGTGTGGAGGCTTACTGTAACTTGGGGGCCACCTACGCGGAGAAGGGTTTCTTCGATGAGGCCATTGCCGATCTGAAAAGGGCGATGAAGATCGAGCCGAAGAACGGAGAGCTACATTTCAATTTAGGGGCAGTCTACTTCAAAAAGGGCCTGTATTCCCAGGCCGTTCCCGAGTTGGAGAAGGCCATCTTCTTCTCCCCTGACCATTCTGAGAGCCAATTTTATTTGGCCAAAGCCTATTATATGGCCGATATGCAGGAAAAGGCCATTGCAGCCTATGAAAAACTCTTAAGGGACTACCCGAATTATCGGAAGGCATACTGGTATTTGGGCATCCTCTATAGCAAGGCAAATATGGGGGAGAAGTCCAGGGAGATGTTCAAAAAGGCCAACCAAGAGGAAAGAGGAGGCTAATATATGGGGGATATTGATCTGTTGTTGGAGGCCCACAGGAGTTTGGCCTCCAAATTGGAGAAGAGCTCTTTCTTAGAGGTGGTGGCCTCGCTGAAGGGGAAGGATAAGGCACTGCAAAGGAGAGGGGAGAACCTGAAGAAGAGGTTTATCTCCCTCACCGATGCTATAAAGGAGAAACAGAGAAAGGGATCAACGAGGTTCAAGCGGGAGCTCTCCCGGATGACCAAATTTGAGGTCGACTGTGACGAATTCCTTGCCCAGGCTAACCAGTTCTTGCGGAATTTCCGCCGGGGATAGTCTATTCTTTGCCTGATGGTCGGCGGATGAACCGTCGGCCATCTATTTTTATGGGAAAGCTCAAGCGGGATTTTTACTCTGCTCCTACCTTAACCCTGGCCAGGGAGATCTTAGGCAAGCACCTCATCCATCGCACGAAGGATGGGATCCTCTCCGGCCGCATCGTGGAGACGGAGGCCTATTTTGGTTTAGACGATCAGGCCTCCCATGCCAGATTCGGCTATACCCCTCGTAGTAGGTTGATGTTCGGCCCACCCGGTTACGCTTACATCTACTTCATCTATGGAATGTATCACTGTCTCAATGTGGTCACTGAGCAGCCAGGGATGCCTGCTGCCGTGCTCATCCGGGCACTGGAGCCTGTGGATGGTTTAGAGATTATGATGAGGAGAAGGGGCCGTCGCAGCGATTTGACCAATGGCCCGGGAAGGCTCTGTAGAGCCTTGGGAATCGATGGTTCCCTAAACGGGATAGATCTCTGTGGGGACCAGCTCTATATCGAAGATAGGGGAGAGAAGGTAAGGGAGATTGCTTCCTCCCCCCGGGTAGGGATATCTGGTGGAAAGGAGAAAAATTGGAGGTTCTACATAAAGGGGAACAAGTATGTATCCCGAAGGTAAAGCCTACAAATAGATGCTACTTACATCTTGAATATCTATCAAATCAACTGTTTATGTATCGACTTTGGCCATTTCCCCAAATCGATTCTGGCAATGAATAAGGCTTTAAAAACAAGGACTTACAAATAGATTAGCTTATTACTTTGGGTTGGCTTTAGCTATTTCCCAACTGCTTCTGCTACTATAATAATGTCATTCCTGCGAAAGCAGGGATCTATATACAACAGAACCTGGTTCTAACTCCCCGATTAGAATTGAGGACAAGCTTCCAGGAAATGACCGAGTAAAAAAATGGCAAAGTCGAGTTCAAGACAAGCCACACATTTATTGAAAAAGCTAGTTGGTAAAAAGATACTTGTTTTAAAGGGTGAAAGAAAAGGTGCATATTATGAACAAAAGCATAAATAATATGAACATGTTCATAAAGTATAAAAACATTGTTTATATATTTGACCAGAAATAATTATTCATGAGGGAGGGGTCATATCTTTACTTTTGACTTTTCGATGTCTTAGGTTGTTAATATGAGCATTAACCAGCCTTTCACTCGCAAAAATCAAGAATAAAGATGTGACCCCCTCCACATGTGCTAACCGTAATGTTGCTATTTTGAGGGGATGTATCCAAACTCATCCTCCGGGTAAGGCGGCCAGTGGAGTATACAAACACGGGGGACTTTCAATACTGGAGATGTTAGTACCCTGGATTATTTTAGAATAGGAAAAGACATGAATACAATCAGTATTAAGCGACTACTCCGGCAACCTGAAGGTCAGTTTCTTGAACGGAAAAGCTGTTATGAATACATTGGGCGGTGGAAACTCCGAAAGGCGAGGGATGTTGCCAGAGATGTTGCTGAGACATTATCAGCCTTTGCCAATGCTGACGGGGGTACTCTTTTGCTGGGGGTGGACGATGATGGAAATGTCTCAGGGGTTGATTTTCCAAAAGATAGGCTCAGAGTCATCCAGTATGCTCCCAAGAACCTGATAAAGCCCCCCTTGCGGGCTAATATCAATGAAATATCCTTCCAGGGAAAGCGACTCTTCCTTTTCACTGTCAATTGGATGCCCGATGTATATCAACTGACCGATGGTCGCTATCTTCTGCGCATTGGTGATTCAAATACGCCTTTTCCTGCAGATCAGATTGAACTGCTTAAGTCTGGAAAAAGAAAGGCTATTTTTGAAAGTCGTATTGAACCATCTGCCTCCTGGAATGATATTTCTAAAGAACTTGTCGTAGACTTTGGCAAAAGAATAGGAATAGACAAAAGCCCTGAAGAAATATCATTTGAGTATCGCTTAATAGATTACGATAATGGAAATCCCAAGTTTAAGTTGGCCACCCTTCTGCTCTTCGGGAAAGATCCTCTCCGCTGGCACCCCAGATGTGGTGTTGATTTCATCAAATATGAAGGCACAGAAAGAAAGGTGGGCAGAGAATTAAACATCATCAAAAGAGCAAGGATAGAATCGCCTTTGGTAAAGCTGGTTGAAGAAACATACAAAACAATTTTTGCCCAGATCAAAGAACGGCAATATCTTCACGACCTGTTCTTTGTCGAAAAGTTTGAATATCCTACTTTTGCCTGGCAAGAGGCAATTGTAAATGCTGTTGCTCACCGAGATTACAGTATTCAGGGATTGTCCATTGAGGTATGGATGTTTGATGATCGAATAGAGATTCGGAGTCCTGGTCTGCCTCCTGAGCCGGTCACCCTGGAAAGAATTCTTAGAAGGGAACGAGTTCATGCCAGCAGAAATCCACTCATTGTCCGTGTACTGACTGATTTGGGATATATGCGAGAAACTGGTGAAGGTATTCCGAGGATGTTTGAAGAAATGGAAAAGAACGGACTGTATCCTCCGAAGATTGAGATCGTGGCGGATTCTTTATTTTCTGTCATCTTAAAAAACCAGCCCATGTACTCAATCGATGATCTGGAATGGCTTGAGCAATTTAAGGGAGCAAACCTTAATCCTAATCAAAAACGAATGTTACTTTTTGCTCGTGCGCATGAAAATTCCTTCACAAGCAGGAATTACCAGAGAGTATGCGGTGTAGATATTTATGGTGCATCTAAAGAAATCAAAGAGATGGTAAAAAAGGGTATAGTAGAGTTACCTAAGAAAAGAGGTAGAATTTATAAAATCTTATCGCAAAAAGAGAAAAATTTAAATAAGCTTCCTGACGAATACAGAGTTCTTATGGGTACATTAAGAGAAAAAGGATTTATCAAAAACGAAGATATCCAGAAGCTTTTATCAATTCCAAGACACAAAGCTAAAAGAGTTACTCAACGACTTGTAGCCTTAGGGATTTTCAAGAAAGAAGGAAAAACTAGAGGCACTAAATATAAAATGAAACAATCTTAGCGGATTTATGGAACACTTTGATTTGGGCATTGGTAAGTTTTAGACTGCCCCATAAACTGTGAAACTGTCCCATAATCAGAAACTGAAATGAAACACTCTGGGATGTTACTTTTTCAGTTTTAAACCGCTCTATTTCTGATTTAGATTGCTACATTTCAAGAGGAGAAGATAGTGTGGAACTCAACGCAAGGCTCTGTTAAATATGCAATTGAAGACTCTTTTCCCATCGCGGAAATAAATCGGCTGGCGATTCCCGAGAGGAACACCTTTAAACCCATCTATCAGATGCACAAGTGGTTTGCTCGCCGGGCCTCCTGTTTTTTCCGGGCAATTCTTCTTGGCTGTATGAAATCCCTTCCCCTCGATGAGAGAGGAAAGATAAAATGAAATTGACATTAAAGGAGAAAAAAGTAATTGAGGAATTTGAAGAAAGAGTAAAGGATGAATTTGCTGATGAAATCGTAAAGATAGTAGTGTATGGTTCAAAGGCAAGAGGAGATGCTAAAAAAAATTCCGATATCGACATTTTGGTTATTACTTCTTCCGATGATTGGAGGAAGGGTGATGAAATCAGAGAAATTGGATATGATTTAGATGAGCATATAGATTATCGGTTATCCATACAGGTTATTTCAGAATCCCATATGAATTACCTCCGGAATAATAGCTTTCAGTTTATAAAAAATATTGAATCGGAGGGAGTAGTAATATGAAACCGTTAAATAAAGAAGAGATAGAGAAGGAAATATCAAGAAGCCAGAAGTCATTGAAATCTGCAAAAAGACTGTTTGAGGAAGGTCTTTTTGAAGACGCCATTTCTCGTTCATATTATGCAGTCTTACATGCGGCAAAGGCAGTTTTGCTCAGTGAAAGTGTGACGGTTAGTTCGCATGAAGCAGTCAAAAGACTGTTCGGTTTGCATCTGATAAAAACAGGTAAGATTGAGCCAAAGTATTCGAAAATACTAAGTGAGGAACAAGACGAGCGTTACTTAGCCGATTATGATGTTGCTTTTTCTCCCGAGCAAGAACGGGTAGAGAAAAGAATAAATGATGCGGAAGATTTTTATGATACTATGATTAGATATCTTAAAAAACTCGGTATTGAGTTGATTTAAAGAATGAGAAAGAGTCATATCTTTACTTTTGACTTTCGATGTCTTAAGTTATTTATATAAGCATTAACCAGCTTTTCACTCGCAAAATTAAGAACAAAGATGTGACCCTCTCCATGGGCAATTTACAGAAGAACTCTCAGAAGGATACGGGAAATTTAAAGATGCCCAGAAAAAGGTAAAGAAATCGCTTGAATTGGACTATCCCCGCCCAAAGTGCGGGGCATTTCGCCCAATTCATGGTTCCGCCACCGCGATTTCTTGGGCCCGGCACCACCCACGCATTCATCCCCGTCCAAAGGACGGGGCATTCTGCGGGTTCTCGTAAAAGCACTTGATAAAGAAATAACTGAGATTGACCTTGCCATAGGCAGATTAGTCTATGATCTTTATGAACTCACCGAAGATGAAATCAAAACCGTAAAACAATCCGTCTGGAGAGAGAAATTTGAAGAGATGTATGGAAAGTTACCAGGTAGAGATAAAGCTATTAACATAGCTAAGTTTTGCGCCAAGAAGAGTTAGAATGATCACAAGAAAAGAACTTAACGAAATAGAAAGGATACTAAAAGAGAACAAACCTCTCTTAAAGGAGAGGTTTAAGGTAAAAGAAATTGGTATCTTTGGCTCGAGGGTGAGAGGAGAAGAGAGAAAAAGAAGTGATGTGGATATACTGGTTGAGTTTTATGAAGTAGTAAGTCTTTTGGATTTTGTAGCATTAGAAAGAGAGCTATCTGAACTTATAGGAGAAAAAGTTGATTTGGTTATGAAAAGTGCCTTAAAGCCAAGAATAGGCAAACACATCTTAAGAGAGGTGGTGTATATATGAAAAAGCGAGAATTCGGGGATTACATACAAGACATACTTGATTCTGTAAATGCTATTGAAGAATTTGTAAAAGAGTCAGAATTTAAAGATTTCGCAGAAGACAGAAAGACAATCTTTGCAGTGATAAGGGCAATTGAGATTATTGGTGAGGCTACAAAACATATCCCAAAATCGATCATAGATAAATATCCAGAGGTTCCTTGGAAGGATATGGCTGGAATGAGGGATAAAGTTATTCACGAGTATTTCGGTGTTGATTTGAAGGTAGTATGGAAGACCGTCACCCAACATATTCCAGAAATTAAGCCTCTGATTCAAAAGGTTTTGGAGAATATAGAAGAAAAATAGGGCAGGAGAAGAGTGATGCATAGAAAAGAAGAATTGAGAAAAGTTGCGGAGAGATGTGTCCAGGTCCTAAAAGATAAATACAAAGTGAAGAGAGTATTCCTTATCGGATCCTTAGTCAAGGGAGTCGTTCATGAGAGATCGGATATTGACTTGGTTGTGGAGGGTTTATCTCCAGACCTTTATATCAAAGCCCTAACCGAATTGTGGGACCTTCTACCAATTGGGATAGAGTTAAATCTCGTTCCATTTGAAGATGCTTTTGGAAGTTTAAAAAAGAAAACCCTCAAAGAAGGAGAACTCATATATGGATGAACTTAGCTCCCTTGCGGTCGCTAACTTCTCCAGAGGGTCTCACCGACCCTATGGCGCTCCACAATCCTACGCTCGCTCGGATTGCTCCGCTGTCACCCTTGAAGGGGGCCTACCCCCTTCAAACATCCCCCGACGTTTCGGAATTTCTTAGAAATTCCGAAACGTAAAGTTAGTCTGAGGGAAGAGATAGAAACGGAAATAGAGGATCTGGCAAGATTGGTCAAAGAAATGAAGGAAATAACTGACAAATCCGTCAATGAATTAAGCTTTATAGAAACAAAGGCTACTGGAAGTATCCTTTATGATTTCCCCCTGATCTATTCTACTAATGACTAATAAGTCAAAATCAATATATGTCTGCCAGAGCTGTGGCTTCAAGTCCCCGAAGTGGTTGGGCAGATGTCCCGACTGTGGGGGATGGAACACCTTTGCTGAGGAGAAATCGGTTTCTCCCCAAAGGGTAAAAAGGTCCAGTAACCTGGAGCCGAAATCTCTCTCCCAGATTGAGGTGAGGGAGGAGGAGAGGTTGAGGAGCGGCTTGGGGGAGTTTGATCGGGTGTTGGGAGGAGGAGTGGTCCAGGGATCCTTAATTTTGGTGGCTGGTGATCCCGGGATTGGCAAATCCACCCTTATGCTTCAGGTGGCTGAAAGGCTGAGTAAAAGCTATGGCAGGGTGCTTTATCTCAGTGGGGAGGAATCCCTATATCAGCTTAAGCTGAGGGCAGATAGGTTAAAGGTGGGTTCCCCTTCCCTCTATCTCCTGGCCGAATCAGATTTAGAGGCCGTTCTGGATAGCCTCAAGGAGCCCTATCCAGTCCTTTTAGTGGTGGACTCCATCCAGGCCATAGCCTCTCACTCCCTGGGGAGCCTGCCCGGAACGGTTGGTCAGGTGAGGGAGTGTGCCTCCCTGCTTATTTCCTTTGCCAAGGGGAGAGAGGTGCCGGTTTTTCTTATTGGCCATGTGACCAAGCAGGGGGCCATAGCCGGCCCTAAAATTTTGGAGCATATGGTGGACACGGTCCTCTATTTTGAGGGGGAGAGGCATCACTCCTTTCGTATCCTGCGAGCGGTGAAGAACCGCTTTGGCTCCACCAATGAGGTGGGGGTATTTCAGATGGCTGAGGAGGGGTTAGAGGAAGTTTCCAATCCTTCCCAGCTTTTCCTCACCCACCGCAGAGAGGGGGTGTCTGGGGTTGCTGTGGTCTCCAGTATGGAGGGGACAAGGCCCCTTTTGGTGGAGATGCAGGCCCTGGTGAGCCCGGCCTATTATGGCCTTCCCCAGAGGGTAGCTACGGGATTTGACCACAAGAGGCTTTCCCTGCTTCTAGCCATTTTGGAGAAGAGGGAGGGGATGAAGCTGGGGACCAAGGATATCTTCCTCAATGTGGTTGGTGGGGTTAAGCTAAATGAGCCAGCGGCAGATCTGGGAGCCGCAATCTGCGTGGCCTCAAGCTATCGGGATACCTCTTTAATTTCTGATACCGTGATGGTGGGGGAGGTTGGCTTGGGTGGAGAGGTGAGAGGGGTTGGTTATGTGGAGAAGAGGATTAAGGAGGCACAAAAGCTTGGCTTCCGCAGATGCGTCGTCCCTCAAGCTAACTTAAAGGACTCCAGGAAAATCCCGGGGATAGAGGTTATGGGGGTCGACAGGCTGAGAGAGGCATTGGATCTGCTTTTGAAATAAGAATTTCCATTTTTAGACAGGATGGTCATGACAAACAGAAAAAAATCGGTGGCGTATCAAAAATTGTTGCTAATGGGACCTCTGGCTGAGTCTGACCCAGTTGATATCTTGGCTATCTACCTTAGCTAGCTGAAATAGACTTTTGCCGTTCTCGTAGTTGTTTACCTTGCGACAGTTTATAAACTTTTTGAATCAATACCACATGATTAACATCTTCAAAGTTGCAAATGGATATCCTTACGCTTGTAGCTATCTGCTTGAATGATATTTTGTTAACTAATGGTTCCAAAGAGTAAAAGTTTGCTGACAATCGTAACGGTAGTTGCATCTGCGGCTCATAGTTCCTTGATTTACAGAGAAAGAACCATAGCGTTTAGTATGGAGTCCATGGCAATATGGGCACCGTACCCGTCTCTTTGCTTTACTCATTTTGGCCTCCTGTGGCAAGTGATAAGACCTTATCCCCGCCACTATACCGCAGAAAGCCTTGATTTACTTAAAGATCCTAGTTTTCAAAGATCTGCTTAGCAACAATTTTTGATACGCCACCAAAAAATCCACATTATTTATGGCTTAAACACCGAAAATCACTGAAACAATAAGAGCGAGGGATTGATGAAGCCAATGTCTGTGGATACCTCACCTGTGGTCGAGCAAATCTGGATCGAAGGGATCCGGCAGCGGACTCCAGGGCAAAGGTTGGAAATGGCACTTGACCTTGGGGCGATGGCGCGGCGTTTTGCCTGGCAAGGGCTCTGTCGGCGCTTCCCGGATGACACTGAACGGGAACGGCGTAGACGTTTTCTGGCGCTTATGTATGGCTCTAAATTGGCAAATGAGGTTAACCAATGGGTAAATTTCCGTGATCGCTGATGATGTGTTTTTGGCGATTAAACCTCTACTTGCAGCTCTGGATGCCCTTGGAGTGGACTACCTGATCGGGGGATCACTGGCCAGTGCCGTTTGGGGGGTTCCCCGTTCCACCTTAGATGTGGACCTGGTGACGAACCTTGGTGAGTCACAGACCGGTGCATTTGTTCGCCTGCTGGGCAATGCCTACTACGCAGATGAAGAGACTATTCGGAGAGCTGTGAAGCAGCAAACTTCTTTTAATATTATTCACTTGGAAACTATGTTCAAAGTGGATATTTTCCTCTTGAAAGATACCGCTTACGCTCAGGAGGAGTTTGCCCGGCGCAGGCTGATTCCTCTCGGTATCGAACCCGAACAAAAGGCATATTTCTGTTCGCCAGAGGACACCGTGCTCAGTAAGCTCAAGTGGTATAAACTTGGCGGAGGCATCTCTGACCGACAGTGGTACGACATCGTGGGAATACTCAAGGTTCAGACTAATAAGCTTGACTGTAAATACATGGATCTTTGGGCAAGAAAACTGGGGCTTTCTGACCTTCTGAGCCAAGCCTGGGATGAGGCTGGTGAGGATATCGATGGGTCTGACAATTAGACCAAAATGTTCAAATATGAGGCTAAAGGTGATCATACCTTTCCTCCTTTTTGCTCTCCTAATGGTGAAATCAAGTTTCGCCTGGTTTGCAAATTTTTGCCAATTTGATAGAATTACCTGGTCACCGGACGGTCAAAAAATTGCCTTTGAAAGCCGTTATATACCTACGGGAACGGTTTACACCTACCTTGACACCCTAATTGTTGACCTCTCCACTGGTAAACTGACCTGCGTAACACCTGAAATGCACCAGTTTATCTTGTCTATAGACCGCAAGAGGATTCTCTTCTCCAGCACCTACGGGCTTTATATAATGGATCTGAAACCGATAAGTGAACCAGAACAAGTTTTTTTATGGACCCTACGAACTCGGGAATCCAGCTAACCCAACTTTACCATTAAGTATAGATAAATTAAATGAAAACAACACCTTAGATTTTTGTATGGTCACTACAGATTTTAAATCTTGGTGCGTTTTGCTTTAAGCGGGGTAAGTTTTAACCTCAGCGCCTTGTAAATTGCTCTATGAAATGGCTCTGGCTCTGAGCAATTTCTAATATAGATTCGCTTGCCCTCCTTGTTTGTCATCGCTGTTGTTATTCTTACATGACTGGACAATAATTCTCGTATGTGCCACCACCGCATACAGATGCTATGTCTTTGTAACCCTGTCTGGATACTAATCAATAAATGATATGCCAGAACAGTAGTAAATAGATGTGCATCTACCCGAGGCTCTTTTTGGTGGCACACCGGCTGCAAATCAAGGTCACTCTTTAAACAACGAAACGCATCTTCTACATTGGTAAGCATCACATATAAAGACCATATCTCCTTCTCTTTCAGATCAGTTCTGCTGGTGCGTAAAAAATAGCTGCCTGAAAAACGTTGCTCCGCTTCTTCCTTTTTCTCAAACTCCCAATTCACAGTAGTTGCTATACCATCTTTCTGCTTGACCTCTACCTTGTAGTATTGCGCTATGGAAGCATACCTCTCCTTTAGCCTGCCGATTCGCTCCAAAACCTTCTCATACCTTTTGGTGCCACCTTTCTTGGTCAGCGCTGCTGCTACCCCCTGCAAGCCTTCCTCAAATCTCTCCTGAAACTGTGTCTTCATCGCTTGTTCTTTCTTGCCCTTCAGAAAGCTTTTACAATAGAGGATACTCTCTCCACCCTCCTTTATCAATGTCGCTTCCACTTTGTTCTTTTCGTCTTTCTTAATCGTGAGCAGATCATCACCGTTGATCTGAGAGGGATCGATCGGTTTATTACGGGCCACGCAGATATAATCATAACCCTCATGCTTAAGAAGCCTGAGGTTATCTTCTTTGGCAATCCCCGCATCCAAAATGACAGTAATATCCTTCTTGGCTTTTATCGCTGATTCATTGGGTTGGTTTATCTTCTCACCCTGAAGCATCTCCAGCATTTCCAATAAGGTGTCGCCTTCGCTAATGTTGCCTTTAAAGATCTTGCTCGCTTTGGGAAATCCCATCTCATCTATCACCAGCCCCAGGGTGACCAGAGGACGATCATTACGCTTCTCTTTGGAGCGTCCCCGTTTTGCTTTCTTATTAGCTTTGGCCTCACCCGCAAAATAGGTGTTGGTTAAATCATAGAGGATGATTTTCTCCTTTAAAGAGAATATATCTCTCTCCCGCAACTTGAGGTGCTCCTCTATCTCCTCTTTATGGGAGAGGAGTAAATCTAAAGTGCGATAGAGCGCATTATTGGATAGATGGGTAAAGTCTGTGCCTAATAACTCATCCAGACCACTTAAATTCTGGGCCCACTCCCTGGTTCTGCGCTCACTAGCCGGATGGACCAGTCTGCCCACAATGGATAAGGTGGCAAGATCCATCTGGCTTTTGCTGTATCCCAGTTGTGAAAAGAGCGTATCAAGTCCTAACTTTCTCAAGGTGGCAACTCCAACATATTCTGCCCCTATGGTTCTGCTTTTGGAGTTAGATACAGATTTGATATCTACTGTTTCATACTCGGGCTCCTCTATTTCCTTAACCTCGGTGGTAGCAACGGTTAACCGTTTATGAACAATCAGCTTAGCATAATGAGTGGCCAAACTTTCAATATGTTCATCCACTGGCCACAGAGGTTGTTGACCGGTGAGTTTGGCTTCAATCCGGTCAGCCAGCAGTTTCCACTGCTCTTTGGGCAGGTCTACCCTCCCCAGGTTGAGGATGGTTCGTTGTCTGGAGCCTCTCTCTGTCCTGTAAGACTCCATGAGTCGCTGATAGGTAAATACCTTGTCGTAGCCCTTGTTCTTCTTTTTGATCTCTTTGATAAACACAAGGCAATATAATAAGTCTTTGGGGCAATGTCAAGGATAAAATATCTATATGGGGCACTACAATCACATTTCAAAGAACTCAATTCAATATTTACAATAAGTTACAAACCCCACTTCCCTAAAAAAGCCCTATTTTTTGTGTTTTGGGCGGAGAAATGGTAAAGGTGGGCTAAGAGACCTCGCATTTTCCAGGGATGATGGGAGAATCTTATACTTGTTTGACAACATATATTCAGGCATCAAGCAGATATGGGGCTTAGAATTAGCGACTCTGAACGATACTCTTCTAAGCGAAAATACCAAGAAGGAGTCCATAAGGAAGAGTTGGAAGAAGCTGGCAAGGGGCTTAAAACCAGAAATGGCCAAAGAGCTTAAGGGGGATAGATCATTCGCAAACAGAAAAGAGGAGAGGGCCTTTCATTTCGTAAAAGCTCAATCCCAAAGAGGATTTCAAGATCTGCAATTGGAGGATGGCAAAAGAGAGACCACCGCCAAGCTTTTGAGGAGATGCAAACTGAGATTATTCAGTTGGTCACCAGATAGCACAAGGGCGGTCTTTTCCGTATGGATGGATGACCATGGAAATGGTCGGGGTGACCAGATAAAAACTTATGTGGTAGATGAGAATGGGACAAATATGCGGGAAATCATGGCAGGGGAATTCTCTTCCCTGGTTTGGCTGTCCTCTGAAGAATTCCTGGAGAAGGTCAATGACAACTTGTGGAAATTTAATTTGAAAGAGGGGAAGCGGGAAAGAACACTCATGACATTTACCCCTGAGTGGTGTAGGAAACTTAACCCGGCAAGTAAGCTATACACAATTCAAATTAAAGAAAAAAGCGGTTGTGATACTGCCAAGAGTCTGGATTATCCAGCGTATATAACGAGAGGTGGCGGAGCCTATCCAGTTGGGATTGGTGGGTATGGTGGTTCTATCGAAGCTGTGAAAACTGCAGAAAACATAAGGCGGCAGCTAAAGCTGGATTACAGAATCAAGAAGGTTGAGGCCAACTCAATTGATCTACCAGTTGAATTTGGATGTGTTGCATCCCCACAGGGCCACAAAGTTGCTTTCATCAGAAATGATGGTTACAGTGTATATTGGTATTCTGAACTATGGATAATGAACCCTGATAGGACTGACGAAACCAGGATCGTCTCCTATATGGCAAATTTCGACGAACGCTCCTATCGCCCTCACCAAAGACACTAAGGCAGCAAAAAATATAAAGAGCAGCTCGGTTTGTAAACTGAGCCCAGATTATGCGTTAGGAAACCACGAGATTTCACGAGATTATCATAAGATATTCAAAATAAAGAGTTTTTAAAAATGAACTTAGCCGTAAGCGGCGGAACTTTTTTGACAGGATAACAGGATTTACCGGATTTTTATTTATCCCCTCTATTATTGTAAGAGCTGTCAGCCCCGTTCCGACGGGATTCCTGGCGGAAGAGGTAACTCCTGACAGCACACTTTTGATCGACATCAGGAGATGCCTCCTACCCACTAACTCGCTTAGATGTAACATTGGTGGACGAGTTATATTTATCCTGATCATCCTGTCAATCCTGTCTAAAAAATATATTCCCTATACTATCGAGTTTAACCCCCTTTTTCACCTAAAGGGTGAAAGCCTATGTTCTTGAAGATTCTCAAATAATCTGTGTTCACCCCGTTAAATAATTTAGAAATAGAGATCATCACATTCTCAAGCTTGCTTTTATTTAACGGGGTTCACCCTGTGAAATACGAAAGTATATTTGACGGGGTTCATCTGTAGTTTCTATAATATTTTGGGCTGAGTTGCTCTGTATCAGTCAAATAAAGCGAGTTCCAATTTAGGGCTTGACAAGTTGAAACTTAAGCCCTATTTTCATTTCTGTAAATCACCGAAAAAGATGACTTAGAGAAATGAAGTACTTAGAGTTCAAAGAGGTTTTTGGAGAATTTCCCCTTATCTCCTCGAGTCACCTCTTTAATGTCACCTCAAAGCCGCGCTCCTTAAGGAATCGGTTGACTGCTTGGCAGAGGAAAGGTCTAGTTGTTAAGCTACGGAGGGGGTTGTATATCCTTAATGAGAGGGAAAGGAAGGTTAACCCATCAAGGATTTTCATTGCTAACGCGCTTTATTCTCCCTCTTATGTGAGCAGCGAATATGCCCTCGGTTATTACGATTTAATCCCCGAAAGGGTAAGGGATGTTACCTCTGTTACCACGAAAAAGACTACCAAGTTTGAGAACCCATTGGGCACATTCAGGTATCAACACTTGAAACCTGAGCTGTTCTTTGGTTTTATCCAAACCCAAGATGAAAATGGGTTGCCCTTGCTGGTAGCTGAACCTGAAAAGGCTATACTTGACTTCATTTACCTGAACCTCCAAGATTTTAGAGATAAGGAAAGGGATGTTTTTACCGTCTCCTATCGGTTTCAAAATCTGGAAAACTTAAGGAGGGCAAGGTTAGAGTTATTTGGAAAGAGATATAGGAATAAGGTGTTTCTCTCTGTGATGGGGAATCTACTGGCTTTCATAGCAAGAGAGGGCAGCTAATGATCAACCTAATCAAGGAGGCTATTTCCAAGGTTCCCAGCCGAGAGGAGAAGGTTCACACGGCAAGGGAGTTCCTGCAGGTGCTTATCCTAAAGACCTTATATGATAGGAATTATTTTAAGAATTTTGCCTTTGTAGGCGGGACAGCATTGAGACTTCTCTACGGTCTAAGAAGGTTCCCAGAGGACCTTGATTTCTCCCTCATCAACAAGGAAAACTGGGATTTTGATGGCTTTCTAAAGGGGATTGTTTATGATTTAAAGAAAAATGGGTTTTCTTTGGATGTCAGAGAGACAAGGAAGAGCTTAGTTCAATCGGCGATGCTCAAATTCAAGGATCTCCTGTCGGACTTGGGGTTGTCCAGTCAAAAGGGCCAAAAGCTCTCAGTTAAACTGGAATTGGATACGAACCCACCGTCGGGTTGGCATACAGAGATTAGCTTAGTGAACAGGTATTTTGTCTTTACTGTAACCCATTTTGATCTTTCCTCTCTTTACGCTCTGAAACTCCATTCCTGCTTTTATAGAAAGTATACCAAAGGAAGGGATTATTATGATCTCCTTTGGTATCTGGGAAAAAAGTTGCTCCCCAATTTCAGGCTTCTTAATAATGCTATAGAACAGACAGAAAACAGGAGATTAAATATAAATGAAGTGAATTTCAAGAATTTCTTACGAGAGAAGCTAAGGATGGTAGATTTTGCCAAGATAAGGAAAGATGCGGATAGATTTATAGAAGACAAGAATGAGCTCAAGTTGCTGGATAGTAATTTAATCTTCAAGCTGATTTAAACAGAGGTAGCTTGGGGGATTTTTCCTTTGAAATTGTTGCCGAGGACGACCCCACCCAGGCCAGGGCGGGGAGGCTGAGAACCCCTCATGGAACCGTAGAGACCCCTGTCTTTATGCCTGTAGGCACCCAGGGGACGGTGAAGACCCTCTCCCCGCGGGATCTTAAGGAGTGTGGGGTGCAAGTTATCCTCTCTAATACCTACCATCTTTACCTCAGGCCTGGGCCAGAACTTGTGCAGAGGGCTGGCGGCTTGCATCGGTTTGCTGGCTGGGATGGGCCCATCTTAACCGATTCTGGTGGGTATCAGGTCTTTAGCCTGGCCGATCTGAGCAAGGTAACCGAGGAAGGGGTTACCTTTCAATCCCACTTAGATGGCTCCTTTCATCTTTTTACCCCGGAGAAGGTTATCCAGGTGGAAAAGATGTTGGGGGGGGATATAATAATGCCCTTGGATCATCCCCTTTCCTATCCCGCATCCTACGAGGAGGCCAAACTGGCCAACGAGCTCACCATTAGGTGGGCCCAAAGGTCTCTGAAGGAGATGGGCCAGGAGAACGGCCAGGCCCTTTTCGGCATAGTGCAGGGGAGCACCTATAAGGGGTTGAGGGAGGATGGCAGCCGGCGGCTGGTGGAGACGGACTTCCCCGGTTATGCCATTGGGGGGCTCTCGTTGGGCGAGCCGAAGTCGGCGATGTATGAGATGCTCCAGGTTGTCCTTCCTCTTTTGCCCAAGCAAAAGCCCAGATATCTGATGGGGGTGGGGATGCCCGAGGATCTGGTGGGTTGTGTGGCCCAGGGGGTGGATATGTTCGACTGCGTCATCCCGACCAGGAATGGCAGGAACGGCACCCTTTTCACCTGGAGGGGGAAGTTGGTGGTGAAGAACGCTGCGTATGCCAGCCAGTTTATCCCTCCAGATGCGGACTGTGACTGTTATACCTGTCGGAACTTCTCCCGGGCCTACCTGCGGCACCTCTTCCAGGCCGGTGAGCTCCTGGGGCCGAGGTTGGCCACCCTGCACAACATCCACTTTTTCACCCAGCTTATGTCCCGGATGCGGATGGCAATAAAGGAGGGAAAGTTTTCAGATTGGAGGGAGAGTTTTCTCTCTGTGTATAAAGAGGATAGGCCAAAATAGCTGGCTGGGGAACCTTGAGCCCCCCGTCCCACACCGGAACGGATCGGGAAAGGCAGGTAGAACAAGATTGCTTCGGCCAGTTCCCTCGCTTGCGCTCGGGACAAGCCTCGCAATGACGGAGCCCTTTGCTGTCATTGATTGAGAGGTCAGTTTCTACCGCACTTTAGTGCGGGTTCAGGGCCTTTAGGCCCTTGTATGGAGTGTGGTAATTCCCGTCGACGTGGGCTGTGACAGGAGTCACAGCACTCCAAATGGATTAAACCGGGTAGAAGAACTGAAAACAATGGGAGGGTGGCAGAATCGGGGTTCTGCCACCTCGGTGATTCTTATTCGTGAAGATTCGTTTATTTGTGTCATTCGTGTTCAATAGATTCTGTGAAATCCGTGAAATCTGTGGCCATTGTTTGGCCGCGGTCCTGCTGTAAATAATTTGGGTAAGAAACAAAAACAGGGAGGTGTAAATTGTTCGCAATAGCCTATGCTATGGGAACCCAAGGGGGGAAAGGTAGTGGAGGGGGATTAACGGCCATTCTGCCCTTCATCCTCATCATCCTTATCTTCTATCTTTTCCTGATACTTCCCCAGCAGAAGAAACAGAGGAAACATCAGGAGATGCTGGGGAGCATAAGGAAGGGGGACAAGGTCCTAACATCAGGGGGGATACAAGGAGTGGTAGTAGGGATCAATGACAAGAAGAATATAGTGGTCTTAAAGGTGGCTGAGAATGTGAAGATAGAGTTCCAAAAAAGTGCCATTGCTGCCAATTTAGGGGGGGGGACAAAGGATTGAGGGTACTCTTTATGGGCAGTGCGCAGTTCTCCGTGCCCAGCCTGGATCTACTCCTCCAAAGCAGCCATCAGGTTGTGGGGGTGGTGACCCGCCCGGATAGGCCCAGGGGGAGGGGGAAGAGGTTGATGCCTGGGCCGGTAAAGGAGTATGCCCTGCAGCAGGGAATTCCCCTCCTGCAGCCGGAGGACCTTAAATCCCCCGATTTTCTTGGGAGGTTAAGGGGGTTTAGGCCCGATCTGGGGGTGGTGGTGGCCTTTCGCATCCTTCCCCCGGAGGTTTTTACCACCCCCTCTCAGGGGACCATAAATCTTCATGCTTCTCTCCTTCCCCGTTACCGGGGGGCAGCTCCGATCAACTGGGCGATCATAAGGGGGGAAAAGGTTACCGGGGTGACCACCTTTTTCATCGATGAGGGAGTGGATACCGGAAGGGTAATCCTCCAGCGGTCTGCCCAGATTGGTGACCAGGAGACGGCGGGGGAGTTGGCGGAAAGGCTGGCCAGGTGGGGGGCGGAGGTCCTCCTGGAGACTGTGGAGCTTATCGCTCAGGGAAAGGCAAGGCCCCAGGGACAGTTGCCGGGGGAGGCCACCCCTGCTCGGAGGCTAAAGAAGGCAGATGGGCTAATTAATTGGGGGGGAAGCGCGGAAGGTATAAGGAACCTGGTGCGGGGCCTCAATCCAGCGCCGGGGGCCTTTACCTACTTCCGGGGAAAGGTCCTCAAGATCCACAGGGTGAGCCGTTTCCATGCGGATTTACCCCCAGGAGAACCTGGGGGGGTTATCCTCACCGATAAAAGTTTTGTGGTCTCCGCTGGAAATGGGCTCCTCTCCTTGGATGAGGTACAGCCCCAGGACAAGAGGAGAATGAAGGGGGAGGAATTCCTCCGCGGGTACAGGCCCGCGCACGGGGAGCTCTTGGGATAGTGGCCGTGAGGATTGGGGAAAAGCGGATTTTTTTTGGCCTATCCTTTTTAAGTATTTTGGCCTTGGCCCTGGCCGTGGGACTCCTCTTTTGGCTTGTCTCCCCTAGGCTGAAGCAGATCCACCCCTGGCTTCCCATTTTGGTCGGCTTGGGGTTAGGTTTTTTTGTTTCCGTAGTGGTGGGGGGGTTGCTCCTCATCTTTCTCTCTGCCATTACCGAGAAGGATTTTCTCTTCCCTCATGGTAAAAAGCAGGTTACGGTAAGGGTTCTCTTTCCCATAGTCACCGGGTTGGGTCCCCTTTTGGGGATATCAAGGGAAAAGGTGAGAAACTCCTTTGTGGCGGTGAACAATTCCCTGGTGAAGGCTACCAGGGCAAGGCTTTTGGTGAAGAGGATCCTGCTCCTCCTTCCCCATTGTCTGCAGAACTTTGACTGTCCCTACCGGGTTACCTCCACATTTGCCAACTGTCGCCGGTGTGGGAAGTGCCCCATAGGTAACCTGATCGGTTTGGCGGAAAAATATGGGGCAGACATTGCCATTGCTACCGGGGGAACCTTGGCCCGGAAGGTTGTCCTAGAGAAGAGGCCCTCAGTAATCGTTGCTGTGGCCTGTGAGCGGGATATGGTCTCCGGCATCCAAGAGACCTACCCCATCCCCGTCTTTGGGGTGTTGAATCAGAGGCCAAATGGGCCCTGCTTTAATACCTTAGTTGACCTCAATGAGGTGGAGGGGGCTTTGAGATTTTTAAGGAGAGAGAATGAAAACAGAGATAGTCATTAATGTGGGTTCAAATGAATCCAGGATAGCCATCTTAGAGGAGGGTAAGTTAGCCGAGCTCTTTGTGGAGAGACCGGAGGAGGAGAGGATGGTGGGGATGATCTACCAGGGAAAGGTCACCTCCGTCCTTCCCGGAATGCAAGCCGCCTTTGTGGATATTGGCATCCCCAAAAGGGGATTTCTTCCTCTATCCGACCTCACGGATAGGTCTTATAGCCCATTTTTGGGCGAGTTTGAGGCAAGGGAATTGGAGGGGAAAGGCCAACGGCGAGGGAAGAAAATGCTCAAAGCAGGGGATGTAATTCTGGTGCAAATTTCCAAGGAACCCATTGGAAGCAAGGGCCCAAAGCTCACCACCCAGTTGGCCATTCCGGGACGCTTCACCGTCCTCCTCCCCGGGGAGGATCACTTAGGTATCTCTAGGAAGATTGCTAATTGGAAGGAGAAGAGGAGGTTAAAGGAGTTGGTGGCTCCTCTTAAGCCAGAGGGGATGGGGCTAATTGTGCGCACTGAGGGGGAGGGGAAGGGGGAGAAGGAGTTCCGAGCAGATATCAACAGGCTGTTGAAGAGCTGGAAGAAGATAACCAAGAGGGCTGGGAAGGAGAAAGGGCCAGCCCTCCTGCACCGGGATATGGGAATTACTTCCAGCGTGGTCAGGGACCTCTTCTCCTCTGAGGTGGAGAGAATGGTGGTGGATTCCAGGAGGGAATATAGGCGAATCCTCTCCTACCTAAAGTTGGTCTCCTCCCAATTGAAGCCTAATGTGGAGTATTACAAGGGTGAGGAACCGATATTCGACTTCTATGGTATCGAGAAAGAGATAGAGAGGATGTTTGACCGTAAGGTCTGGTTGAAGCGGGGTAGCTATATCGTCATTGATCATACAGAGGCCCTGGTGACAGTTGATGTGAACAGCGGCCGCTATGTAGGAAGGGATAATTTAGAGGAGACAGCCCTGCGCACCAATCTGGAGGCAGTAAGGGAGATCGCCCGGCAGATTAGGCTGCGGGATATAGGGGGGATCATAGTTGTTGACTTCATCGATATGGAAGGGAGGAGGAATCGAGAAAAGGTTTACCAGGAGTTTAGGGGGGCCTTTAAGAGGGACAGGGCCAATGTAAGCATTCTTCCCATCAGTGATTTTGGACTGGTGGAGTTGACCAGGGGAAGGATAAAGCCCAGCCTTCTCTATACCTTTTCCGAGGCCTGTCCCGTCTGCAATGGAACTGGGCGGGTTCTCTCCCGGGTGACGATGATGGCCAAGATCGAGAGGTGGCTGCAACGAGCCAAGGGGGGCCTCAAGGAGAAGAGGCTTAGGCTTAAGGTGCATCCCACCGTGTCAGACTATCTCTTGGAGTCTAAGAGGCAAAGATTGAAGAAGTTGTGCAAGGAGTCAAGGCGGAAATTGGAAGTGGATGCCGATCCCTCCCAAAAGATCGACAGCTACAGGTTCCTTTTGGCCAAGGATGAGTTGGATGTTACTGAGGAATTTATGCCTTGACACCCTATAATTCAGCCTTTATATTTGGGGACAAAAAGGGGGAAGGATGTATGCCATTGTTGAGGCTTCGGGCCAACAGTTAAAGGTGAGGGAGGGGGAAAGGGTAAGGGTTCCTAAGCTAAATGTTCCTCCAGGGAAGGAGTATACATTGGATAAGGTTCTTCTTCTCTCCACCTCTCAGGGGATTGTGGTGGGCTCGCCCTATCTAAAGGAGGCTCTGGTCTCCGCCGAGGTCCTCTCCCATGGGCGGGGGGAGAAGGTAACCGTGTTTAAGTTTAAACGGAGGAAAAAGTATCGCCGTAAACTTGGCCATCGCCAGGAATATACCCAACTTTTGGTGAAGAAGATCAAATCACCAAAGAAAAACAAATGAGAGGGGGGATCTGTCTTGTTGGTTTAACCCTTATCCTCTTCTCCTTCTCCGCTCAGGCGCAGCCTCTTAGCTTACAGGAGATCAAGGTGAAGGGGAACCTCACTGCGGATCGGGCCTTGATCCTCTCCACATTTGGCTTGAAGATTGGTGATGTGGTGGGTGCAGATGAGATCAGGGAGGGGATCAGGAGATTGTATGGACTGGGCCTCTTCAGTGATGTGCGGGTGGAGGGAGAGGAGAGCTCTCAGGGGATTGTGCTGCTCCTTAAGCTGAAAGAGTACCCCAAGTTGGAGAGGGTAGAGTTTTCCGGCAACGAAAAATTCGACTCCGCCAAGTTGAAGGAGACCATCTCCTCCCTGGAGGGAGGGTTGATTAAGCCTGGGGAGGTCAAGGGGGATGTGGAAAGGATAGAGTCCCTCTACCGAAAGGAGGGCTATTACCTGGCCGAGGTTAAGCCCCAGGTTCTTCCCACCAAGGGGGGAGCAATCCTCAAGTTCGCGATTACCGAAGGCAAAAGGGTAAGAGTGAAGAGGATAGAGATAGTGGGAAACAAATTTTTGCCCGCGGGGATGATAAAAGGCCAGATGGAGACTAAGGAAAAGAGGTGGTGGAGGGGAGGGGAGTTTGATGAGGAGAAGTTCCGGAAAGACAAGGAAAAAGTCGTAGAGCTTTATAGGAAAAAGGGCTATATAGATGCCAAGGTGCTCTCCGACTCCATCTGGTTTGCCCCAGGTAAGAGGGATATGTTTATCAAGTTGCAGGTGGAGGAGGGACCCCGGTGGCTTTTTGGCCAGGTCTCCTTTGAGGGTGCCCAGCTATTCTCTGAGCAGGAGTTGCGGAAACAGTTAAAGTTTGAGCCTGGCCAGGTATTTAATCAGGAGAGGTATGAGAAGTCCTTGGGCAACCTCTATACGCTGTACCAGGATAAGGGCTATATCTACGCCCAGATTCAAGATCAAACCAAAAGAGTTGGCCACAAGCTAAATGTCCTCTATAAAATTGAGGGGGGAGAACCGGCTAAGGTAGAGAAGATAATCATAGAGGGGAACACCAAGACCTGGGAGAAGGTGATTAGGAGGGAGCTGGTCATCAAACCAGGGCAGATATTTAGCCGGGCAGCCCTGATGAGAAGCTTGCGAAACGTTACCTATCTCAACTACTTCGATAATGTGACCCCAGATTTTGAAACCCTACCAGATGGGAATATCAACCTCATCCTCAGGGTAAAGGAGAAATTTAGCGGACAGGTCTCGGCGGGCTTTGGCTATTCGGAGACGGACAAATTGGTGGGCACGGCCAGCTTCAGTATGCCCAACTTCCTGGGCCGCGGGGAGAGGTTGGACCTAAGCTCCGACTTCGGCAAGCGCACCCGAAACTTCAACTTCGGCTACACCATCCCCTGGTTCAGGGATACCCCGACCACAGTAGGATTGGACCTCTATCAGAACACCCGCATATGGACGAGCTACTACACAGAGGAAAGAAAGGGGGGCGCAGTGCGGTTTGGCCGCCGGCTGCAGTTCCCCGACAATTACTTCCGGCTTTACCTTAAGTACAAGGTTGAATCGATCAGATTCTATGATTTCTCGGATATTTATAAGGCCATCCAGAACCCGGAGTATGATCTGAGCAAGCAGAGCTGGCCAAAGATAACCTCCTCGACAACTATCACCTTGGAGAGGGACAGCAGGGATCTGTCCCAGTTTGCCACCAAGGGCACCTATCATTCCCTGAGCAGCGAGCTGGCCGGAGGCCTCTGGGGGGGGGATGTGAGCTATTACAAGGAGATATTTGAGGCCCAATGGCACTTTCCCATCCTATGGAAATGGGTCCTCTCCCTGAGGGGGAAAATTGGAGTGGTTGATGGGTACAATTCGCCATCCACGGTGCCCTTTTCGGAGAGGTTCTTCCCCGGGGGGACAAGCTTTGACGGAATGATTAGGGGATATGATGATCGGTCCATCGGCCCCCGCCAGGATGGGGTGGAGATTGGAGGAAGGAGCGTTTTGGTCTTTAATTTAGAATACAGGTTCCCCCTGGCCGAGCAACAGCTCTACCTTTTGCTCTTTGCCGATGCCGGCAACAGTTGGTTATCCGGAAGGGAGATTACTCCCTTTCAGCTCTACAAATCAGTGGGAGCTGGGGTAAGGTTTGTCATGCCTATGTTGGGGGTGATTGGGTTTGACTTTGGCTATGGTTTGGACAGGGATCTAGGAGGTTGGCATCCCCACTTCCAGGTGGGGAGAGCCTTTTAAACCGACTTGAAAGTATTGGAATTTCCATTTTGAACACAGATTTTGCTTGTCATTGCGAGCCCTGTTAGATATCAATGACGTTTCGCTGGATTCCGAGATTGGCAGAAATTATCTAACGGGGCGAGCGCAGCGAAGCAAGCCAAAACGTTAAATGGGGGCTTAGGCTATGAGATTGCTTCGTCGCGGAGCCTGTGCTGAGCAATAGCGAAGTGCTCCTCGCAATGACACTTGAGCTACCAATGTGTAAACTATAGTGTGACCTGAGTAATCCTAAGGCTCTGCGTTAATCTGAGTCCCATAGAACCTGCCCGAAGGGCGTCAAGTCTTGGGATTTGAAATTTTATGGATAATTCAGTCTCCGAGGCTGAGCCTCGGCTATCTGAGATGATACAATAATTCAGGCTAAACCAAAAAGGAGGGGAAATGTTCTTTTACCGCCGGGCATGGGTGAGGAAGGCTTTGGTCCTGGTTGTTGGCCTATTGCTCCTTAGCTGGGGAGCCACTGGCTTGGCCCAGAACCTTAAGCTTGGTTATATAGATTCGATAAGGATTAGGCAGGAGTTTAAGGGCTTTACAGATGCTCAGGCCAAATATGACAAGGAAGTGGGGGAGTGGCAGAAGCAGGCCGATCAGCTCTCCAAGGAGGTCAGTGACCTACAGAATGAGCTGGAGAGCCAGAAATTACTCCTCAGTGATGAGAAGAGGAAGGAGAAAGAGGATCAACTTCAGAAGAAGAGGGACGAATATCAACAGTATGTAAACCAGATATTTGGCCCAGGGGGAAAGGCAGAGCAGAGAAATACTGAGTTGACCAAACCCCTTTTGGATAAGATAAACGCGGTTTTGGAGAAGATAGCCAATGAGGGGGGATACGACTATATCTTCGATGCGGCCAATGGGAATATTGCCTTTGCCAAGAAGGAGTTCGATCTGACCGATACCGTTTTGGGGGAACTGGAGAAGGAGTCAGAATAACCTTTTAGAGATGAAACTTTCCCTGATTGCCCAGCGCATTGGCGGCCAGATAATCGGCGACTCCGATGTGGAGATCACCGGAGTAAAGGAGATAGGCCAGGCCCAGAAGGGGGATCTGGCCTTTCTGCTTCACTCCAGATATCTTCCCTACCTGAAAACTGCCCGGGCCTCTGCCCTAATTGTGGGGGCCGATTTCCCCGGAGGTTTTCCTACCATAGTTAAGGTGGCCAACCCTTATCAGGCCCTTGCCCAGGTGATTGGGATGTTTCTCCCCCCCAGGACCAGCTTCCCACTGGGGATCCATCCCACCTCCATTTTGGGCCCGGGGGCGATTATCTCTCCGCAAGCTTCCCTTGGCCCCTTCAGCTTTGTGGGGGAGGATACATCCATCGGTCCCGGGAGTCAGGTTTACCCCTTCGTTTACATAGGAAGGAACTGTAAGATTGGTAGGGAAACCACGATATTCCCCCAGGTATTTATCGGCGATGGATGTGGGGTGGGGGATAGGGTAATCATCCACTCCGGGGCCGTCTTAGGCAGTGATGGCTTTGGTTTCGTGCAGGAGGGGGATGCCTATCGGAAGATACCTCAAATTGGCAGGGTGGTGGTGGCTGATGATGTGGAGATAGGGGCAAATGTGGCCATCGATCGGGCCACTTTGGGAGCCACCAGGATTGGGAGGGGGACAAAGCTGGATAACCTGGTGCATATAGGCCATAACGTCCAGGTAGGGGAGAACACGGCCATCGTTGCCCAGGTGGGTATATCTGGGTCGACTACAATTGGCCGCGGGGTGAAGATTGCCGGTCAAGCCGGGTTTGTGGGACATGTTCAGATAGGGGACAACTCCACCATAGCCGCTCAGGCCGGGGTAACTAAGTCTGTGCCTGCGGGGGGTTTTGTCTCCGGTTATCCAGCCAGACCTCACCAATTAGCTAAGAAAATCGTCGCCTGCGAGGCTCGACTTCCCCATCTCTTTAAAAGGGTTAAGGATTTAGAGGATGCCCTCAGGAAATTGGAGGAGAAGATAGATGAACAAACTACAGAGGACGGTTAAGGTCCCCATATCATATGAGGGTATTGGGCTACACACGGGAAATACTACGAAGATAACCTTCCACCCTGCTCCTATAGACTCCGGGATTAGGTTTGTGCGGAAGGATCTTCCTGACCATCCTCAGATTCCCGCCCTGATTGACTATGTCTCGGACAGTAGGCGGGGGACGACTCTGAAATTGAATGGGGCCAGCGTGCACACGGTTGAACATGTTTTGGCCGCCCTGGCTGGTTTACAGATAGATAATGTCACCGTAGAGCTCTCTTCAAATGAACCCCCAGTGGGGGATGGATCTGCCAAGCCATTTGTGGATGCCATCCTCAAGGTGGGGATAGAGGAGCAGGATGCACCAAAGGATTATCTGGTAATCGAGGGTCCCATCTTTTACTCCGAGCTCAAGGAGAAGGAGGGGGTGGAGCTGGTAGCCATCCCCTCAGCGGATTTTTCCCTTACCCTGATGATCGATTACAAAAATCCTGCTTTGGGGGCCCAGTATACCGCCTTCTTCTCTTTAGAGGACGATTTCATCAAAGGATATGCCCCGGCCCGCACCTTCTGTTTTCTGCATGAGGTGGAGGAGCTTAAAAGGCAGGGTTTAATCAAAGGGGGCAGCCTACAAAATGCCATCGTCATCTGTGACCAACCTCTGAAGGAGAAGGAGCTCGCCGATTTGAAAGGGCTTTTTGGCCTGAAGGGAAAGGTATTTATTGGAAAGAGCGGCATCCTGAATGACATCCCCCTCCGCTATCCCAATGAGCCCTGTAGGCACAAGGCCCTCGACCTCTTGGGCGACCTCTGTCTTTTGGGGCGACCCCTCAAGGCTCATGTCTTAGCGGCCCGTTCTGGCCATCGAGCCAATGTGGCCTTTGTCAAGAAGATAAGTGAGAAATATATAAAGAAGGTTAAGAGAAGGCCTGCTCCCCGGCCTATCTCTGCCACCTCTTATAGTATGGATATAAACGCCATTCACTCCATAATGCCCCATAGGTACCCCTTCCTCTTGGTGGATAGGGTGCTCAGTTTGGAGGAGGGAAAGAAGGTGGTGGCCATCAAGAATGTGACCATCAACGAGCCCTTCTTCAATGGTCACTTCCCCGACCATCCCATAATGCCAGGGGTGCTTATCGTGGAGGCTATGGCCCAGTCTGGAGGGCTTCTCCTCTTAAACTCGGTGGAGAACCCCGAGAAGAAGCTGCTCTACTTTATGGGGATCGACAAGGTGAGGTTCCGGAAGCCAGTTCTTCCCGGTGATCAGCTTAGGTTTGAAGTGGAGATGCTCCAGTTTAGGAGGGGAACTTGCAAGATGGCGGGCAAGGCCTATGTGGATGGGGACCTGGTCACCGAGGCTGAGCTTATGGCCACAATTGTGGAGAGATAGGGTTGATCAAAACAGATCCAACTGCTCTGGTGGATAAGGGGGCGGAGTTAGGGAGTGAGGTGGAGGTTGGCCCCTATTCGTTGATCGAGAAGGGGGCGAAGGTAGGCAAGGGGACGAAGATCGCTTCCCATTGCCTGATCGCCTTTGGGACGGAGATCGGCGAGGGATGTAAGATCCACCATGGAGCCGTGTTGGGCACGATACCGCAGGATCTCAAGTTTCGCGGGGAGGATACTAAGTTGCGGTTGGGAAAGGGAAACATCATCAGGGAGTATGCCACCCTGAACCGAGGCACCCAGCAGAGGGGGGAGACCAGGGTGGGGGATAACAACCTCTTTATGGCCTACTCCCATGTGGCCCATGACTGCTTGATTGGAAACAATGTGGTCCTGGCGAATGCGGTGAACTTGGGAGGTCATGTGGAGATTGGAGACTATGCCATCATCGGGGGGATGGTGCCGATCCATCAGTTTGTCAAGGTGGGAGCTCATGTTATGGTGGGAGGGGGATTCAGGGTAAGCAAGGATATCTGCCCCTTTGTCACTGTGGCTGGCTATCCGCTGAAGGTGGTGGGGTTAAATCTGATAGGTTTGAGGAGGAGAGGATTCTCTTCCCAGACAATTGCCATCCTGAAGAGGGTTTACCAGATCCTCTTCCGCTCGCAGTTTAATGTCTCCCAGGCCCTGCGAGTCATTCAGGAGGAGGTGGAGCCCATCCCTGAGGTAAGGATCATAGCCCAATTTATCGCGGGAAGTGAGCGGGGGATAATCCTCTGATGAGGTGGAGCCAGACCTACATTCCTACCCTTAAGGAGCTCCCCGCGGAGGCGGAGATCACCAGCCATAAGCTTATGCTCCGCGCCGGGCTGATGAGGAAACTTACCTCTGGTGTCTACACCTACCTTCCCTTGGGGATAAGGGCGATAAAGAAGGTGGAGGCTATCGTGCGGGAGGAGATGGATAGAGCAGGGGGGAGTGAGGTTCTCCTTCCGGTGCTCCATCCCGCCGAGCTCTGGGAGGAGAGCGGGAGATGGAATCATTATGGGGTGGAGCTGATGAGGATAAGGGATAGACACGGAAGGGATTTTGCCCTGGGTCCCACCCACGAGGAGGTGATCACCGCTCTTCTGCGGGGTGAGGTGCGCTCCTATAGGGATCTGCCCATAGTCCTCTATCAGATTCAAACCAAGTTTCGGGATGAGATCAGGCCCAGGTTTGGGGTGATCAGGGCCAGGGAGTTTCTGATGAAGGATGCCTACAGCTTCCATCAGGATGATGAATCCCTTAACCAGACCTATCAAAGGATGTTTGCTGCCTACTCGAGGATATTCTCCCGCTGTGGCCTTTCCTACCGCTCTGTGGAGGCTGACTCTGGAGCCATCGGGGGGGATATTACCCATGAGTTTATGGTCTTGGCCCAAAACGGGGAGTCAGAGATCTTGTCCTGTCCAAGCTGTGGCTATGCAGCCACTCAGGAGAGGGCAGAGGCCAGGACGGCAAAGCTTCCTGATGAACCCCCCCTCGCTAAGGAGCTGGTTCATACCCCGGGATTGAAGACAGTGGAGGAGGTAAGCCGCTTCTTGGGGGTGGAGTCCCAGAGGCTGGTGAAGACCATCCTCTACCGCACCAGCCACGGATTGGTGGCTGCCCTGATCAGGGGGGATAGGGAAATAAACGAGCCCAAGTTACAGAGGGCCTTGGGGGTGGATAGCCTGGAGATGGCCACCTCAGATGAGATCTGGAAGCTTACCGGAGCTCCCTTAGGATTTTCCGGGCCGGTGGGCCTGGAAGGGGTGAGGATTTTGGCCGATTACTCCTTACAGGGTGGAGGAAACTTTGTAGTGGGGGCAAACCAGGAAGATCATCACCTGATAAATGTGAACTATGGTCGAGACTTTCAGGTTGCTGGTTTCTATGACCTCCTCTGGGCCCAGGGAGGGGATTACTGTGCCCGCTGCGGTCAGCCCTTCTCCTCGGGGCGGGGGATAGAGGTGGGGCAGATCTTTAAGCTGGGAACGAAGTATAGTAGTGCCATGAAGGCTTATTTTTTGGATAAGGAGGGCAAGGAGAGGCCATTTGTGATGGGCTGCTATGGAATTGGCATAACCAGAACGGTTGCCGCGGTAATTGAGCAACGCCATGACAAGGATGGGATAATCTGGCCTCTCTCAGTGGCTCCCTATCAGGTGCTCATCCTCTCCTTGAACATCAGCCATTCCCAAACTAAGGAGACCGCAGAAAGGCTTTACAGCCAATTGGGGGACCTGGAGGTGCTCCTCGACGACCGAGAGGAGAGGGCCGGCACTAAGTTCAAGGATGCAGATCTGGTAGGCATTCCCTTAAGGGTCACCATTGGGGAGAGAAGCCTCCAGGAGGGCAAGGTCGAGATAAAGCCAAGAGGTGAGCCTGCTGCTCTGCGCGTTTCCATAGAGGAAGCCCCCCAAAAGGTGAGGACGATTTTAGAGGAGCTAAGGGAAAGAGGATCGAACTGAACCTACAACAGGGTGATACCATCCCGAGATAAAAGGTATATCAGACATTGTCACAAATACCTCCATTTTGAGAGTATATCGAATAGACCGATATAAACGAGATAGGCGAAATTTTCATATACTCAGTAAGGGAGAATAATGAAGATTTTAGGGATAGTTGGTTCTCCAAGAAGAAGAGGCAATACTTACCAAATGATAAAGTGGATAATCGATTATATAAATGAAAAAGATGTAAATACAGAAATTATTGCTTTAACTGATTTTGATATAAGATATTGCTTAGGATGTAGTGATTGTATGATAAAGGGGAGATGTCCACAAAAAGACGATGTTGAGAGAATACATAAGAGGATGATTGAGTCCAATGGGATAATCTTCGGTGCTCCTTCTTATGTTATTGATGTTCCTGCTCAAACTAAGGTTTTCTTTGATAGGTCGGCTTTTATATGCCATAGACCCCAGCTTATTGGGAAACTTTGCATAGCAGTTTCGCCCTCTGCTGGAAGTGGTGAAAATAGGGTAGCTGATTATATAAACGGTGTTTTGGCTACTATGGGGGTCACCCCAATAGGAGAACTTGCTACCATTGCCTATGGGAATCACATATTTCCTGAAGAAGAAAAAGTAAAGACAAAGGCAAAAGAGTTAGCGGAAGAGCTTGTGAATTCGATAAGGGAGGAATTAAGAACCCACAAAATATCTAAATCGTATAAGCCGCGTCCAGAAATAAAGCAAATAATGCGGGTAGCAGGAAGATATCTTAAAGCTGATTACGAATTCTGGAAAGAAAAAGGTTGGCTTAAAGAAATCGAGGCCAAAGAAAAGGAAGAAGCTCCAGCTATTCCTGAAAGTTGCGAGGAGTTAATAAAAAGCATGCCACAAGCTTTTAATCCAGAGGTTGCAAGGGATATGGATGCTGCGATACAATTTATTGTAACTGGTAAGGAGAACTTTAAGAGTTACCTTAGAATAAAAGACCAAAGATGTACTCATCATGAGGGTGAGGCTCAAATACCCACTTTAATAATAACAACTCCTGCTGATATTTGGTTGAAAATTGTAAAAGGGGAAATTAGCGGTACAAGAGCATACTTCACAAGAAGATATAAAGTTAAAGGCGATTGGAAGACACTTACAAGATTCGATAAATTATTTGGAAAATGAGAGAAACTTATCCTATCACGGTGTTTGTGGGAAACTTGGGCTGGCCCAAATTGCCCTGTCGGGTAGCTTCGTTAGCACTGAAATCGACAGGCTAATTGGCCTTGGCTACGCCACGAAGCCGAGGTGTAACCAAATTTAGGAGTTTATATAAGCCACCAGTCTATATAGGGGCGACATTTAGCCTAACGGGGTGGCGGGTAAGCGGCTCCGCTTCGCTCCGCCCAAATTCGCTCATCCATTGCCCCGTTGGATGAAATTGCGAAATAGATTCTTATGAAGATTGATGGGATCAGGAAGAAAAAGCCTATACGCCTTTCTGGACATGCCCGTTTGCAATTGCCTTTTCGAGGAGCCACAGAAGAGGAAATTATTCAAGCAATACGTTCAGAGAACTGGTCTCCAGCTGAATTAGGGCGACTTGAATGTCGCAAGGACTTTCCTTTTGGTAAGGAGTGGAATGAAAAAAAATATGCAACAAAGCAGGTACGCCCAATTTTTGTCGAAGAAGATACAGAAATTGTGGTTGTTACAGTGTATACATATTATTTTTGAAAAGGAGAATAGATTATGAAAATCACCTATGATCCTGAGGTAGATGCCCTCTATATTCGTTTCCGTGAGGCAACAGTCACAACCAAGCATCTTGGCGAGGGGATAGCTGCGGACTACGATGCCGATGGGCATCTAGCAGGTATTGAAATCTTAGATGCGATTAAACGTTTGGGTGACAAGAACGTCTTCAAACAGGTAGTTCTGGAAGATGTTGCTTTGACTCACTCTTGAACATCTCAATATTGACCTGGGAAAGGATCATATTCCCGCAGATTCAGCCGATCCAGTTGTAATTACCAAGGCGCAGGAACTTGATTCCATTCCGATTTCTTTGAACAGGGGTTTTGCTTAGATAGTGTCTGTCCGAATTTGTCATTCCCGCCCACCGTTAGCGGGAATCCATTGCTGATTTGTAGTGAGCCGTCAGATGCCCCCATCTGACGGCAAGGGTGGCAGAATCGGGGTTCTGCCACCCCGGTAAAGATTGCCGAAATGACAAGAAATATGGATATTTCCGGCTCCAGACTATAATTGTGTTATTGCCCTGTAAGTTAGAGATCATCCCAATAAGGGCAAATTGCCTTTGGTGGAAATTCATAGAATCAAGGTGCGGGAATAACCAATCTGCAATGTATCTATTGCGAGAACGATTCATTTCCTTTACTTATGCATTATCCTTTCCCGCGGGGCCTGGGGATTTAGCTCCTTTTTCATTCTTATTGGCTTAAGCCCCTACTAAATATTATTCAGGCCACTAAGTAGATTGCATGTCCTTGCGAGCCCCGTTAGATAATAATCTCTCTCAATGTCAGATTCTCCTGAGATCTCTAAGATCTCATCGATATCTAACGGGGCGAGCGGAGCGAAGCAATCTCAAAACACCGAATACCTGTTTAGACTATGAGATTGCTTCGGCCAGTTTCCTCGCTTACGCTCGGGACAGGCCTCGCAATGACCAATGAGATAATAGCAATATGCAAACTATAATGTGACCTGAGTAATAATAAGACTGGATGATGGGAAGGATTGGGATGTATAAAAAGGTTGGTTTGTTAGGGATAATGTTTGTTATTGTTCTTGTGTCAGGGTGCGGAAAAGAGAAGCCTGCAAATTATGGTAAGCCAGTTGGTTTCACCGGGAGTTGGCTGGGATGTTGGGGATGGGCGAGGGCAGAATCTGATACCATCCCCCTGGGGAGGGTTTGGGCAGATTTGGTCGGTCAAGGGAAAACAATCTCCGGCACGGCGACTCTCTTCTACTTCGGGTTATTTGATACTCCACATTACCAGGTTGGTCAGGTTTCGGGTAGTTCAGAGAATGGAGTAGATTTCACTATGGTAATCATTCAAGAAGATGAAGATACCCTCACCTGTGTGGGAACCCTGTCCGGTGATAAGATTCAAGGGACTTATTCCTATGGTTCAGGCGGGGGTAATTATACTTTGAAGAAGGGCATAAGGAGGATATGGCAGGGAAAGGCAGATGGGCAGATGGTCTATGATAGCCTGAATATTGTGGATACCACCTATATGAGAGATGCTTCACTATCCATTGCATTTACAGAAACGGGATGGGGAGACCCAGTTCTAATGGGCGGTAATGCATCCTTTTGGGGCAAAAAGGATACCTTTGCTCTAAGTATGCCTGCGGAGGGGAAAATCGTTTCCACGGATTCCATTAGCTTTTACTTTCCGGGAACGTTAAGGGACAGCTTTGGCCATAGTGAATATTCGCTTTTCTTATTTTCCGGGCATCTGCCGGCCAGCTCTGATTCTGTTGTAGGTGAATGGTATACAAGACGAATTGGACCCACTACTCCATTCGGTTTATGGGCTAATGGTGTTTGGAAGGGAAAGAGGAACCCTTAGTATCTGGAAAGCAGAGGAAATTCCTTTTTTGGACGCAGATAAACGCAGGTTGTCAAGATTTTAACTTTCTGCGGGTATCGGCGAAAATCTGCGTCCTAATTAAAAAGCATTGGGATTCCCATTTTTAGACAGGATTGACAGGATGATCGGGACAAATGAGACTCTCTTCCTCTGCTCCTTGTGGATGCTATCATTCACAGCAAACTAGATGTTGTAAGCAACTCGTGATGTCGATCAAAAATGTGCTGTCAGGAGTTACCTCTTCCGCCAGGAATCCCGTCGGAACGGGGCTGACAGCTCTTACAATAATAGACAGGATGAATAAAAATCCAGTAAATCCTGTTATCCTGTCAAAAAGGCCCGTCGCAGGGAGCTAAGTTCATTATGGATATCTTAACTTACAGATTTGGAGGTAATTTGGTGAGGAACTACTTAATAGCTCTGGCAGTTTTTGGGGCGGCCATTGGTGTTATCAAGCTCTTTAAGCAACTGATAATCGCCAGGCTGAGAAAAATAGCCACCAAAACGAAAACTGATTTTGATGACCTGGTAATAAAGATAGTTGCCGGAGTAGGATGGCCGTTTTACCTGATTTTGTCCTTATGGCTTGCCCTGCAGTTTATCCACCCCATAGATTTAATCCAAAAGGTTCTCCGTTGGGGGGTTGTTATCATTGTTACCTACTATGCGGTGAGGGCTATTCAAAGGATAATCGATTATACCACCCGCAAAGTAATAGAGAAGAGGCAGAAAGAAGAGAAAGTAAGCGATACCACAGTCATTGATCTTTTGGGCAAGATTTTGAAGGCCTCCCTTTGGGTTATAGCCATAATTCTTATTTTATCAAATTTGGGGTACAATATCTCCACTTTGATCGCTGGGTTAGGGATAGGAGGAGTAGCCATCGCCTTTGCCTTACAGAACATCCTCGTGGACATCTTTGCCGCCTTTTCCATCTATTTTGATAAACCCTTCCAGATTGGGGACTTCATCATTGTAGGAGGTGATCTGGGGGTGGTGAAGAAGATCGGCATAAAGACCACCAGGATCCAGACCCTACAGGGAGAAGAATTGGTTGTATCTAACAGGGAATTGACGGAGACAAGGGTGCATAACTACAAGAAAATGGAAAAGAGAAGGATAGCCTTCGGTTTTGGGGTTAAATACGAGACCCCCACGGAGAAGCTGAAGGGGATACCACAAATTGTCAGAGACATAATAGCCAAGGTTGAACTGGCAGATATTGATAGGGTTCATTTCAAGAAATTTGGTGACTTCAGCCTGGACTTCGAGGTGGTTTATTACCTAAGATCAAGCGATTACAACAAATATATGGATACCCAACAGGAGATAAATCTGGCCATCAAGGAGAAGTTTGAAAAGGAAGGGGTCGAAATGGCCTATCCCACTCAAACACTCTATCTCAACAAAGGGGAATGAACTCTTGGAGCAAGGAATCTCATATATAGGCATTGGACTCCCATAAAAAAGTTGTTGACATCTGGGGGAAATTTGTTAAAATTAAGGATCAGGCGGGCGTAATTCAGCGGTAGAATGCCAGCTTCCCAAGCTGGACGTCGAGGGTTCAATTCCCTTCGCCCGCTCTTTTGTATGGAGAAGGGGACAGGGAATCTGTCTCCTTTTTCCTTGAAGGTTAGAGGGAAAGAGATGGAGATGCTTACCATTAAGGGGGGAGGGGAGAGGTGGGGGATAGGATCCGGGGATCAACTGCTGGAGGTGAATGGACAACCAGTGGGGGATATCATAGATTGGATTTTCTATTCTGATTCTGAAAGGATAACTTTAAAAATCAAGGATAAATCTAAGAAAATCAAGGAGATAATCATTGATAATTTGCCCAATAAGGAAATAGGTCTTCAATTTGAGCCGATGCCCTATCGCTCTTGCCCAAATCACTGCCTCTTCTGTTTTGTGGACCAGCTCCCTCCAGGATTGAGAAAAAGCCTCTATTTCAAAGATGAGGATTATCGGCTCTCCTTTCTATTTGGGAATTATATCACTTTGACCAATCTCTCCGAGAATGATCTGAAAAGAATTATCGGCCAGAGGTTGAGCCCCCTTTATATCTCCGTCCACACTACTGATGATTCCCTGCGAAGGAGGATGCTGGGAAATCCAAAGGCCCCCCCACTTCTCCCCCTGATAAAGAGACTAACCAGAGGGGGGATAGAACTCCATGCCCAGATAGTCCTCTGTCCGGGGATAAACGATGGACCTTATTTAAGGAAAGCTGTTTGGGATTTGTTCTCTTTTTACCCAAAGGTAAGATCGGTAGCTGTTGTTCCAGTGGGATTAACCAAATGGAGAGAGGGTCTTTATCCTCTCCACCCAATGGGGAAAGGGGACTGTTTTAATCTCATCAAGGAGGTGGGGGACTGGAGGAAGCAATTTCAGAAGGAGGCCGGCTCTGGTTTTGTCTGGTTGGCGGACGAGATCTACCTGAAAGCAGGGAGGGGGGTTCCTCCCTCGAACTATTATGAAGATTTCCCCCAGTTGGAGGATGGGGTAGGGATGTGGAGAAAATTTAAGGATAGATGGAGGGGACTGCGCACCAAGTTAAAGAGAGATGGAAAGGGTAATTTGCGGTTAACTCTGGTTACCGGCAAGCTGGCCCAGGGGCTTATGAAGGGGATCAGGGATGATCTTAATTTACTCCCTAACGTCGAGGCCAGGCTTTTGTCCATATCAAATCGTTTTTTGGGAGAGGAGGTCACTGTATCGGGTCTTTTGAGTGGGGCGGATATACTGGAGAGGGTAAGTAAATCCGCATCCTGTGGCGATGCTCTCTTTCTGCCTCCCAATTGTTTGAATGAGGATAGGCGGTTCTTGGATGACCTCTCCCCTGCAGAGATGGAGAAGAGGTCGCATTGTCGAATCTTCTTTGATTGGGAAGAGGGGCTAAAAGCCCTTTCCCTCCTGCCTTCCGGAGATTTTAAATAATGCTTCAAATTTACAAAGTAAGTAATTATGGAACAAGAAATTAAACTCCCTACGGTGACCATAGTGGGAAGGCCCAATGTGGGCAAGTCTACCCTCTTTAATCGGATTTTACGCAGGAGGTTGGCCATTACCAGCCCGGACTCGGGGATAACCAGGGACCGGAACTATTCCCTGACCAGTTGGGAGGGGAGGGATTTCCTTTTAGTGGATACGGGGGGAATGGTTCCTCATACGCAGGATCAAATAGGGAGCTCAGTGAGAACCCAGGTTCAGTTTGCTATTGAGGAGTCTGAAGTGGTGATCTTCCTGGTGGATAACCAAACGGGCCCTGTAGATCTGGATGTGCAGATTGCCAAGCTCTTGTTCAAAAAAGGAGAAAAGGTTATTCTAACCGTTAATAAGGTCGATAACCCAGGCCAGGAGCCCGCAAGCTTTCAGTTTATGAAATTGGGATTGGGGGAACCTCTTCCCCTCTCGGCTACTGCTGGTCGGAATATAGGAACGCTCCTGGACAGGGTAATAGAAAAGATTCCTCCCACAGAAAAGGGGGAGATAAAAGGAGAACAGCTAAGGATTGCGGTTTTAGGCCGCCCCAATGTAGGCAAGTCATCTTTGGTAAACGCCATCTACGGTCGGGAGAGGGTGATAGTTGATTCCCGGCCGGGTACTACCAGGGATTCCATAGATACTGTCTTTCACCGAGATGGCCAAAGCTTCATTTTGGTAGATACAGCGGGTTTGCGGAGGAGATGGAAGGTAACCACAGGGATAGAATATTACAGCACCTTGCGGGCATTTCGTTCTCTCCAGAGGGCACAAGTGGCCTTGGTCCTCGTTGATGCCTATAAGGGGATAACTAACCAGGATCTGAAAATACTCTCTCTGGTAGAATCCTCCTCCAAGGGATTGGTAGTTGTCGCCAATAAATGGGATCTGGTAGTGGGAAAGGAGAAGAGTGATTTTGAGCTTTATCTCCAGGAGAGAGCCCCTCGTTTCTTCTTTGCTCCCTTAGTATTTACCTCGGCCATAAAGGGAATAGGGGTTACCGAATGTCTGGACTGGGCCAAGAGGGTGCAGGAGAACAGGAAAAGGAAGCTGGCTACCAGGGTGTTGAATAAAAGGCTCCAGGAGTGGATTAAGGCAAACCCTCCCTTCTCCCGTCGCGGAAAGGAGATCAAACTCCTTTACTTCGTGCAAACGGACCAAGAACCCCCCACTTTCACCTTTTTTAGTAATTACCCCCAGGATGTAAGCAAAAACTACATCGCCTATTTGAACAACCAGATGAGGAGGGACTTCGACCTGCGGGGAACTCCCATAAAGCTGAAGTTCCGTCATAAGTAAGATGATCAATCTTTTCTTTGCCTTGGTGTTAAGCTATCTGGTTGGTTCGGTCCCCACCAGCGTATGGCTGGGCAAGTTGGCCAAAGGGGTCGATCTGAGAAGATATGGCAGTGGCAATGCCGGGTTTACCAATGCATATAGGGTCTTAGGCCTAAAGTATGCCCTGATAGTTTTAATTGTTGATGTCTGCAAAGGGGTGGTTCCTGTCCTCTGGCTATGGAAACTTCCTCATTATTCTGGAGTTATAGCGCCACAAATTCTTCCCATATTAGCTGGTCTCTCTGCCATATTAGGTCACATATTTCCTCTTTTTGCTGGTTTTAGGGGAGGGAAAGGGGTAAACACCACATTAGGGGTCTTCTTGGGTCTTGCCCCTTTGCCCACCCTTTTTGCCCTTTTAATTTTTCTTGGTCTCCTTTACTTTACCAGGTATGTCTCCCTAAGTTCGCTCTCTGCCACCTTCTCCCTCCCTTTAATTTTAGCTGGAGAAGATTTCATATTTGGCTTGAAAATCAATCCATATCTTTTTATATTTTCACTAATTGTTTCCCTCGTTGTTTTGATAACCCACAGATCTAACATTCGCCGGTTGTTGGCCGGGGAGGAGAGGAAAATAGGAGAAAAGGTGAAGCTATGAATGGGGTGGGCATCTTGGGGGCAGGAAGCTGGGGCTTAGCCCTCTCCCTGCTTTTAAGCCGGAAAGGCTTAAAGGTTACGGTTTGGGAATCCGATCCGCAAGCCTCTGCCCTTCTCGACAGGAAGAGGGCGAGGTCAGAGAAGCTCCCTGGGGTGAAGATACCTTCTCAAGTGGAGATAAGTTCCTCTTTAAGTGAGGTTGTAAGTGGAAGAGAATTTATACTCTTAACCCTTCCCTCACATTGTCTGCGAGATGTTGCTCAGAAGTTAAATGATCTTCCCCTCTCCGGGCCCATACTGGTCAGCGGGACCAAGGGGATAGAGAATGAGAGCCTGCTGACTATGTCGCAGATTTTGCAGGAGGAGCTGGGAATTCCCCCAGGGAGGATAGCCGTTATCTCCGGCCCCAGCCATGCGGAGGAGGTGGCCCGCGGTATACCTACCACGGTGGTTTCCGCCTCCCAAAGTTTGACCACGGCTCGCCGGGTGCAAGAGCTCTTCTTCTCTTCCGATTTCCGGGTCTATACCAACCCAGATGTTTTGGGGGTGGAGTTGGGGGGGGCATTGAAGAATGTAATCGCCATTGCCGCAGGCATCTGTGATGGCCTAAAGTTGGGGGACAACACAAAGGGGGCGCTTTTGACCAGGGGCCTGGCGGAGATGGTCCGCTTAGGAAAGAAGATGGGCGCCAATCCGATTACCTTCTCTGGCCTCTCTGGTATTGGGGATCTGATCACTACCTGCACCAGCAAGTTCAGCCGCAACAGATTTGTGGGGGAGAAGATCGGGGAAGGAAAGAAGTTAGCCACTATTTTAGAGGAAATGACTATGGTAGCCGAGGGGGTGAAGACCACCCATTCAGCCTATAATCTGAGCCAAAAATATGGAGTGGAAATGCCCATCACCAAGCAAATGTATGGGGTTCTTTTTGAGGGCAAAAACCCTAAAGCCGCTTTACTTGAGCTAATGACCAGGGAACCTAAAGCAGAGGTTTGGGATTAAGAAAGGAGGCAAATTGCCCAAAGTAAGAAAGCTATATCACTCCATCAAGGAGGCAAGCAGGCTCGTCGGAGTGGAGCAGTATGTCCTCCGCTACTGGGAGGGCGAATTCCCCCAGCTTAAACCCAAGAGGAGCAGAGGAGGGACCAGGGCTTATACCTCCAAAGATATAAAGCTCCTCCTCTTAATCAAGAGGCTACTGTATGAGGATGGCTATACAATTGAAGGAGCCAGGAAAAAGCTGCGCAGCCTCAAGCCCACGACCCAGATAGAGATCGATTTTAATGGTTTAAAGGCCAGAAATTTGCTTGGCGAGGTGAAGAAAGATTTAGAGGATATTGTGAAGCTGTTGGAGGGTGAGGCAGAATCAGGCGAACAGTGAGTTCTATTGCAGGAAATATTACTGCTACCCTTACACCCCTTTAGGCTAACCCCTATGTGTATTTGAGTTGGATTAAGTTTCCTTTATTTCAGCCTAAAACGCACCGGATAACTAATCCAGACCTTTACCGGCTTATCCCTTTGCATTGCGGGTTTGAACTTACACTGCAAGGCGGCAACAATTCAGGCGGCTCGGCTAACTTGAAAGCATAGGAATTTTCATTTTTAGACAGGATTGGCAGGATGATCAGGATAGACGACCTGATTCATTAAACACTGAAAACTACTGAGACAACAGTAAATCCTGAGGAAGAATGTGGGTTATAATTTTTCGGTGGCTTCGGTGTCATTCGGTGTTTTCCTAGAGACAGTGGGATAAAAAATCCTGTAAATCCTGTTATCCCGTCAAAAAAGCCCCGCCGCAGGCGGCTAAGTTCTTGATACTCAGAACAATCCATTGACCTGCTGCAGTTTAGACCTCATTTAAGAGGTTAGTTTTCTTACATTTTCTTCGATTTATTTATATCTGATTCGATCCTCTGTCGACTGCACTTTCCCTTGACAGGGAAAATCCAATTTGCTATTATGGGAATGCAGAGGAGAGAAGAACAACAATCACAAGGGGGCACACGTAAGAAGAAAGCATACAGCAGTAGTCAGCGGTGTCAGATGAGGAGAAGATCAGAGGTGATCTTATAATTTGGAAACAACGATTTAAAAGAGAAGAGAAAAGGCCACCGACTCAAGAAGAAATAGAGACTAAGAAGCGGGAGCTTATATCAGATCTACAAAACACAGAGAAGAAACTTTTTGGTGATGTGGTAGAATAACTAAAACCTTAGGGAGCGATTATGGGGTTGGATATTTTTTCGGCAATTATCACGGTGGGATCTTTGGTCTATGCCGTGATGACCAATCGAGAGAAGAGGAAATTGGAAAAGCTTGTCAAATCGATGCTTGCAGGTATCGCAGGTAACATCCGAGGAATCAGAGAAAATCCAGCTTGGGCTGATCAGCAATTTAGAAATATACGGGAACGTGCGCTGGAGCTGGAACGCAATGATGACGTAAAGGCAATCTTGCAACACGCCCACGACGGGGCGCGCGATGTTACTGCGGCAGAGCGCATGCTCGGGAATCTGCTTGGTGAGGTTCTCTGGCTCCAAAAGGGTCTGTTTGGTACAGAACTTATTTATCACCCTAATCGAAAGGATGAACACTCAAACGGTCTGCAGTCCGACGAAAAACAGCCTAGAGAGGTCCTCAGAAGAGAGGAAAAGGGGTAAGGCGATAAAACTTTATACTCGAAAGGAAGAAAAACCCCCACAGAGGGCAAATCTGGGCCAGTATAAAGGTATCAAACATCAACCCACCGAGAAAAAACGATTACAGGGCAAAATATCGCAATGCATAGCACTAGACCAAGAAAGATCACTTAAATGCTTGACTGGATCGCGAGGAACAAAGAGTGGCTATTCTCAGGAGCAGGCATACTCGTGCTGTTGGGCGTAATTAAGTTCATTCGCGATGTCATTCGCAGTCACCGTGCTCCAAGCGAGCCGAAGACTGTCGATGCGATGTTAGACATCTCACCACCTCCAATTCAATTCTCTGCGAATGTGATCTCTCCAGAGACCCTAACGTGTAAGAGCATTATGGATTCCATTGAAAATGCACCTCTGCTGCAGCAACCCGATGTTGCAAAGCATTACATTGGTCTGAAAATTTCTTGGGAAGGTTACTTAGTCGGTGCCTCGCGTACTGAGAGAGGTTTAGTTAGGCTCACGATCCAACCTAAAGACATCACCGTTGGGTCCATCATCCTTTTCGATGTTGATCCCTCAAGATACCCCGGTATCGGTTTACTGAAGCAAGGTGACACCATACGTGTTGAAGGTACCATCGCCGCCATACATGACGTGTTCATTGAGCTGGATAATGCACGGATAATAAGCCCAAGCGAAAGTGGCACTTAACAACAAACTCAAAGAGAGCACAGCGCGCAAAGTAGGAGGGATTCTACTCTAACTCTAAAGTTCTGGAAACTGAGAAAGATGATAACTAAAGAGATGGCTGAAAAACGTCTTGAGCAGCTATATGGTGCAATTGGTCGAGAGAGAGCTAGAACATCGGATAGGCGTAATTGGTGTATTACCGTATTATTGGCATGCTTAGCCGCTTCAGCCTCTGGTAAGATAGAAGTCACATCATTACAAGCAATCGCCTTGCCCATAATGCCCATCGTACTTTTCTGGTTGTTAGATGGCTTCTATTGCTCTTTTATCCTTCGTCACCAGAGTAGGGCAGCAGATATTGAACGAGCGATAACCAACGAAACCTATAATTCCATAGACCCTACCGAGTGCTTTTGGATATCCGGATATGATAAGATCGGATTTAAAGAGAAAGTCGGATATTTATTAGCGGCGCTTTTTGTGCACGAAAGTGTAAGTGTGTTTTACCTGGTCTTGTTAGTTGGGACCATTGTATTTCGTGTGGTGCTTCGATAGGGCATTTTACAAAATAGCGACCTTTTAAAGTTGTTCTTTAGCAGCCTCGGTTTTGTTCTTTTCAACTCAGGCATTCCTATACTGAAAGGTTAACCCCTAACAGCCTCAATTCTTTTGTCCTTTCAACTTAGGATCTCGATTTTTCTTTCGCTCTTTTCAATTCAGCCTCTTTGCTCATTTAAGGCCCTTAGGCAGGCCAGAGACAAAGAACCAACACCAAACCAAACCCAAGGCATTCCTTTCCCCCGGCTTGCACCCACAAGGTTAATGTCAGGGCAAAGCTGGCCTAAGCAGACTTCGGTATAACAACCACCTAAGTTGAGGCTGATTAGAGGTTGACTCTATTGGGAAGGATAAAAGCCTTGGGTTTTTGGGTTGAGTAAATCTTATACCCCATAAAACCTTGATCCTCTTTTTTCCGCCAATAAAATTTATACTCGCGTAGGTGGTTATCTTGCCTTCTTGGATAGAAATTTTTTTCATTGTTAGCATTGTAATTCTGTATTTTCTGCCAAAGAAGTCGGACAAATGGAAGTGGTTACGCTACATTTCATTGTGCGCCTTTGTAGTTAATCTCGGAATCCGACTATACCTTATCAACCGCGGCCATGAACATGTCAAGGAGATAGAACATCTGAGGACATTAGATCTTAAATACAGTGGGGAGATGGATAGTCTGGCAACCGAGATAACTGAACTCGGGCGCAGAGCAAATATTATTCAATCCATCGAACTCCACATTTCAATAGACGCAGTGACTACCGTACGTCCAACTACTGCAAAGTCAACGTCAGTGGGAGTGCAAAGTGCCGTGGCACTTTTTTCTGAAGATAATACGCGATATCGGTTTGTTACTGACTATCAATGGTCGATTCAGCAGGTATCACCTACTTTGAGGAGGATTTCATTCGTCTACAAACCGGAAGAGCCATCCCAATTACTAGGTCATCAGATAGAATTTCTTGAGCAGATGGAGCTATTTGTTTGCAACTATTCCGGTTTTTTTAAACAACGTGTCTCTGATGACACTGGTTCTGAAGGCACTTACATGAATCTTACCATTCTGTTGAACGGACTCGATGTCATTACGCTTCGTAAAAGGTATGCGGCCCCAGGGGTGCTCTTTTCGGGTCAAGCCAAAATGGATATGAGCAAGGAATTTGCCAACATATCCGAACGCTACGCTTTGCGATTAAGAGCTAAAAGCGGAAACTAGTAAACTTTGTAATTTCCCAACCGCTTTTTAGAATTTAATTGTCAGGGGGATCCTTTGGATCCCAACCAAGCCCCACCCTTGACCAACATAAAGCAGTTTAATGTTAAGGATGGGGGATTTTTACATCCTCTTGACTGTTTCAATTTGACTTGCTACACCGAAGGTATGGAAATTACCAAAGAACAATTTAGTAAATTGGCTACTAAAGATGGCGTTGGAGAAATCATCAGAGAAGAAACGGGGGATTTAAGAGAGGATGTAAGCACTCTTAAAAGTCCTGTGAGTACCCTAAAAGAAGATGTAAGTATTTTAAAGCAAGGACAAAGAGAGCTAAGAGATGAAATTCAACCACTTAGGAAAGAACTGACCACATTCAAAGACGAGATTTTAAATGGACAAGATAAAATCATTGGAGAGTTGAAAACAATTAGGCAGGGACATGTAGCTTTCACTGGAGGTCAAAAGCGACAGGACGATAAGCTTGAGGAACATGACAAACGCTTAGAGCAGGTGGAGACAAAAGTGGGTATTGAACCAACCATACCCTACTGATCTATTAGTAAAAAATTCCCTACAGACCCAAAAAGGCAGGGGGAAAATCCCTTGCCTTTTGTATTATGTGTACTTATAATTAAACTTCAAAAAGTTTCCGTTAGTCTATTCATAAAAAGGAGGAATGGTATGGATCGAAAAACGGAATTGTACTTCGAAAGATCAGTCATTAAGTACAGTAAGGGAGATGTTGAAGCTCTTCTTGAGTCTAAATTGCCTTGCGCTGGGCCTCTGCTAGTCACAACTTTGAATGGGATAGATAACCTGGGAGGCATGTGTTACGGTTTTGGGAGCGGCAATGTGGGGGAGCGATCAAAACAATTCCTGCACGAAAAAATGGGTCTGTCAAAGGGTTTGGCAGCATTTTTGTACGAGTCTGTTCGGTGCGGTATCGTTCATCAGGGTATGCCTAAGATGGGAATTGAGTTCTTTGTTCAATATGAAGGTTCATATGGAGGTGAGATATTTTACGAACAATCCGACAAGTATATTAGTTTAGACGTTACAGACCTTGCACACCGTTATCTCGAAGCCATAGGAAAAATTGCTGCGGAACCGGAAAAACACATCAATTACCATCCTCAATACACGGAGATAAAGAAAAGCGAATTCAAGAACCTCTTTCGTGATGCAAAGAAAGACATTGCAAGTGGCACACGGACTTATACACGTCGACAATATGAGGTTAATGAAGCTGCTAGACTTGCCGCCGGTCAGAGCTCAGCCGCTTATACGGGAGAGATGCAATACTACATTGATTTGCCACCAGACGAGGATCCATAAAACTATGTAAATTACTTTGGTTCTAATGTCTCTATGAAACTTCCCACTTTAGGTAATGTGGGAAGTTTTTTTATTAACAGATCCCTCTCACAAAAACACCCCAAATTTTTACTGTAATCTGCAATTAACTCTTGATCCCATCCAAGCAATCCTAAAAATACCCTGACACAAAGAGATTAAAGGTGCAATCCAATTGCCGAAAATGGGTAAAGGAATAAAGTCAAGCCTTCATTAGCAACTATTTCCGCTAAGAAATCTATTCTTTCACAATATCATCCACAATTTTTTGAACGAGGCACTCTACTTAAAGAGGTATAACTTCAGCCCTGAGAATTAGGCATATTAAGCGACTACACTCTATTCTTCGTCCAATACAACCCCCAGTTGCCTGAAAGTTTCTCGAATTTTGTCCTCATAATCTTGTTCAGAGATCGCTCCGCCCTTGGCGGCAAGTTCTATCTCCAAGGTATCAAATTTGCTCTGCAATAGATTCATCATCCCCATAATATTGGCTACTTTCCCCTTGGGCACTTGGAATTTAAGCTGGATGCTCTCCCTCATTTTTCCCACAGGACGGGTGGGTTCTACCTTTTCTCCACTTCCCTCATGTGCCCTTGAGCTACCGGTTCCGGTGGGTTGTGGATAGGTTTCCACTTTTAGCTCTTTCTCCCTCTGCTCACAGCACACCTTTTCGCCAATGAGAACTTCATTCCCAGAGAATGCGATATTTGGTTGTTCCTTGAAATACCGACAGATTAGTTTGTTGGCTTCCAGTTCACCTACCCCGAAGAGCCCCATCCGTACACCTTCAGCAATCCCCTGTTCCAGAACCTCTTTGTTTAGCAGCCTTGTCTCCCCAGGTGTCTTTAAGGATGACTGATAAAGTTGCTCTGTGATGACATACTCTCTCTTAGAGAGATACTTCTCCTTGAGGACTATTGGGGCGATGTTTTCCAGTATCTCCCCAGCAGACCTCATGTTTTCATAAACCTCCCGATCAAGCCCCTTCTCCTCTCCGTAGGTGGGAACTCCTAAATCGGCATTCTTAAATCCTTCTTTGTCCGGAATCGCAATTATCCGATAAAGTTTGCGGATGGACTCTCTCAAATCCACCTCTGCCTTCTTCAATTCTTTCTTGATTTCCTTTCGCTGTTCATCAGAAAGACTGAGCGTTTTATCCTGCTCAATATATTCGTAGGCGATTTTGCGTTTCATCGTATTCATAAAGCCTGGTCTCTCAGATTCCATAGGATAGAGGAAAAACAGCGTATTCCGGTAAACCCGCGGTGTTTGCCCTTTAGTTTTTAGGATATTGCTTATTACCTCTGGGTTCTCTCTCTTCAGGATCACGAGTTTGAGTTCTTCGGAATCAGGGATATTAGATCCGTTTTCCTCCCAGACAAAGACCTTTAACTTCCCGCCCTTTATATTCTCCTTTAAAAGCTCCCCTTCCATTTCCACAAGCTCGCTTCCTTTGATGTTCTCCATATTGGTCAAAAGAATTCGATTTAGGTTGGGCTGGTTGCTAAAGAAGTATTTCTCACCAATGTTTTGCTGGTAAAAAAGTTTACCCTTTAACTGCTCAGCGGCTTCTGCGACAACACTTGCTGGGTTCTCAATGGTAGTGGCAGAACGTTTTAGTTCACCTAATGTCGTGCCACGTTCGTGCCCACCGGAGAAGGAGTAGAGAAAAATGGTTGTCGCCGTGCGCGTGCCCAGGTTCAACCCCTGGTAGGATCTACCCAGGGATGCATCTACTTTTTTGGACCCAGCCTCTACAGCAGTGATATCAGCCGCTATGACACTGTTGTATTCTGCTCCAATGTGTTTTAAAAGCTCCTGGCGGATTTCCTGATTGGCCAGGTCAAAATCTGCCAGGCTGATGTAAGGTTTGTTTGTTCCCTTTAACGAATGCACTACCAAGGAAAGAAGCCTGAGCACGCCCCGGGTTCTCTGGAATGTGGGGAAACTTCCCCAGCGATGATAGAGAACATCTACCACTTCAGGCATAAATGGATATGAATCGAGGAACCTATCTCTATATTGGCTCGGCTGTAACCCTGCAGGGAGTATCCCTTCTTTCTCCGCGTATTCCATAAATTCCAGAACGATTTCCTTCGCTTCATCCTGCTTAAAATTGCTGAAAATCCTTCTTCTGATAATACTTGCAATTTCACTTTCCTGAACCGGTGTGTAGATCTTCTCCACTCTACCGGCCACCTTCTGTAATTGCTGGAAAAGTTTTTCTGCTCCTTCACCGTAATGTTCAATATCACTTGACGGCAGAGTTATCACCAGGCAGACTTTCTCTAAGGTGGCTACCGTCTCGGTGAGCTCTTGCATAAAGGCAATGGTCTGGGCAGCTAAAGTGCTTTCCATGACCTGAACGGCTGCTGCTTTGGTCGCATATTCTAAAACTTCATCCATCAATATCAGAACCGGCTGATGTTTATCAAGCAAATTTCTTATCGCCTCTTTGCCTGGAGCTACCTGTCCGAGGAATTTTGCAATTTTACCAGTCAACTGTTTTTCTAAAAGTCCCCAAAGCGTGGTTTCTTTTGCATTTAGAGCAGTGCCGACCACCGCTACCTTCTTTGTCCCCCATTCAGCGGCCTTATGATACATAGCAATCAAGGCGTGGGTCTTTCCGCCACCGAAGGGTGTTTGAATCTGGATAACAGAGTCACCCCCTTTTCCCTGTAGGCGTTTTTCTACAACACCAAGAAGGTTTTCAAGCCCCTGGGTTGGATAGGTCTTCCTGAAGAAGGTCTCTGCGTCCTTATATTCGTCTGGCCCTCGTTGCTGGCTGACCTCCCACAGGTCTGCCGCAAATATGTCCATAGTGAGACGGCCTTCTAAGATGTCACGGTGGGGGATCGCAATCGTATGGAATGCTTTCATATCACCTATCTCCCTTCATTTGCCTTCTTTTCTATGTTCTGTCAACCTCCCGCAGGTTGCCAACCTGGGGAAGGTTGATCGTCCAGTGAATAATAGGGGTTAAAGCAACCTTTCCTGCACGGCCTCAGCCTCTTTTACTTTTACTTGTTCTTTTAGTCGTTCCCTGCCCGCCAAGAATCCATCCAAGAGCTTTTTCTCCTTGTCTTCGATGGGCAGGGACTCGGATATCGCTTGGGCCACTCGATAAAATGCTTCGCCCCTGCCGTAACCAGATTCCTGAAGCAAGCCTACAATATCGTTTCGTCTCCCTTTCTCCCAGAGCAAGAGAACGGCGTGAAGGACATCTATTAGTTGTGATGGATTCTTAAGGTCTTCAAGCTTTCTATCCTGTGGCCCTAAAACCCTGATAAATTCCTTCTCCTTCTTGATAAATCCCGGCCTATTCCACTCGTTGGATAGGTCAATGTTGCAGCTCTGAGCCAGTTTGCGTGCCTCGTCGAAGTGCACTCTCACTCCACCGTAGTTCCAACGATAAAGGACATAAAAACGGGTCAAATCGGAAATCTCCCCCTCAAATCCGTTCCGTAATATCTGATGAACGGCATAATCCGTGGCGATCTTTCGCACATCTGCAAGCAGGCGGTCGGCGCGGACGATGTGGCCTTCATAGTCCATCACCTGCTCGTATTTCCCAAAGACCTCAATTGCCGAGCCAATGGCGGCGATGAAGAAGTCCGCTCCACCGATGCCCTCTGCCCAGAGACGCTCGAGTTTTGCATTCAGGTGCTTTTTCAATTCTTCCTTTACCTCATTATAGAAGCCGGTAGGCTGGCGCTCCATCTTGCGGGCGACGATGTAGATGGAGGAGGCGAGGGCGGCGGTCTCATTAGCATTCAGTCGTGTACTCATTTCTGTGCGTATAGGCCAGGCGCCGGTCACAATCAGGCCTGAATCCAGTAATGAGTTGATGAGCGTCTCCCAGCCTTCTGTGGATTTATGGGCATAAACTATAGCTGTAATGCCATCTTCTTTTAAGACACGATGGATTTCCTGAAAGGATTTTTTGAGATTGAACTCAAAAAATTCCCTTGCTTTTTCCTGACCCCCTTGTCTAATCGGGTTCGCCACAATTTCGTTCGATTTAGGAACTAACGGTGTGGAAAAGAGTTCTACATACAAATTCCCAACAGTTCTTTTCAACCATACATAGAAAAAATCAGATAGCTCCGCGTAGTTAATACTGTCGTAATAAGGGGGATCTGTAAAAACCGCGTCAAAAAAACCGCTAGGATATGAGAGAGATGTTGAAGAGTTCTGCGTAATAGTTGCTGAAACTGTCGAATCAAACACGTTTTCTAACGACTCTCTGACTGTCTCTATTGAATTAGACCAGCTTGTGCTTATGGTACCGACTGTGTTTATCTCAAAATAATTGAAAACCATCGGTAGAGCATTTCGCCCGCTATATGCTGGAATATTCTGTTCTGTTCCGCTTTTCCATCTACACAATGTCGTAGAGAATGACGTAAGCCTATCCACCCCCAACGCCAAATAACTCACCACCGCTTTTGCATACTCCTCCTCATAGCCTTCTTCCAGTATTTTCCCATGCACTTCTCGCACCTTTTCCACAAAGGTAATCATCGCCAGCTTCTGCCTTGAATTGAACATATCGCCCCATTTCTTCATTCCATAAAGCCACATAGTTCGAGGTTTTACAGAATTTGGGTCAATATTTTCATCAGGCACCGGCTCCATCCCCCATTCCAACATCAGTTTTTCCCGTTTCTCCTTGAGATATTCCTTCGCCTCCCTGAAAATCTCCATATCCTTCTCTGTGGCAATCCTGTATCTCTTGCCGCTCGCGCCGGGCTTGTGCAAAACCACCGCCACCATCCGCTGTCCGGCTCTTCCTTCCTGAAAAAGCCTCCTTGTAGTCTTGGCGTCCACCACAGCGCCGCAGACCGGGCAAGTAGCCACCGCCCTTGAAATGGTGCCATTGGTGGGGTCAAAGTCTGTGGGCATCTGCTCATATCCTTTACCCACGATCTTGAACTTGACCTCCCGACCATCAATGTGTAGATAAAGCGTCACCCTTTTCTTGGGCTTCTTTGCCAGCCACCAATTTGCAGTTAAGGGTATATCAGCACCACAGGAAGGATTTTGGCAAGGGATCGTTCGCATCCAATAATATCCCACAGGAATGGAGCCATCTTCTTCAACCGGGTAAAATCTCCCAATCTCCTTTTTCGCTTCTTCTAAGACCCAGTGGCCCCAGCGCTTCACATCCTCCAGCAGTCTGTTCTCCACCTTCACCTTTTCCTTACGCCTGACTCCAAAGGATTCAACCTCTCTTTCAATCTCTCCGGGTTTGCCATACTTCTGGGGATACTCCAGGGTACATTTCTGGATGAGAACCGCAACAGGGTTGTAATCGTTAGAATAGGTCTCACAGCCCAGCCTCAGGGCTTCTAAGGGAATAGCCCCGCCTCCTCCAAAGGGGTCCAGGACTTTGGGCGGCTTTCCGCCATTGGCCTTGAGAATATCCTCTTTCGCTCGTGCGATCGTTCCTCGATCTAAGGAATTCTCCCATTTGGAGAAGTTGATGATGAAATCCCTTTTCCTTTGCCATTCGTCGGGGTTGTCCTTTGGGGAGATCGCTGGGATGAGGGCCGCATAGTTTGTCGCCCGCGATGAAGCGAGAGGCTTACGTGCCCACCAGATATGCAAGGTGGATATGTGCCCGTGGCGGATATTCTTCTCCCTGGCAGACTCGATGCTGACTTCCTTGACTGGAAAGGTTTCCTCAATAAAGCGCTTCATTGCATTATCCCTCTCCGGATTTTTCTCTCCACAGCCGAACGGTAAATGAATATTCATCCTCGATTAGATCGGGTTCTGTGCCGTTATGTTTAACCATGCCAGGGATTACCTTGCTATTTATTCCCATACCCCGGTATTCCACATAGCCGTAATCTCTCATAATATACACAAGAATCTGATTCCTGGCATAGCGCTGTCCCCGTTTGATTCCCTCGATGGTCACCGTATTTGGCAGACGGCCCGGGCTGGTTATTTCGAGTCTATCGCTGTATATGGCCAACATAATATCTGTTCCGGCTATTGTATAGTCACGATGGACAAGGGCATTGACGATGATCTCTCTGACAACATCCAGTGGATAATCGCGTTTTTCTACCCGGCGCCCCAGATCCAGATAGGCTTTCACGCCGATATTCCGACGTGTAAAGTCTTCGGCCTGTTCTACAAGCCCGCGTTCCACAAGCCCCTCCCTATTCTTCTCCAGCAGTGGAAGCATAGGTCCCATGAGGATTTCATCGTCTATTACTGCATAATCTTTCTCCTTTCCAGGATATGCCACCGCGCGTATGCCAGCCTGAGGCAGGAAACGCTTTACATGCTTTCCAAAGAGGAGCATTCCGGCAACCGTCGGAATAGACATGCCATTTGCCTGTGTCATGAGATCAACTGTCTCAAGCAGATGACATAATTCATCATCTTGTTTGGGCATCATCTGTTCAAGGATATCTTCAAAATATTGCCTCAAACGCCTCGGATCAAGGTCGGCAAGGGTCGCCCCGGGAACTGGCTGAAGATCAACGGTTACCCTTCCAGAAGCCTGGAACAGACGAAGCAGTTCCTCTCTTCCGGCTTCGCGGACCGTGCTTCCTGCCCGTATATAATAATATCGGTGCCCGTGGTGGAGCATAGCGTAAGGTTTGGCAGGACCAGAGCTTATCCTGACTATCGCAACCTTTTTGCCATTCCCAATAACCACAGCTTCGTAATAGGGAATGATCTCAGGCTCCACCTTGGTTCTACAAGCTTCCATGATCCATTCCTCAATGTTTTGACGCTGAATGCCTGAGATCTCCCCGTTGTCTTCAACCCCAAGAAGTATCATACCACCTTGATAATTGGCAAATGCCACAATCTCTCGTGCAAGATCCTGAATTGGAATATCATCACGCTTGAATTCGACCCCAGAGCTCTCGCCACTTCCAATAATCTCCAATAATTCCGCTTTATTCATAACTCTTCTATCTCCTGCAAATATTCGGGAAAACCGCTTCGCCGAAGCTTTTGTTATAGATCCTCATTTTGGCTCTCTTTGCGAAACCATCCTTTCAAAATAGTTCTAAACTTTTCAAATGATGCTTCAACACACCCGATAAAGCTCACCTGATCAGCAATTGCCTTGTAGATAGATGATGAACGTGGAATTCCCTTAGACCTTAACGCCAATTCAAAAGCTTCTTTAGGTCTTTGTGGTTTAGGAGTATCCCTCTGCCAAAGTCCTTGTTGAACGAGGTAGTCTTTTAGTTGTGGATAATTACTCCATCCCAGTGTCTGTGCCATCTGGGCTGAATCCACCCATGCCCAAATCTCAAGTTCCGGGTCGAATACAATCACCTCTGCTCTTTCGGACCATCCGTTTCTTTCAAGCTGCTTCCTTAAATCATGGCTGATCTGAGATGCCGTGTTTCTTTCCTGTCCGCTGCCTTCTCTATCCAGAAAAACCAGGGCGTATTTATACTGATTCAAATAAGGCCGCAAAAACGCAACCGCATTTTTATAAACCCCCGGATCGTGCAAGGGGTGAACGAAAATATCATATTCAATCCTTTGGGTATGGAACGCATCATGGCGCCCCAGAATCCCTTCTAATGCAAATTGGGTATCTTTATCCGGCACCAATACGATGAGATCTTTCATCATTGCAATACCCCTGCGGCGTGTAACGTAGCCAAGTCAACCTCTTTTTTCCAGTCTTTTAATCTGGGATGTTTTTCCCCCTGCACAATGTCAACTGCTCCTGAATCCGTTTTCGAGAAACAGAGTATGTTTTTGGGCTCCGCCAATCTAAGGAGGGCGGGAGAATGGGTTGCTAAGAGCATTTGATTTTGATACACAGACGTGAGGGATTGAAATACGCTCTCAATAGTCAGCGGATGCAATCCGTTCTCCGGTTCTTCTATGATGTAAATCTGATCTCTTACAGGTAGATAGGCTATTAACGTTTGAGCGAGCAGCCGCAAGGTGCCATCGGATAATAGCCAGGAGGGTATTTTAAAACCTCCTTTATGTTTTGCATAGACATAAAGATAGCGGTCTTCCGGCTTTTCCCGTATTCCGATATCTTCAATCTCAGGCAGAGCAGACCTTACGTGTTTTACCCATCGTTCAAAAGAATCTGTATTATTTTCCTGTAAATACTTAACAACTTTTGGAAGATTAGAGCCATTCATCTGGAAAGTAATAGGTGTATCTGGTCTGCAGGGCCAACGCATTGCCACGCTGTTCAATTGCAAGAAATTAATCCCCTCCGTTAAAACCTTTTTCACCCAAAGGGCGATGGGGAAACGTATTTGATCTTCGGGTATTCGGGCAAGTGATACCTTGGTTGGCCCGAATCGATAGGTTATATTCCAATCAGTAGTTTCTGAGTGAAAATAGTCGTTACCCTGAGGGCTTTTAGAGATAATCTTACGCCAACCCTGAGGGGTTCCTTTACGAGGAGGAGACACAATATACGCAGGCGGTTTAGATTCCATCGGGAAAAGTGTTCTCTGTTGAGGAACATCTCCTTGACCTTTGTTTGTTTCTGCCCCCTCTTTTATTAGAAACAGATTTTCATTTTTGATCACAATACCTTCTTTTTTATCCTCAGCCAAGGAAATTTCATAACGCGCTAAATGAAATTTCTTGTTTTTATCTTCTGGGATTAAAAATTCTAAGGCAATTTCAAAGCTATTCCCTGTTTGATTCCATACCAATTCTTTGAAGTGAGAACTTCTCCGTTCAATCGCATATACAGGACTTTCCGTCAGAACATCATGGAGTATGGTGAAAATATCCAAGAAAGTGCTTTTGCCACTGGCGTTTGGGCCAACCAAGATAATAAATGGTTTCAGATCAATATCAATGGATTTTAATCCTTTATAGTATAAAGCTTGAACCCTATTTATCATCTGTTTTCACTCCAATGTTTTAAACTTAAGGATTTATCATTTGTTTTGTAGTCTGTCCGCCACCTTGGAACTCCTCTAAATTTGAAGAGAACAATGCCGAGGAATATAATGACAATCAACCAGATACATCAATCCCTCCATTTTGAGGCCATCTTCTGGAGTTCAAGCGCGGTGTATTGGCCTCTGTATCTCTTTAAGCCTCCTATCCAGTCAAGCTTCGGCCTTTTTTTCTTTTTAGAGGCTGTTTAAAAATAGAATTTTCCTCCTGGGATTAGAGGTACCCATTTGGCA
>CAZVGK010000013.1:0-79910 GCA_964626665.1 uncultured Gemmatimonadota bacterium | reverse complement strand
CAATTTTCTCAATAGTTTAACTAATACCTATAGCCAAAAATCTGCGGAAGCTGGGATAAAACAGCAAATAGAAGAAAGAATAGTACAGCGTGTGAGGGTAAGATGAAACCAACTGAACTCTTACAGCCAGAACATAGACGCCCCAGCAAGGCGTACCTGGCTAATGAACTTCGCAAGGCAGTATTCACCTGGCGAGAAGAAGGGTATCCCAAGATAACAGACACCACCCGTCGTTTGTTGCGGTTCTGGTTTGAGGAAGATCATATTGTAGATGAGGAGCCTTTTGAGTTTTGGTTCTGCCAAAGGGAAGCGATTGAAACGCTGATTTATGCTTACGAAGCAATGAAAAAGCGCAACTTTATAGACATGGCAAGTGATTTTGGAGCAGGACCCATACAAGGGTATGACCCCTCTTATGATCAATATCCTCTTTACGCCTTCAAAATGGCAACCGGTTCAGGTAAGACCTTTGTGATGGCATTAGCAGTAATTTGGTCTTATTTTAACCATAGGAAGGAAAACAAAGACGACTATACCTCTAAATTCTTGCTCATTGCTGGAGAGAAAAATGTCATTTATGACAGGCTCACAAGAGATTTCAAGGATGGGAAAATATCTAGAGAATTGCCGCTAATTCCAAAAGAATGGCAGGAAGATTTTGACCTAAAAGTAATCCTTAAAGAAGACCCAATCCATGTCATCCCTGAAGGGGTACTATTTTTAACCAATATTCAGCAGTTAGAACAAAGGCAGAGCAAAAAGAAAGAAGTAGAAGAGTATGTAGATAAAGTTATGGAATTGCCCGAGGTTTATAATGTTTCTGATATTTATCAGGAAAACAGAATAAAAGAGGTTTTGACCTCCTGCTCAAATATAATGATTTTGAAAGATGAAGCCCATCATATATACAGCTTTGAAAAGGCATGGAAGAAGATACTTTTGGAGCTTAACAAAGATTTAGCTTCTCAATATGGGAAAGGCATAAATATGGAACTTGATTTCTCGGCTACGCCTAAAACCGAAACCGGGGCATTATTCCCATGGATTATCGTGGATTTCTCACTCAAGGAAGCCATTGAAATGAACATCGTAAAATTACCGCTAAAGGGTATCGTCAAAGATGCTTCCGAGATTGCCTCAACTAAAGCCGTTGAGAGATATAGGGCGTGGATTGATGCTGGGATAAGAAGATGGCGAGAATACAAAAAGGCACTAAAACCATTATCAAAAAAGCCTGTGCTGTTCTTTCAATGCCCTGAGAACAAGGAGGCAGACGAAATATTTGGGTATGTGAACTCTGCTGTTCCAGACCTTAAAGATAAAGTATTACTGATACATACAGACAGTACCGGAGAGGTAAAAAAAGCAGACTTGCCCAAGGCAAGAGAGTTTGCAAAGACTATTGATGGCCCTGACCCTGAAAAAAATCCCTATGAAGCAATAGTAAGTACATTGATGTTAAACGAGGGTTGGGATGTGAGGAATGTAAATGTGATTGTGGGATTGAGATCTTATACTTCGAAAAGAAAGGTGCTTCCAGAACAAGTCATTGGGAGAGGCTTAAGGAAAATGTTTCCAGAGGAGGATGCAAATATAGACAAATCTGTAAATGTTCTTGAGGTCATTGGCCCTCCAGGACTGATAGATATTCTTGAAGAATTAGAAAATCAGGAAGGTATAAAGTTTGCCGAGTTTGACACTGGGAAGTCGCTTAATCTAACCACCATATTTGTAGATGAAAATAAATTAGATAAGGATATTGAAATAGCGATCCTGAGTCCAAGAATTCTCATAAGAGAATTTTATTTAGATGGAATAGAGATTGACAACTTACCAACTCTTTCCATTCCTTTAGAAAATAAGATTATAGAGATGAAATATGTGGCTATAGATATGCTCAAAGGGATGGAAGTTATAAAGAGAAAATGGGATTTACCTGTGCCTCAGGATTCTAAAAGCGTAATTGCCTATTATACCGACCAGATACTTAAGCAACTAAAAATCGGTGGTGCTTTTGCGAGTTTTTATCCTGTGATAAAAAAATATGTTGTGAAAAAATTGTTTACTGAGAAAGTTGATCTTGAAGACCCCAGAGTTCTTTACAAGTTGAGTTCCCCTGATGTTCAGGAACAATTGATAAATTTGTTTGTAACTGCATTCAGAGATATGACTTTCACCGAAAGAGAACCTGAAAAGAGGGATACTATAAAACTCTCGGATACGAGACCTTTTGTATGGTCAAAATTGGTTTATCCTGCCAATAGATGCATTTTTAACTATGTGCCATGTGATAATGATTTTGAGGTAGATTTTGCCAAATTTTTAGATGGAGCTGAGGATGTAGAGGCTTTCAGTAAAATCGTTCCTAAAATAGGGTTCTTTGTAGAATATAGAGATTCGGATGGTAACCTTAGGCTTTATTATCCAGATTTTGTCGTGTTAACTAATAAAGATGAACACACAATCATTGAAACAAAAGGTAGAGAAGATATAGAGGTAGAGCACAAAGATAAAAGGATAATATTATGGTGCGAGGATGCAATTAACTTAATGAAAAGTAAATGGTCTTTTATAAGAGTTGATCAGGTAGATTTTGAAAAATACAGATTTAAAAGCATTGAAGAATTAGTTTCTGCCCAGAGAAGATAAAATGATACCGCCACTTCATATAACGCAGCATATGCGCTGCGGGCTGACGCCCTTGCCCTTCGGGACATTGCTCCCTTCGGTCGCAACGTCGTATATGCTGGGAACGATAAGCATACAAATATTTATGCAGCAACAACAGAAATAATGAGTAGGAAGTGTTGAAATGGAGGGGAAGATGCGAACCATATTAAAAAAGATCGGGAAAGAAGCTGAGAGGCTTTCTCCCGAGGAGCAGTTGGAATTAGTGGAGAGGCTTGTTCGTCAATTGAGAGAAAAAGGACTTGCCAAAAAGGAGTATCTCGACTGGGGTGAACTTTATGGGTTTGGAAAAGGCTTATGGAACGGAGAAGATGCTCAAGAGTATGTCAACCGACTAAGAGAGGACAGAGAATGAGTTTATTTAGATTTACTTAGACTTGCCTGAACAAAGGATAGAATGGGCTGGGAAAATTGTTAAAGAAACGGGGGAACTAATAGAAATTGAACTAAAATAGAAATGAGAGGCAGACCACCTAACAGCGTTTTAACTTTGCCAATTGCCTTAGGAGTTTGGCATTCCACAGCAGGTCAACAGCTCCCTTATCGTATTGCCCAAATCAGCTTATCTACTCCCTGTTAGGGAATATATCGGTTACCACACACAATCCCGTTATGGGATGTAGGAGAATGAGGGGGCATATGTCTCAGGGAATGAGGAGATAGGTATGTCGATTACAGCAGAGGTTGGCAGAAAAAACACATCAGCAGATTGCTTTGTGAGGCTGGAGATTACCAAGGACGGTGGTATCGAGGTTGAGCTGAGAAGCAAGGTGGAATCGATGTATGGGGAGCAGATAAGGAACCTGGCCAGGGAGATGATGGAGTTCTTTAGAGTGGAGAATGCGCGGGTTTATATAGATGATGGTGGGGCCTTCCCCTTTGGCTTAAAGGCAAGACTGGAATATGCGATTAAAAAATGTCTCCCGGAGAAGAAGGAAGAGTTTCTTGCTGAGGTCATCCCTCAAAATCTCTATCCAGTAGCCAGAGATCGCCTTAGACGCAGTAGGCTCTATGTCCCTGGGGACCAACCGCGGCTGATCATCAACGCCGGCCTCTATAAACCAGATGCAGTTATCCTGGATCTCGAGGACAGCGTGGCCCCTGCGGAGAAGGGCGCGGCCAGGTTCATAGTGAGAAATGCCTTGCGGGAGGTGGACTTTTTGGGGGCAGAGAGGATGGTGCGTATAAATCAATTGCCCTCAGGGCTTGCTGATCTTCCCTTCATAGTCCCCCACAGGGTCCATACCATCCTCATCCCAAAATGTGAGCGCCCGGAGACGGCCAAAGAGATTGAGGGCAAAATTCGCGAGCTAAGCGCCCAGCACGGGGTAGAGAATGAAATCTATCTGATGCCCATAATAGAGAGCGCCCTGGGAGTAGTTAACGCCTATGAGATCGCCACTGCCGCGCCAACCGTTGTGGCCCTGACCATCGGGCTGGAGGATTTCACTGCCGATATTGGCGCGGCGCGCACAAAGGAAGGAAGGGAGAGCTTTCTGGCCAGAGAGGAGGTAGTAATTGCCGCCAAAGCAGCGGGAATTCAGCCCATCGACAGCGTCTTCTCAGACCTCACGGACCAGGAGGGGCTCAAGGAAAGCGTCTTAGAGGCAAAATCCTTGGGCTTTGAGGGCAAAGGTTGCATCCATCCCCGGCAGATCCAAATCATCAACGATGGCTTTGCCCCTACCCAGGGGGAAATCGAGAGAGCCCAACGGATCGTTTTAGCTTTGGAGGATGCCCAGAGGAGGGGTTCTGGGGTTGTCGCCTTGGGGAACAAGATGATAGACCCACCGGTGGCGAAGCGCGCCCAAAGAACCTTAAAACTCGCTATATTGTATGGCAAAATCACCGAAAATTGGAGGGCAACTACAGGTAAAATAGCCTCCAACAGTTAACAGGGAAAATACTGACAACTGACCGCTGATTTCTATTAGGAAGGAAGGAGATGAAGGGGGAAAATAACGCCCTCGGCAGATGGATACCCGAGGAGGTAAATGGAAAGAAGGTGATCCCTTTCCAGGGGGTAGGCAAATACATCCCTCAAGGGCAGAAGGCCGCCCCACCCATTCGTAGCTGTGCCCAATATCCCAAGGACGGCAATAAGGTCGTGGGCAACCTGCGGGAGACCTTGAAGAAAGCGGGCATCAGAGATGGGATGACGATCTCTACCCATCACCATTTCCGAGATGGGGATAAGGTAACCAATTTCCTCTTTGATACCATTGCCGAGATGGGGATAAAGGACATAAGATGGTTTCCATCGGCCTCCTTCCCTTGTCACTCTCCTCTTATCAAACACCTCGAATCTGGGGTGATCCATCACATCGAGGGGAGTATGAACGGCCCCCTGGGAGAATTTTGCACCTACGGGAAGATGAAAGGCCAGGGGATCCTGCGCTCCCATGGCGGCAGATACCGGGCCATCCAGGATGCCGATCTGCACATAGACATAGCGGTGATCGCTGCCCCCACCGCCGATCCCTTTGGTAATGCGAACGCCCTCTATGGTGACTCCGCCTGCGGATTGTTGGGATTTGCCCTTGCCGATGCCATCTATGCAGATAAGGTCATCATCGTGACGGATAATTTAACCCCTTTCCCCTGCATACCCTGGCAGATCCACGGGAATTATGTGGACTGGGTCGTGGTGATGGATGAAATTGGCGACCCGGAGAAGATCATCTCCGGGACCACCAGGATAACCAAAAGCCCCGCCAACCTTGTAGCCGCAGAGTTAACAGCCCGCTTCATCAAGGAGGCGGGGATTATGAGGGATGGGTTCTCCTTTCAGGCAGGTGCGGGGGGGACAAGCTTGGCTTTTGTCATCTATTTAAAGGAGTTAATGAAGGAGGCTAAGGTCAAGGCCAGGTTTGTGCGGGGAGGGAGCACCAGCTATTTGGTGAAACTCTTAGAGGAGGGCTTAACCGACTATATCCTTGATGGACAGACATTTGACCTGGAAGGGATTAGATCTATGCGGGAGAACCCCCATCATGTCTGGACCAGCCCCTTTACCAGCTATAACTACCATGGCAAAGGCAACTTCGCCAGTATGGTAGATGTGGTCATCCTGGGGGCCACAGAAGTGGATGTCAACTTCAATGCCAATGTGGTCACCCACTCCGATGGCCTGCTCCTCCACGGCATTGGCGGATGGCAGGATTGCCTCTTCTCTAAGTGTGCCATACTGGCTATGCCCTCCTTTAGGAGCAGAATCCCGGTCATCGTGGATAAGGTAACCACCCTCTGTGGCCCGGGGGAGCTGATCGATGTGGTGGTCACCGAGAGGGGGATCGCCATCAACCCCCGGCGGGAGGACCTTATAGAATCAGTTAAGGGTTCCTCCCTCCCCATAAGGCCAATAGAGGAGATAAAGGAGGAGGCAGAGCGCATCTGTGGAGGCCCACCCTCCCCCCCAAAGGTTGACAGAGATAAGGTAGTAGCTGCTATTCAATGGGTTGATGGAACCGTAATCGATGTCGTCTATAAGAAGGAGCCGCGGTTATTAGGATGGCCTTAAGCAAAATGGGTGAAAATAAGATAAGGTATGGTTTGATGAAGAGATGGATATATTGTATGTCTCTTTGAGAAAGGGAGTTTCTGTAGACTCAGAAGAGATAGAAGAAGACGTGAGGATAGAATATGACGCAGGAAATCAGATAATAGGCTTAGAGATATCCGAGATTACAAGAAGATTGGCAAAACCACTCGCCAAGCGATTAAGCGAAGTAGTAAGTTATTACTGAGGTCACATTACAATTTACAGATTGGTATTTTATTGGTCATTGCGAGGAGCTTAGCGACGAAGTCGTTGCGAATCCCGATGAAATCGGGATGAAGCAATCCCTTGGAGATTGCTTCACTTCGTTCGCAATGACACTAAATGAGACATTGCTGCGCTCGCAATGACATGCAATCTATTGGATGGCCGAGTAGTAAATAGGTGGTATAGAGAACCCCAAATAGACTCATTTGTTATGAAGAAGACCTTCTATATCAAAACCTATGGCTGCCAGATGAACTTCCTCGACTCCCAGCTAGTTGCTGGCCTCCTCACTCAGGAGGGCTACCAACCCACAGGTGATCCCTCCCGCGCCGCTGTCATCCTGGTGAATACCTGTGCGGTGCGGGAGCATGCCGAGCAGAGGGCCCTGGGGAGGATAAGGGAGCTACTCCGCCACAAGAGGGGAAGCCCTGTGGTAAAACTGGTGGTTATGGGGTGTATGGCCCAGAGGTTGGGGGAGGAGCTCTTCAGGTTGGCCCCTGGGGTGGATATGGTGGTTGGCCCGGACTCTTACCGCAAGCTACCCAGGCTCTTGGAAGGCTTAGACCATACCCCTATTAGCTCCTTGGCCCTCAACCCCAAGGAGAGCTACTCAGAGGTTGCGGCCCTGAGGGGAAAGGGCATCTCCGCTTTTGTTTCGGTGATGCGGGGGTGTAACAACTTCTGTAGCTTCTGCATAGTTCCCTTGGTGAGGGGAAGGGAGAGGAGCAGACCCCCAGAGGAGATAGTTATGGAGGTAAAGGGACTTGTTGCTCAAGGGTTTAAGGAGGTCACCCTCTTAGGTCAAAATGTAAACTCCTACCGTTGGGGGGAGACCGACTTTCCCTCCCTCCTCTTGATGTTGAATGGGATAGAGGGCTTAGGGAGAATAAGGTTTACTACCTCTCACCCTAAGGATCTCTCCCCTCAGCTCTTAGAGGTTATCGGGGGGTCGAATAGGGTATGTGAACACCTCCACCTCCCTCTGCAGTCGGGCTCGAACCGCATCCTCCAGAGAATGAACCGGGGATATACCAGGGAAGGGTATCTGAAGCTGATAGAGGATGCCCGCCGGGGCATCCCAAATCTGGCCTTAACCACGGACCTAATCGCTGGCTTCCCCGGGGAGGATGATGATGACTTCCAGCAAACGGTGGAGGTTATGAAGGAAGTCAGTTTTGATTCCTCCTTCACCTTTAAATACTCCTCCCGTCCAGGGACCAAGGCGGCAGGGTTTACCGACGATGTCCCCCCTGAGGTAAAGGCGGAGAGGCTCACCGCCCTTATCGAGCTTCAGAGAAGGATAACGGCCGAACTAAACCAGGCCCTGGTAGGAACTACCCAGGAGGTGCTTGTGGAGAAGGTGGGAAAACTACCTGGCCAACTCTTTGGCAGGACGCGGACGAACAAACCGGTCGTTTCCCCCGGCGAGGAAGGACTAATGGGTCACGCCCTGCAGCTAAGGATTATCAAAGCTAAGGGATGGACCCTCTTTGGGGAACCATCTAATCAAGCTACCAGTTCCCGGGGATCGACTTTTAGAAATCAGGGAAGGCCTTTGCCAACCGATAACTACCTGGTCGCTGGGCCCTGATCTTGGGAACTGCTATCAAGCGAGGAGGATATTATGTGGCTATGGAAGCTCTTTTTTATGGCAGTGATTATGGTGTTGCTCTTGGGTTTTGCCATTCAGAACCTAAATCAGAGGGTGGAGGTAACCATCTATAAGTGGCATTTCATTGAGGTCCCCCTTATCCTGGTGATGTTTGAGTCGTTTGTGGCTGGGGTAGTGGTCCTCTTCCTCTTCACCGCATTCCATGACCTCCAGATGAGGAGTCAGTTGCGTAAACAAAGAGGTGAGGTGAAGAGGCTCAAGGAGGAACTCTCCTCCTTGCGGGATATGCCCTTTGAGGAGGAGACCCTTCAGAAGGAGGAAAGTTGACTATTACCGGGATAATCCTGGGCCTGGCAGTTCTCCTCCTCCTCTTTTTCCTTTGGAGGGTAAAGGGGTTGTGGAGGGGTTCGGCCAGAGATCGCTACTCCGAGGGGCTCAGGCTCCTCCTTGATGGGGAGAAGAATAGGGCCTACCGAATCTTACGGGAGGTGGTGAAGACGAATCCGGACAACATCGGCGCCTACCTCAAGCTAGGTGATCTTCTGCGGGAGAGAGGTGAGGCCGAGAAGGCCTTAAGGGTACACAAAGAGCTTATCCTCCGGCCCAACCTCAGAAAGGATGATCGGCCTTCCATTCTGAGAAGCCTGGCTTTGGATCACATTGAACTGGGGCAAGATTCCTCGGCGATAATGGTCTTGGAGGAACTCTTAAAAAACAACGTCCCCCAGCTTTGGGCCTTAGAAAACCTTCTCCCCCTCTATGAGAAGGGAGGGCTTTGGGATCAGGCCTGCGGGGTTCGCCAAAGAATAGCAAAGCTGAAGGGGGAGGACGCCACCGCAGATTTGGCCCTCTACAAGGTCTCAGCTGGGGAGAATCTGGCCTCGCAAGGGGAGTTGAAAAAGGCCCGATCATATTTCAAGGAGGCTTTAAAGCTCAACCCCCAGTGTGCAGCCGCCTATTTCTGGCTGGGCAATAGCTACCACAGGGAGGAGAGATGGGACGAGGCCGTGGAGTGGTGGAAGAGATTGGCGGGACAGATTCCCCCAAAGGGATTCATTGGCTTCAAAAAATTGGAGGAGGCCCTCTATAAATTAGGTAAGTTTGGGGAGGTTACGGATATTTACCAGCGGATTTTGGAGAGGGAACCGGGACAGAGGGAGACCATCCTGGCCTTGGTGGACATCTACGAGAAACAGGGTAAGATAGATGAGGCCATTGACCTCTGTGAGAGGTTTCGGGACTCATCCCAGGAGGTAGCAACCATTTTGGCCAAACTCTATGCTCAGAAGGGGGATCTTGCCAAAACCCAGGAGGTTATCTCTGGACTTCTGGAGAGGGATAGAGTTTTCGTCTGCCGCTGGTGTGGATACAGATCCGCGGAGCCGCTCTGGAGATGTCCCCAGTGCCAGAGGTGGAGGGGGTTTGGTATTTAGGATGATCTGGCTTCTGGCCCTGGTTAGCTTGAGCTGTGCCCCCTTGACTTCCTCTACCCATCTTAAGACCATCGCAGACAGCTACCAGAGGGGAGAGGTGGAAGTGGTCCGCCGTTCCTTGCAAAGCTATCTTACCGCCCATCCCTCAGACCCTGAGGCCCTCTACTGGGCCTCCGTCTTTGAGCCTCAGGCCCCAACCGCAGCCCAACACCTCCGGGAGCTTCTCTCTCAGGAACCCAAAGGGGAGCTATCCGATCGGGCAGCCATAGCCTTAGGGATAAACCTCTACTCTCAGGGGCTCTACCTCTCCGGCCAAAAGGTACTGAGCCATAGTTTTTCCGATTCGACCCTGAAGGCTGAAGGGAGGTATTGGCTGGGACGCACTTTCCTGGCCTTAGATCAGCCCGATTCGGCTCGGAGCTGTTTTCAAACTGCCATCTCCTCGGGGGCTGATCCCCTCCTTAAGGGGCTGGCCCAGATAGGGTCTGGGGATTGTTACTTGGCGAAAAGGGAATATACCTCTGCCCTCAGGAAGTATCGGTCAGCAGAGGATAGCCTCCCCCTGCCCCAACTCCTCCCCCAGATCCTCTGGAAGGAGGCCCTCTCCTTCCAGAGCTTGCACAAAGGCAAGGAGGCCAATAGGTACTATGGCTATATCCTGGATAGGTTCCCGGGGAGCTATGCGGCCAGAGTCGCCGGGGAGAAGTTGGGCCAAAAGCCAGCTAAGGAGAGATACTCCATCCAGTTAGGGGCTTTTGGAAAAGGGACAAACGCCAGAAACCTGCAAAGGCTCTTAGCGGGAGACGGCTACGAGACCTGGATAGAGATAAGGGGAAACCTCTTCATCGTGCTGGTGGGCAGTTTTGGAGGGAGAGAAGAGGCCCAGGCCCTTGGAAAGGATTTGAAGGCCAGGTACAAGTTGGGCTACAGGATCGTCCCCCTCCACTGAGCCACGGCAAGACCGTGGCTTTTTTACGATGGCAGAAAATACCCCAATGAGAGAACAATACAAGAGGATTAAGGCCAAACACAAGGATGCCTTGCTCTTCTTCAGGCTGGGAGACTTCTATGAGATGTTTGATGATGATGCCATTTTGGCCTCCAGGCTCCTGGGCCTCACCCTCACCTCCCGCTCCCATGGAAAAGGGGGAAAGGTCCCCTTGGCCGGTATCCCCTACCATGCTGCTGATAAATATATCGCTCAGCTTCTGGCTAAAGGGTATAAGGTGGCGATATGTGAACAGGTGGAGGATCCCAAGAAGGTCAAGGGAGTGGTGAAGAGGGAGGTGGTGGAGGTGGTCACCCCAGGGACAACCACCCTAACCTCAACCCTAAAGGAGAAGAGCAACAATTACCTCTTGGGGCTGGTGGAAGAGGGACCTAAGTGGGGGATGGCCATCCTCGATCTATCCACCGGCGATTTCCAATTGGATGAGATTGGATACCAAGACCTGCAGGATGAGCTTTCCCTGATCAATCCCGCGGAGATTATCCTTCCGGAGACCTACCCCCCTGAGGGGCAGAAGGAGATTAGGGGTTGGCTCCCCCAGGCTACCCTCACCCCCTTGGAGGATTGGAAGTTCTCCTATGATGAGTCCTATAGGCTCCTCTTGAATCACTTGGGCACCGCCTCCTTAGAGGGTTTCGGCTGTGAGGGGATGGAGGGGGGGATCAGGGCAGCCGGGGCGGTCTTGGCCTATGTAAAGGGGATGCAGTCCTCTCCTCTCTCCCATATTAGCAAGCTTACTCCCAGAAATCACGGGGACTATATGGCCTTGGATGGCTTCACCCTGCACAACCTGGAACTGCTTGAGCCCTTGCGCGGGGGGGACCAGAGGGGGACCCTAATCTGGGTTTTAGACAAGACCCTCACCCCGATGGGTGGGAGGCTTTTAAGGAAATGGATAAAGAGGCCCCTGTTGAAAGTGGAGCAGATCAGGGGGAGGCTAAATGGAGTGGAGGAGTTGGTGGAGGATGCCCCCCTCAGGGGGAGGTTAAGGGACCTCTTTAAATCGGTGCAGGATCTGGAGAGGCTTGCTGGAAGGGTAGGCTGTGGCAAGGCAACCCCCAGGGATTTGGTTGGGCTGAGGTTCTCCCTGGAAGTTCTTCCCCAGTTCAAGGCTGAGCTGGGGAAGGGAGAGTCGACGATCCTGCAAGACCTTTCCTCCCAGCTGGAGGACCTCTCCTCGGTTAGGGATTTGATTGCCATATCCATAGTGGACGATCCCCCTCTCCTGGTCACCGAGGGGGGGATAATCAGGGAGGGGTACAATCCAACCCTGGATGAGCTGAGGGGGATAAGCCAGGATGGGAAAGGCTGGATAGCCAGGCTACAGGAGACCGAAAGAGCAAGGACGAAGATCCCCTCCCTTAAGGTAGGCTATAATCGGGTCTTCGGCTACTACATTGAGGTCACCAGGCCCCATCTCTCCAAGATCCCCCCTGATTATATGCGCCGGCAGACGATGACCAACGCCGAGAGGTTCATCACCCCTCAACTGAAAGAGTATGAGGCCAAGGTCTTGGGGGCAGAAGAAAAAATGGGGGAGATGGAGTATGAGCTCTTCACCGAGATAAGGGAAAAGGTCGCCGAGGAATGTCCTCGTATCCTAAAAGTTGCTAAAGCATTAGCCTCTTTGGACTGCCTCCTAGCCTTGGCCCAGGTGGCCTCTGAAAATGCTTACTGCAAACCTCAGGTGGATGAGGGGGAGGAAATTGTCATCAGGGAGGGAAGGCACCCGGTGGTGGAGAGGCTCTTAGAGGAGGGGTTTGTCCCCAATGATTGCAGCTTAAACCGAAAGGACTACCAGATACTGATCATCACCGGTCCCAATATGGCCGGGAAGTCCACCTACCTGAGGCAGGTGGGATTGATTGTGCTTATGGCCCAACTCGGCTCCTTTGTCCCCGCCCAAGAGGCCAAGATTGGGGTGGTGAACAGGATATTCACCCGGGTGGGGGCCTCGGATATCTTGGCCAAGGGGCAATCCACATTCTTAGTGGAGATGAACGAGACAGCAAACATCCTCCACAATGCCACTTCCCAAAGCCTCATACTTTTAGATGAGATCGGCAGGGGGACGAGCACCTATGATGGGCTCTCCATTGCCTGGGCGGTGACCGAGGAGATCCACAACAACCCCAAGTTGGGAGCCAAGACCCTTTTTGCCACCCATTATCATGAGCTTACCTCCTTGGCTAGTCTCCTCCCCCGGGTAAAAAACTACCAGGTGGCGGTGAGGGAGTGGGGAGATAAGATCGTCTTTCTGCGAAAGATAATTGAAGGGGGGTGTGATGACAGCTATGGCATCCAGGTGGCCAGGCTGGCCGGAATCCCCCAGGGGGTGATCGGCAGGGCCAAGGAGATACTGGCCAACTTAGAGAATGGAGGGACGGGGATGCCGGATTTTGCCCAGGGGGAGAGAGCCCCTAAATTCCAGCCTACCTCCCAGCTCAGCCTCTTCTCGGCTCTGCCAGATCCCCTACTGGAGGAGCTAAAAGATCTGGATCTGAACTCGCTGACCCCACTGGAGGCCCTCAACAAACTGGCCGAACTGGTGAAGAAAGCTCGTAGGTACAGGCCTTCAGGTCTGTCCGCATGATGGCCTCGTTGGTGCTCTGCCCTGACAGGAAACAAAGGTGGTAGCAAGAGCCGTCAGATGCACTCATCTGACGGCAAAGGTAGGGTGGCAGGGTAGGACTTTTGCTACCTCAGGACGGATCATTCTACCGCACTTTAGTGCAGGGTTTAGGCCAATGGCGAAAATGGGGCGCAGACTGAAGTCTGCGGCTAGCGGTCTTCATAAGGCAAGATGAGAAACCAGAGGTGACAGAACCCCTGCTCTGCCACGGTCAGATCAGGGGATTTGACCGCCCAACTATTGGTCATTCGAAACAACTGTATGAGCTCTTATGAATGGCTAAAGGTCTCCATTGTTAAATCCGGCTTCATACTATAGATCCATAGCCTCCCGATATGATAGCTTCAGGCAATGGGGAAATACAGTTGCCTCTAAGGTAGTCAAAGTCGGTGAGATCTCCTATGGGACGAAGGTTCTCGATATAGGCTGTGGCACCGGGAATCTCATCTCGGCAGTCAAGAATATCTCCGGTTGCAGTGCCTATGGTATTGATCTCTCCTTAGAGATGCTTGATGTTGCCAAAAAAAAGATTGCAAATAGCATTTTTGTAAAGGGCAATGTAAGCGCCATTCCATTCGCCAATTGTTCCTTTAACTGCGTTATAGGGGCCTTTTTCCTCCACCTGGTAGATAAAGGGGATCGTGAGATCGTCATCAAAGAATGTTATCGAGTGCTCTCCAGGGGACGCTTGCTAATTTTGACATTGTCCTATGAGCAGATTGAAGAAAGCATCTATAGTAGATTCTTCCCTGAGATAATCGGGATAGAGAAAAACAGGAGATTTTCAGACATACCAGAGATTGAAAATTGGCTGTGGAATAGTGGTTTTATCCAGGTTAGGTGCGAAACAATCCAGGATGAACCAATAAAAATAGATGAACAGTTTTTCTCCTCGGTTAAGAACAAGGTGATTTCAAGTTTGGCTCTGATAAGTCCTCAAGCATTTGCCAGAGGATTAAGGAGATTGCGTGAATTCTTAGATGAAAAAGGCGATGAAGAGAGGATATGTGATCAACCCATCACCCTTGTTTATGGTGAAAAACAGTTGTAACCAGCGCTGTCAGGGCTCTGCCCTGACAGAGAGTTAAACGCTTTTAATCTCTAAGGAGGTGAAAAATGCGTAAGGCAAGTTTGGTGTTTTTACTTGGGTTCCTGTTCTCTCTGGGAGCAGCGGATTTCTGCCCTGCCCAATGGCAGCCTTTTGCCCCTGAGGTTAGAGGGTGGGAGATTGATGTGGGAAGTGGTCAGTTCTGGTTGGTGGAGAGGGATTTTCCTCATCGCAGGTCGAGGAGAGATAGAGCACATCAATTACCCATCTCCCTGCCAGAGGGAAGAATGCTAAAGCCAGAGGAAGCAAACACGATTTTCGGCATCATCAAGGACGACTTCTTAGTCAACGACGACACTACGGGTGGATGTAGGCAGTGGTATTCTGCTATTGCCATGGACACATCTGGTAATTTCGTCGTCTGTTGGGAAGATTATCGCAATGGGGAGTTAGACATCTATGCTCAACGTTTTACTAATTCAGGTGACATACTTGGTCCAAATTTTATGGTAAACAATGATTTGGGATCAACTCCTCAATTATTTCCCTCGATAGCAATGAACGAGGACGGCGATTTCGTCATCTGTTGGGAAGACAAGCGTAATGGTGACTGGGACATCTATGCTCAGCGATTCACTAGTTCGGGGGATACAGTGGGGGGAAACTTCCGGGTAAACCATGATGAGGGGACAAGTTATCAGAGGAATCCCTCGATAGCGATGGATGGAGAAGGGACTTTTGTCATCTGTTGGGAAGATGAACGCAATGGGGAGAAAGATCCCGACATCTACGCCCAGCAGTATGGCAGTTCAGGTGACACACTGAGGGGGAACTTCCGGGTAAACGATGATGAGGGAACGAGTGCACAACGGGATCCCTCGGTAGCGATGGACGGGGATGGAGGTTTCGTCATCTGTTGGGAAGATCCCCGTAACGGTAATTGGGACATCTATGCCCAGCGATATAGCTGTTTGGGTGACACAGTAGGCTCAAACTTCCAAGTAAATGATGAGGTGGAGACAAGTTCACAATGGTCTCCCTCCGTGGCAACGGATAAAAAAGGGAATTTTGTCATCTGCTGGGGAGAAGGTTATTACAACATCTATGCCCAGCGGTATAGCAGTTCAGGTGACACACTGGGAGGAAACTTCCGGGTGAATGATGATGTGGGAGAAATTTGTCAAAAATGGTATTCCTCGGTAGCAATGGATAGGAGTGGAGATTTTGTCATCAGTTGGGCAGATAACCGGAACGACAATATGGACATCTATGCCCAACGGTTCAACAGTTCGGGGGACACACTGGGCTCAAATTTCCGGGTAAATGATGATGAGGGGACAAGTTGGCAAGAGGTTCCCTCGGTAGCGATGGACGGGGAGGGAGATTTTATTATCTGTTGGGAAGATGAACGCAATGAGGACTCAGACATCTATGCCCAGCGGTATAACAGTTTGGGTCATGCAGTGGGGGCGAATTTCCAGGTAAATGATGATGCACGGACAAGCTGGCAATACTCATCCTCTGTAGTCAAGGATGGGAATGGCGATTTCGTCATCTGTTGGCAGGATAAACGGAATGCGAACTACGATATCTATGCCCAGCGATACGAGGCCTCCGGAAATACACTGGGGACAAATTTCAAAGTGAATGATGATACCGCGAGAAGCTTGCAAAGGTATCCTTCAATTGGAATGAATGTGCACGGGAATTTCATTATCTGTTGGGAGGATAGCCGCAACGTCTTCTTGGACATCTATGCTCGGCGGTATGACAGTTCAGGAGATACACTTGGGGGGAACTTTCGGGTGAATGATGATGAGGGAGCAAGTTATCAACAGGAGCCTTCGGTAGCGATGGATGAGAGTGGCAATTTCGTCATCTGTTGGGCCGACAGGCGCAATGGCGATTGGGATGAAAATTCAGATATCTATGCTCAGCGATATGACAGTTTAGGTAACCCTCTAGGTGGAAATTTCCAGGTAAATGATAATGTGGGAACAAGTGATCAAAAATATCCCTCGGTAGCAATGGATGGAAGTGGTAATTTCATCATCTGTTGGGAGGACGAGCGTAATGGTAACTGGGACATTTATGCCCAACGATATAGCAATTTAGGTGATACAGTGGGCTCGAATTTCCAGGTGAATGACAATGAGGGGACAAGTGATCAGCTTTACCCCCGGGGGTCAATGGGTTCGGATGGTAATTTCATCATCTCTTGGGATGACTACCGGGAAGATAGCTCTCCCGATATCTATGCTCAGCGGTACAGCATTTCGGGAGATACACTGGGCTCAAACTTCCGGGTGAACGATGATGAAGGGGAAAATTGGCAGTCCTCTTCCTCAATAGCAATCGGTAGGGAAAATGATTTCATTATCTGTTGGCATGATTATCGGAATAGTGACTGTGACATCTATGCCCAAAGATACCACTCCGATGGCACTCGCTGGGGGATAAACTATTTAGTTAATCAAAAACCTGCAGGCCCTAACCCAATTCAATGGGGTCCTTCAATAGCCCTTAATGACGATATCATAACCTTTAGCTGGACGGATGCCCGGCGGTCCAAGGGCTGGGACATATATGCCAAAGTTGTCACTTGGGATTGGGATAAAGTGGATGAGCCAAGGAATAACGATTTTGGTCTGCCCCAGAATTTTGCCCTGTCCCAGAACTATCCGAATCCGTTCAATTCAACTACAGCAATCAGCTATCAGTTGTCAGGGGTCAGGCCGCACCACACCACCCTCAGGCTCTACAACATCTTAGGGCAGGAGGTGAAGACCTTAGTGGATGAGGAACAGCCTGGGGGCAATTATCGGGTCCAGTGGGATGGGCGGGATGATTCAGGCAGGCAAGTGGCAAGCGGGGTCTATTTCTATAGGTTAAAGGTAACAGGTAATAGGTCTAAGGTGGAAAAGACCAAGAAGATGGTAATCCTCCGATAAGGCATGGAGTTCGTCAAGGCAGGAGCCCTGACGGCACATAAGATTGCTTCGCTTTGCTCGCAATGACATAAGAATGCTGATGATGGAGGAGCATTTTAGTTTTGACGGATTGTTGTTGCCGTCCGATTGATCGGATCTGGCAGGGCGGGAGCTCTGAATGCAGAGAGGGAAGCTGGTTTCAGTTAAAACCACAACCAATTTCATCCTCAAACCGATAGGGATTGTGCATTCGGGTATTCGGACCACCGAACAGATCGGTGATTCCGGAAAGATCCGGGGGGAGATTGAGGTTTATCCGGAATATGAGCCGGGGCTGAGAGATATTGATGGTTTCTCCCATCTTTTTGTCATCTGGGGGTTCCACCTTTCCGATGAGGAGAGGGTGACAGCTCATCCACCTTATTACCCCTACCGGGAGAGGGGAATTTTCGCCACCAGAAGTCCACACCGTCCAAACCGTCTGGGACTTACCGTAGTAAGGCTGCTGAAAAGGGAGGACAGGTTTCTCCAGGTTGAAGGTTTGGATATGGCCGAGAGGAGCCCGGTCTTTGACCTCAAGCCTTATACCTCCAGGGATCAGAAACTCGAGGCCAAGTTTGGCTGGTTGGATCTCGCAGAGGGGGAGACAACTTAGGTATTGCAAATTGCAAATTGAAAATTTTAAATTGCAAAATGGAAGATAAGGCTGCTCAAATATCTGAGCGATTGCTTGATTATGGCGTGGCGATCATCAAAATCTGCGCCAGGTTAAATAAGACGGCAATCGGTAAGCATATAGGGAATCAATTGTTGCGTTCAGGAACATCTGTTGGTGCCAATTATGAGGAAGCTCGAGGTGCTCAAAGTAGAGCAGATTTTATCCACAAACTGCATATTGTTCTGAAAGAAACTCGGGAATCAATGTATTGGTTAAAACTAATCCAACGTTCCCAAATTTTGGGAGGAGCAGAGTTCGAAGAAGCCTTAAAGGAGACTGAACGAATTAGTAAAATTATTGGAAAATCGGTAATAACGGCGAAGAAAAGGCAATGAGCAATTTCAAATTTGATATTTACAACTTTCAATTTACAATCTTGAGGGGAGAGGAAAATTGGAGGAAGAGAGACAATTAGCCATTGGAGTAGACTTGGGGGGGACAAACATCAAGGGTGGGGTAGTCAACCAAAATGGGCAAATCCTTAGAAGACTTAGCATCCAGACCCAGGCCCAGGAGGGGCCTGAGAGGATCTTGGATCAGATAGCCAATTTGGTCCAGGTGCTAAACCAGGGGGAGGAGGTTAACGGTTTAGGGGTTGGCTGTCCAGGCCTGGTGGAACTGGGCATAGTAAGGGATCCTCCGAACCTCATAGGGTGGAAGGAAGTTAATGTAAAAAAGGAACTGGAGAAAAGGCTAAGTCTCCAGTTAGAGGTGGCCAACGATGTCAATGCCGCCGCCCTGGGCGAGCTCCATTTTGGGGCAGGAAAAGGGGTGAAGGACTTGATATGCATAACCCTGGGCACCGGCGTAGGCGGTGGCTTGATCCTCGATGGGAAGCTCTTTACCGGCAGCAAGGGTGGGGCAGGGGAGATCGGCCATCTGCCGGTGAACATATTTGGCCCCCGCTGTAGGTGTGGCAACTATGGCTGCTTGGAGAGGTATGTAGGGGCAAAATATATAATCGAGAGGGCGCAAACGAAACTGAGGGATAATCCTCAAAGCATCCTTCCCCCTCTTAATAAAGATGGTATAATTACCCCAAAGCTTATAGCAGAGGCGGCCCAAAGGGGAGATGACCTGGCCAAAGAGGTATTTCAGGAGACAGGGGAGATAATCGGTGCCGCCCTCTCCGGTGCGGTAAACCTGCTCAATCCAAAGTTGATCATCGTGGGAGGAGGGGTTGCCCAGGCCGGTGAGCTCATCTTTGGGCCGATGAGAAGGACCCTGGCCGAGAGGGCGATAAATCGAGAGATCCAAAAGGTGAGGGTCGTTCCCACCCTCTTGGGGGAGGATGCCGGCCTGATTGGGGCTGCTTCCCTCATCCTTAAACCCTGACCTCAGATGAATCCACTTAACAAAATCTTTACTTCCATCTTAATTCTCCTTTTCCCCATCCTCGGCTTTTCCTCCGAAGAGCCTCTTATCCTGCAAAATGCCGATTCCCTGCGCACCTATTTTGGCCGGGACTCAGTGATCACCTATCTCAAGGGAGATGTCCGATTCCGGCAGGGGGAGACATCCCTGAGGAGCAATGAGGCGACCTGGTTCAAAAACCAGAGGATGGTAGTCTTTAAGGGGGAGGTGAAGCTCACAGACGGGGAGACCACGATCTGGGCGGATAAGGCCACCTATTTCAAGGATGAGCAGAGAGCATTGGCCGAAGGCTGGGTTAAGGGCTGGGATGAGGAGAATCAGACTAAGCTGACCTGCGGGAGGATGGAATATTGGAGGAGGGAGGGGAGGATATTGGCCACAGGTAACCCACTCCTGGAGACCATAGAGGAGGAGGGAGCCAGGACAACTGTGCAGGCCGATAGCATTGAGCTCTTCCCCCAGGAAAATAAGGGTGAGGCCAAAGGAGATGTCAGCATCAGGAGAGGAGAGCTTGAGGCCACCTCTGGCTATGGCCTCTTTCTCTTTAAAGAGGAGAGGATAATCCTCCGCGAATCTCCGGTCATCCTTCAGGAGGCCAAGAGGCTTACCGGGAGGAGGATGGAGATAAGGGTGGAGGATCGTCGGCCAAAAAAGGTCTTCGTCTGGGGAGATGCCAAGGGGGAGTTCGAGGATAGGGACCAAAGGGGGAGGGTCTCTGAATGGGGTTGGGTTACGGGCAAGAGGATGAACATCACGATCACCGAGGATAGACTTGAAGCCATAAAGGTAGAAGGAAACTCCAGAAGCTTCTACTTTTCACCCCCTGATACTGGATTGGGTGGGGAGAACAGGGCCTCATCAGATTCCTGTAGGGTGGACTTCTCCGGCGGTAGGGCGAACCAGGTGAGGATGTGGGGAGGAGTGGAGGGAACCTATCTCTCCCCCTCCCAGGAGGGAGGGGTGGACACGGTGAGATACAGGGCCCAGTCCATCGTATACTCCCAGGGAAAGATAGACCTCGTGGGTGGGGCTCAGATAGAGTATGCCAGCTATAAGCTTGAGGCAGACAGCATCGAGTATGCTCTGGACTCTAAGATCCTGGAGGCTCAAGGGGGACCAGTCTTCTGGGACGGCAACCAGGAGTTAAGAGGGGTGAGGATGGCCTATAACCTGGAGACCGGGAGGGGGAAGGTGAGATATGGAGAGTCCAACTACGAACAGGGCATCTACCGAGGGGAGGAGATAGTGGAGGTTAACCCAGAGGTCATCCTGGTAGAGGGGGGAAGATTTACCACCTGCGATCTGGACACCCCCCATTACCACTTCTGGAGTAAGAAGATGAAGATTATCCCCAAGGATAAGGTGATTGCCCAGCCGGTAGTCCTCTATATCGCCGATCTCCCGGTGGCCGCCATCCCCTTCTGTGTCTTCCCCATAAAGCCGGGCAGGCACTCAGGCCTCCTCACCTTTGATCTGGGGGTCTGGGATGTAAGCCAGAGGTTTGTGCGGAATCTGGGCTACTATTTCGCCCCCAGCCCCTACTGGGATGCCACCTTAAGCCTGGACTACTATGAGGAGACTGGCCTTCTCCTCAAGGGCCAGGCCAGGTATGCCCTGAGGTACAGACTGGAAGGGCAGGTTGGGGGATCCTGGAACAGAGAAGGGAAGCGGGTAGGTAGCGAGCTTCCACATCGGCAGAGATGGGATCTGAATTTTCGTCATTATCAAGATCTTTCCCCCACCTGGAAGCTGACCGCCAATGGCTTCTTCATATCCGATAAGAGCTACTATTCGAATATCGGATTCCACCCTCAGGAGAGGATGAACCGTTCTCTCCACTCCCACCTCGCCCTCTCCAAAAGGTGGGAGACATCCAGCCTAAACATAGGCCTGGATAGATACCAGAACCTTTTTGATTTGGATGGTGACGGCGTCATAGATCTTGATGAGATAACTCAATCCCTCCCCTCGATGAGGTATTCCTACCCCTCCTCCCCCATCTTTAAAGGCGAGGAAGGGGAAAAGGGATGGTACCAAAACATCTACCTCTCCTTCTCCTCCTATCTCTTGAACTACAGCCATAAGACGGGAGGAAAAACAGATTCCCACAGCGGCCTGGATAATCGCTTAAGCTTTACCGGCCCCCAGAAGCTTAGATGGCTCACCCTTTCCCCCTCCTTCAACCTGAGGCATACCTGGTGGGACAAGGATAAGGAGGGGAAGAGCTTTGTGCACAACACCACCTATGATCTCTCCTTGCGGGCAAACACAACCATCTATGGGATATTTCTTCCCCATTGGGGGAGGATAACCGGATTCAGACACATCCTCAAGCCCAGTTTGTCCTATAGTTGGAAGCCAAAGTTTAAGGATCAGGAGAGGTTCTACTCATTTGGAGGGATAGGCCCCTCCGCAGGGGAGAGGAAGGTCCTGGGGATGAGTTTAAACAACATATTTCAGATGAAATGGGGAAAGGAGAAACCTAAAAAGGTAGAGCTGGCCACCCTTAACCTCTCCACCGGCTATAACTTCAAGGCCTTAAACCGGAAATGGAGTTACCTTAACTCTAATCTAAGGGTGAGGCCATTCAGGGGCCTTGGGATCACTCTGACCTCCACCTACGATCTATACTCCTCCCAGGGTGAGCTGACCCTCCCTCACCTGAAATCCCTTTCCCTGACCACAAATCTCTCCCTCTCCGGTTGGGAGGGAGAGGGGAAGGGGAGAAGGCCCTGGAGATTTGGGCTCTCCCATCATATCTATCGGATGAAAGGCAGTCCCAGCAAGACAAACTGGCTATCCGGAAACCTTTCCCTAAACCTAACACCAAACTGGAGAGTTTCCTATCAGGCCCGTTACGATTTTGTGGAGAGGAAACTTACTTCCCAGAGTTTCAAGTTCCATCGGGACCTCCACTGCTGGGAGGCTTGGCTCTACTGGATACCCACCGGATTCAGGAAGGGATACTACTTCCGGGTAAACATCAAGGCCCTTCCGGAGATAAAGGTGGAGAAAGGGAAGGGGATCAGGGGGATCTTTTAAGATGCAGATGCATAACTTTTTCCCAATTGGCTTTCCCAAAGATGAGGGGGCAAAATCCCGATTCTGCCACGATCAGATGAGGGCATCTGACCGCTCTGTCGACTTTGGACGTAGATTTTGCAAGATAATTTTCATAAATCATGAGGATCTAAATGGCAACCTTGTATAGGTTGCAAGGCTTAAAACCGCTTGAGAAAGCGTTGTATATGAAATGGAACAACCCAGTTAACTATCTTCACCTAAATTTCTGGGTGGGTATCCTCCTCTTGGGCCTGATGGTGGTTATTGGACCTGCTGGCTTGGGAGGAACCCCTGCACTCATCCAATACAAGGTTTACGGCACGGTGAGGGATGCGGAAACCGGGAAGGGGTTGATGCTCACCAACATCACGGTCAAGGGGACGACCAAGGGGACCACCACCGACAAGAACGGCAAATATAACCTCTTTTTGCCTCCTGGTAGCTATGAGCTTCTCTTCACTTATATGGGATACTCATCTGTAAAAAAGGCCATCCAGATTACCAACAGGGATGTCGCATTGGATGTGCGGCTGCGACCCATTGTGCTTCCCCTCCCTGCGATCACCGTCACCCCCGGGGAGAACCCAGCACTGCGCATCATCAAGAAGGCGATTGAAAACAAGAAGAGGATTAGGAAAAAGTTAAGAAATTACAGGTTAACCGCCTATACCAAGCTCATCGCAGATGTGAGGATGGGCAAAGGCGTTGCTGTTATGGGGATCTCCGATTCAGCAGTTACAATGATTATGGAGACGAAGACGGATGCCTATTGGGAGAAGCCCGACAAACACAAGGAGATCATCCTGGCCCGCAAGCAGAGCGCCTTTCTCCCTGCTGTCTCCAATCTGTTGACCAGCAGCGATTTCATCGAGGATTTCTCTAAAGACCTGATCGAAATGGCGGACAATGAGATTGCGGGGCCGCTCTCCCCGGCTGGCCTAAAGAGCTACTATTACTCCCTCATCGGCACCACAGTGATGGACAGCTTGAAGATACACAAAATCAGGATCTCTCAGCTTAGAGATCACCACCCATTGCTGCAGGGAACAATCTATATCGCTGATGGGACCTACGCCCTGATGATGGTTGATCTGGAGTTGACCAAAGCTGCCCTTCCCCTGTTTTTTACCCAATTACATTACAAGCAGCGATATGAGCTCTTCGAGAACCTCTTCTGGATGCCCGTCAATCTCAGCCTCCAGGCGGAGGGGAAGATCTCTATGATCATCCACCTACAGTTCTCCTTAAAGGCATTGTCTGTATTGCAGGATTACAGGATCAACAAGCCCTTTAAGGGGAAGATATTTGATCGGGTGGTCATCAAGGTGCTGCCGGAGGCCGACAAGAGGGATTCCCTCTACTGGGCCAAGAATCAGCTTATCCCCCCTACCACAGAGGATATCAGGGTGTATGAAAAGGGTGATAGCCTGAAGGTTGCCTATGAACGAAAAAGGAATAGAATCAGGCCAAGGAACTTACTCTTTGGCAAACACCTCCGGTTTGGCGAGGAAAAGGGCCTGAGACTGCCCGGGATTTTGGAGTCTTACCGCTTCAATCGGGTGGAGGGGCACGCCCTGCACTTTGGGACCAAAACCTGGGGCCTCCTGCCTAATCTGCGGTTTCTTAATCTCCATTTGGGGTATGGCTTTGAGGATAAGAGGTTCAAATATGCCGCTGATATAGGCTACCATTCCCCTTGGTATGCAAACTTGGATCTAAGGGTTGGCGTTTCCCAGCGGCTTGGTTGGATTGATGAGGGAAAGGAAGGGGAAGGAAACTTAGGGATGACCCTGCTCAGCCTGTTAGGTAAATACGACTGGCGGGACTTTTTTTACCGCCGAGGATGGCGGGCCTCCCTCGAGGGCGATTTCCACCCACTGATTAGAGCCTGGTTGGGCTTCTCCCAGGGGGTATACTCAAATGCTCGGAAGAACACCGAATGGAGCCTGCTGAGAAAAAGCTGGAAATATAGGCAGAATCCACCCATTAATGAGGGAAAGGACAATTCCCTCTACTTAGGGTTGAGCCTTGACCCCCGTAAGTTTATCGATAATGCCGGCAGATTGGAGAGAATAGGGGGAAAAGGATACCAATTCGTTGATGTTGGAATCTCACATTCCGATAAAAGGTTGCTTGCCAGCGACTTCAGCTATACCAAGCTTTGGGCTTACATCCGCGGGGACTTTGATTTACACAGATTGGGTATGTTCTCCTATCGCCTTTACTTGGGGACCGCATTGGGCTGGCTACCCACTCAGAGGATTTTTCGCCTGCCGGCAAACCTACCCCATTTGACCTCTCCCTGGAGGTTTCATACCCTAAAGATCGGGGAATTCTCCGGGGACAGGTACTACTCCCTCCTTCTGGAGCAGGATCTCGGCGGGCAGCCTTTTAGATGGCTGAAAATCCCTCTTCTTCGGAATTCCCAGTGGGGGCTAATCCTCTTCGGCTCTGCCGGTTGGATAGATATAGGGGACAGATCCAGGTCAATTCAGGTTGTGGAGGCAAACCCAACCGGAAAGCCATTCTATGAGTTGGGCTTTGGGGTGGATCATATCTTCACCATCTTCAGAATAGATCTGGCCTGGAGGCTGAACCACTTCAGAGAGGGCAGAAATTTCGCTATAGGCCTCTCCGTCCCGTTTTAGAGAACTTAGCCGGAAAAGAAGGCTCACCGTATTCTGTTAATTCCGGGGGATATCCCCTCAGGTCTCCTATCCAACCCTTGATGGCCCTCCAAGGGTGATTCCCCAAGGTTTTACCTTTGGGGGGTTCTCGCTCAATGTCCACAAAATAATAAATTGACAGGAGTAACTCCTTTTGTTATATTGTTAGTATGCCAAACAAAGCACGTTTTAACTCACCGGGAAGAAGTAAGGACAATTCCCATATTTTCCTACTTCCCTTCTTGGCTTTGGAGGCGGCTTAAGTATAAATTGTCTTTGTGCACTTTCTCTATTCAAGGGCAAGCAGGAGAATCTCAAGGGGGGCAAAAAGCAAGACCTGACCCCTTAACTTTCATGGATATCGAAGACTATCGCAAGCCGATCAATATTCGCCCGCAATATTTACATGGCGGATCAGAAGTTTTTGTCGTTCCCAAAAAGCTTCTCGAGAAGGAAGATGAAAAAGTTCTGGGTATCAAGTTGGTCGTAAATAGAAGGCTGTTTGGGTTTTGCTATCAGCAACTTTTACCAGAGTATTTCGCGTCGATGCCAGAAAACAGCGGAGTATTCATCCGCGGTTTTGTTCAAACAAATGCCATATTGCACGGCGTGTTGTTTCCTGGCGATATTGACCTTTTAATTATCCCCTACGAAGGAGATACATTGGTACTCTCTAAAACTTTGGCGGTTGAGCTGAAAGCCGTTCGATCCTCTTTCGCCAAACAAGGAAAATCGCCAAACCAGTTCGGGTTTTCTCAGACCCAAGCTCTTATAGATGCCGGTTTTCCTTATGTCGCGGTAGGGCATCTAATCGTTTCTGATCAAAGTCCGCGTGAAAGTTGGCGCAATGTAGGCGTGACCCGTCTTACGAATGCAGAAACTGGAGAGTGTGAAGAACTAACGTACACCGACGCGGACATGATGCCGGCGGACCTAATTGGCCGATGCTTTGGGCGATTGAAAACAAACTGCGCAAATTCAAAGATTGGACTTTTTTCCGCCTATATTTCGGATCATGGTAGTTGGCACCCTGAAGGAACGCGCGCAGTGTGGAATCAGAAAACTTCTGCAAATGTTTTAGATGCTGTATGGGACTATTATTGTCGTGATGCAGGAAGCTTTTTTGATACGAGGCGTTATGGTTGACAATAGTAAGCATTCCACACCGATGCCGCCCAACAAAAACATGCAGCCGACCGCTAATGTCGCTAACGCTCCTTCCGCGGCGGTTGATGTTTGGCATTAGGCAGATATGGCATCTTTTGGGTTGGCAAATTTTACAAAGCCGATTACAATTTAGATCGTAACCCGCTTACCAGCTTAACAGAACACATTTACCAATGCGACTCCCGAACAAAGAAAAGGCTTATATTCCGCCGAGCAAACTCACTGGCTATTTACTCTCAGAAACGCATGCTGTGGGGAAGTCCAAAGCCAAGTTTTTCCGTCCCTTCGGCTTTGATGAAACTACCGTTGAGCAGTTGGAACAGGGACTACTGGCAATTGCACAAACAAACGAGGTAAGAGAAAGCATAACCCTTCCCCATGGCACGAAGTATGTAATTGGTGGCCTTTTGAAAACGCCAAAGGGAACTGTTGTCCGCATACGCACAATATGGATTTTGGAGGCCGAAGATGAGAATCCTCGACCCATAACGGCCTATCCGATCAAAAGAGCAAAGGAGTGGTAGGAATGATGATCAGGGAATTGGATACCGTGGTTCTTATAAGTGATTTAGAAGATTATGGCCTTAAACGTAGCGATGTTGGTGCAGTGGTTCATTGCTACAGGGATGAGAAAGCATTCGAAGTGGAGCTTGTGACAGGGGAAGGGGAGACAGTGGCTGTTGTAACATTGTCCATAGAGGACATTCGTCCAATGCGCCGAGAGGAAATCCTTCACGTTCGTGCACTTGTGTCTGCATAATTTATAAGATGCCACTGCCCAACCCCTCTCCTCAGCCGACACGCCTGACGGCGGGCGGCTGAGCTCGATGGCGTTATAGCGCAGCCAATCGACGAAGTCTGTCAATGGTCCAAACAGCAGGTTGATGAACGGTTCGTGGCTTTTTTCGTTATGCTCAAGATGAACGAATTGAATCTGCACAATCCTGATGTTGCTTGGATAAGTCGATGGAGTCAGGCTGAAAAATAGAAATTAAGGACATAGAGGAGGGCAAGCCGAAAGCGTTTGACAATTTCTGCACCACCGTCCCCTATTTCTCACATGTAGGAGGTAAAGGGAGGATTCATATTGGGAGGGAGAGGATTTAGGGTATATACGAGGGCCTTTATAGGTGGGGATACAAACTTAGGGAAGTTGGGGAATTTTGAGGGGGCGCTACTCACGGTTAAGCAGGATAGCCTCAAGGCGCAAGGTGGCAAAAGGCAAGACCTGACCCTACACCACATAGATCAGTTTCTCCAACTCCTGAGCAATTTCACCATCGAGGACCATCTTCTGATACTTGGGAATCCAGACAAAGTGGTATTAGATATTATAGGTAACATGGGCTGCTTTTCGAATAGGCATGATTCCGTCCTCCCATTAGTTACCTAAAGATAACCACGGGAGGACAAAAATGCAATCCCGCTAAAGCGGAATTGTGTTAAGGGGATTTTGCCCCTTAACGATCCCCAAAGCGGATGGCATTCCTCCGCCGCTCACGAGCGGCGGTATCCTGCCATATTTCTTATGAATGATAGCCAACACCAACGAGAAATTTAGGAAGTGTCCCGAATTTTCTTAAACAATTACGAGGAAATAAGCAAATTATTGACAGGTCAGCTCAAATCACTGTCCACTCGCCACTAACCACTGTTCACTATTCACAAGTGGAGGTGCTTGGCTTTGATTATTACAACCCCAAAACCGGGAATGTGGATTCCGGCGGCAAGGGGAACATCGCCATGTGGCTTCTGGATACCGACTATGACGACCGCAGCCTGTTTCCATCCCAGGTATTTTTCCCTATGGCCGGAGCGAAAGACGGCTGGAGCAAACTGGCAAGGAACCTGAAAGCTGAAATTGATGAGGAAAAGATCGAGGCATTTAAGGGGACGGGTTCGCTTCCTTTTAAAAAGGGGGAAAACACCAAAATCGCCGTAAAAATCATAGACGACAGGGGCATTGAAAGCTTAAGGGTAATACCACTATAAGGGGGATTTATTATGTTTAAGCTCGGGGATTATATTTCAGATGAGCAAATGAAGTCAATCTGCAGTGAATATCGAATCAGAAAACTTTCTCTGTTTGGGTCGGCTTTGCGTGATGAACTGACCGCGGACAGCGATGTTGATATACTTATTGAATTTGAGCCTGGGAAAGCGCCAGGCCTTATGGGATTTTGTCATATTCAAAATTTGCTATCCGACCTAATAGGTAGAGAGGTCGAACTTCACACCCCAAATGATCTAAGCCGTTATTTCAGGGATGATGTGGTAAAGAATGCGGTGATACAGTATGGTCATTGATGATATTACCAGAATATCGCATATACTTGAAGAAGCGCAAGCTGCTGTATCTTTCTGTAAGGGCATAACTTTTGAAGAATTTTGCAAAGACAGAATGACCACAAACGCAACGGTTCGTTCTATAGAAGTTATTGGCGAAGCGGCTTCCAAAATCTCAAAACCATTCCGAGAAAAATACAATAACATTGATTGGCGGGATGTAATATCCATGCGAAATGTTTTAGTCCACGCCTATTTCGAGATTGATTATGAAATCGTATGGAAAACGGTACAGGCAGATTTGCCGCCGCTTCTCACAACTCTTAAGGTGATACTTGATAAAGAGAAAAAATGAAACAGATAGACAAACTCATCATCAACTCTCCGTATGAGGAGCCGAAATATTACTGGCATTATGACCGGGAACATCGCTCATTTGAAAGACGCAAGGGTCGCAGGCCTGCCGGATATGTTGTCACTATGCCGGACAGCAGTGGGTTTGATGATCCGGGGGTCTTTGTGCCCATTGAACTGGTCAATAAAATCCGCCCCCGGTTAAAGGCCTGGCGGGGGAATGGGTATCCCGGTGTTTCCGGCATCACCCGCCGGCTGCTTCATCACTGGCAGGACCCGGAGGAACGGGAAATCAGGCGGTTTTTCTTCTGTCAACTGGAAGCCATAGAAACCCTGATCTGGCTGAATGAGGCACCTGAAGCGGGAAAGACCGGTATTGAGATCCCGGGGGACGGCGGAGAGTTTGCGCGCTGGTGCTGCAAGATGGCCACCGGCACTGGCAAAACGGTCATCATGGCCATGCTGATTGCCTGGCAGGTGCTGAACAAGATCACGAACCGCCAGAATACCCGGTTTGCCAAAGATGTTCTTGTTGTGGCTCCGGGACTGACCGTAAAAAAACGCTTGTCGGTGTTATATCCCACTGCCCCTGAGGATTACTATGAGGAATTCAATATTGTTCCCCAGGGCTTGATGGAACGGTTGCGGCAGGGCCGCATCAAGGTAATCAACTGGCATAAACTGTCGTGGGAAAGCGATGAGCAGGTCCAGAAGAAAAAAAGCGTGGATAAACGCGGCGTGTTGAGCGATGAGGCCTATACCCGTCAGGTGCTGGGCGATATGGCAAACAGCCGCAATCTGATTGTTATTAACGATGAGGCGCATCATGCCTGGCGAACCAATGTGGAAGCTAGGGGGGAATACCTGCGTCAGCGGGACATGAAGGACAGTGCGGAAGAAGCCACCGTCTGGATCGGTGGATTGGACAGACTGCAAAAAAGCAGAGGAATACTGCGCTGCTTTGATTTTTCTGCCACGCCTTTTGCGCCGTCCGGTAAAAAATCGGGAGAAGAATCACTCTACAGTTGAATTATCAGCGATTTCGGGTTGAACGACTCGATTGAAGCAGGGAAATCGTGAGGTCAAGTCTTGCTCTTTGCCATTTTTGTAATCAGTTTTTGGTTAAGAGCCTATGGGGATAATTTTTCAGCAAGGGTCCCAACTAAAAGGGAGGACATTTACCATATTTGTGAATTCCTCTTCTCGGCTTTGGAGGAGGCTTAGGTATAAATCGTCTTTGTGTACTTTCTCTATTCAAGGGCAGGCAGGAAAACCTGAAGGTCAAAAAGCAAGACCTGACCCCTTAACTTTCACAATCCCAGAAATGACGCGGGTTCTTATCCTGCAAAATCGCCAGATATAAGGTTCATATATGGAAACCATATAAGCCGTAGTTGGCCGACGAACAGAGAGCATCAAGAACGGGTTGATAGCCGCGCAGAACCGGGGGGCAGTGTGATCGAGAACCAACAAAGCGAAAATTCTCAAGTAACCGCAAAGCATCCTACCATTCAGAAAGCGATAAAAATCTCAACCCTTATCTATGTCTTCTGTATCTGCGTGGCAATACCTGTTCGCTTGCTTGACCTTGATGCATCTACATCATTTCTGGCAGTACAGGTTGTTGCCTGGGCACTGACTCTGTTTGTTGCCTTGCGAATTGCGAGAACGTCTTGGAGAATCTCTTATCCGCTAAAGCCTATCGCCGGTCGAATCTTTTTTCCTCTGATAATTGCGTCACTTTGGGCGTCGGTTGTTCTGGGGAACTCGCCGGAATGATACCCGCGCCAGAATCATTACAGAAATTCCTTGAAGGTATGATGAAGGGGAATCGCATCGCTATGGTCTTGGCAGCAGTCGTCGTAGCGCCTTTGGCAGAGGAATTCTACTTTAGGGGCTGGATGCTCCAGGGTTTTCTTGGTAGATATTCGAGAACAAGAGCAGTCCTGGCATCAGCTACCATATTCGCACTGTTTCATCTAAACCCATGGCAAGCAGTAGGGGCGTTTCCGTTCGGGATTGCGTCCGCATGGTTATTCATGAGAACAGGATCTCTCATTCCTTCAATCGTTAGTCATGCAGTGGGAAACAGTTCGTGGTTTCTCTACATGTCGTTACTATCGAGGATGGGATACAAGCGTGAGATGCTGGAAGAAATGGAGCATTTACCATGGCCAGTCGTTACTTTCAGTCTCGTAATTTTAGTTGTTGGGGCCATCTGGTTAAGTCGTCTCCTAAAGCGAGATACCCTCTTAGCCCCAATAGACGAGACGCCGTCACCTAACGGGTCATCAATGGGGTCAGGCTGAAAAATAGAAATTAAGGACATAGGGGAGGGCAAGCCGAAAGCGTTTGACAATTTCTGCACCACCGTCCCCTATTTCTCCATGAAAACCAAGGAGTTTGAGTAAATGGATAAGTTGCCGAGGCTCGATAAAAAGATATTGTCGGTCGGGACTCTTGATGACATAGACGATGAAAAGGCTTTCTGGCTTTCTAAAAATGCACAGGAACGATTAGAGGCTATCGAATTGAATCGAAGGATGGTATATGGACAAGATAGGGTTACATCCAGACTTCAAAGATTTTTTGAGACTTCTGAACTCGCAAGGCGTTAAATATTTACTGGTTGGCGGATATGCTGTTGGTTATTATGGTTATCCGCGCGCAACAGGTGATATGGATGTCTGGATAGCCGTCACTCCAGATAACGCTCGTAAGATGAGTAAAGTGTTTTGTGACTTTGGTATGTCTAACAGTGATATTTCAGAAAGTTTGTTTTTGGGAAAAGACAAGGTGATTCGAATGGGGTATCCACCAGTGCGAATAGAGGTCATCACGGGGGCATCTGGAGTAGATTTTGCAGAATGTTATTCTCGACGGGAAACAGTTGATATTGATGGAATATCCGTCAACGTCATATCGATTGACGATCTCAAAAAGAACAAGAAAGCAAGCGGGAGGCATAAGGATTTAGATGATTTGGAGCATTTACCATGACCAATCGCTCCACCTGACCGCTGTTTCGCTACGCTTCATAGCGGCAGGTGAGCTTGGTCGTTAGGCGACGAACAGAGAGCATCAAGAACGGGTTGATAGCCGCACAGAACCGGGGGGCAGTGTGATCAAGGATCAACAAAGCGAAAATGCTCAAGTGGCCACAAAGTATCTGACCATTCAGAAAGCGATAGAAATCTCAGCCCTTTTCTATGTCTTCTTTATCAGCGCGTGGATACTTGTTCACTTGCTTGACCTTGATGCATCTACATCATTTCTGGCAGTTCAGGTTATTGCCTGGGCACTGACTCTGTTTGTTGTCCTGCGAATTATGAGAACACCTTGGAGAATCTCCTATCCGCTAAAGCCTATCGCCGGTCAAATCGTCTTTCCTCTGATAATTGCGTCACTTGGGGCCTCGGTTGTTCTGGGGGAACTCGCCGGAATGGTACCCATGCCAGAATCATTACAGAAATTCTTTGAAAGTATGATGGGGGAGAATCGCACCGCCTCATTCTTGGCAGCAGTCGTCGTAGCACCTTTGGCAGAGGAATTCTATTTTAGGGGCTGGATGCTCCAGGGTTTTCTTGGTAGATACTCGAAAACAAGAGCAGTTCTGGCATCAGCTACCATATTCGCACTGTTTCATCTAAACCCATGGCAAGCGGTAGGGGCGTTTCTGTTCGGGATTGCGTCCGCGTGGTTATTCATGAGAACAGGATCTCTCATTCCTTCGATCGTTAGTCATGCAGTGGGAAACAGTTCGTGGTTTCTCTACATGTCGTTACTATCGAGGATGGGATACAAGCGTGAGATGCTGGAAGAAATGGAGCATTTACCATGGCCAGTCGTTACTTTCAGTCTCGTAATTTTAGTTGTTGGGGCCATCTGGTTAAGTCGTCTCCTAAAGCGAGATACCCTCTTAGCCCCAATAGACGAGACGCCGTCACCTAACGGGTCATCAATGGGGTCAGGCTGAAAAATAGAAATTAAGGACATAGGGGAGGGCAAGCCGAAAGCGTTTGACAATTTCTGCACCACCGTCCCCTATTCCCCCCCCGAACGCATGCTGGTCCACGGTTGAGGACATTGGTGTAAATCATAGTCGTCTTCACGTCCTTATGGCCCAAGAGCTTCTGCACCATCCGAATGTCGTAGAAAAGCCTATGAGGCTTTTCTGAATACCATTGCCACCACCGTTTTGTCGCTCCCCCCCATCGATATGGTCATCCCATAGGGCCGATCGGAGCCGATCTTCACCTGGCAATCGCCGGCCTTACCCGTCAGTTGATGCAATATGTCCACCGCCTGCCTTACCCCTGAGGCGCCCACCGGGTGCCCATATCCCATAAGCCCACCAGTTGCATTAGTGGGGAGTTCGGCATCAATGTGGGTTCTTCCTTCTTTCACAAAGTTTGCTCCCTCACCATATCCGGCAGCTCCCACAGCTTCCATTGCTAATACGCCACTAATGGAAAAACAATCATGAACTTCAAGAACTCCGATGTCATCAATGGAAACTCCTGCCCCCTCATAGGCTAATTTAACGGCCTTCTCCGAAGTGGTCAACTTGGTGAGATCAGGGGGGGGCTTGGTAATGTCATCCTCACATTGGCCCCAGCTTATCACCTCGGCGGCATCTTTCTTAGAGACGCCCAATTTCTTCAACCCTTCCTCGCTGGCGAAGATGAGGGCATTCCCGGCATCAGAGACCTTCGAACAGTCGTATACATTGATGTGCTCACAGAAAACCTTTGGGTTTGGCGGTGTCATCGCGGTAGCATAGAGGTCCTTGGTGGAGTTGTGGTATTCTTGGGCCTTGGGATTCCTGCGCGCATTCTCTATGGCCTGAACATACCAGTGGGCCATCCCTCCCCTTACCTTCTCCTTGCCAAACTTCTCAAAACAGGCCCCAGCCCTGTCCGAGAACTGTGCCGGAAAGAAATGGGCATGGCCCTGCTTCCTCTCTCCCGCATACCAACCCGCTCCGGCGAGATAGTCCGCCCCATAGACCGCCTTCACCGTATTCTGGACTTCAAATCCCACTACAAGTACAGTATCTGCGAGGTCGGCGAGTATGGTTTTGCAGGCCACAGTGAGTCCCAACCCTCCTGAGCCACAGGCCCCCTCGACACCTGTAGCCGGTTTATATCGCAAGGCTGGGTCAATCATTGGGAAGAACCCGGGCCGGTTGCCCTGGCGGTTATACCTGCCCATCATAAAATTCGTGATTACCCCTTCATCGATATTGGCTGGATCGTTGATTTGAGCCAAGGCCCCCTGACCGGCTTCTTTAATATAATGCTCAATGCCTGGCCTGGGCTCCTTCGGATGAAACTCCTTTCTCCCGGAGCCCAGCGAGACGGTGTTGTAGCCAGCAGTCACAAATATCTTCTTGCTGAACGATTTCATAATTCCTCCCTTCGTAACAGTGCGCAGAGGCCAAACCCCTTTTTAGGGATTTCTTACCTGTGAGGTCAGGAGGTAAATCCTGATCCTACTTACGCGGCTAGTTTTGCCCACCCCTGGGAACCGACCTCTCCTCTCTGACCCTCTCAAATGTAATCATTGATCGGCCCATAAAGCCAATAGAACCCGTTGGTGAGCACAGCGTTGACATCCTCCTTTGAGTTGGCCACCCCATCCGCAATAAGTTGGTTGGCTATCTCCTTGGTGCGCAAGAGATAACCCCGGGCCAGCTCAGCACCTAAGGTCTGGGCATCGAACAGATTACGGAAATAGGCCACAAGCCTCTCCTCCTTCCCCGGCTCCCGCAGGAGCTTCCTCCAGGGGCTAAATCCCGCAGGGAGGGGGCCAATTGCCGCATCCAAATCCTTTTGCCACTTCCCGGCAATTGGTACATACTCACCCTTCCCCGGGTCATAGACCCCTACTGGCCTGTTATGGTCATACTTGAGGGAGCCATCCTTTTGGGAGCCGTCAGCCCTTTGGCCACCTAACACACCCTTCTCAGCCAACCGATCGATGAGGTCGCTTTGTAGGCTATCATCCCTCAAGTGCTTCCTCATCACCTTCAAGATGCACTGGAAGACATCCACCCCCACATAGTCGATGAGCTGAAAGATGCCCATTGGGCGGATAAGGAAATCCTGGGAGATGCGGTTCATAAGATAAATGGCTCCAGGTAGGGAGTATTCACCCTGCAACCTCTCCACTTCACCAATGCCGTAGAGGCCATCCCTCATAAAATGGCCATTCCCCATAAAGCCGGAGATGTCATTGGAGGGGACCAGCTTCTTACGAAGCCTCTTCCCTAACTCTGCACCAACCTCCTGAAGCTCTTGGTGGGTTGTCTGGGCGGTGATCACCTCAACGAGCCTCTGGACCACCGGCGGATTGTAGAAGTGATATCCGATTATCCTCCCCCCAAGCCCCGCCTCTTCATCAAGGAAACCTATGGGTATTGAGGAGGTGTTGGTCAGGAAAAATGTCTCCCTTCCACAAAGCCCCTTGAGCCCCTTGAGCACCTTGATCTTGATGGTTTCATCCTCCACTATTGCCTCAAAGACCAATTGGGATTTCTCGGCCATCTTTAAATCGGTGCCTAACCTAATGATTGAAAAGGTGTCATCGACAAAGGCATTGATGACCTCCCAGTTCTCCACGAGGTCTTCCCTATCGGCATACACAGATCTCAAGGCCACGATGGACTTCTCGGCTAACTTTGTCGTCTGGGCCTTGATAAAGGTCTGTAGCCCATCAAGGGCAGCATCCTGAACATCTATTAGGTTTAATCTATAGGTCTTGCCTCTATTCTTGACCTTAAGCTTGGCCAGCTCCTGGGCGATAAGAACGGAGATCCCACTGCCCATCTTACCGCCGGCACCAATTATCGAAACATTCTCCAGCCTTTCGGCGAAATTCATATTCACCTCCCATTTGAGTCTACTCAGTTCATTGAGTCAACACAGTCTTTTGAGTCCGCACAGTCCATTGAGTTAGCTCAGTTCTTTGAGTTCACCCAGTTCGTTGAGTCAACATCCTAAAACTCAATAAACTCAACAGACTCAATAAACTCTACGAACTCAATAAACTCCATTTTGGTTTACGCTTTTCTAAGAATGCCTGCATCCCCTCCTTAACCTCGGGGGTAGAGAAGCAGACCCCAAAGGCCTCCGACTCATAGGATGACGCAGTGGTGAAGTTAGAGTCAAGACCCCGATTTATAACGGTCTTGGCCAGCTTAAGGGCAGTGGGTCCCGTTTCTAACATCTTCTGAGCAAATTTTTGGGCCTCGTCCATCAGCTCCTCAGGGGGAACAACCCTGTTCACCAGTCCAATCCTGAGAGCCTCCTGAGCATCAATGGAGTCGCCGGTAAATATCAACTCCTTCGCCTTGCCAATCCCCAGGATGCGTGACATCCTTTGGGTGCCCGCCCATCCGGGGATAAGCCCAAGCTTCAGCTCTGGCTGGCCGAAGAGCGCCTTGGAGGAGGCTATCCTGATATCACAGGCCATAGCGATCTCACAACCGCCTCCCAACGCATACCCATTTACCGCGGCAATTACCGGCTCCTCCATATTCTCAATATAGGAAAGCACACGACATCCTAACTTCCCAAACTCCCTTGCTTGGAGTGAATTGAACTTGGACATAGCCGCAATATCCGCGCCAGCAACAAAGGCCTTGCCTTCACCGGTAATGATGATTACCCTCACATCGGCGTTGTCATTTAGGTTATGCATTGCCCCCTCCAGTTCCCGGGCCACTTCGGCATTCATCGCGTTTACCGGGGGACGATTTATCTTCACCACGGCTACCTGGTCGGCAATCTCCACAATCAAGCTTTTATACCCCATTCTTTACCCCTTTCTTTAAGCCAGGACTACCTTAGCCCCAGCTCCTTTTTTTTCTTGGATATATCCCTGATCCGCTCTTTAAACATTGGTCCGGTTTTTAATATCCAGTTGTCGAAATGGTCTTTGATTCTGGGCGGGGTCCAACGGTGATTGTTCAGGTCCTTCCCCCGAAAATAAAAACCAGCGGGCCGCTGCTCACAGGGGGTCAGACAGACGGGACATCTGTAGCGATTACCCTCAATGCGCTCAAATACGGTGGAGTGGTCGCCAGAGCAGAAGGGGGAGAGCTGTGAATCGAATTTCACAGGAGGGGGCACGGGATTGCGGCACATCCCTCTGACCGCGGATAAAATTTTGGGCAAGTTATCGTCCAAGAGGATTCCCCCCTGTCCCGCCCCATAAGTTACATAGCTATCCACCACCCTAAACCCCAGAACCAATAGAAACAGGTTCATTAGAGGGACCTGAAATTGGAACCAATTGGGAAGCGCGGCTATCCCCACGCTTATTGCCGGGCGTCCCCATTGGCCCTTGAATTGCTCGTAGATAACCAGATACCGATCTAAAAGAAGCTTCAGGGAGCCAGGGATGGAGAGCACATAGGTGGGGGCAACCAGGAGGAGAACATCTGCCGAGGTAAGCTTTCCCAGGAGCCTATACAGATCATCTCCTAACTTGCACTCCATCCTCTTAAAGAGACAACTCAAACATCCCTGACATTGCCGGATCTGGTAATCCTTTAGATAGAACAGTTCGCCGGAACCGGCACCGTTCCCTAAGGCCTCCTTGAGGGCCAATCTCCCCAAGCAATCTGAATTGCCGCTCCTCCGTTCGGAGGCGATCAAAGATACAAAATGCATGTAGGGAGCAGCTTAGCAGCTTAAGAGTCTAAAAGTCTAAAAGTGGTGGGGCACCATTGTGCAAAGGGAATTCAATATCTTTATTGTCTCTCCCCGCAACGCCAGTCCTCCAATTACGGTGATATTAAAAGATCAACCCTTCGGTTATTCCCAGATGATATCCAAACCCTTTTAGGACTTCTTCTTCCTAAAACCTCTGCGAAACTTCTCAACATCCCTTATAGCTAATGGAAAGACCTCAATCTCTTAGACTATTAGACTTTTAGACTCGTAGACTAAACAGCTTCCAACTCTACAATGGGTTGGAGGGCGTCCACCTGGTTGCCCTCCTCGAATTTTACCCGCTTTACTATCCCTTTAATCGGTGACTTCAGCTCATTCTCCATCTTCATTGCCTCAACAATGGCCAGCGTTTGCCCTACCTCTACTTTGTCACCACCTGAGACGAGCACCTTCACCAAAAAGCCGGGCATCGGGGAACTGACCACATTTCCTCCCCCCTGGGCCGCTACCCCAGGGGCCCTCCTTGCCCTACTCTTCTCCAACTCAAAGGAAAAGGACTCGCCATCTATGGAGATGTACCTCCGGCCATCCCCTTGCAGGGCATAGGCGGTTATGGGCCTACCCCCCATTGAGAAGGAGAGGCAATACGGGGAGGAAGAAATTAGCTTAACCTCTAAAGGCTCTCCGTCATCGATGCTGATCAACCACGATCCCGTGGCTGCTTCAACGTTTACCCGATAAGTTTTGCCCGCGTAGACGAACCTATATTCCACCACTGCCCATCTCCCATTTGCCCAGTTCCTGCCAGGGTGAGGTAGCTTGAGCGGCTAAGACCTTGGTAGCCGCAGGGGCCTCTGATGAAACTATGGCCGCGGCGATAAGTGCCTCGGTCAAAGCCTGGTCATTTGGTCGCCACCCCTTCATATTTTTGCTAATGAAATTAGTATGGGTCTTACCCGCCACGAATTGGGAATGCTCCAAAACATCTATAAGAAACCCAATGGAGGTGGTTATCCCCAAAATTACATATCCCTTCAGAGCCTGGATTATCCTCCTCCTGGCAATCTCCCTTGTCTTCCCCCAGGCAATGAGTTTCGCAAGTATAGGGTCATAGTGAGGGGTTACCTCATAACCTGAATAGACACCTGAATCCACCCTAATCCCAGGGCCCTGGGGCTCCTTAAGCCATCGGATCTTGCCAGGGGAGGGGAGGAAATCGCTGGTGGGATCTTCAGCATAAATCCGTGTCTCTATAGCATGCCCTCGGGGAGAGATACCCTCCTGGCTTAAGGTCAACCTTTCTCCTGAGGCAATTAAGAGCTGTTGTCTGACGAGGTCTATCCCCGTGGTGAGTTCCGTTATCGGATGTTCCACCTGGATCCTGGCGTTTATCTCCAGGAAAAAGAAATTGTCCTCTTGGTCCAACAGAAATTCCACCGTCCCCGCATTGGTGTATCCGGCTGACTTTATCGCTAGCTTGGCTACCTCTCCCATCTCCCTCCGTAGCTCATCAGTTAGAGCCGGTGAAGGGGTCTCCTCCACCACTTTCTGATACCTGCGCTGGATAGAACATTCCCGTTCAAATAGATGAACCACCCTGCCAAATTCATCCGCCAAAACCTGAAACTCCACATGATGCGACTCCTCAATATACTTCTCCAGATAGACCGACTCATCACCAAAGGCGAACTTCGCCTCACGCCTCCCGGCGGCTACGGCCATGTCCAGCTCTTTCTCATCCCTCACAATGCGCATCCCCTTACCGCCGCCGCCGAGTGAGGCCTTCACCAGAACTGGATAACCCAGCTTGGCTATGGCTTGGCGAAAATCCTCCGCCTTCTTGCCGACAACTGTCATACCGGGGATTATGGATATTCCTGCCCTCTGCATCGTTTGGCGGGCTGCCACCTTGTCTCCCACCAACCTGAGTGCCTTTGATGTTGGCCCCACAAATGTGATCCCCGCCTCCTCGCATCTTTGGGCAAAATCAGGGTTCTCGGCGAGGAAACCATAACCAGGATGGATGGCATCTGCCCCAACCTTTTGAGTCGTCTCAATGATACGGTCCATATTAAGATAGCTCTCCCCCGGCGGTGGCTCCCCGATGCATACGGATTCATCGGCCAGCCTCACCCATAAGGAGGATTTATCAATTGTGGAATAGACCCCCACCATCTGAATGCCCAGCTCTCTACAGGCCCTGATAATCCGCACCGCTATCTCACCACGGTTAGCTATGAGCAACTTCCTAATCATTCAGAGCTCCAATTTGGCTTTCTCTTCTCCAGGAACGCCATCGTCCCCTCTTGGCCTTCATCAGATATCCTTAAGCCAGCAAGCACCCGTGCCGTATACCCCCTTGCCTCCTCAAGGCTTAATTTGGGCACATCCCTGAGAAGGTCCTTGCATATCCCTGTGGCCTGAGGTCCACTGGAAAGCAGTTGGTTTACTAAGTCATCCACCGCCTTATCAAGTTCTTGCGGGGGAACCACTTGGTTGACGAGCCCAGCAAGCAAGGCTCTCTCCGGAGAGAGCCTCTCCCCGGTCAGAAAGAACTCCCTGGTCCTCCCTTCACCACATTTCTTTATTACATAAGGTGATATGGCGGCAGGGACAAGCCCCAGCTTTACCTCGGAAAAACTAAACTTGGCGGCCGATGAGGCGATAGCGATGTCGCAAACGGCCACCAATCCGGTCCCCCCTCCGATAGCTGCCCCATTAACCCGGGCAATCGTTGGCTTTGGCAAAGAGTAAATGAGATAAAACAAATCGGCGAGCTTAAGCGAGTTTTTAACATTCTCTTCAAACGAATAATCTTTGACTTTACGCATCCAATTTATATCCGCCCCTGCAGAGAACGACTTCCCCTCTCCGGTCAAAACGACGATCCGCACATCTTCCCGCCCCTTGATCTCGGCAAAAACATCAGTTAACTCCTGAATCATCTGGTCATTGAAGGCGTTATGCACCGCTGGCCTATTAAAGGTAATCCTGGCCACCAACCCATCTATTGTGTAGAGTATAGTTTCCAATTGCGCGCTCCCCCTTCGGTTATGTAGCAATCCCTACCCATGCTTCAGAACCTATGTAAAACCCAAACGAGCCTTCACTCCCCTTGATCTAAGGTTAGCCAGCCTCATCCCTATCCCCCGAACTCTATAGATAGTGTCTGTCCGGAATTCCAGTTTTGAGGGAAATGTCATTGGGAGGAGTGAGGAACGAACGACGAAGCAATCTTTTTATTTCCAGGAGATTGCTTCGCTCCTTTCAGTCGCTCGCAATGACGGAAATATTTCAATTTTGGTAGTTTTCGGACAGACACTAGATAGTTACAATTCTTGATTGGCTTATGCCGGGCACTAACTTATCTCCACCCACTTTGTCCTGATTTCGTAAATCAGGGGGACCCAAGTATCTTCCTCATAAGATCTCAGCGAAATTGGAACTGGCTCTATTCTTGGATCTATCTTGTAGGCGAGTTCAAAAAGTTTGGTGCCCTCCTCATATCGGTCATTCCCAAAATCAGCAGAAACGATAGCAACATCAATATCGCCGTACTCGTATGTTTTCCCATTGACTTGTGACCCATATAAGACTGCTTTAGCAACTTTTATATTTTGCCTTTCAATTACCTCTATAAACCTCTTGATTTTTTCTACAATCCCCGCCTTAACCACCTAAATGCCTCCTTAACCTCATCTAACCCGAATTATTCATCAGAACCCATACGGTGGCTTCGAATGACCAATAGCTGAGTGGTCAGATCCCCTGATCTGACTGGGGCAGAACAGGGGTTCTGCCACCTCGGTTTGAATAGGGATATTCCCTTGCTCGAAAAAGACTCTCTGCTGTCTCCATATCATATTCTGCCCGATCAATTCAATATTTCACTGTCCTTCCTACATTAAACTCCATCTAAATCCTTACATCCTGAAGACCCCAAATCTATGATCTGGTATGGGAGCATTGAGGGACATTGATATTCCCAGTCCCAGCACACTACGAGAATCCAAGGGATCAATTATTCCATCATCCCATAACCGGGCAGTAGAATAATAGGCGTTGGACTCTTCTTCATATTTCTTGAGTATGGGTTCTCTTATTCTCTCTATGTCTTCTGGAGTTAATTTTTCTCCTTTTCTCTTCAGTTCCCTTACCTTGATATCAGTAAGCACACCAGCCGCCTGTTTCCCACCCATTACACATATCTTGGCATTTGGCCACATAAAGAGGAGTCTGGGGTCATACCCCCTGCCGCACATACCATAATTACCTGCTCCATAGGAATTACCGACAATCACAGTAAATTTGGGCACATCAGCATTGGCGACAGCATGGATCAACTTCGCACCATCTTTTGCTATTCCACCGTGTTCATATTTCTTACCGACAATGAAACCGGTAATATTCTGCAAGAATATAAGTGGTATCTTTCTCACACTACACAAAGAGACGAAGTGGGCACCTTTTTGAGAGGACTCTGAGAAGAGCACTCCATTATTAGCGAGTATGCCCACGGGATAGCCCATAATCCGAGCAAACCCACAGACGAGTGAAGTCCCATATAACTCCTTAAACTCATGGAACTCACTCCTATCAACAATCCTTGCTATTACCTCCCGCATATCAAAGGGCTTTTTTAAACCTTTCGGTATTATGCCATATAATTCCTCCGGGTCATATGCGGGCTCCTCTGGTTGGGTGCGCCCCAGTTCGAACCTCTTTGGCGGAGATAGATTCTGCACGATATTCCTTGTTATCTCCATAGAGTGGGCATCATCTACGGCGTAATGGTCAGCCACCCCCGATATGCGGCAATGCACATCTGCACCACCAAGTTCCTCGGCAGTTACCACCTCACCGGTTGCCGCCTTAACCAGAGGGGGGCCCCCAATATAGATCGTCCCCTCTCCTTTAACAATGACCACTTCATCGCTCATCGCTGGTTGATATGCCCCACCAGCAGTACAGAACCCCACCACTGCGGAGATCTGGGGGATATTCATTGCCGACATCCGGGCCTGGTTGTAGAAGATGCGCCCAAAATGATACTTATCAGGAAAGGTCCCGGCTTGCAGGGGGAGGAAAATCCCCCCTGAATCCACAAGATATATGCAGGGCAACCTGTTCTCCATAGCTATCTCTTGAGCCCTTATATGTTTCTTGATGGTCTCAGGGGTATAGGTTCCCCCCTTCACTGTGGCATCGTTGGCCACAACCATAACCTCCCTCCCATGAATCACCCCTATCCCCGTCACTATCCCCGCCCCAGGATGCCCATTGTTATGCATACCCCAACTGGCCAGAGGAGACAACTCGAGGAACGGCGTATTGGGGTCAAAAAGCAACTTCAGCCTATCCCTGACAAACAGCTTACCCCGGGCCTTATGCTTTGCATGCATCTTGGGAGGGCCACCCCCCTTCACCTCCCTTAGCCTATCCTTAAGCTCTCTAACCAGCCCTTTCAGATGTTCCTTGTTCGCCTTAAACTCTGGGCTGTTTGGATTTATCTTTGATTCTATGCGATACATCTCAGTTTGTTGAGTTCATTGAGTCTATTGAGTCGTTGAGTCATTTAGTCTCTGAGTCCGTTGGGCCTATTGGGTCTTTGAGTTCTGAGTCATTGAGTCCGTTGGGTCTTTGAGTCGAGGAGATAGGTGATGAAACCGGAAATTAGCTTGGCCACTTCTTCCGCCTTTGCATATAGCCTATCAAAATCATCCTGGGTGACATACCCTTGATCAAGCGCCACCCACAGTTGACTCTGAACCTCTGCGAGAGAACCTTTAGCTATCCATAAGAACCTTTTAAACTCACGGTCGCTACTCCTGGCAAACCCTTCTGCGATATTAGACATCACAGAAATACCTGCCGCCTGTATCTGTTCCCTGAACCTGAAATCTCGATAAAAGCCATTATTACCCCTTATGGCCTTATATATTTTGTTGACCAAATCCCTTGCCCCTTGCCAAGCTTTTATGTCTTCGAATCTTTTGATCTTCATCACTCGGCGGCCCAAGGATTTCTATGACTCAACGACTCAATGAGTCCTGACTCAACACACCCTTGTACCCATAATTGAGGATGCCTGTTTTGCCCTCTTCTTGAACCCTCCGGAAAACAAGCCGCACCGACTTCCCAATCTCTACCTCCTCCGGCCGGCAGTCCACCACTTGGGTGGTTATGCGCGCTCCATCACTCAACTCCACCACAGCTACCACATAGGGTGTCTGGGTAGCGAACTGCTCAGAAGCAACCCTAATTACCGTGAAGGTAACCACCTTCCCCTTATCGCTCAACCGCACTTTTTCAAATTCCTTTGACCCACATTGTGGGCAGACAGGCCTAGGGGGGAAAAGAATCTTACCGCAGGATTTGCACCTACTCGCCTCCAGCCTGAATCTTTGGGGTATCTCCCTTGTATACCTTGGCACTGGCATAATAACCTCCGTTTGTTGAGTGCGTTGAGTCTATTGAGTCATTGAATCTGTTGAGTCTATTGAGTTTATTGAGTTGTTGAGTCAAAGTGGTGTAGGGTTTAGCGAAATCATTCCGATGACATAGTTTAGAGCCAATGCTTCATAAGGATGAGGCCAACTTCTGCTCCAGCTTCCTGCCCGTCCATTTGTATCTGACTAAGTTTCTCACTTTCTGCCAATTTCTCGTATACTTACAGACTCAATGACCTAACTACGCAATGACTCAAGCAACTCCAAATATGTGAACCACTGACGATGCCCCTGAACCACCCATATTTTGGGCAAGTCCAATCTTGGCCCCCTTTACTTGCCGCTTGCCGGCATCGCCACGGAGTTGCTCCACTATTTCCACCGCCTGCGCTACCCCGGTAGCTCCCACGGGGTGCCCCTTGGACTTGAGGCCCCCCGAGGGATTAATGGGAATCTTGCCATCGAGGGCTGTATAACCCCTTGCGGTAAATTCCCCCCCCTTCCCTCTCTCTGCAAAACCCATCTCCTCGATTACACATATCTCTGCGATGGTGAAACAATCATGAACCTCGGCCACATCGATCTTTTCCGGCCCAAACCCCGCTTGTTTAAAGGCCTTCTCCGCTGAGACCCTAACTGCCTTCAGAGCGATTATGTCCTCCCTCTGATGTAAAGCCAGATAGTCCGTGGCCGCTGCGGAGGCAAGTATCTTCACAGGCAGGTCAGTATATCTCTTTGCCTCTGCAAGAGGACAAAGTATCACCGCGGCGGCGCCGTCTGTCACCGGGGAACAATCCAGCAGGGTAAGCGGATCTGCCACCTTAGTGGAGTTGAGCACCGTATTAACCGTAATCTCCATCTGATATTGAGCATTGGGGTTTAGTGAGCCATTTTTGTGATTTTTCACCGCCACCAAGGCAAGCTGTTCCCTCGTTGTCCCGTAGCGGTGCATATGGGCGCGGGCGATCGTTGCATATAGGCCGGGGAAAGTCATCCCCTGATAGACCTCATACTCCTGGTCGCTGGCCGTGGCCAAAGCATAGGTCACATCTACACCATCCCACATCTTCTCCACCCCTCCGGCAAGGACAATATCGCTCATCCCAGATGCCACCTCCATAAGACCCTGGCGTAAGGCCATCCCCCCAGAGGCACAGGCGGACTCAACCCTTATTGCCGGAATGGGGACAACTCCCAAGTAGTCGGCCATCAGGGCCCCGATGTGCTCCTGACCCACAAACAAACCAGCGGTCATATTGCCCACATACATCGAGTCTATGTGGTCAACCCCAGCATCGGCTATGGCCTTAAGCGCGGCCTCGGCAAAAATATCGCGGATCGAACTGTCCCATAGCTCCCCAAACTTTGTCATTCCCACCCCAATAATGGCGACATCTCTCATTTCCCCCTCGCTTTCTCCTAAGATTCTAACCCCTAATTATTCATGCCCCAAAGACACGAGGCGGACAGACATAAATGTCTGTCCCTACAAAACAAGCACATAAATCATTAGCCTTGAAAGGGTTATGTCAATTCGTCTTCAGTCCATTAATAATTCGGGTTAATTTCCCATATTCTTAGTGACTTACGTCTTCATAGCTAAGAGCCCGCCTATCTATTCATAATTATCTTCCCCCTAAATTTGGCGTAGAGACCATAATCTAAATATATCGGGCTATCCTCCAAAAGCTCCCTCACTTTCATCGCCCTGTTCCTTACCTCCTCGATTCTCTCCGTAACCTTGAAGACAAATGCATCGCTACCTGCGCCCGAGCCAAATGAGGTGAGTAAGATAAAGTCACCTGGCTTGGCCACATCGAGGGTAGCAGACAAACCGGTTGGTGATGAGCCTGAGTAGGTGTTCCCCATCAACGGCACTACCCAACCAGGGTCAAGCTGCTCCTGGGAAAAACCAAGCCTCTTGCCCGCAGTTAACGGGAACTTGCCATTGGGCATATGGAAGACGGCATAAGCGAAATCGGCAGGTTTAAGGCCGGCCTTTTGCATAATCCCCCTGGCCGCACCCAAGATATGCTTGAAATAGGCGGGCTCACCGGTAAACCTGCCTCCATGGCGGGGATAGAAGGCACCCTCCCGCCTCCAGAAGTCGGCGGTATCGGTGGCATAGGAGTAAGTGGCGACAACCTCTGCCACCACCCCGGTTTGGCCAAAGATAAAGGCTGATCCCCCGGCTGATGCCGAGTATTCCAGGGCATCCCCAGGTGCTCCCTGGGATGTGTCCGCACCCACCGATAAGGCGTACTTGACCTCCCCTGCTTTCACCAAGCCCTGCCCCACCCACATAGCCTCAGTCCCTGCCTTACAGGCAAACTCGTAGTCGGCAATATGGACCTCAGGGGTTATCCCCAGGGCCTCAGCGACGATTGTGCCTGAGGGCTTTACTGCATAAGGATGGGATTCCGAACCCACATAGACAGCGCCTATTTCACTTGGCTTTATACCGGCCCGTTTAAGAGCATTCCTGGAGGCCTCAACTGCAATGGTGATCGCATCTTCATCAGGGGCGGGAACGGTCTTCTCCCTTAAGAGAAGCCCCCTTTTTATGCCCTCTGGGTCCGCTCCCCATTGGTGAGCAATCTCCTCCACTTTTATCCTATACCTGGGAAGGTATGATCCATATCCTACTATACCAACCATCTCACCCCCTTTATATGAACGCTGCCTTATATGGCCTTAAGGGCCTGGTCCAAGTCTGCAATTATGTCCTTGGGATCCTCTAAGCCAACAGAAATTCTCACAAAGCCTGGCTTTATGCCTACATTTAAACACTCCTCTTCCGTGTAAGTGGAGTGGGTCATACTCGCCGGGTGCTCTATCAAGGTATCCGCATCACCAAGGCTAACTGCCAATGTGCAGAGTTTAACCTTGTTCATCAAGGTCTGGCCTGCCTCTCTCCCCCCCTTCACATCGAACCCTAACATCCCGCCGAATCTGCTCATCTGCCGCTTGGCAAGTTCATACCCAGGATGTGAGCTCAAACCAGGATAGTAAATCCTCTCTACCTTGGGGTTGATTTGGAGGAACTGGGCCACTTGCAGGGCATTGACCGAGTGCCTCTCCATGCGCACAGCGAGGGTCTTCAATCCCCTGAGGGTAAGCCAGGCATTGAATGGGGAGATCGACGCCCCCACCTCGGTGGCCGTTTCCGCCTTGAGTTCCTTGATGAACTCGCCCTCTCCCACCGTAACACCTCCAATGAGGTCGCCGTGGCCCCCTAAATACTTGGTCAGCGAATGCACTACTATGTCGGCGCCAAGCTCAATTGGCCGCTGGAGGTAAGGGGTGGCAAATGTGTTGTCCACCACTAGCGGGATTTTGTGTTGGTGAGCGATCTGGGCACAGCCAGCGATGTCTATTATCTTTAAAGTGGGATTGGCTGGCGTTTCAGTATAGATAAGCTTAGTATTCCCCTTGATTGCCTTCTCCACCCGAGAGAGGTTGGTGGCATCTAAGAAGGTGACACTTATGCCCAATCTGGGGAGCACTTGAGTAAACTGAGAGTAGGTGCCCCCATAGATCGTGTCATCAGATACTACATTGTCCCCACTACCAGCCAAGGCTATTATCGTGGAGAATATCGCCGCTAACCCTGAGCCAAAGATCTCGCCTGCCTCGGCAGATTCCAAGAGAGCTATCTTCTTGGCCAGGAGATCAATGGTAGGATTCCCCACTCGTGTATAGATATACCCCTCCTCTTCCCCCTTAAACAGCCTTGCCCCATGCTCGGCATCTTTGAAGGCAAAAGTGGAGGTCTGGTATATGGGTGGCGTAAGAGCCCCCGTAACCGCATCGGGTTTCTGGCCACCATGAACCACTTTCGTATCTATTTCCATTATTCCCCCTTTCTTAACCACTTTATCTTTCCCCCTCTCCTCTGAGGTGCTGGGGGGAAGGAGACTGAATAACCTAATGGGATAAGAGCTTGTAACCGCTTGCCTTGCACACCAAGCAATTCGTTTATTTCCTCCTCTAAGGGGAGGGGACCAGTCATCCAACATGCTCCTAATCCCTCTGCATACGCAGCAAGCAACAGATTTTGGATTGCTGCGGCCACCGATTGGATATCGGTAAGATCGCCTTCGGGGGTCTCTGCCCTGTAAACAGAGATAGCCACCGGCGCATTGCCTAAGGTGGAGAAGAACCGCCTGGTATCCTCCAATATCGCGGGATTGCCATGGAAAACCAAGGAGACTACCCCTTTTATGTGTTTATCAAATGCCTGTTTGCTTAACTGCCTCAACCTTCTTAACTGTTCCCCCTTCACCACCACAAAGTACCAGTTCTGTTGATTCATCCCGGAAGGTGCCCACATAGCAATCTGCAAAATTCTCTCTATCAGCTCCTCTGGGACAACATCCTCCTTAAACTGTCTAACGCTCCTTCTCCCCTTTATGGCTTCATAGAGATCCATCATTTCTCAGACAGCTCGATGAGCACCCCACCCATACTCCGGGGATGGAGAAAAGCAATCTTCTTAGCTGTTACACCAGGCCGGGGGGATTCATCTATCATCACCACCCCTTCTCCCCTCAACTTAGTGATGGTTGCCGCAATATCCTCCACCTGGAAGCAAATATGGTGAAGACCTTCCCCCCTGGTGGCTAAAAACTTGCTTACCGGGCTCCCCTCACCAAGGGGTTGAAGGAGCTCAACCCCCACACCACCCGCATCAAAGGTGGCCACCTTGAGCTTTTGCGCCTCCACCTCGGTAACTTCTATGGGATGGAACCCCAAAAGCCCCTCCCAGATCTTGGTCCCCTCCTCAATATTCGCCGTTACAATCCCAATGTGATCGAGTTTCATTGGCTCACTCCATTTCCCACTCACGATTGACCTGCTTCAAATAAGCTTTCTCTTTCTCGCCTCCTCCTCCAACCAAGGTCTAAACTGGGGATGAGCGACGGCAATGAGGGCATTAACTCTCTCCCTTAAATTCTTCCCATGTAGATAGGCAATGCCATATTCGGTAACCACCCAGTGGACATCCGCCCTGGTCGTCACCACCCCTGCCCCCTGTTTAAGCCAGGGGACTATTCTGGATACCTCACCCCCTTTTGCCGTCGCTGGTAGAGCAATTATCGGTTTCCCCCCTTTCGATTGAGCGGCACCTCGGATGAAGTCAACTTGACCACCAAAACCAGAATATATTTTGAAGCCAATGGAGTCCGCACAAATCTGGCCGGTGAGGTCAACCTCTATGGCCGAGTTTATGGCCACCATATGTTCATTTTGGGAGATGACAAAGGGGTGGTTCGTATAGTTTGCCGGATGGAATTCAAATATGGGGTTATTGTGGGCATATTCATACACTTTCCTTGATCCCAAGAGGAAGGTGGCCACCACCTTGTAGGGATGTAAGGTCTTCTTTGCGCCAGTTACAGTCCCCGCCTCAATGGCTTCCACAATACCATCGGAGACCATCTCCGTATGAACTCCCAAGTCCCTTTTCCCCTCCACCGCCTTGAGGGCAGCATTTGGGATGCCCCCTATACCGAGCTGCAGAGTGGAACCATCCTCAACTATCTCCGCAATATACTCACCTATCTTCTTCTCTATTGCGGTGAATTCCTTGAGTTCAAGTTCAGGCAAATCACGGGAGACATCCACTATCTTATCCACCTGAGAGACATGGATGAAGGAATCCCCCAACGTCCTGGGCATCTTATCGTTGACCTCAGCGATAACTACCTTCGCACACTCGGTTGCCGCCTTGGAGACCAGACACTCAACCCCAAAGCTCATAAACCCATGCTCATCAGGGGGAGAGAGGTGCACAAACGCTATATCAAGCTGCATAAGGCCTGAGTAAAATAGGTCTGGGATTTCATACAAGAATACGGGGATATAGTCGGCACGCCCCTCATTTACGGCTGCTCTATCCCCGGGGCCGACGAAAAGTGAATTGTGCCTAAAATGGCCCTCCATCCCAGGCCCGGAAAGGGGATCCTCACCCAGCAAAAGGACATGGGTTATCTCCACCTCCTGCAGCTCATCCTTCCGATCCGCCAGTGCCTCCACCAACTGATAGGGGACAGCAGCATTGCCGCTCATATAAACCCTGTCCCCACTTTTTACCAGGGACACTGCCTCCTCCGCGGATGAGAGTTTGCTCTTATAATCGTCAAGCCAGCTCATTTCATATATCCCTTTTCCACTCTCCCCTTGTTCACATAGATGCCCCTTTTCACCCCCGGACACTCCTGAAGAGCCTTAGTCAACCCCAACTCCACCAAATATTTGAGATAAGGTATTATTGCCCCGGTCATCGCATGGGTTGCCGTCCTGGCTACCAAAGTGGTGGCGTTGGGCATACAAAAGTGGATTACCCCATCCACATTATAGATAAATTTGCCGGAAGGGGCAATCTTGGCCGTCTCCACACATCCCCCCTGGTCGATGGAGAAGTCCAAGATCACCGTGCCCTTGCGCATTGATTTAACCATCTCCCTGGTAACCAGGATGGGAGCCCTCCTGCCAGCCACGAGCACGGCACCGATGAGCACATCGGCAAACCTGACCAACTTTTCTATGTTATGCTTGGTGGCAAAGAGGGTGGTAACCCGACCGCCCAGCTCATCAGCGATGATCTTCAGCCTATCGCGGTCTATATCCATAACATAGACATTAGACCCGATACCAGCAAAGCTTTTTGCCGCGTTGCGCCCTAAGGTGCCCCCTCCTAAGATGACCACCTCCGCAGGGGGGATCCCCGGGATACCACCCAGCAGGATACCCCGCCCTCCGCTGGGGGACTCCAGCAATCTACCGGCTATCTGCACAGCAAGTTTACCAGCTATCTCGCTCATCGGAATAACCACGGGGAGCTTCCCATCAGCCTCCTGAATTATCTCATACCCAATTACGGTATTCTTCTTGGCGGTTAATGCTTGGAGCAACTCCTGGGGAGCGGTCACTAAGTGGAAGAAACCCGTCAGTGTCTGCCCCTCTTTTATCAGTTTGTACTCCTTCCTCCCCTGGGGAGGCCTTACCTTCAGGACAACATCTGCTCTCTTGTAGGCCTCTTCCTTGGAATAGACAATAGATGCACCGGCCTTCTCGTAATCCATATCAGAGAAACCAACCCCACCACCGGCGCCACTTTCCACATAGACTTGGGCCTGATATTCAACGAGTTCTTTCACCCCCATTGGGGAAAGCCCCACCCTGAACTCAGGTATCTCCTTAAACCTGGGCAACTCCTTTGGTATGCCAAAAATCATAATCTATCCTCCCCATCTTTGAACCAGTCCCTTTGGTTTCAGGCTTTCTCATTCTAAATTCTTCACCCCGTTAAATAGTGAGTCCGATCAAAAAATTAGAGGCGAAACAAAAATTAGAAGAAGAACTCGAACTTTTGAAACAAGCAAATATTTAACAGGGTGAATTTTACATTCGAAGCTTCGCCGGTTTGAAACCCCTATACTACCCTCTTCTCCTTATACTCCCCAAAGACCTCCCTCAATACATCACAGATCTCCCCTAAGGTGGCGTAGGATCTTACGCATCTAAGGATGGGCCCCATAAGGTTGCCCTGTCCCTTGGCCGCGGCGCGCAGTTGGCTGAGGGATGTCTCCACCTCTGGCTGGTTTCTCCTGGACTTCAAAGCCTGTAACTTGGCCCGCTGTTCCCTGACCACCTCTGGATTTACCCTTAGCGTCTCCCTTGGCTTTTCTCCCCCCTCAGCCACAAACTCGTTTACCCCAACGATGACCCTCTTCTTGGCCTCTAGCTCCCTTTGATATTTGTAGGCACTTTCCTGAATCTCCTTTTGAAAAAAGCCGAGTTCGATCGCCCGCAGTGCTCCACCCATCGCTTCCACCTTGTCTATATACTCCCTGGCCCCCTCCTCAATATCATTGGTAAGCCTCTCTATGAGATAGGAACCTCCCAGGGGGTCGATAACCTGGGGAACACCACTTTCATAGGCGATGATCTGTTGGGTGCGCAGGGCCAACCTCACCGCATCCTCACTGGGCAGGGCCAGGGCCTCATCGAGCGAGTTGGTATGTAAGCTCTGCGTCCCCCCGAAGACTGCGGCCAACGCCTGCATGGTCACCCTTACGGCATTGTTCTCCGGTTGTTGCGCAGTTAGGGTAGAACCCGCCGTCTGGGTATGAAACCTCAACCCCCAGGACTTGGGGTTTTTGGCCCTAAATCTCCCCCTCATAAGCTTTGCCCAAAGCCGCCTGGCAGCCCTGAACTTGGCCACCTCTTCAAAGAAATTGTTATGGGCATTGAAGAAGAAAGAAAGGCGCGGGGCAAAGGAATCGACGGCCAACCCCCGATCAATAGCTGCCTGCACATAAGTTATGGCATTGGCCAAGGTAAAGGCGAGCTCTTGGACGGCTGTCGCCCCTGCCTCCCTGATGTGATAGCCGGAGATCGATATGGTGTTCCACTTTGGAAGGTTCTCACCGCAATACTCAAATGTATCCACCACAAGCCTCATAGATGGTGCGGGCGGAAATATGTAGGTGCCTCTGGCGATGTATTCCTTCAAAATGTCATTCTGCACTGTACCCGCCAACAAACTTTTCTTTACCCCCTGTTTCTCGGCCAGGGTGATATACATCGCCAAGAGGATAGGGGAGGTAGCGTTTATCGTCATTGAGGTGCTTACTTTATTTAGGGGGATCCCCGCGAAGAGGGTCTCCATATCCTCCAGGGAATCGATGGCCACCCCTGTCTTACCCACCTCCCCCTCGGATAAGGGGTGGTCTGAGTCATAGCCCATCTGTGTAGGGAGATCAAAGGCCACCGATAGCCCTGTCTGGCCCTGGGCCAAAAGATACCTATATCTCTCGTTGGATTCCCGGGCTGTCGCATATCCCGCATACTGACGCACTGTCCAGAGCCTGCCGCAATACATAGAGGGATAGATCCCCCGGGTAAAGGGATACTCCCCCGGAGAACCAAGGTCCCTGGAGTAATCCAAATCTTTTATATGTTCAGGAGTACAGAGCATTTAAACCACCTAAATGCCTAAAGACCTAAATACCTAAAGACTTAGATCTTAGTTTTCTTCCTTTTTAAACTCCTATAGATTATGGTCGACAAGATTTTGATGATCTCTACACACTCTTCCAGATCTGGTGACACCCTCTTTTGAGGGATAAACCCTGCATCAATGATCATCTGCAACCAATATCTGGTTTCCTTCGCCTCCTTAAAGGCGATGTCCACCTTGTATATGAAGTCATTTAAGCTTAAGGAACCATCGGCTTCTTCCAGATTGGCCCCTACTGAAGTGCCTGCTTTGAAAACCTGTCTCCTAACTATCCTGCCCTCTTCAGTATTTGGCAACAACCTGCCAAGTCTTAGAATTCTCAAGGCAAAATTATAGGTTCTCCCTTTGAGCTCATCGCTAACGCTATATTTCTTCTCCATATTTTAGGCATTTAGGTATTTTGGACTTTTTAGGTATTTTCATTCCATCACCAGAAGGGTGTCCCCCCCATTCACCGGCATCCCCTTCTTGGCCAATACCTTTTTGACCTTGCCTTCCCGGGGAGCTTTCAATTCGTTCTGCATCTTCATCGCCTCGATAACCACCAACCCCTCCCCCTCCTTAACCCTATCCCCTGCTTTCACCTCTACCTCTACCACTAAGCCCGGCATAGGGGCGGCTATCGATTCCTCTACCGCCCGCTGGGAACTCCGTCTAAACTGGGCCAACTGCAAGGCCCTTTCATCCTCAACCTTTACAGGGAACATCTCCCCGTCCACCGAGACAAGGCCCTCATCCTCAATTGTCACATCATAGGACCTGTTTCCCGCTATCAAGGAGAGGTGTGATGGATTGCCCGCTTCGGCAACTGTTACCTCTAAGGGATCGCTGTCTATATAGGCTATGAACTTGTTCCCCTCCCTTTGCAAATCGATCTTAAATCTCTTATCCTCTACGGTGACGATATACGGCATCTACATTCTCCTCAACCCTGCCTGGCGGGCGGCAAGTTTCCATAGACTATAGCTGAAGTTAGCCATTTGTTGGGGGGGAAGGTTGCCCTTGTTTCCCAATGCATTGGCGATTACCGCAGCTATGGCGGCAATCCTTTGGTTTCCCCTCTCCTCCTTAGTGGCCCCCAAAAGCTTCTTTACAAAGGTGGTATTATATTCCCCCTTGATAAAATAGGGATTACGCATCACCTTTTGGTGGAACGGTATACCTGTTTTAATCCCCCTTATCTTGTATTCGGAGAGCGCCCTACTCATCCTTGATATGGCCTCACCCCGGCTGGGAGCCCAGACAAGAAGTTTGGCGATTAATGGGTCATAATAGACGGGGACCTCAAATCCAGCAAAGACGCCACTATCCACCCTGACCCCTAAGCCACCGGGCTCGGTGAGCTCAGTTATCCTGCCAGTTGAGGGCATAAAGTTGTTTGCCGGGTCTTCAGCCGCTATCCGACATTCTATGGCTGCCCCCCACAACCTCACATCCTCCTGGCGGAGGGAGAGGGGCTGGCCAGAGCTAATCTTCAGTTGTTCCTTGACGATGTCTATCCCGGTAACCAGCTCGGTGACTGGGTGCTCCACCTGGAGCCTGGTGTTCATCTCTAAGAAATAGAATCTCCTTTGCGGGTCCACCATAAACTCAACCGTTCCGGCATTTGTATACCCGGAAGCATTTACCGCGCGGAGCGCGATATTACCCATCTTTTCCCTAAGCTCTGCGGTCATAACGGGGGAAGGGGACTCCTCCACTAACTTTTGGTATCTGCGCTGGATAGAGCATTCCCGTTCACCAAGATGAATTGCATTCCCATAATTATCAGCGAGTATCTGAAATTCTATGTGCCGGGGAGATGCGAGATATTTTTCAATATAAACAGTTGGATTACCAAAGGCTGACCCAGCTTCAGAAGTTGCCTGCTTTATTGACCTGGCTAGTTCCCCCCTTTCCCTCACTATTCTCATCCCTTTGCCTCCACCCCCACCAGCAGCCTTTATGAGCAGAGGGAAACCTATCTGGGCTGCTACCTGCACCGCCTGAGCTTCACTGGAAAGCTCCTTATCACTGCCTGGGATTACCGGTATTTGGGCCGCCTCCATTGTCCGCCGTGCCTCAATCTTATCCCCCAGCAGCCTTATGGCCTTTGAACTCGGCCCGACAAATACTATCCCCTCAGACTCGCAGGCCTCAGCGAAGTGGGTATTCTCAGCCAAGAACCCATATCCAGGATGTATGGCTTCAGCCCCAGATCTCTTGGCCACCTCGATGATCTTATCGATGCGCAGGTAGCTCTCAGTCGCTGGCGGAGGGCCGATCTTATATGCTTCATCTGCGTATCTGGTGTGCAGGGCATTTCTATCCGCATCCGAATAGACCGTAACAGTTGTAATGCCCAGCTCCTTACAGGCCCTGAGCACTCGCACAGCGATCTCACCTCGATTGGCAACAAGAACTTTCTTAAACATCTCCTCTAATATGTTGAGCATTCACCAGGGGATCTTAGACAACCCCCTCCCAACAAAAAGAATTCCCGGGCCACGCTCCTGGGCACAAAATATAATTCTCCTGTTAAAAAGTCAAGATTTTATTCCCTGATTCCTAAAAAGCCTATCCAATGATAGGGAGTTAAACCTCTAACAAACCACCGCAGATGCTCTCCTGGAGGGAAAGGGCCTTTGCCCCATCCATGGACGCTGGAGTAGTCAACTTCTACCGCACTTTAGTGCGGGTTCGGAGCCTTTAGGCCCCTATGGGGCTAAAGCCCCAAAGAGGTTACCCCTCGCTTTTGCGGGGGTAGAAGTTGCGGGAAGCATCTCCTGATGCCGATCAAGAATGTGCTGTCAGGAGTTACCTCCTGACGGCACAAGGGCTCTACAACACTTTAGTGCAGGTTATTATGGAGTGTGGTAACTTCTGTTGACGTGGGCTGTGACAGGAGTCACAGCACTCCAAGGGGGCTAAAGCCCCAAAGTGGTTACCCCCCGCTTTTGCGGGGGTAGAAAAACCGTAGGGAGAGGGCTTCAGCCCTGTCCGAGAACGGACAGACCTGAAGGTTTGTCCCTACATTGGCTCTTCATTAGGGTATGAGCCGTTGGGGAAAAAAAGATAAAAGAAATCCTCAATCTTAGAGGGGGATGTTCCCGTGTTTTTTGGGGGGATTGGTGTCCCGTTTCTCCCCGATGAACTCCAGGGCCTCAATTAGCCGAGGTCTCGTATCCCGGGGAGGGATGATATCGTCGATGTAGCCCTTGCTGGCCGTGATGTAAGGGTTGGCAAACTTCTCCGTATATTCCCTCACCAACTTTGCCTTTAGAGCCTGTGGATCTTTTGCCTCCTTAAGCTGTTTCCTGTAGAGTATGTTGACGGCTCCATCAGGGCCCATAACGGCAATCTCCCCTGAGGGCCAGGCGAAGTTAACATCTGCCCGGGTATGCTTGGAGCTCATCACACAATAGGCACCGCCATAGGCCTTCCTGGTGATCACCGTTATCCGGGGGACGGTGGCTTCGCAGAAGGCATAGAGCAACTTGGCGCCATTCCTGATTACCCCTCCCCATTCCTGAGCCGTTCCCGGAAGGAAACCGGGAACATCGACAAAGGTGATGATTGGGATGTTAAAGGAGTCACAGAACCGCACGAACCTGGCCCCTTTTGTCGCCGAGTTGATATCCAGCACACCGGCCAGCACTGCCGGCTGGTCGGCCACTATACCCACTGACTTCCCCCCCAACCGGGCAAATCCCACAATTAGGTTCCGGGCAAAATGGGCGTGCACCTCCAGGAACTTCCCATCATCAACCACCCTCTTAATCACTTCCAGCATATCATAGGGCTGAATTGGGCTGGCCGGCACTATGGAGTCAAGTTGGGGATCGCGGCGCTGAGGGTCATCCGTGCTTTCGATCATTGGCGGGTCCTCAAGGTTGTTTTGCGGGATGTAATTTAAGAGCTCCTTGATCTGCTCCAAACATTCCACTTCGGAATCCACAGCAAAGTGCGCCACCCCGGACTTTTCATTATGCACCGTAGCTCCGCCAAGTTCTTGGAGTGTTATATCCTCGTGGGTAGCCGCCTTGACAACATCTGGCCCGGTCAAAAACATATAGGAGGTTTCCTTCACCATAAAGACAAAGTCAGTCATTGCCGGGGAATAAACCGCGCCACCGGCACAGGGCCCCATTATGGCAGAGATCTGCGGGACAACCCCGGAGGAGAGCACATTACGCAGGAAAACATCCGTGTAGCCGGCAAGCGAATCGACGCCCTCCTGAATTCTGGCCCCACCAGAATCCTTTATGCCGATGATGGGACACCCCTGTTTCATCGCCATATCCTGTAGCTTACATACCTTCTCCGCATAAGCTTTGGAGAGTGAGCCCCCAAAAACGGTGAAATCCTCAGAGAAGACGCAGACCGGCCTGCCGTTAATCCTTCCATATCCGGTGACCACCCCATCCCCCAACACCTTCTTCTTGTCCATATCAAAATCGGTGCAACGGTGGGTAACAAACATATCCGTCTCGTGGAAACTCCCCTTGTCTAACAGTAAATCTATCCTCTCCCGGGCACTCAGTTTCCCACTGGCATGCTGCTTCTCTAACCTTTGTTTGCCCCCCCCTAAGAGGGCCTGCCTCTTCAGATTATCCAGTTCTTTAAGCTTATCTTCCATTATCCTCACCTAATAAAATTGCCCTTTAAAATCAAAAAGCTGGCTTACCCGAATTGTTCACGGCGCGCCAAAGCCGCAACCAAACAATAGCCACGGATTACAGTGAAAAGAGGAGAGCCGAAAACCAAAAGACAATATACCACGGAAATTCACGGAATAACACGGGGGAAAAATAAGAATAAAATTGCATAAACTGCAGATGAACCCCGTTAAATAAAGGCGAGCTTGGGAATGCGATGATGTCTATTTTAACGGGGCGAACACAGATCTTCGCAGGTTAAAGAAAAATTTTTCAAAATATAGCTTTTCACTTTTAGATTTGTAGTGGTTATTCGTAATCCCCTTTTTTCTGTGCATAGTCCGTGGTTATCCGTGGTGAAATTACCACGGAATCTCACGGAAAAAGGCAATTGAGAATTAAGAATTAAGACAGATTTCACTGAAAAGCCGAAAGCCAAGAGGCGAAAATGGAAATTAGGAAAATGAGAAAATGGGAAAAGCCACAAAGCGGATAGCTGAATAGTCACTGCGGAGCCATTGCCTTCTCTGCACCTACTTTGCGAGCTTTGCGGTTAAAAAAGTTCGTCCAAAAAACAAGATCTTGCAAAAGGGTATTACAGATGTCTTCTGTTAACGAATTTCCTGCCCCGTTAGAGGGACATCAGCTATGTTCAACCGTCCACCGCAGTGCTAGCGGAGATGGGTAGGTGGCAGCAAGGTTTGGCGGCTTGGTGACAATGGCTATGATCCAAGGCCTTGTTCGCTTGCCCGCAAAGGGAGAAGACGAACCCGAATTCGTCCCTCGGTCACACTTACGATCACGCCTTTCTCAAGGGATTCCCCATACTGCTCAATAATGCTTTTTAAGTAACGGTTGACCATCTGAGGACGCATGTTGCGTAGGCGAAAAACAACAACACTGGGCAATTGGGCTCCACTGGCTGCTATCAACTCCCCGAAGTCCAGGTCATGGGTCAGGAGAATACACCTTTCTTCCCGTGCTTTTGTTAGAATCGCCGGATCCTCTAAGCGGTAAAGTCCTCCTTCGTAAAGATGCACTGCCTCATGCCCAAGTTCCCGAAGAAAAGCCACCGTTTTTGGAGAGATCCCCATATCAGCCAGAAACCTCATGCTGTGGCTGGCTCCAGAGCGTAGAGTGCCTCCTCGGCCAACCAAGCCGCATACCGTAAGGCCTGGTAAACATCTTCCGGCTCCAGGTAGGGATAAGCTTCGATGATTTCTTTTACGGTCATTCCATTAGCGACCAGATTCAAAATCAAAGAAACGGTCACCCGCATGCCCCGAATGCAAGCACGGCCCCCCATCACATTGGGGTCAAAGGTTATCCGGTCAAATCCCGGCACTGAAGCCACTCCGCTCTTTGCTGTAGCCTTTTCCTTCATAGTTACACCTCTAACAGAGCTAATTCCTCCTGTACTACAATCTTGTAGGGTGTTGGTTTTTTGACAAAGTTTTTCGTAGCAACCACAAAGACGCTAAGTTCGCAGAGAAAATAAAAAGCAAAAGAGAGATGAAATAAAATAATTAGTTAATAATCTTTAAACTCTGCGCCCTTTGCGACTTTGCCGCGGTATGAACATCTAAGGTTAAGCCTCCTAAATAGGGTTTAATTTCAGCTTACTTTCCTCCTGGCTCAGGTAACCCATACCAACCTTAGGGTCATGTTCAAAGATGAGTAGCCAGTGGCCGCTAAGAGCTTCATTTAATACCTTTCCCTTCTCCTTCATTGTATCGAGTGGATACAGATCGTAGCCCATCACATAGGGGGTTCTGATATGTGAGGTTGTGGGGATCAAGTCGCCCAGATAAAGGGCCTTCTTGCCCCGCGACTCCAGCAATACCATTTGGTGATCCCTTGTATGGCCCCCCGTAACTATTGTCCTCACCCCCGGGAGAAGCTCCCTATCCCCCTCGATCAACTCAAGCAATCCCGCCTCCTGGATAGGGACTAAATTCTCCTTTAAATAACTGGCATGGGTGCGCTCATTTGGATTGATCGCCTCCTCCCATTCGCCCCGTTGAATTACATACTTTGCCTGGGGAAATGTGGGAACTGACTTACCTCCGGCGAGGCAGGTATTGCCTCCGGCATGGTCAAAATGAAGGTGAGTATTGATCACCAGATCTATATCCTCCGGAGTTAACCCTACCCCCCTCAAGGCCCCAATCAAACCCTCTGCTCTCTGGACATTGAACCTCTCTTTAAACTTTTCGTCGTATTTGTTGCCTATCCCCGTATCTACAAGGACATTCTTGTCAGGGGTCTGAATCAATAGGCAGTTAAGCCCCAATTCGATCCGATTGGCCTCATCCGCGGGATTGAGCCTGTTCCAGATGGCCTTGGGGACTACCCCAAACATAGCTCCCCCGTCCAGCCAGAAAGTCCCATCGGAGAGGAGGAAAATGGCAAAATCTCCTAACTTCATTTCTTAATCACCTCCCTCGCCCATTCCACGATCTCAGATGTGGGGGTCCCCGGGCCAAAGAGCTTCTTGACGCCAACTTTTTCCAGCTTCTCCATATCTTCCCGCGGGATTATACCACCGCCGGAGACGATTATGTGACCTGCCCCCTTGTCCTGCAAAAGCTTAAGGATCCTGGGGAATATGGTCATATGGGCCCCGGAGAGGATTGATATCCCAATGAAATCCACATCCTCCTGGATTGCCGCCTCCACAATCTGTTCGGGTGTTTGATGTAAACCAGTGTAGATCACTTCCATGCCTGCATCCCGCAGGGCAGCGGCCACCACTTTTGCCCCCCTGTCATGGCCATCTAGGCCAGGTTTGGCTACCAGAACCCTTATCTTTCCCGCCATAATCACCCCCTTAACTATCAAAATATGAGTGGCTCCTCATACTCGCCGAATTCCTCCTTCAAGACATTACACATTTCACCGAGGGTGGCATAAACCCTCACCGCATTGAGTATTTTAGGCATTAAATTATCCCCATTATGAGCTGCGCTGCGCAGCTCCCTCAACCTTTCCTTCACCCTTTGGTTGTTTCTCTCCCTCCGCACTTGATTCAACCGTTCAACCTGATGCTTCTCTACCTCAGGTTGAATCTTAAGCAACTCCATCTTTGGTTGCTCCTCTTCTATAAATTCGTTTACCCCCACCACAATCTTCTGCCTTTTCTCTACCTCCCTCTGATAACGATAGGCTGATTCAGCTATCTCCCGCTGAAAGAAACCAGCCTCTATGGCCGGGATCACTCCACCAAAGGATTTGATTTTCTCAAAGTATTGGTAGGCTTGCTCTTCAAGTTTGTTGGTTAACGTCTCCACATAATATGAGCCCCCCAGTGGATCAATGGTGTTGGCCACCCCGGTCTCATAGGCGAGAAGTTGCTGAGTTCTCAGGGCAATCTTCACCGCCTTCTCCGCGGGCAAAGCATAGGTCTCATCCATCGAATTGGTATGTAAGCTCTGCGTCCCCCCTAAGACTGCGGCCAATGCTTGGAAGGCCACCCGCACAATGTTGTTCTCCGGCTGCTGCGCCGTCAAAGTGCAGCCTGCAGTCTGGGTGTGAAATCTCATTAGCCAGGAGCGGGGGTCCTTCGCCCCATACCTATTCCTCATCTCCCTGGCCCAGATGCGTCTGGCCGCCCTGTATTTGGCTATCTCCTCAAAGAAATCGAGATGTGAATTGAAAAAGAAGGAGAGCCGGGGGGCAAATTTGTCCACTGGGACACCAGCTTTTATCCCGTAGTCGACATAGGTAAAGCCATTTGCTAAGGTAAAGGCAAGCTCTTGCAGGGCAGTGGCCCCAGCCTCCCTTATATGGTAGCCGGAGATGGAAATGGTGTTCCATTTAGGGACCTGGTCTGAGCAATACCCAAGTATGTCCGTAATGATGCGCATCGAGGGCTCTGGCGGGTATATCCAGGTCTTTTGGGCCTGATACTCCTTGAGCATATCGTTCTGGATGGTTCCGGTCAATTGCTCAGAGGGAACCCCCTGTTTTTCGCCAACCGCTATATACATAGCCAACAGCATCGCCGCCGGAGGATTTATGGTCATCGAGGTGGAGATGCTCTCCAGGGGAATCCCATCGAATATTATCTCCATATCTCGCAAGGTATCCACCGCCACCCCACACCGTCCCACCTCCCCCAAGGAGAAGGGGTCATTTGAATCCCGCCCATACAAAGTTGGAAAATCAAAGGCAACCGAGAGGCCAGTCTGCCCTTGCTTCAGAAGGTATTTATACCTTTTGTTTGTATCCTCGGGGGTGCCGAACCCGGAGAATTGGCGCATAGTCCACAGCCTACCCCGATACATATTGGGATAGACGCCCCGGGTGAAGGGAAATTCCCCGGGGAACCCCAGGTCCTTTAGGTAATTCAGCCCCTCGATATCTTCAGGAGTATACAAGATTTCCACTGGTTCGCCGGAGACGGACTCAAACCGATAATCCCTTTCCTTACTTTTAGTTATACTTTTCTTCCATTTGTCCTTGGTAATCTTTATCTCTTTCATCTTCTTCTCACCAATGGGTTACATTTTTTATCCAGGTTAAGGGGGGCAGGGTTCAGGCATCCCCCCAAAGGAATAATAAGGGGAGAGGGGTAAAGAACAAAGAAGCGAACAAATCTATCTCCTTACCTCATTTATCACCCTCTGCGTGGGCGCGCAGCGACCTCCAGAAGCCCTCCTTTTCTGCTATTATATTTTATACGCAAAATTGGAAAAGTCAAGCCATAATATAAACAAAGTTTGGGGAGTGGGGGCCCCAGGCAAAAAAATGTTATTGGCTAAACCATAAAAAGCTTGACACTCCCCTGTGTAGAAGCTATAATATGTGAAATTATGCTCAAAGTGCTCATAGAGGAAGTTCTTAAAATTTGTCAAGAAAATGGGTTGTCTCAGGGGTTTGAGGGAATCATTCTGGGGCTCCCTCCCACCGCAGGAAGCTGGGGGGATTAAACCAAAATTGCATAAACCACAGATGAGCACAGATTAAACAAGAGTTTTCGCTAATATAGGTTTTCACCTTTTAGGTGAAAGAGAAGTTCAAACTCAATTTTTGTGAGTTTGTTATTTTCTATGGCTTGTGACAATCTGGTGAAACCTTGTGGTTTCATAATGCATAATCCGGTTTTAACGACATTGGCCCTTTCCTCGGAAAACCTGCAAGGTGAATAAACTGACGATGACCTTAGAAAACACTTCAAGATAGGATCTTCAATGGACTTAACACCTGAACAAAGGCTTATCCAGGAGATGGTCCACAAGTTTGCCTCCACCGAACTACAGCCAGTAGCCGCGGAGATAGATGAGGGGGCCTCCTTCCCCTACCAAGTGATTGAAAAGCTTTCCGAACTGGGCTTCTTAGGGATAATTGTCCCCGACAAATATGAAGGGGCCAACCTGGATACGGTGAGTTACTGTTTAATTATCGAGGAGCTTTCCAGGGTTTGTGGCTCAGTGGGGACTATCCTCATCGCCAACAATGCGCTGGTTGCTTACCCTATTCTCCGGTATGGGGGAGAGGCTCAAAAGAACCACTGGTTGGCCCCACTGGCCAAGGGCCAAATTATCGGGGCATTTGCCTTATCTGAAGGGGCGGTGGATACCGATCTCGCAGAGCTGGCCACCAAGGCGGAGAGGGTAGGGGATGAATATATCATCTCGGGAGGGAAGAACTTCATCGTCAATGCGGAGGCCGCCGGCCTCTTTATCGTCCTGGCCTCTACCCCCCAGGGCCCCACTGCCTTCCTCATAGAGAGGGGAAGCCCTGGCCTCAAGGTTACCAAGAGGGAGGATACCTTAGGGGGGAAAGCCTCCGGGATAGGCGACTTGGAGCTTGCAGAGGTTAAGGTCGGCAAGGAGAGCATCTTGGGTAAAGAGGGCGAGGGCCAGCAAATTAGCAAAGGGGCGCTTGACCTGGTCTATATAGGGATAGGGGCCCAGGCGGTAGGAATTGGAGAGGCAGCCCTGGAGGAGTCCATCCACTACGCGAAGGAGCGTCACCAATTTGGTCGTCCCATATGTGAGTTCGAGCTTGTGCAAAATATGCTTGTGGAGATGGAGATAAGGCTCTCTTCCTCCAGGCTGTTCGTTTATAATACGGCCAATAAATGTGCTGCCCAAAATAGCTGCACCACAGAGGCATCTTTGACCAAACTCTTGGCCACAGATGCTGCCGTCTTTGCTGGCACCAACGCCATTCAGGTTCATGGAGGATATGGCTATACAAAGGACTATCCCGTGGAGAGGTATTTTCGGGATGCCAAGTTTGCCCAGATCTGGCTTGGTTCTGCAATTAGACAGAAGGTTAAAATAGCAAAGGCTTTGCTGGAGAGATAAACTAAAATAGTGTGGGATAACACTGAAACTACTGAAATAACTATGAATTTAAAAATGCCCCCTTGTTTTAAGTGGAGTCCTTTGGATTCCTTATCATTTCAGTGATTTTCGGTGTTTGAGGCACAACCTGAGGCAATCCTATGATATTCAGCGAAATACACCAGAAATTCCAGGAAAAGGTGAGGGACTTTGCGCAAAATGAAGTGGCCCCAATCTCCAAGGAGTTGGACAAAGAGGCTAAATTCTCCTGGGAACTCTTCCATAGGATGGGAGAGTTGGGCCTATTAGGCATCCCCATACCCCAAAAATATGGTGGGGCAGGCCTGGACACGCTCTCTTATGCCATAGCAGTGGAGGAGGTAGGGAGGGTATGTGGCTCCAATGGGATAGTGCTGGCTGCCCATACATCGCTTACCTGCTATCCAATATACCTGGCGGGAAACGAGGAGCAAAAAAGGAAGTGGCTTATTCCGCTTGCCCGAGGAGAAAAAGCAGGCGCTTTTGGATTGACGGAGCCAGACGCCGGCTCCGATGCTGCGGCCACCAAGACTACGGCCAAACTCGTTGACGGCAAATATGTGATCAATGGGACTAAAAGGTTTATAACTTCGGGTTATATAGGGGAGATAGTCCCCTTTGTGGCCACAGAGGATCCCTCCAAAAAACATCATGGCATCTCTGCATTTGTTGTGAAGAAGGGAACCCCCGGGTTCTCCCCTGGTCGGGATGAGAACAAACTTGGGCTGAAGGGCACCCATACATCCGAGCTCGTCTTCGAGGATTGCGTCATACCCCAGGAGAACAGGCTGGGGGCCAGTGGCGATGGATTCAAGCTGTTTATGCAGACCCTCGATGGGGGGAGGATATCCATCGGTGCCTTGGCCCTGGGGATCGCCCAGGGAGCTCTTGATGCCTCCATCAATTATGTGCGAGAACACGAGAGCTTAAGGAGATCCCAACTAATCCAAGGGCTCATAGCTGATATGGGCACCTACATTGAGGCCGCACGGGGGTTGATCTACGATGCTGCAGTTTTAAAGGATCGAGGTTTGCCTCTTACCAAAAAGGCCGCTATGGCCAAGCTCTATGCCTCTGAGATTGGAATGTGGGTCTGCTCCAAGGCAGTAGAACTACACGGGGAACAGGGGCTCACCAGTAAATATCCTGTAGAAAGGTATATGCGGGATGAAAAACTAATGGAGATTGGAGAAGGGACTTCCGAGATCCAACGGATAGTGATTGCCAGACAAATCTTGGGGCGATAACCCCAGGCATCCATTATTGGTCTCCTTCGTAGGATTTCACCGACCTGTTGCACCGCAATTCCCTCCCCGTTTGGGTTACGGTGAAATTACTACTCGGTCACTAAATAGATTACATGTCATTGCCAGCCCCGTTAGATAATAATCTCTCTCAATGTCAGATTCTCCTGAGATCTCTAAGATCTCATCGATATCTAACGGGGCCAGCGCAGCGAAGCAATCCAAACCTCTGAATGGGGGTTTAGACTATGAGATTGTTCGTCGCGGAGCTTGTGCTGAGCAATAGCGAAGTGCTCCTCGCAATGACAATTGAAACACCAATGTGTAAACTATAATGTGCCCTGAGTAATATGATTAAAACATAATTCGCTTTTTAATTCTTGATTCAACGGAAGGAGGAAATTATGGATTTTGACTTGACGACTGATCAGAAGATGCTGCAGAAGATGGTGCGCGAGATTGCCACCAAGGAACTGGAGCCGGTAGCTCCAGAGATCGATAAGTCCCGCGAATTCCCCTGGGATAACATCAAAAAGCTCGCTAAACAGGGGCTTTTAGGGGTAATAGTTCCTGAGAAGTATGGGGGGGCGGGATTTGACTTCATCTCACTGGCCATTGCCATTGAGGAGATCTCCCGGGTCTGTGCCACCACAGGGGTGATTGTGGCTGTAAACAACTCCCTTGTTGCCTATCCCATATATCACTTTGGGAACGAATCACAGAGGAAGAAGTGGTTGCCTCTGTTGGCCAGTGGCCAAAAATTGGGGGCCATTGCCATTACCGAACCAAATGCCGGCTCTGATGTTGCCTCAATGGAAACCACCGCAAAACCCGAAGGCGATTACTATGTGCTCAATGGGACAAAAAGGTTTATCACCAATGGAGGTGAAGCGGATATCTACGTGGTATTTGCTTATACTAACAAGGATCTAAAGCATCATGGCATATCCGCATTTGTGGTGGAAAGGGATACCCCTGGCTTCTCTCTGGGGAAGCATGAGGATTTGATGGGCATCAGGGCCACTGCCAACTGTGAGTTGATATTTGAAGATGTTAACATCCCCAAGGAAAACTTGTTAGGTGAAGAAGGACAGGGGTTCAAGATCTGTATGCATACCCTGGATGTATCCAGGATTGACATTGGAGCTCAGGCAGTAGGCTTGGCACAGGGGGCTTTAGATGCCACTATTAGTTATGCCAAAGAGAGAAAGGCATTTGGGAAGACCTTGTCCGAATTCGAGATGATTCAGTCAATGATTGCGGAGATGGCCACGCAGATCCAGGCAGCGAGGCTGCTTGTTTACTATGCTGCCTTCTGCAAAGATAAGGGAATGCCCAGATTTTCCAAAGAGGCTGCCATGGGAAAGTGGTTGGCATCTGAAGCCGCGGTAAATGCGACCAAGAAGGCCGTTCAGATTTATGGGGGATATGGCTACACTAAGGACTATCCCGTGGAACGCTTTTACCGGGATGCCAAGATAATGGAACTCTATGAGGGCACCACGGAGATACAGAAGATAGTGATTGCCAGATCCCTTTTGAAGTAAACAATTATCAATTCTGAAATGTCAACTTGATATTATAGGATTACAAAAGAGGACTCAATGTTGCTGAGTCAAAATCCCCAGTAGCCACAGACTTCAGTCTGCGTTTTGTCGCAACCTAAAGGTTGCGGCTACCATTTTGGAGGGTCTGCGAGTTTATCGGAGTCCCAGGGAGATTCTGGTTGGGTAGGAACCTACCAGTACGAAAATCCTGTCTGAAAAGCCTCGCAGTTTAGGCTAAGTTCAGTTAAAGAGGAGGGGTAATGGATATAGTTGTTTGCTTAAAAAGGGTCCCAGAAACAGCCGAAGCAGAAATTAAGATAGACGGCTCGGGGAAAGCCATAGAAAAGGAGAGGTTAACCTTTGATATAAATGAATCCGATAATTACGCCCTCGAGGAGGCTATTCTCCAAAAGGAGAAATGGGGGGGGACAGTTACCCTCGTTTCCCTCGGCCCTCCTGACTGTGAAGATACCCTCAGGATGGGGCTGGCCAAGGGAGCGGACCAGGCCATCAGGCTAACCGACGAGAAATTCGAGGAACTTGATGGATTTGCCACTGCTCAAATACTGAAGAACGCCATAAAGGATGTAAAATTTGACCTTGTCCTTACCGGCTGTATAGCCACAGATGATGGATATTCTCAAGTGGGGCCCACCCTGGCGGAGCTTCTTGATATACCCCATGCTGTCCTGGTTACCAAGATCGATGTGGAAGAGGGAAGAGCAATTATCCAAAGAGAGCTTGAAGGAGGATTGCTGGAAGCGCTCGATATCAGGCTTCCTGCTCTCTTCGCCGTCCAAACCGGGATAAATGAACCAAGATATGCATCTCTCATCGCCATAAGAAGGGCAGCAGCAAAGGAGATTAAGGTGCTCAATGCCCAGGAGATTGAAATGGAAGAACCAACCGTAAGGACGATATTGGAAAGCTTATCCCCGCCACCGGTGGGGAAGAGGGCGGAAGTCTTGGAGGGAAGTGCAGATGAGACCTCAGCAAAGCTTGCCCAAATTTGCAAAGGGAAGGGGATACTGTAAGAAGTTCATAGAGTTAACTCAGTTTATTGAGTTCGTAGAGTTACTACTGGGAGCGTAAAGTAGATTGCATGTCATTGCGAGCCCCGTTAGATAATAATCTCTCTCAATGTCAGATTCTCCTGAGATCTCTAAGATCTCATCGATATCTAACGGGGCGAGCGCAGCGAAGCAATCTGAAAACACCGAATACTTGTTGAGACTACGGGATTGCTTCGTCGCGGAGCCTGTGCTGAGCAATAGCGAAGTGCTCCTCGCAATGACACTTGAAATAGCAATGTGTAAACTATAATGTGGCCGGAGTAATAACTCAACCAACCCAATGGACTCAAGTGACTCAACAAACTCAACATGGGAGGAAAAATGAGCAAAATATTTGCCCTTGTGGAACATAGAAAGGGCCAGATCCAAGATGTTACCTTTGAGCTGTTCACCAAGGGCAGAGAGTTGGCTCAGGGGCTGGATGCCGAACTGGTTGCTCTGCTTCTGGGGCACAACGTAGGGGAAATTGCGGAGAGGATAAAGAAGGAGTCCCATCAGGTGCTTTCCGTGGATAGCAAGTTACTTGCAGAGCCCAATGCGGAGGCCTATCAGATTGTTCTCTCCCACATATTGCAGGAACAAAGACCTTACTTGACCCTTATTGGACATACGGCACTGGGCATGGATCTGGCGCCATCGCTCGCCGCTTCCCTGGACATCCCCATTGCTACGGACTGCGTGGAGATCGCTCTGGAGGACCACCGACTAATCACCACAAGGCAGCCCTATAACGGCAAACTCAATGCCCGGGTCTCCTTTGCAGAAAGCCCTGAGGTACTCATTACCGTAAGACAGGGCTCCTTTCCTCCCCAGAAGGGGGACCTCTCCGCCAAGATCGTGGAGATTCCCTCGCCACTAAAGGAGGAACCTGCCTACAGGAGGTTTATCGAATACATTGAGGCCGCGGTGGGGGAGGTCGATATAACCCAGGCCGATGTCATCGTCGCTGTGGGCAGGGGGATCAAGGAGAAGGAGAATATATCCCTTCTCCAAGGGCTGGCCGACAGCCTGGGGGGGGTTCTTGCCTGCTCCAGACCCATCGTCGATGAGGGGTGGTTGCCCAAGGATAGGCAAGTGGGCAGTTCAGGGAAGACGGTGAAGCCTAAATTGTATTTGGCTGTGGGCATATCAGGGTCCTTTCAACACATTATGGGGATGAAGAACGCCGATACGATAGTGGCCATTAACAAGGATCCAAATGCACCCATATTCAATGTGGCAGATTATGGGATAGTAGAAGATCTGTTTAAAGTCGTCCCTCTGCTTAAGAATAAGGTTACGGAACTGAAAGGGTGAGGTAGTGGATAGAATAGGTGTGTTCGTATGCCATTGTGGAATAAACATCTCGGCAACTGTAGATGTCCAGAAGGTAGTCGAAGAGATCAGGGACTATCCAGGGGTCATTCATGTTGAAGATTATATTTATATGTGTTCAGATCCTGGTCAGAACCTCATTAAGGAGAGAATAAAGGAGAAGAATCTAAGTGGGGTAATAGTTGCCGCTTGCTCGCCCACCCTTCACGAGACAACATTTAGAAGAACGGTAGCCTCAGCAGGTCTAAATCCTTACCTTTTCGAGAACGCCAATATCCGTGAACAATGTTCATGGGTTCATGAAAATCGCCAATGGGCCACCCAGAAGGCGCTCAGAATCATCAAAACCACCGTGGAAAAGCTCAGGCTGGATGAGGCCCTTATCCCCATAAAGACACCTATCACCAGACGGGCCTTGGTGATTGGGGGGGGTATAGCCGGCATACAGGCATCCTTGGATATAGCTGATGCCGGATACGAGACCATCCTCGTGGAAAGGGAACCCTCCATAGGCGGGCATATGGCGCAGCTCTCGGAGACCTTTCCCACCCTGGACTGTTCCCAGTGCATTCTCACACCAAAGATGGTGGATGTGGGCCACCATGAAAAGATAAGGCTGTATACCTACTCAGAGGTAGAGGAGGTCTCCGGCTATGTGGGCAATTTCAAAGTCAAGATCAGAAAAAAGGCCCCCTTCGTGGACTGGGATAAATGCACCGGATGCGATGATTGCACAGAACCCTGCCCAGTGGACATAAGAAGCCAATTTGATGTTGGCTTAATACCTCGTAAGGCAATATATAGACCTTTCCCCCAAGCCATTCCCAACAAATTTACCATAAGCAAATTTGGTCTTCCCCCCTGCAGGTTGGCCTGTCCGGCGGGAGTAAATGTCCCCGGCTATATCAATCTCATCAAATTGGGAAAATACAAGGAAGCCCTCGCCCTGGAGAGGGAGGCAAACCCCTTCCCCGCGGTATGCGGCCGGGTATGCACCCACCCCTGTGAGGGCGAGTGTGCCCGTGGCCAGGTAGATGAACCCCTCTCTATAAGGGCGCTAAAGAGGTTCATAGCTGATAAGGAAACGGAAAGGGAAACCCCTCAGCTTCCTCCGCAAAAGGAAAGCAAGGTGGCCATTATCGGCGCAGGGCCATCAGGCCTTTCCTGCGCCTCCGAACTGGCCAAAAAAGGGTACAGAACCACGGTCTTCGAGGCCCTCCCGGTGGCTGGGGGGATGATGAGGGTGGGGATCCCGGCATTTAGATTACCTAGGGAGGAACTGCAAAGGGATATAGATTACATCAAAGGTTGGGGAGTAGAGATCAGGACGAATACCCCGGTGCAGGATCCGGAGGGCTTAAGGAGAGAGGGATGGAATGCGGTTTATATTGCCACAGGTGCACCCATTGAAAGGAAGTTAGGAGTAGAGGGCGAGGATTTAGCGGGGGTTCATTACGGGATAGAATTCTTAAGGAGAATAAACTTAGGGGAGAAGGTTGAGGTGGGAGCGAGGGTGGCCATAATAGGGGGAGGCAATTCTGCCGTTGATGCGGCCAGGACCGCCTTGCGGTTAGGGGCAAAAAAAGTCACCATCATCTATCGCCGCTCAAGGGTAGAGATGCCCGCGATTGAGGAGGAGATAGAAAGGGCAGAGAAAGAAGGGGTGAAGATAGAATATCTGGCAAACCCTAAACGGATAATAGGGGAGGGGGGAAAGGTCAGCAAGATGGAATGCATCCGGATGAAGCTGGGGGCTCCCGACGCCTCAGGGAGGAGATCCCCCCACCCCATCCAGGGGTCAGAATTCACCATTGGTATCGATACCGTAATCCCCACAATTGGCCAGACACCAGATGCCTCCTATCTACCAAAGGGTACAAACCTGAGATTAACCGAGGGATGGAACAGCCTGGTAGTTGAGGAAGGTACCCTGCAGACCACCGTTCCCGGCATATTTGCCGGTGGTGATGCGGTCACCGGGCCAGCCACCGTAATAGAGGCGATCGCCCAGGGGAAGAGGGCGGCAGTCTCCATAGATAGATACATCCAAGGGGTTGATCTCCAGGAGGGGAGGGGAAAGGTGGTAAAAAAGGTGGACCCCCGTTCTATCTGGACAAAGGGTATACCCCAGCAGAAAAGGGAAGAGGGGAGATTCCTGGAGGTCTCTGAGTCCCTCAAGGGATTTGCCGAGGTAGAATTGGGATTGACCGAGGAACAGGCGAAAAAGGAAGCGGAGAGATGCCTTAACTGTGGAGGATGTGCTGAATGTTTGGAATGCGTGCAGGCCTGTAAGGCGGAAGCCATAAACCACGGCCAGGAGGATGAAATCCTGGAGGAAGAGGTGGGAGCCATTGTGGTGGCCACCGGATACGAATTATACCCGGTGGAGAAGATGACAGAATACGGGGGGGGAGAGTATAAAGATGTGATCAATGGACTGCAGTTTGAGAGGCTCCTCTCCGCCTCCGGGCCAACTCAAGGTGAGGTGAAGAGGCCTTCAGATGGTCAGGTCCCCAAGAGGGTGGCTTTCGTCGCCTGTTCCGGCTCCCGGGACCCAAAGCATCATCTTCCTTACTGTTCAAAGATATGCTGTATGTATACGGCAAAGCATGCCCTTTTATACAAGCACCATGTCCCTGACGGGGAGGCAGTCGTCTTCTATATCGATACAAGGGCTGCCGGTAAGGACTATGAGGAGTTTTTAATGAGAGCAAGGGAAGAGGGTAAGGTGCTCTATATCAGGGGGAAACCATCGAGGATACTCAAGGATGGAGATGATCTTGTGGTGTGGAGCGTAAACACCCTCACTGGTGAGGAGATTCAGGTTAAGGTCGATCTGGTTGTTCTCTCTATGGCCATAGTTCCCTCTTCAGGGGTGGTTGAACTGGCCAGGAAGCTAAAGATCCAAACAAACCCTTATGGATTTCTCTCCGAAGCCCACCCCAAGCTCAGGCCGGTTGAATCCCTTGTCCCCGGGATTTTCTTTGCCGGCTGTGCCCAGGCCCAGAAGGATATACCGGATTCCGTTACCCAGGGATCGGCAGCAGCATCTAAGGTGTTGGATATCTTTTCCCAGGAGGAACTGCAGCACGAACCGATAGTGACGACCGTTGACGAAGATATCTGCAGTGGCTGTGAGCTTTGTATATCAGTCTGTCCCTATGGAGCAAGGGAGATAAGGGTGAAGGGCGGAAAAAGGGTGGCGACGGTAAACGAGGCCTTGTGCGAGGGTTGTGGAGCTTGCGTGGCCGTCTGTCCATCGGGAGCTGCTCAGCAGAGAAACCTGAACGACCTACAACTCTCTAAGATGGTTGAAGCGGCTTTTTAAAACCAATGGGAACTACTACCACACCAATCTGGGAGTTAAGAGATATCATCGTAGAGGCAGGGGCTACAGATATCTATAAGTGCTACCAGTGCGGAAAGTGCGCCAGCGTATGCCCCTGGTATCAGACAGAGGCGGTCAACTTCCCCACCTACAAATTCCCTTTAGCCGCTCAATTGGGGAGAATTGCCAGCAGTGAAAATAAGGAGGAGCTTTCCCGGGAGGTAACAGAGGTATATAGATGTGTTGGCTGTGAGGCCTGCGTTGACCAATGTCCCCAGGATGTAAATATCCCCAACATCCTCAGGGCGGTGCGCCGGATCCTTGTGGACTACGGGTCATACCCCGATACCCTAAAACCTGTTGTCTCTAAGATTCACAATGTGGGAAATCCTCTGGGAGAGCCGCGGGGAAAACGTGCCGATTGGGCCAAGGATTTGGCAATTCCCCCCTTTCAACCAGATATGGAGTTCCTCTACTTCCCCGGCTGTTTCCCCGCCTATGACCCTCGGCTGCGCAAAGTGGCTATCTCTGTGGCCAAGATCCTAAGAAAAGCGGGAGTCTCCTTTGGGATATTAGGGGAAAAGGAATGGTGTTGCGGAGAGGCTATCAGAAGGGCGGGGGCCGAGAAGATATTTCAAGAGGCAGCCCAATCTAACATTACTGCATTTAAAAATGCAGGTGTAGAGAAAATAGTAGTTACCTCTCCACATTGTTATACCACATTCAAGAACGAATATCCGGAACTGGGGGGGGATTTTGAAGTCCTCCACACAACCCAGCTCTTTTACCAACTTATAAAGGAAGGCAGCCTCAAACCCAATAAACTCAAAGAACTGGAGGGACCCAACGACTCAACGACTCAACGACCCAACGACCCAATAAAAGTTGTCTATCACGATCCTTGCACTTTAGGGCGGCAAAATGGCATCTATGAGGAACCGCGGGGTATTCTCTGCAGCATCCCTGGGTTGGAATTGATGGAGATAAAGAACTTTTCCCGGCAGTTTGCCTTCTGCTGTGGTGGGGGGAGTGGGGGGTTGTGGCTGGATTGGCCCAAAGGGGAGAGGATGGCCGATATAAGGGTCCAGCAAGCACTGGATACCGGAGCCGAGGTCCTGGCTGTGGCCTGTCCTTACTGCCTACAGATGTTCGAGGATAGCGTTAAAACGATGAACCTTGACCTGCAGGTGATGGATGTCAGTGAACTATTAGCCGAGGCGCTGTAAGGAAGCACTCGATTGCTCGCCCCGAGCCATTCATAATCAGCCAATGACCTTTTTTACCAGTTCATCTGCTACCCTAAACAGGTTTAGCTCCTTGGTGTAAACCCCTTCTACAGTTTCCTCCAGTTTTCCCTCTTCAAGCACATTGTTCTTGACCCTCTCCTTGATCTTGTTGGCTATCAGCTCTATTATCCTCATCTTTATCTTCTCTTTGCGCTCGCTCTCTAAGCCACCACTTGACCCTAAGTAATCCCTATGAGAATCAATTGTGGAGTTTAGCTCATCTATCCCCTTGTTTTGCGTGGCTATAGTTTGCAATATGGGGTATCCCCATTTTCTCTTCCGGCAGCGAAATTCAGAGGTAAACTGGAGTTCGGTGACCATCCGGTCAGCACCCTCTCTATCGGCCTTGTTCACCACAATTATGTCCGCAATCTCCAGCAGCCCTGCCTTCATGACCTGGATGGCATCTCCGGACTCCGGGACAAGGACCACTATGGTGGTGTCGCAAACCTCGGCAATCTCCAGTTCCACCTGGCCCACCCCCACAGTCTCCACAATTATGTAATCCATCCCAAAGGCATCCAGACAAAGCGCCACATCCTTTGTGGCCCGGGCCAGCCCTCCCAGGCTCCCCCGGGAGGCCATGCTCCTGATGAATACGCCATCCCTCCCGCTAAGGGTGGACATCCTGATCCTATCCCCTAAGAGGGCCCCCCCGGAGAAGGGGGATGTGGGATCAACAGCAATAACTCCCACCCTTTTCCCCCCATCAACCAATTGATTGGTAAGCCTGTCCACAAGCGTCGATTTGCCCGCCCCAGGCGGCCCAGTTATACCGATGTAATAGGCCTGGCCGGCATAAGGGAAGAGAGCCTCTAAGATAGGGGAGCCCTCGCCATTCTCCACCTTGCTGATGGCCCGGGCCAGGGAGACCTTGTCCCCTTTAAGCAACTTATCTACGATATCCATTTTGTCTCATCTAACCGATCTATGAGTTTAGCACACCCTCGGGGCGGACTTTATAGAACGCAGATCTGCGGGACTTTTCTGCTACCATGCCTCCTGCCCTCATGAAGCCTCCCTCGAAGAAGACCAAAGACCTCACCCTCCAGTGAATCTCCCTCCCCACAAAGCAGGGCATCCAAAACACCTTCCTCCCCCTTGATGGGGGAGGACTAAGGAGAGGGTGAAGATTTTTTCGGTTCCCCTCTCACCATGACCCTCTCCCTTCAAGGGAGAGGGAACTATATACTGCAATGATAGCCGCTACCTCGCAGTCGCGATAGAACGCAGACTGAAGTCTGCGGCTACCGGGAATTTTGACTTAGTAACTGGGGCAAGAAAATCCACCCCCTATCTGCTTTCCTCCAAAATGAGGAGATTGTTCTGAGGGTGGGTGAACCCCTCATAGAGCTCTTTAAACTGGGGGTATTCTTCAGAGGGGATCTCCCTCCTCTCCAATTGCAGCGTGCAGCGGAAGCTAACCTTCCCATTCACCTCCTGGAAACTCTGACTGAAAGAGCCCAGGCTATTTTTCTCCAATTTCTTTGGCGGGAGGTAATCGACCTTGTAACCCCGCGGGATGGTTATGGTCCCTTCCACCCTCAAGGCCAGAGGCTTAGGGGAGATAAGCGGGTATTTGCGTGCGGAAAGCTTGGGGGAAACCGGAATATCGGCGAAAGGGAAGGGGTTGGGGGGAACCCTCACCAACATTAAATCCCCTTCCTTAACCCCATATTGGGGGGCTCGGAAGGTAAAACTCAAGGTATCAAGCTGGGTAAGGTCATCTAACCTGGAAAGATAGTATCCCCTGAGCACTGTCCCCTCGGAGAGGCGGTTGGCCGCCTGCTGAAATAGCATCTTCTGCAGTTGCGGGGTGAGATCCTTAAGTTTCTCCCTGGTTCTCAAATCGAAATAGCCTGAGGGCAGAAGCTGCAGTTCCCCGGAAGCAGAGCCATCCTTCCCGAGGAGGACCTGTAGCCTTCTCACAACCTGATTCTCCCCGGCTGATGAGGATTCCATTTTGGTTAAGAGGCCCCCATCACCTTTTACCAAAAGACACCTCTGACCGTTTCCAAAGGGCAGGTAGCCATAGGAGCAGTTTCGGGCAAATGGATCCAGCTAGATGGTCCTCCCCGGTCGGTTAACGGCTATAAGCAGCCCATCAAACTGACCCGGGGAGGGGATCCCCTCAACCACCTTCTGGTTGGAGTTGTTGACCAAAACAGGCCAGGCCTCAATACCCTCTGCCCTTAAGAGGCTGATCAGGAGGATACCCTTGTCCCTGGGGTCACCGTATCTGTTATGGAGGACCAGGGGGGCTCGATGAGGCGTATATCCCCCATCCCCCAACCTGAGCTTTACATTTCTCACCTGGGTAGCTAACCAGAGGAAGATTTTCTTAATTTTCTCCTCATCTGAACTCAGCCCCTTGCAGAGATCTGAAGCCTTGGCCCCCACTCCTCTTCCCACCTCTACCTGGGGGAAGAACTTCCCCCCCAACCATTTGCCTACATCCTCCCAGGAGTCAAAGGAGGAATAGAGAAGCCGCGGAACAACCTGAGTTAGGGGGGGCATCGCGGGCTCCGGGGTTATCTGAGGGGAGTTGGAGACCCTCCAGATGTATTTCACCCTCCCCCCTGATCTCTCCACCTGTGGCTGGGGAAGGCCGTTGAGCAGTTTATACTTGAATTCCTTCCCCTGAGGAAGGGAGATGCTGAACTCCTTTTTTAAAATAGGCTCCTCTCCCCCGAAGAGTTCGCTCCCCCAGAAGAACCTATCCCTTACGGGCCTTTCGCTCTTTAGCCTGAACTGATAATCGATGATGGAGTTCTTCTCCAGCCCGGGGAAGGAGACAACCAATTGCCTCACATTGGCATAGATGGTAGCGTCAGAAAGTTCTGGGGGATTGATTATGTTCTTGGCGTTGGCGGGGACCTCAATCTGGGTGCCATCCCCCTTAATCGTGCGTGCCCCCTGCACAGTTATCTTCTCCCATCTTCGGTCGAACCTCCTCTTTATATCCCCGTACTCTCTCTTCCCCCGGTCATTAAAAATCTTTACTACCAGGTGTTCCTTGATCTCATAATTGCCCTCCTCACCAACCAGCAGGTCTTTCTGGTGAAGCAGAACCAGGGCCCCGGCATTAGGATATTGCTTGGCCCCTGGACTATTCTTTATTATCCCCTCTACTTCCTGGGCCTGAGCCCAGAAGGGGAGGCAAAGGGCCAGAAATACGCCAAAAACCCACTTTCTCTTAGTCATCTTCCCCTCCATCTCTTACATTTTGGGAGACCTCTCCAACACAACCAACCCCTGGGCTGAGCGGGAAGAGGCCTTGAGGATATCTCTTAACACTGAGTAGTCCTGGGGCGGAACCTGCGGCTCACCTATCAGGAGTTCCTTGCGATAAACAACCCTACTCTCCTCTTCAATATAGGACATCCCATAGGAGAGTTTAGGATGAGCCACCTGCACCGGATCTGGCAGGGCCCTTACCCTGTAGGATGAGGGGAAGGAGAGGGTCTCCTCCTCTGTAGAGCCAAATGTCGTCCAGAGGTCAAGGGGATACCTTCTCTGGGGAAGCCTGGCATTTCTGAAGAAGTAATGGGAGAGGATAGCCAGCTTCCCCGAGGAGAGGGGAGAGGAGAAAACGAAGAAATCCCCGGCATGGTAGCCATAGCCTTTGGCTTCATACTGCAACTTAATCTCTATCGGCTGGTAAAGATCAGTAACCGGCTGAGGGGAGACGGAGAATTTAAGGAGATTAGCTCCAGGGAATATCCCCTGGAGCTTCTCTTGCCAGTAAATCTTCCTCTCCTGAGGAGACTTCCTCCTCATAGTGGAGCGGAGAATCTCATCGTAGAAACCGTTTCCCGTAATTGTCACCCGAGATCTCAAATCTCCCTCTTCGTTTATCTCTGATCTGGCCACTATCCTACCCATATTCCTCTGGGGTGACAGGATGGGGGTGAAGTCTATATCTGTCCCCTCTTTGGTTGAAACCAAAACACCCTTATCCTGTTCATAAGCAGGAAGGAAATCCCGGCAGAGGTCATCGGTGGGATCCAAATAGGAATAAATCCCATCCCCCTTCCTCACCGCAGCTATGGCGTGGTTGAACTGATCAGTGGCCACCTGGGGGACAACCCTGGTCGCCGGATTGGTGAGGACATAGTAGGCATCTAATCCTGCCTCCCGGAGCATGGCCACTAAAAGGGCAGATTTATCCTTACAGACCCCCTGTCCATTCTTAAAGGTCATAACCACGGGATGGGGCTGTTGCCCCTCCTTTTTGCCAAAGGAGAGGCCCACATATCTTATCTGCTGAGCCACCCAATAATAGATGGCTTTGATCTTCTCCTCGTCGGTTTCCAGACCTTTGGTGAGTTCAGCCACCTTTTCCTTTACCGCCCTATCGGTTTTAAGCATGGGCTCAGAGAGCTTGTAAGAATCCCGGGAGGTCTTCTTCCAGGTGTTGGTAGTCACCAGAAGTCTCCTGGCCACTTCTCCCATAGGGGGCATTCCCGGCTCTTCCACTATCTGGGAAACATCCTCAGCCACCCATTGGTAGATAATTTGGTCCCCCCCTTTCTTCTGAGAGAATCTAATTTTGTCATCCTCATTTTCCGTGCAAAACCAGTGAAGTGGCACATCCTTCGGCCCAATGAGCGTCTCCTTAACCAGCAACTTGGGATCTTTCCCTTGGAACCAGTTGCCCCAGTCGAAGACCCCCTTAATGGCTGGCTGCTTGGCCAGATAGCAGGCCCTGTATTCAACTACTGAGCCCACCGTCAGGTTGGGAAAGGTGATTACCTTCTCCCGGCTACCCGACCAATAGATGCTCTCCTCGGCATCTCCAGACTGGGTGATGTCCTTGATGGTGGAGTCTGGAACATTGGTGATGGAGCTATCGGGGGCTATTACCCGCGCCTGAGTGACCACTAAGGAGTCGTATAATCTGTTGTATTTTAGCTTTACCACTCCAAAATTTTGTTTTCCCTTTTCATTAAGAATCTTCACCAAGATATGGATATGGGCCTCATAAAGCCCTGATTTCTGAAAGATGGTGGAGTCCTCGTCAGCGATATAGATGGCATTGGCATTTGGGTGGTCAGCAGAGGTCTCCACTTCCTGGATAAGCTTGAGCAGTTGAGATGAGGCCTCAGCCTGGAGGGGATACTTGAATATTGGTTTCTGAGGTGGTTTTCCCACGCACCCCCAGATTACCAAGGATAGGCCAACTAAAATGAAAAGCAAGCGTTTAAGCTTCATCTCTCCTCCTTTTGTCTTTTAATGACTCTTTAACATAGTCTCCCTTAACCGCGGTGTCAAGCCAAATGTTGGGGGAATTGACTAAGAACCCCGCAAGGTTATCATATTCGGTGGAATTCTTGAGGGGTAATTTGCTCTCCAAAAAGGAAATCAGTAAACCTCCCTGCCTACAGAGCGGGGCATCCAAAATAGTCTCCTCCCCTTTCACAGAACAAGGCCTAAACACGAATGGCACAAAATAAAGTGAAGTGGCAGAACCCCGATTCTGCCACCATCTTCCTTATAAAGGTATCACAAAGGGGAAGCCACCAGAATTCCCCGGTGGCTTCTCCTTTTTCATCAGTGCTGTCAGGGCTCTTGCCCTGACAGAGGTCGATCACGATCTACAATCCCCCTTTCGTCTCCCTCACATTTTCTATTTTCTTATTTTCCAGTTTCTGATTTCCGCCTTTCGTCTTTCGTCTTTCGTCTCTACTTGAGCAGGATCATCTTCCTGACATGGGTGAACTCCTCAGCCTCTATCCGATAGAAGTATTTACCAAAACAGGCTTCGTTTCTCCCCCATTATATTTCTTTATGGTAAACTCACATTCCACACAGCGCTTAGCCTGCGTGGGGTGGGGTGCTTTACTCCGCAGGCGGAGCATATAACTTCTGGCCAATTAGTTTTTAAAAATCACCTTTGAAGAGATATTGTCTTGACTTTTTGAGCATTTGCAAAATCTAACGACACTCGATCAATGGCCGCAAAGATGTAATTCCTCGATTTGCAGATGGAGTTATACAAAATTCCCTTTTGCCAAAAAGCTGAGATAGAAAATCTATCTTCTCCACCTTCGCAAATACACTGGCGATATCAGTATCCAAGACAATCTTCACCTATTTCTCCAAAATCAAATTAACTTCCTCACTCATCTCTTCATCTGAAGGAGGTTCAACCGTTCTTGGTGTTCCCCTCTTAGCTAACGCCGCCTTAAAGCCGACTTCCGCAGTAAAAAGGCTAAATGGTTGTAAATTATGACTTAAATTTT
>CAZVGK010000012.1:0-84911 GCA_964626665.1 uncultured Gemmatimonadota bacterium | reverse complement strand
GGGTTTTCCTCTTAATCATCAGAGAGTTACGGTGAAATCGCCTCTGGAAGATCCGATATAGGTCCGCGCATCGCCGAAGGGATAGAACTCGTTATTATGGGCCTGATCCCTTAGGAAATTCCTGTCAGCAATATAGAGAACTCGATGCAAATATTTTGATTTTACCAGCTTCCATACCACCTGAAAGGCGACATAGGTCTTTCCTGTGCCAGTGGCCATTGTCAAAAGGATGCGTTTCTTGTGGTTAAGAACAGCCTCTATCACCCTCTTGATAGCCACATCCTGATAATACCGCGGAGTTTTACCGCCAGGCTCAAGATAGTAAGGGTAAAGTAAGGGATTCCCAAATAGATCTTTCGCCTCTGCTGCCTTTTTTAAACCAGAAGGTGATTTGGAAACCCAGTATCTCCGCCAGAGCTCATCGGGAGAGGGAAATTGTGAGAGGGCTGTCTGCTGATTGGTAGTAAAATCGAACTCTTCGATTCCGTACCCATTGGTCGAATAGGCAAACTGGACATCCAATACCTTAGCATATTTCTTGGCCCGTTGGAGCCCAGCCAGTGGTGAATGGGACTCATCTTTGGCCTCAACCACGGCAATGGGGAAAGATGGTTTATAGAGGAGAATATAATCCGGCCTTCTCTTCTCTCTCCTCTTTGGCTCTTCGCCAACTAAATAAATTTGGCCTTGAGTGATATCTATCTCCCGTAGAATCCTCTTCTCCTGCCAACCAGATCGATGAAGTTTGGGATCAATAAGCTTCGCCCGGGTGTCTGATTCGTTCAGCATCTTATCTTCCCCAGATCTCCGTTTTCTCCTTAAGGCTGTAATATTTCCTGTCGCCGATGATCACATGGTCAAGGATTTCTATCTCCATAAGCTTGCTCGCCTCATAAATCTGTTTGGTCAATTCGATATCGTCTCTGCTGGGGAAAGGATCTCCTGAGGGGTGGTTGTGGACGAGGATAATGGCGGCGGCATGGACCTCCACCGCTGGATGAAAGATCTCCCTGGGGTGGGCGAGGCTTTCGTTCAAAGTGCCGATGGTGATTACCTCATCCCTGATGAGCTTATTTCTGGTATCTAAATAGAGCCCCCGGAGATGTTCCTGCTTAAGCCTGGCCATATCCTTTGCATACTCGAAGACCTCCTCTGGGGATCTGAGAAAGACCTCGGTCTGTCTGCCAAACATCCGTCTGCCCAATTCGAAGGCGGCCACCACTTGACAGGCCTGCACTGGTGAGAGGCCCAAGACCTTCTCTATTTTTCCCACATCTCCCTCGGTGAAGATCGCCTGCCCCCCATATTGAGCCATAATTCTCTGGGAGAGCTCAAGGATACCCTCCCTTTTCGTCCCCCTTCCCAGGATCACGGCCATCAGCTCGTAGTTCCTCAGAGCTGCCGGCCCCTGTTTCCGCAGCTTCTCCCGGGGTTTATCCTCCGCAGGGAGATCGCGGATGCGCAGGTTGTAGGATTGGTTGTTCTTGCTCATTTTTTACTTTCTCCTGAATATAACCAAAAGGATGGTTTTAAAAACTTGGCCGTAAGTGACAGGGCTTTTTTGACAGGATAACAGGATTTACGGGATTTTTACCCTAAAATATTAGAGAAACCACCGCATAACACCGAAATCGCCAAAAGTTTAATCCTAACTTAACAGGGATTTCCTGTGAAATTCCCCCGCCGAGTTTCTTATACCAGGGATTCTCAGTTTTCAATAATAAATCATGGTGAGTTACCCTGACTATCCCTTCAATCTCCCCCGAAAATGGGAATCCTTTAACTTTTTAAATTTATAGACTCCCCCCCTGGATAGTCAAGGACTTTTATTGCTTAATGTTTACTCCCCTAAGAGCTGGGAAAACCTGAGCGAATCCTCCAGCATATAGACATTGTTGAACATAACCCAGGTTGGCCTTTCCTCTGCCCATCCCTTCAACTGCCAGAGCTCCTCTTCGGAATACCTATACCGGTAGCCCTCCCTTCCGTGGAGGCGGAAGTAGTTAATCGAGCCATAGGCAACCTGGGATTTGAATGGATCCACGATATGGAGGAGGTCAAGGGAACGGCATAATCCTTTAATCTCTTCCCCCTTCCACACTCCCCTTGGCTCCCAGCCAAAGAGCAGCCCGCCTCTTTTGGCCTTAGTGAAGAATTTCTCCATATTCCTCATACTCTCCGGGGTTGGCCGAAAGCTGGCCGGGCACTGAAAAACAACCAGCGTAGCCCTGAGGGCCTGGGCTATCCTTCTGGTCTCCTCCCAGGCAGCAAAGACCTCATCTGTGGGGCGGAAGTATCCGTAGTTTTCCCTCTTGGATAGGGAGATCTCCACCTTGGCCCTCCGGTAGGTTGGACTCTGGGATGGATGGGTAATAAGTTGCCAGGCCTTGAGGGTGAAATCGAAGTCCTCTGGTGCTTCCTCCCTCCACCTTCGAGCAGCCTCGAGCTTAGGGGGCTGGTAGAAGGTCTTTTGGATCTCCACCGCCTTGAATTGACGATAATAATTCCTTTGGGCTATGGGGAATCCGCAACAGCCTACGTTTATCATTGGTTTCCCCCCACGATGGGTATCTTCTGACCACAGTGAGGGCACTTTCCCTCCTCTATCCGATAAGAGAGAATGCGGGTGTTTCTCCTCTCTATCAAAAGTTCCCCACAGGAGGGGCAATAAGTATTCTCAAAGGGATGGCCGGGGAGATTCCCCAGATAGACGAAATTGAGGCCTTCCTCCATTCCTATCCCTCTGGCCCTTTCCAAGGTTTGAATTGGGGTAGGAGGGAGGTGGGAAAGTTTGAGGTAGGGAAAGAACCTGGTTATATGCCAGGGAGTATCCGGCCCCAGTTTATCTCTTATCCATCTCGCCAGTTTTTTTAGCTCATCTGGAGAATCGTTGAGCCCGGGAACCAGATTGGTTACGACCTCTAAGTGCATCCCCCACTTCAGCTTAGCCCTTTCAGCCACCTCCAGTATCCCCTGAAAATCATCTACTCGTGCAATTTTCCTGTAGAAACTCTTGGAGAAGGATTTTACATCTACCCGATAGGCGTCCAAGTAAGGGCCTATCAGGTCCAATGCCTCCGGGGTGATGAAACCATTGGTAATGAAGCTGGTGTGGAGACCCTCTTCTTTGGCCTTCTTGGCCGTATCCAAGCAATACTCAAACCAGATAGTTGGCTCATTGTAGGTGAAGGAGATCCCCTGACAATTTTGCTCTTTAGCCATAGATATGGCCCGCTCAGGGGGGAGAAACTCTTCCCTTCCCTGCTCCCCTTTGAGCTTAATATGGGCTATCTCCCAGTTTTGGCAGCCTATGCATCGGAAGTTACACCCCCAACTTCCCAAAGAGAAGGCCCATTCACCTGGATGGAAGTGGTAGAGGGGCTTTATCTCCATAGGAGCTGGCCTGTAGGTGGAGATAGCCCCATAGACCAGGGTATAGAGCCTTCCCCCTCGGTTAATCCTCACCGCACAGTAACCCAACCCATCGGGCTCAATCAAGCATCTCCTCTGACAGAGGTTACATCTCACCCTCCCTGAGGATAGCTGTTCGTAGAGGAGAGCCTCCCTTAACGGCCTCTCCTCAGACACACCCCCACCATTGGGCACTGATGGCATCTTCCCTTTTGGCAGTAATTCTTGCCCAGCCTTAAAAGGGCAGGCTCCAATTGGCGGTTTCCGTAGGCAGCAAGCTGACCTAAAGCCCCCTGGGGTGAGGAGACCAAACCTAAGTTGAGAGCGGCTTCCAAGGCCAACCCCTGTAAGGGGGGATTGGCCTTCTCCCATATCCCCCTCAACTCCCGGAGAAATATGTTTACGGTCACCTTCCCTATTCCTTTGCCCAATTGTTTGAGTCTACTTTCCAGATCTCGGGCATCCCTGGATTGCCGGTGGAGAAGGTTCAGATCTGCCCCATATCTACTCAGAAGGTTCTCACATACTCCCAGTAGTTTGGTCGCCGTCTTGAAATCATACCTCGCATATCCCCCTCTATCCAACACCTCCACCAAGCCATTCCATCCCCTCTCCAGGATCTTCTGGGCAGAGTCCAAACCCTCCTTCTGGAACTCCTCAAATGTACGGATGGCTATCCCCTCTGAAATTCTTGCTCCAAAGAGAAGGGAGGCCAGAAACCACTTGAAGAGATCGGTTGGATTAAGGGACTCCAGGCCAATCCCCAGAACCTGAGAGTAGCTTCCCCCTATATTTGCAATCAGCTTCTCGATTATCTTCATAACAGTTCACCCGGGATTTACACCCCACAGCAAACCCGCAACCAAACAATAGCCACGGATTACACAGATTTCACCAAATCTTTGGAACACGAATGACACGAATAGATAATTTACCACGGAAATTCACGGAATCACACGGGAAAAAGCAATTAAGAATTGGGAATTAAAAATTCAGCTTATGCTGGCTACTCCTGATCCCTAATCCCGGTAAACTAATTACTGATCCCTGTTCCCCCCTGCATAGTCCATGGTTATCCGTGGTGAAGTTACCACAGATGAAATGTTTCCCTTATCCATCCTCCCCTCCGATTCGACTCATCCGCCAGGAGGAAAGGGGCCTCAAACCTTTACCGAATAAAAACTCATGCCACTCCCCTCTCAGGCCAATATAAACAAAATGCCCGTTTCTTCAAGAGCAAAATTTAAGAGCCCCACCCAAATGGTAAAATGGGGACACTCCCCATTTTCTCTTGGTATTCTCTCCTGCGCGGGTTCAAGAGAACCCTCCTCAGAGGAAAGGCATTTTAAATGGAGATAGATCTGTGAGAACCTTGTTGGTAGAAACTGTATAAAAAGAAGTGATACCTAACCAGATGGGAATTCGAGGAAGATAGCCTAAAAATAGGAAGTGTCCCTATTTTTTACTATTTTTTCAAATAAAAGAAGGGTGGAGGGGAACCCTCCACCCTTTGCTCACCAAGGAAGATATTGTGCTATCTCAAGAGGACCATCTTCCTCGTCTTTGTAACCTTTAACCTACCACCCATTAGCTTTAACCTACAGAGGTAGATCCCACTGGGAACCTCCTTCCCCGAGCTATCCCTCCCGTCCCAGAGAATGGAGTAACGGCCGGGGGCTTGCTCCTTGTCCACCAGAGTCTTCACCAACTGCCCCAGCACATTATAGACTTTCAGAGTGGTGGGGTGCGGCCTGACCCCTGACAACTGATAGCTGATCGCTGTAGTCGGATTAAATGGATTGGGATAGTTCTGAGAGAGGGAGAAAGAAACTGGAACCCCAGCCTGACCTGCATACTTTACCCCAACACCACCGAGAACAATGTCAGCATCATAACGGGGCTCGAGCTTGAAGTCTCCGTAGGAGTAGTTCACGATGCCGGTTATATCCAGGGTGTCACTTAAGTGGGGTTCGTAGGTGTATTGACCATCGTCATCCACTATACAGGTATCCGACCCCTCTACCTTCCATTCACCGTTTCCATCCATAGTATCCACCACAACAACGCTGACAACCTTTACCAGCACCCCCTCATAGGCCTCGGAGGTATCCACCTCACCGGGAGTGAGCAAAGTGGGATTTGGGAGTGAGTTACCGGAACTATTTACGGTCAGGTCGATGATGCCGGTAATCTCCGTCTTACCGGAGTGTTCGGCCACTTGCCCGGTGACGGTGACACTATCTCCTTGGGCAACGCTATCGGCATTATGGTAGACCAGTATCCCATCCCAGGCCCCATCGCCATCCTGCAGGTAAAAACCTTCGCTGTTGAAGACTCCTGAGCCAGCCGTAACTATACCGCTGGTCACCACCGTGCAATCCTTGTATGGCGAGTCACCGGAGGGATCCGTGGTATATTGAATTTGATGAATTGTGCGTGGTAAGGGTGGGGGATACTCATTGGCCTCACCTGGAGTAGGTGAACCAAATGTGGCGAAGTCAATGCTGTTGGTATCGGTATCACTCCCATCCGGATACCGCCCCAAGCTGCTGCCTCCGCTAACATCTGGTGCCGGGATGGTTTCACCAACGAAGTGCCAGGTGCTTGTGTCAGGTGGACCATAGCCCACTGCATCTACCGTATCCCCTGAAGGGAATGTCAGGAGAAGATTATCCGGTCCGTTCTGCCAATCCACATTGGCGATAAGATCGTAATTTGCCACCCCCTCATCTTGAGCAACGACAAAATAACCATCAGTGGGTATGGTACCAGTGAGGGAAATCGTCCGATATGTCGCGCCGTCTGCTCCATTAACCCCAACCAGATTGTATCCCTCTAAGCTTGTCCCTGGATCTCCTTTGAGCTCGGTAAAGGTAAGGGTATCTGTCCCGGGCGAGTCGTAATAGACCTCATTTATAACCACAGCAGGAGGAAGTTCTCCCACGGTATAAGAGTAGGTTGTTGTCGGAGCATTGGAGGGGCTGGTAGTCACCTGTCCAGCATTATCCATAGCCTTCAAGTAGTAATCGACTAAGGTGCCATTTGCCTGGGGGAGAATTTGGGCGGTGTAGATGGAGTCACCCGCAGCTTGATCGGGAGGGTTCCCATCATCCAGCATCGCCGTGCTGTCATAGGGGCCAGAATCTATAGAGTAAAGAAGCCAGACCGAACTGATGCTTTTGCCTGCTTCGACATCAATAACTTTGCCTGAAATCACCACCGTATCGCTGCTACTTGGATAGGTGGGCACCTGGGATACACCGGAAATCTGGGGAGGTGGATCGGTGAGCAGGACGATGTCTGAGTCACCCCGGGGATCAATCTTGTAGTTACAATGGGCATAGTTGAGAGGACCGGTGAGATTGAGGCTATCGCCCAGCGAGGGAATATAGCTGTAGGTGCTGTGGTGGCCAACGACCAGGGAATCCTCACCGATATTGGCCACCTTCCATTCATCCCACTCATCAAACTCTCCCACCACCTGCACACCGGTCAGCTTTATCAACACGCCCTCATACATCTCCGCCGTGGGGGAGCTATTGCTCACATCTCCCGTGTTCACCAGTTCGGGATCGGGGAGGCTGTTCCCGGTGCTCTGCAGGCCGTAGTACACCACTGGGGTTATCTCGGTCTTCCCCCTCCCCCCACAAGAGTAGAAATACTCCTCCACCACCCCAGCCAGGGTGAGGCTATCTCCCACCGTAGGTGAATGGTCAGAATCATAGACTAAGATGCCACTCCAGGGGCCACCGGGCGAATTTTCCAGAAAATAGAAGTTGTAACTACCGAAGGAGGCGATAACAAGGCCGGAGATGGTCACCGTCTCCCCCTCTAAGAGGGAGGTATCCCCATCAGAAGATGTGTCCTGAACAGTGGAGATGGGGGTGATACCATCCCGGAAGCCCACGGAATCTGGGGTTGTTATCGGGTTCCCTGCTGTATCCGCTACCCCTGATACGATCAGGGTATCGGCCATCCCATTGGTCTGACTGGCAGTGGTTAGATGAACGATGCTGCTATCCGAGCCATCCCTGGAGGCACTCGATATATTCAGCCCACTGGTAAGGGTATAGTGAGCAGTATTTTCCGAAGAAGTCTCATCTACAGCCTCACTGAAATGCACATCCATACCCGTCTGCCCAGTGGCAAGGGCTATACTTACCGTCGGCGGGGCTGTGTCCGCTCCTGGCCCTAAGAAGGAGGCACCATCCACATAAATGAAAGCACTGTCTGCGAAGCCGGCGGTATCATAAAGCCTAACCTCCGCATGTGCTTCCACGGCATTTGTTGGTGCGGTTTGAGCACCGGAGGATACATATTGCCAATTCTGGTTGTCAGTAGTATAACCACCATAATATCCACTGATAAGAGCTGCTCCACTATCATACCAACGGATACAGACCCTGGCCCTTGCCACGCTGGTAGTATCAAGGGCATAAAAGGAGAACGTGTAATCATTACCAGCAGAGATTCCACTTATTATCTGCATAAATATCTGCGTAGAAGTGGAGGTCAACTTCAATTTGACACTATAGCTCCCCCCATGAACAAGTGTCCCTTCCTGCCGCGCACTTATCCCAGATGTCTCCGATAGCCAGTCATCAGGATCGTTATTTGGCCCATTAGTCCAGGTCTCAAACCCACCATTGGAGATCATTTCCACCTGGCCATATGCCGGCACAATCACTAATGCCGCTAATACAATTATAAAAATGCCAAACATTAGCTTCTGCCGAGTAAACATCATAACCTCCTTCCTTAGGTATAATCTCAAAAACGAGGTGGCAGAACCCCCGTTCTGCCACGATTCATACCCACCGTAAGCGGTCGGGCATTCTCACTTAATTTTCGCAAAAAAAGGAGGGCAGGGAGAGAGCCCCTGCCCTCCTAAAAGCGGCACTTCTTTTCAGCATCTACTTGAGCAAAACCATCTTCCTGGTCATCCGATACTTCCCCGCCTCTATCCTGTAGAAGTAGACCCCACTGGTGAAGGATTTCGCATCCCAGTTTACCCGATAACTTCCCGCATCCAACTTCTCATTCACCAATTCGGCAACTTTCTGGCCGACGATGTTGTAGATGGTTAACCTCACCTGTGCCTCCGTAGGTAGAGAGAAAGTGATCTGCGTCGTCGGGTTAAAGGGGTTAGGATAATTCTGGGAAAGGGAGAAAGAACCTGGGATCGCAGATAGATCACTAACCCTTACCCCAACAATGGTAGTATCAATGTCAGCATCATACCGAGGATCAATCCTGAAATTCCCATAGGCGTAGCGCAGAACACCAATAACACTAACAGTGTCACCTAATTCCGGAGTATAGGAGTATTCAGCGGCATGGCCAACCATGCAGGAATCCCAGGGGCCGTCACATATCTCCCATTCCCCATGGCCCAAACTGTCGTTGGTAACCCAGGCTTTACTAACCTGGATGAGCACCCCCTCGTATGACTCCGCAGTGGCAGAACCTGTGGCCACATCCCCTGTATGTACCACTACGGGGGGTGGTAACTCGTGGCCAGAGCTATTAACCACATAATAAACGCCCTGGGCTTCTACTTCAGTCTCTCCGTAGTACTCTATCACCTGCCCAGCAACGGTTACACTATCGCCTTCCAGGGCTCCCCAGGCGGTGAAGTGGGCCTTTATTCCGCTCCAGGTTCCGTCACCATCCTGGATGTATACATAATAGTGGGAGTAGGTGCTCGTATCGGCAGTGACTATCCCTGTAATGGTTACTATCTCATTCAGAAGTTGAGATTGATCTCCATCTTTAGGTGGTGGGATAGGGGTCTGAATCATAGAAATGGGGGTGAATCCCTCTCTGAATGCAACAGTATCAGGGATAGTCATCGTATTACTTGATGTATCAGCCACCCCATTTACAATCAAGGTATCTGCCAATCCATTGGTTTGATTCCCTGTGGTAAGATGAACAATAGACAGATCTGACACATCCCTGGAGACGTCAGAAATAGCAAGTCCGCTGGTCAAAGTGTAATGGGCAGCATTCTCAGAGGAGGTCTCGTCCACTGCCTCGCTGAAATGCACATCCAGACCAGTCTGCCCGGTGGCAAAGGCTATGTTCACTGTAGGTGGAGTTGTGTCGCCGCTCGGCCCCAAGAAAGAGGCATCATCCACACAGATAAAGGCACTGTCTTGAAAGCCAGCGGTATCATAAAGTCTGATCTCCGCATGTGCTTCCACCGCTCCCGCTGGCGCAGTTTTGGCACCTGAGGATAACTGTTGCCAGGCCGGGTTATCGCTAGTATAACTGCCATAATATCCACTTATAAACCCTCCTACATTATCATACCAGCGGATACAGACTCTGGCCCTTGCCGTGGTGTCATTGTCCAGAGCATAAAAAGAGAAAGTATAATCATTGCCGGCAGTGATTCCACTTATCACCTGGGTAAACCTCTGGGTCTCAGTCGACGAGGTCAATTTCAATTTGGCACTATAATTTCCCCCATGGACAATGGTCCCCTCCTGCCGTGCACTTATCCCAGATGTCTCAGATAGCCAGTCATCGGGATCGTTATTTGGCCCATTGGTCCAGGTCTCAAACCCACCATTGGAAATCATCTCCACCTGTGCATATGTGGGCACAATTACCAAAGCCACCAATGCAGTTACCAAAATGCCAAACATGAGCTTTTTCATCTCTCCCTCCTAAGTTAAAAGACGTGAAATAGATGATCCTTCTTGAAATCTATTCTCTATGCCTATCACCCCCTTTCCAAGCTACGGTTAAAGCTGTTCCAAAAAATAGGCCGAGTTACCTTACACCGTTGGTAATCTCAGCCTATTCTCTAACAGAGTGAATTCCCCTCCTCTCTTTGCCTCCCGTGACTTCTCCCTCATAGGATAGCTCTCACCTTTTAACCTGCTTAAATATAATACCTCTCATCCATGAGGTCAACAATTTCCCCCAAAAAAATGTAAGCTGGCTATTTCAATAGCATTATCTTTATGACCTTCTCATTGGCCCCAGTTTTTAGACGACAGAAATAGATGCCACTCGCGAATCCTTTCGCCTCCCAGCTTACCCGATAGTTCCCAGCATTGAGCTCTGCATTTTCCAACTCAGCCACTTTCTGGCCGACTATGTTGTAGATGGACAACCTCACCTGCCCCTTAGTAGGCAAGGAGAAGTTTATCTGAGTCGTCGGGTTGAAGGGATTGGGATAGTTCTGGGAAAGGGAGAAGGCCAAAGGTAAAGAGCCCTGAACGAGAGGAACCGCGGATGGGGGCTCTCCCGGAGTAGGTGTTGCGAAGATTGTCCAACAGCCGCCGGAAACGGTCATATCCTCACTGGTTTCATCATTGCCAGTAATTCCATTACCACCTGTAAGGGTCTCTCCGCATTCTGTTATGCCACTCCTTTGGGCGCTCTCTCCGTAATCATGGGGATCTGAACCGCCGCCGACCACAGCCTGATTGGCGATCGGGGTATCATCCAAATAAGAAGAAGTGGCAGTACCAGGATCTGGACCATCAATGGATACCCCAGTCTTATCCACAGCTTCATCCTTATCCCCCCATAGAACATAATCAACATCTTCAACCAAATCTGACTGCCCATCCCAATAGTAAAGAATTAAAACTTCTCCGCCGTTAGTGAGGCCAGCATTGTCGTCAATAGAGCCGTCCTCTGCCGGGATCATATCTGGAACTGAGGGATCGGTAGAGAAAAGCTCATAGTTGGCATCAAGGCCATAAGTAGAGGAGAAACTTGTATCTCTAAAGGCTATAGTCTGATACTCCCCGGGAACGATAGTATCCTCTTCAGGAAATTTAGCATTGAAATCATAGTAGTTGCCTGGCCCTGCTGCCCCCGCAGTGCCATTTTGGAGGACAATGTTGTAGTAGTAGTTATCACCATGGGTGGCATCGGTCAAATAATAGTTGCTCAGATCAATCGTGGTGCCTGTGGGGTTATATATCTCCACAAACTCAGCATTGGTCGGGCTAACACAGAACTCGGTGATCAGAAGATGATCGGCAGCTATAGCATAGGTAAAAGCCCCCAAGACCATTAGGGCTGTTACTAAAAGAAAACTGAACTTTTTCACTTTTGCCTCCTGATTAACAAGGTTTGAACAAGAGATTAACCAAACCCTCAACCCTTTGAAAGAAAGGATGGATTTTCAAGTCTGGTCGGCTTAACCACCCCAAAATTTATATTCCTATTGGTCTCACCTCCTTTTATGGTTGTGGCGAAAATTTTCCTATTCAAGAATAGTCTCACCCCTCTCAAAAGTCAAGCCATTTCTCTTAAATTTTTTCTGCTTGTGCTGTCGGGAATCCTTACCAAAAGTTATAACACCGAAACCTTATATCTTATATTCAAGAAAGAACCTTGGAGAAACTATCCTTAGCTTGGAGAATTCAGTCCTCAATGTAGCCTCATCTATCTCAAGGAGATCCTTATCTCCAGTAATCAAAAAATCAGCGCCAGCAGCAAAGCAGCATTCAAGGACCATATTATCTTCCTTATCTCTACAAAGGGACAAACTCTTTTTCGGTACTCCAACTTTGGCATTAACAACAAATGAAGCAATACCAGAAAGAAGTCTCCTCAGTTGAGTATGGGTGATCTTGTGATTCACCTCAAGTTCAACCAGTGTCCCTCTATATTCTTTAAGAAGTTGTGGAGAAACCCATACTTCAGCCTCGGTAAATACCTTCTTGACTGCACTTTCAGGAATTCCTCCGAAAACAAAGGCGGATATAAGCACTCCGGTATCAACTACTACCTTATCTCTGCGTTTCTTCGTAGGCCTTTCTCCTTACCTTTTCTACAGCTCTCTCTATATCCCTGACTGTTAATGTAGTTCTCCTAAAGGTCACCCTGGCAATCTTAAGAGCAGCTTCCAGCCTCTCCTCTGGTGTGAGCACAGAGAGGATATAGTCTTCAGGATTAACCTTTGCTATCGTTTTCATCTTAGATACTCCCTCGTATAATATGTTTGTTTGCCACCATTATGAAGTTAGCTCGCTCAAGATAGACTTCATACACCCGGATTATACTCCTTAAGAAACCCCTCCAGCCTTTTGAACTCGAGTGGTTTCTTTCTCATCTCTTCCAGCATTCTCAAGTCCTCCACATCCTCCAACCGCTCTAACATCTCCTGGTATTCGTCAATGTCCAGGATGACCGCTGCTGGCTTTCCCTCCCGGAGGACAATTTCAGGGACTTTTCTCTTGACCTTGCCTTTCATACCTTCACCTCCAAAAATTTGTTTGTATGTATTTTGTATAGATGGGTTGTATGATATTCGAATACACCCTCTGACCAAACCTTGCTATTCCCCATAACCTGGCTGTAGACAAACTTACCCTTCCCAACCAAGGGTGAGCAGGGGAAAACCGCCCCTATCAAATCCTACCCTTTGACGCAACCCATCGGTTTCAACCTAACCACCTTTTTTGCCAAACCACCGTTGTGAATTGCCTCCACCACCTCGGAGACATCCTTGTAAGCCAAAGGGGCCTCCTCGGCCAAACCGGACATAGAATGGCCCCTGATATATATCCCCTTTGACTTGAGCTCATCCAGTAACTTCTCTCCCCTCCAGGTTCTCTTAGCCCGTTTGCGGCTCATCCTTCTTCCGGCCCCGTGGCAGACAGAGGCAAAGGCCTTCTTTTCGCCGGACTCAGTGCCCACTAAGATATAGGAGAACGTGCCCATCGTTCCCCCAACGATCACCGGTTGACCAACTCCCTGATAGGGACGGGGCAATTCCTTTCTCTGGGGGCCAAAGGCCCGGGTAGCCCCCTTACGGTGGACTAGAACCTGTTTCTCCTGACCATCTATCCTGTGGGTCTCGAGCTTGCAGGTGTTGTGGCCCACATCGTAGAGGAGTTTGACCTCTGCCTGAGGGAACACTTTGCTTAGAGCTTCCCTAACTAAATGGGTAATCACCTGCCGGTTGGCAAAGGCATAGTTTATAGCACAGTTCACTGCGGAGAAATACCTCCTTCCCTCCGGGGAGTCAATGGGCGCACAAACAAGCTCCCTCTCCCTTATGGGGATGCCATACTTACGGGATGCTTCCGCTAATACCTTCAAGTAGTCAGTCCCCACCTGATGTCCCAAGGCCCGCGAGCCGCAATGAATCGTAACCACTACCCCATTCTTCTCAAATCCAAACTTCGCCGCTGTTGAAGGCTCGTAAATCTCATCTACCCACTGCACCTCTAAGTAATGGTTCCCTGAGCCCAGGGTCCCTACCTGTCTCCTCTCCCTTTGCAGGGCCTTCTGGCTCACTGCCCCTGGATCAGCTCCGGGCACCACCCCTTTCTCCTCAGTGAATTCCAGATCCTCCTTCTCCCCATAGCCATGTTCCACCACCCATTGGGATCCCTTAATGAGCACCCCCTCCACTTGGGAGGAGGAAAGGGAGATCTTCCCCCTGGATCCAAGTCCCGCGGGAACAATGCTGAAGAGGGTGTCAACCAGTTCCTTCAGCTTAGGCTTCACCCCCTCCAACCTCAGACCGGTATGCAGGGTCCTTACCCCACAGTTTACATCGAAGCCCACCCCCCCTACGGAGATTACCCCCCCTTGGTTGGGATCAAAGGCCGCCACTCCCCCAATGGGAAAACCATAGCCCCAATGGGCATCGGGCATGGCCAGGGAAAACTTCTGTATCCCCGGGAGAGTGGCCACATTGCTTACCTGTTCCCATACCTTTTCGTCCATCTCCTCTACTAACTCCTGGTTGGCAAAGATCTTCCCAGGGACCCTCATCTCCCCTTGACGAGGGATAATCCATTCATACTCCCCCTCGGTAACCAACTTCTTTAGTTCCATCTCTTCACCTCCTTAGAGATCTACCACACAGCGAGCAAAGAACTCGCCGTCCCTCTCCCCAAGGACTAACCCAGAATAGGTTGCCGCTTTCACCTCCCCCTTGGGATGGTGTTTCTGAGGGTCAAAACCCTCTCCTCCCCCCCATCCCCACAGTTCTTTTTCAGTGAGATTTTCCACCGAAAATCGGGAGAAGACCATACCGTTGATGTCCGCCTCAGCCAGCAAGGCATTCAACCATTCCACGAAAAGCTCTTCCCGGTCCCCACCCTGGCAACGGATGGGGATCTTCTCCTTTGGTTCTACCCGGTCTATGTCCACCATCAGGTTGAACATAGCCTTGGCCCCCTCCTCAAAGGCCTCAGCGAGGCTTGCCCCCCAGCCGATTATCCCCATATCAGCCAGGTGTTCAAAATATTCAAATCGCCCCATTAATCCTTAGGGGGGACAAAACACCTCCTGCACCTTGGTTCATAAGCCCCCTCCGACCCCACAAGGACCCTCTCTTTGCTTTTTACCAACCTCTGGGACTTGTTCGCCGGCCGGCCACAGACCATACAAACGGCTAAGGTCTTCGTTATATCTTCGGCGATAGCCAAGAGCTGAGGGATGGGCTCAAATGGCTTGCCCCGATAATCCTGGTCCAGGCCGGCCACGATAACCCTCCTCCCCTCATTGGCCAATCTATCACATATATCCACCAGTTCCATACCTAAGAACTGGGCTTCATCTATGCCCACTACCTGGGTGTCTGGATGTAGCCTCTCCAATATCTCCTTAGCCGAACCCACCGATTCCGATTCTATCCTCTGATCACTGTGGGAGACGATCTGGTTTTCGCTGTATCTGTTGTCGATCTTTGGCTTAAAAACCTGAACTTTCTGCTTGGCTATCTTTGCCCGCCGCAACCGGCGAATAAGCTCCTCACTCTTGCCACTGAACATACTCCCACAGATAACTTCAATCCAGCCTGTCCCTTCATCGATAGCCTTCATCCTATAATCCTTTTACCTAAAATTTCAAACGATAACAGGACTTTAACCATACCCAAAGATAATACACCCACTTTCAAACTTGTCAAGTGGGATTACCTGAGAGTTAATCCCGAATAATGCATTAAACACTGAAAATCACTGAAATAACCCTGAATTTAGCAAGTTTTGGCAACAATGATTCTTTGACCTTTGTAGGGGCTCCGTTCATCGGAGCCCGCAAGATTCGGGTCGCATAAATGCGACCCCTACCTACCCGCCTCCAAGGGAGGATCCGCCAGGGTTGGGTTGGGTTCAACCTCCCGCAGGTTCGGAACCTGCGGGAGGTTTATAATGGATAATTTGGGGTAACCCCTCAGGTTATTTGCAACTTCTCCAGGGGTATCCCGGCTTCTTTAAGCAGGTCCCGGGCCAGGCTATCCGGATAGTCCTCCCCGATCACTACCCTGGTTATGCCCACACCGATAATCAGCTTGGCACAAAGGATGCAAGGCTGTATCGTGCAGTAGATGGTGGACCCCCTAACATCCACCCCTGAGGTCGCCGCCTGCACCAAGGCATTCTGCTCGGCGTGGATACCGCGGCAGATCTCCTGCCTCTCCCCGGAGGGGATACCCAACCTATCCCGCAGGCAGCCCACTTCGGCACAATGCTTCAGACCAGCGGGAGCGCCATTATATCCTGTGGCCAAAATCCGCTGATCCTTGACCACTACTGCTCCTACCTTCCGTCGCAGACAGGTGGAGCGAGAGGCAACCAGCTTGGCAATGCTTAGAAAATATTCATCCCAGGATGGTCTGGGCATTAGAGGTCAGCATAGAGGGGGAAAACCTCACAAAGCTCCCTCACCTGGGCTCTCACCTTCTGATAGACCTCCTCCCGGCCAAAGCCATTTATCACCTCGGCCAGAAATTTCCCCACAAGCTTCATCTCCCTCTCCTTCATCCCCCTTGTGGTGAGGGCAGGTGTCCCTATCCTTAGCCCACTGGGATCAAACGGGGTGCGGGGATCATAGGGAATCATATTCTTGTTGCAGGTTATCCCGGATTTATCCAGGGCCTCTTCGGCCTGTTTCCCCGTAACTCCCTTGTTGGTCAGATCTATAAGAATCAGGTGATTATCAGTCCCTCCGGAAACCAATCGGAAACCCTGGGAGAGAAGCTCCTCGGCCAGAGCCTTGGCGTTTTTCACTATCTGCTGGGTATAAACCTTAAATTCCGGCTGCAGGGCCTCCTGAAAGGCAACCGCCTTGGCCGCATTGACATGATCATGGGGACCACCCTGCATCCCAGGGAAAACTGCCCGATCTATATCCTTGGCAAATTGCTCCTTACACATAATCACCGCCCCGCGAGGCCCTCGCAGGGTCTTGTGGGTGGTGGTGGTCACCACATCGGTAAAGGGGAAGGGACTGGGATGGACACCTCCCACCACCAAACCGGCTATGTGGGCTATATCAGCCATACTAATTGCCCCCACCTCCTGGGCAATCTCGTGAAAGGCCTGAAAGTTAATCTCCCTGGGATAGGCGGTTGCCCCGGAGAGGATAAGCCTTGGCCTCTCCCGCAAGGCGATCTCCCTCACCTCATCGTAGTTGATTCTCTCACTTCCTTTCTCTACCCCATATTGCATAAAAGTATAGGATTTACCAGAAAAGTTGACTGGATGACCATGGGTGAGGTGGCCTCCATGGGCCAAGTTCATCCCCATAACCTTATCGCCAAAGCTCAAAAAGGCAAAATAAACAGCTATATTTGCCGGAGATCCTGAATAGGGCTGGACATTGACATGCTCCGCCCCAAAGAGCTTCTTGGCCCGCTCAATGGCCAGGTCCTCCACCACATCCACAAATTGATTCCCTCCATAATACCTCTTGTGGGGATAGCCCTCAGAATATTTATTGGTGAACACCGATCCCAGTGCTTCCAACACGGCAGGACTGGCGAAGTTCTCCGAGGGGATCAGCTCCAAACCATATCTTTGGCGGCCTATCTCCTGGCTTATCGCCTGGGCAACCTGGGGATCAACCTTGTCCAAATGTTTCATCTCTCCTCCCTGAAAGTTTTTTGGACAAACCTTTTAACCGCAAAGCTCGCAAAGTAGGCGTAGAGAACGCAAAGGTTCGAATGTAAATTGCGATAATTTCACCACGGATAACCACGGAACAACACAGATGAAAACTAACTTTTTCTTAAATTTCTTCATATAGCTCCGTGAGGTTCCGTGGTGAGCTGGGCAGTCCGTGTAATTCCGTGGTAAATTTATCTATTCGTGTTCCAGAGATTCAGTTAAATCCGTGTAATCTGTGGCCCTTGTTTGGTTGCGGCTACGCTACGCTGTGAACTGTCAGTTTTAGTAACCTCTGCTCTCTCCCAAAGATAAAGATTGAGTCAGAATAGTCAACCACTTTTAATGGAAATGAGTTTGCCTTAGGGCTTCTGCCACCTTATATTGGGGATATATGGACAAGGTAAACCTTATGGGGATGAACTTAGGGGAGATGGAGGAATTAGTCAGCTCCTTGGGGAAAAGGCCTTTCCGAGCCAGGCAACTGATGAAGTGGATATACGAGAAGGGGGCGGAGGGCTTTGCCCAGATGACTAATCTGTCCAAGGGATTGAGGAAAAGGCTGGAGGAGGTCTCCTACTTGGGGAGGATGAAACTGGTCCAGAGGGCAGATTCTCAACAGGATCAGGTCACGAAGTTCCTCTTCGCGCTAGAGGACGGAGAGAAGATCGAGACAGTCCTCATCAAGGAGGCGGGGAGAAGGACAATTTGTCTCTCCACCCAGGTGGGTTGTCCCTTAGGCTGTCGCTTCTGTGCCACCGGGAAGATTGGCCTGAGGAGGAACTTAACGGCTGGGGAGATCGTGGGTCAGGTAATTGAGACGGAGAGGTTAAGCGGGGAGAGGCCCACCAACCTCGTCCTTATGGGAATGGGGGAACCCCTCCTGAACTACAAGGAGGTGCTCAAATCCCTGAACATATTTAATTCCCCCTATGGATTGGGAATGGGGGCAAGAAAGATAACCCTCTCCACGGCCGGATTGGTCCCCCAGATAGAGAAGTTGGCTAAAGAGAAGATAAAAATAGGACTGGCCATATCCCTCAATGCCCCCACCGACCGACTGAGGGATTGGCTTATGCCCATAAATAAAAGGTATCCTTTGAAGGAAGTACTCCAGGCAGCTCAACGGTTTACCCAGATACGCAAGAGAAGGATAACCTTCGAATATCTCCTCATCGCTGGAGTTAATGACTCCTTTGATGATGCCATCAGGCTGGCCAAATTGGTTAAGGGGATACCTTGCAAGATAAACCTCATACCCTATAACCCCACAACCAACAACAAATTTAAGAGGCCAGACCCTCAGAGAGTGGAGTTCTTTAAGAGATGGCTCTATCCCCTTACCCCTACGGTAACCCTGAGGGAGAGCAAGGGCAGGGATATCGGGGCGGCCTGTGGGCAACTCAGAGCTCTATATTAACGAAGCTTCGCTTTTCCGGCCCGGGACGGGCAAACCGACGAGGCCTGACAGTATAAACTGGGCGAAGCTTCGAATGTAAAATTCACCCCGTTAAATATTTGCTTGTTTCCAAAGGTTGGAGCCTTCTTCTAATGACCCTGTTTCACCTCTAATTTCTTTGGTTGAACTCACTATTTAACGGGGTGAAGAATTTAGAATTAAGAATGAAAAAACCTGAAGCCAAAGGACCTGGATCTGAGCTCATTATCCATATCTTTTTTTCTGCCCCCAAAACTTGACACAAATCTTAAGATCTTGCCTTAGGAAGATGGTTAGAACATCTCCTTGCCCTTGTTTACCCGCCACTTTACCAACCCCACTATGAGGGCTATACCAATGGCTATCAGGTAGAGGTTACCCACGGTGGCCTTCTCTCCACCTAAGAAATAGGCAATTACCCCGGGGATGATGCTGTAAACTATTATCCCTATCCAAATCAATGTCTTCATCCTCCCTCCTTGAATTTAGCTCCCTTCGATCGCTAATTTCCCATAGGGTCTCACGACCCTCTGGCGCTCCGCAATCCTCCACTCACTCGAATTACTCCGCTGTCACCCTTGAATCCCGCACTTATGCATGCATGAGTGCGGGACTTCAAACTTCCCCCGACATTTCGGAATTTCTCAGGAATTCCGAAATGTCGTATTAAACAAGAAAACATAGAAAAGCGTAGCCAATTTGTCAAGGATAATCGCACCAAAAATGGCTTGACTTGCCCCCCAGGCCAAATTATACTTGAAAGCAAAAAATGGGGAAGGAATTTGCGGTGATAGTCGTGGGGGCAGGGCCTGCTGGTTCCTCCGTGGCCAGAGGCTGTGCCCAGGCAGGCCTGGATACCCTCATCATAGAGAAGAAACCTCGGATCGGGGTTCCCGTCATCTGCGCGGAAGGGATAGATACCATGGGCCTGGAGGACCATTTCCCCCCTCGTCCCTCCTGGATAGCCTCCAGGGTAGAGGGGGGTAGGCTTTATGGCCCAAATGGAGAGATGGCTGAGGTAAACCATCCCCGGGCCGGATACATACTGGAGAGGGCCATATTTGACCGGGATCTGGCGGCCTTGGCCGCGGAGGCAGGGGCGAGCATCTGGGTGGGAGCAGAGGCCCTGGGGATGGACGTCGGGGAGAAAGGGGTGGAGGTAAGGGTAAAAAGAGCAGGCAGGGAGATGAGGGTCAAAGGCCAGGTAGTGGTAGGGGCAGATGGGATCGGGGCAAAGGTGGGAAGATGGATGGGGCTTCATACCCACCTCGTCCCCTCTGATCTCGTCTCCTCCTGTCAATATCTTCTCACTTACCGGGGGATCTCCCAGGAGTTTGTCGAATTTCATATCGGGAATCTTTTGGCCCCAGGAGGGTATGCTTGGGTCTTTCCCAAAGGAGATGGACTGGCCAATGTGGGGGTAGCCGTCTCTCCGGCCAAAAGCCAGCAGGGACCTAAACACTTCCTGGACATTTTCGTCCACCAGGTCTTCCCAGAAGCAGAAGTCCTGGGGATAACCTGGGGGGCGGTGCCCACCGCGCAACCCCTTTCCCCTTCATTCGCCCAGAGGCTCCTGGTGGTAGGGGATGCGGCCCGGTTGGCCGATCCACTCTCCGGCGCAGGGATCGCCAATGCTTTAAGGAGTGGGGCTTGGGCTGCTGAGACCATCAAGGAGGCCTTTGATAGAGGGGATTTCTCGGCAAATTCCTTAAGGGGATATGAGAAGAGATGGAAGAAAAAGATAGGGAGGGAGCTATACTTTCGCTATCGGGCCAAGGAGATCTTCCTCAAGCTCAACGATAAGGAGCTGAATGAGGTGACCGGTATAGTTAAGGAGATGTTTGCCGGTAGATCGGTAGAGAGCATTGAGGTCAAACGCATCGTCAGGGGGATTATAAAAACAAGCCCTAGCCTCTTCAAGTTGGCCAAGCACTTAATTTCAATTTGACATCCAGAAAATTTATGTTAAATTAGGCAAGATGAGGAGAGTAGGGGTCTATATCTTCCTGTTTTTAATCTTTGCCCTGGGGTTCTGGAGGCTAGGCCACAGAGGGGAACTTAAGCTCTTTGAAAACAGCCGTATTCTGATGGATACCCTGGTGACAATATCCCTTTATGACCGGGATGAAACCCATTCTCAACAGGTGATGGAGGCAGGGTTCCAAAAGATAGCGAGGGTGGATGAGGTGATGAATGCCTACAAAAAGGGAAGCGAGGTCTGGGAGGTAAACCAAGCCTCTGGGGACAGTTTTGTTCCTGTGGGAAAGGGGCTCTTTGGTCTCCTCTCCCGTTCTCTGCGGTTCTCTCGGCTCACTAAGGGAGCCTTTGACCCCACCGTTGGCCCCTTAGAGAATCTCTGGGGGTTCACTAAAGACAAATACAGGGTGCCAAAAGAGGAGGAGATAGAGATGCTCCTTCCCCTTGTTGGCTATAAGAGGGTGAGGCTGGATGGCCTCCATCAGAGGATTTTTCTCCCCCTGAAGGGGACGAAAATTGACCTGGGAGGGGTAGCCAAGGGCTATGCGGCAGATAAAGCGGCAGAGGTGATGGAAGAGATGGGGATTCCAGGGGGGATAGTCAATGCCGGAGGGGATATCAGGCTCTGGGGGAAGAAACCAAGAGGTGGACTCTGGAGGGTAGCTATCAGACATCCCCGCCAGCAGGGAGAGTTCATCGGCTATCTGCACCTCCCCTCCCAGGGCGTGGCCACTTCAGGCGATTATGAGAGGTGTTTCTTCCAGATGGGGAAGAGATACCATCACATCCTTGACCCCACCACTGGCTATCCAGCGGACTCCGCGGTAAGCGTAACGGTGATCGCTCCCTCTGCAGAGCAGGCGGACATACTGGCCACTGGGGCCTTCGTTTTGGGGCCCAAAAGGGGCAGGGAGCTTTTGGAGGCCCTCCCGGGGGTGGAAGGGATCATCTTCTATAAAAGGGAGGGAACCATCAAATCCTATCTAACCAGTGGTATGAGAAAGAGGTATAATCCGGAGAAAGGTTTAACCTTGTCAATTGACGAAAAGGAGGAGGAGAGATGTGCAAGCAGCAAGCAAACTTTATTCTTTGGGGAATAGAGGCCATTTCCTTAATTGGTCTTTTAGGCTGCGCCTCCACCCAGATGGAATACAAGACAGAAGAGACGGAAGTTTCCCAACCTGATACCTTAGAGGTGAAAAAGGCTCAAAGGGAGTTTGAGATAAAGAAGGAGTTCAGCACGGCATATGAATACTACAAGATGAAGAACTATCACGATGCCATCCCCCACTTTAAGAGGGTTTTGGAACTAAAACCTGACCATCGGAAAGCCTATAGTCTCTTGGCTAATAGCTATTGTAGTCTGGGAGATACATCTCAGGGTGAAAAAACCTATCAGGAGGCCATTGACAAGTTTTCAGATTATGCCCCCTTCTATATAGCCCTGGGATATATATATGAGGGGAAGGAGAAGAATGAAGAGGCCATATCGCTTTACAAAAAGGTCTATGACCTCAATCCGGAGCAGGAGGACAACATCCTTCGCTTAGCCAACCTCTTGGTCAAGGTAGGTAGGAAGGAGGAGGCCATCCCCCTTTATGAAAAGGCGGTGGAGATTAATCCGGAAAACAGCGCTGCGCAAGCTATCCTGGAAAAACTCTATGCCCAATTTGGCCAGATTGAAGAAAGAATAAAAACACTGGAGAAACTCCATCAATCAAAGCCTCGGGATACGGAGGTAGCCCTGAAACTGGGTAAGGCCTATGATAAAGTGGGAAAATATACTAAGGCCGTAAAGATCCTCCAGGAGCTGATCAAGCTTGACGACCGGAATTACAAAGCCTATTCCTACCTGGGAGTTGCCCTACATGGACTGAAAAGGTATCAGGAAGCAATTCGGTATGAGAAGGAGGCAGCGAAGTTAAACCCCCAGGAACCAAAGATATATTGTGATTTAGCCTCTGCCTACAATATGCTGGGCAACTATGCTCAGGCTAAAACCTGGGTGCGGAAAGCGCGGAGGATCGATTCTCATAACCCTTACTCATTTTATGTGCTGGGTGAGATCTATGAAAAGCAGGCCAAGGCCTTTATTAGCCCCAAGGGGAAGATGAAGATAGAGGGAAAGGTCCTCTCCCACTGTGCCTACAGGGAGTTCCGGAAGGCAAAGAACGATCCTCAATGGGGAAGCGATGCCCGCAACAAGATGGAGTATAACTTCCAATTCATCCCTACATCTCAGGATTCCTTTTTCTATGATATGAGCAAATACAAGGATCTCTGTAAGTAGGCAACTGATCAGAAGAAGCTTTTCAAATAGAGGCGTCAGAACCCCATTCTGACTCCTCTATTCGCTCCAAGACATCGGCTCTTCAAGATGATGGTAGAACTCACTTCTGCCAGAGGCAGATTGGACGATTTGACGGCTTTGATCTTGTCTTGGACCACAATTTTAGGTGAAAAATGTTTTTCTTGATTTTCCTGCGTTTTTTTGCTATAATTAAAACAAATGGGAGGCGATTCAAATATGGATCAGGGCGACATTAACCAAATTAAAAATCAATTCAAGGATGAATGGCTTTTATTTGAGGTTCAAGAAACAGATGAGTTGAAAAACCCCGTTCGAGGGAAGTTGTTAGCCCATAGTCCAAGTCGAGCGGCGATCTATGAATTCTTAGGCAAAAATCCTTGTCCCCATTTTTACATTGTGTACACTGGTGATCGGCCAAGGAAAGGGATGGTCTCAGTTTTATGAAGCCAGCTCCATTTGATCCCAGGGCAAATGTTTTGACCTTTGAATGTTTCGTTGAATACAAGAGAAGTGCAACTTTAGTACTCGCCCTTGATACCGGTGCCTCTATGATCGTTTTGTCCGAAGAGGCTTTGAAAAATATAGGTTATGACCTCTCGAAGGAGAAAAAGAACGTTACTTTCACTGATGCTTCGCAGAGTCACCTCGTTCCCAAGGTTGTTCTTAAATCCATTAGCCTCTCTGGGGTCAAAGTGGAAAATATAGAAGCATTAAGCTATACAATCCCAGAAGAACATGGGATCGATGGCGTTATTGGATTGAATTACTTACGACATTTTAAGAGGGTGATTCTTGATTTTGAAAACGGCCTGCTTATGCTGGTGAAGAACTCACTTACTTAGGTCTGCTTCTTTTGCCCCATCTATTCATAAATCACCAGGGAATTGCATAACTCCTTGAGATTTCCTGTGCTGGTAAGGCGCCTGCCCTGATGGAGAAAATCGCAGGTGATGTGTTAAAACATTGAACAGGCTCAAATAGGCAGACAAGTCAGCTTTGTGGCAATATTAACTATTCAACCGTAACCAGAGTATGTGAGAGAGGAGATCAGCAAAAATTTGTCTAATGTCAAGGCCAGACCCCCATCTCCTTTTTTCCGTGAAATCCGTGTAATCTGTGGCTGGTGTTTGGTTGCGGTTTTGCCGCACTGAGAATAATTCGGGTAAAATGGACTGGCGATAGGGTGAGGATGGATAAAGAGACCAAAAGATGTAGAACCCTCCTGTTCCGGTATCTGCTTTTCCCCTTGCTGGCGGCCAACCTCTTGGCCAACTCCTGCGGCCGTCGGGAGAAAAAGCCAGCTCTTTCGGTGATACCTCGTGGAGAGGAGGAAACTTTGGAGATCGTCACCTGGAATATCAAGAACTTCCCTCTCGCCGGACAGGCCACGGTGGGGGAGGTTCGACAGATCATCATGGGCCTCGACGTTGACCTCTTCGCCATCCAGGAGATCAGCGATACCATGGCCTTCCAACAGCTTCTCAGGGATCTTGAGGAGTACGATGGCCTCTACTCCAGCGACATCTACTACTGGGGGGGATACCAGAAAACCGGCGTTATCTATAAAGAGGGTTTGATCTCTATCGAAAATGTCGGTCAAATTTTCACCAATGATAGAAATGCTTTCCCTCGTCCCCCTTTAGAGATGACAGTTGTCGCCCAAAAGGATGGGAAGATTTTCGATTTTCGCCTTATAGTCATCCATCTGAAGGCGGGGACTGACTCAGTTGATCTTAGCCGGCGCCAAGAGGCGGCCCAGAAGTTGAAGGGGTACATCGATTCCCAGGTGGCCTCCTCTGCTGAGAAAGATTTCGTGGTGGCCGGCGATTGGAACGACCGGATCGACGATCCTTCAGGCGAGAACGCCTTCACCGTCTTCATCGAGGATTCCCTCAACTACCGGTTTCTCACCAGTCCCCTAACCAAAAATCCCCACCTCGCCTCCTATCCCCGTTACTCCAGCCTCATCGACCATATCCTCATCTCCAGGGATGCCTTTGACGAATATACAGGAGGGAAGACCACTACTCTTCGAATCGATGACGAGATGCTCAACTACCTCCAGGAGGTGTCTGACCACCGGCCAGTGATGGCCAAATTCCCGGTCTTCTAGCTCTCCCTGAGCGAGAGTAGGGTCATCAGCCAAATTATAGCTAATCACAACTTGACACAGGGGAAGAGGTATGCTATCTTATACATAGATGAGCCGATGCAGAAGGCGGGGCCTGTAGTATCAGTTCACGTTTCGGAGCTTCTTAGAAGCTCCGAAACGTCATTGTTAGCCACCTTCGAGTGTCACTGTAAATGGATAGCGAGAATAACGAAAACAAAAGACTCCTATGGCAAATCAGTTTAAGGAATTTATATCAGTGCTAAAAGCACTTGATGAACATAACGTTGATTATGTTTTGATCGGTGGGGTTGCTGTAATTCTTCATGGTATGGAAAGATTGACTCGAGATATAGACCTATTTATCAAAATGGTATCTAAGAATATTGAAAATCTCAAGAAAGCTTTAATTTCAGTATTTAATGATACCTCTATTGAAGAAATTACTTTAAATGAGTTACAAAATTATCCTGTCATACGTTATGGAACACCTAATGGCTTTTATATAGACATCATGAGCCGACTTGGTGAAGCTGTATCATTTAAAGATTTGGAATATGAAATTATTGAATACCAAGATGTAAAAGTAAAAATCGCCACACCAGAAATGTTATATAGCTTAAAGAAGGATAGCTTACGATATAGGGATAAAATAGATGCTCAATTTTTGAAAGAAATTATCATTGATAAAGGATCGAGTCAAAACAAAAAAAACTAATTCTGAAGGAGAATACTATGCCAATTTATAAATACAAAACATTTGAAGAAGCAGAAAAAGCTCTTTGGAATTTCAACCCTGATGAGAAATACTATGATAAAGTTGGAGAGCTCTGGGAATTTGCGAATGAGTTATCTTCAATAAGTTATCCTAAAGGAATCTTTAAATTTAGAAGTGTCGAAGAAGCCAATAAACATAGAGATGAAATAGAAATTGCCCATGCTAAACGGTTACGCGCGAAGAGGAATGCCTCAAATGAACGGAGTGGGGTCAAACCCTTAATTACCAATTAAAGCCCCTTCCGTCAGGGAGGAAAAGGGAGAAAGGTCTTGACAGGTGAGGCGTGATTCGTTATTTTTAAGTGTTCTTAAGAAGGGGCTTCTGATGACGAAAATACCTTGAGCTTAGACAAGACAGAATTGGGTGAGAAGGAGTCGGGAAGCGAAAACAATAGCTCTTCAGCATGTTTCCAAGCTGGAGTCCAATAGGAAGAAACAGCCGATCTGCCATAGTGTTTACTTGAATGCAGCTCGGTTTTTCTTTTAACCAGGAGGCTCAGAATAGCCGTAGGGACAGAGCTTTAGCTCTGTCCGAATGCGGACAAATCTAAAGGTTTGTCCCTACATTAGCTGCCCGGATGGGGACATGCCACCTCCGATGGAAACCTAAATTAGTAATTAAAGGTTTGACCCCAATGGCCTCCTTAGCTTTGGCTACCTTATAAATTTTAGGGATCAACCTTTCAGATATTTTTTTAGGCTATACAATTTAATCTTCCTGTTATATTTTGTTGTTTTTCTTTACCTTACGGGAGGATTGTTTTTTTGTCAAATTGATTTGCCTTGACCGTTTCTTTTAAAGAGGCTGTTTAAAAATAGAATTTTCCTCTTGGGATTAGAGGTACCCATTTGGCATTCAGGCCTTTTTTGAAAAAAATCAAGACCCTGGAATTGCCGCTCTTTGACATATGTAAGCAGTAAAGTGCTCAAGGGCTCCGCCAGAAGGCAAAGTTATCCCATCTTTAGCTCTTATAAGGCGGATTTCTATCCTCTTGAGGATAGAAAGTTCAACCGCTCCCTCTTTGTGGGAGAAACCCCCTTCTGACTGACCCCTCTGGGCTACTGCCTATAAACCAGCCTTAAGCTGTCTTCTTCTGAAGTGACCTTTTGCTTTCTAAGAAAATTGCCAGAGAGTCCAAAAGATCACAGACATCGGCAATCACTGCTAAGAAGTGAGCATTATCCTTGTTCAACAAGCTAATCCTGTCTAATCCACCCTTATTCCTATCCCGCCAGAAACCGGGCTCCTTCAACTTCCTTGCCCTCAGCATCTTCTGGCCCACTTTAAGGTGAACAGGGATCTGGCCAAAGGCCACCGGGTATTGGGCAGAGTCAATCACCCTTAGCTTCTCACATCCCCCATAGAGGGGACAATCCTTTGGCTCATCCAATCCACACCCATAATAGTGCAGCCCGCTTTCCTGGTCAAGGCCCAACCACTGGAGGTTCTCCCCCATAATACAATAGGGAGCACCTCTCTCATCAACCATCTCAGGCAGGCGGCTGTTTACCTTCTTGTCGGTATGAACCACTACCCCAAACCTCTCCTTGGCCACCCTCTTGCGCTCAGAGTCTATGTAGGCCAAGTCTGCCACCACATACTTTACCTCAAGCCCCAAGGCCTGGGCCAGATATAAAAGGGGCAGAAGGAAATGGACATCCTGCTGATGGGCGGGAGCAACAATTGAAATGAGGGTAACCACCTTGTTGTTGGGCAGGAGAATAGCTAAGGAGTGCTTCCTATGGCCCACCAGGAAACGGCTCTTGCCCTTCTTGGCTGCGCGCTTCCCTCTACTGGCTGTGGGGTCTCGGAACACCTCCACCTTACATCCATTGACCTCTATAACCTCAATAGGCTCCCAGCGACAAGGGGACTCCATCTCTGTGGAGTCGGTGATATGCAACTGAGAGCAGTTCTGGAAGAAGCCCAGGGAGTCAGCAGTCTTGATGAAGATAGAGATCAGGGTGAGCCGATCCCGGAAGGAGAAATCCTGGCGGAAGTTGGTCAAGGTAGCAGGACAGAAGCCATCCTTCTTGCTCTTTAGATGGCAGAATCTCCGATAGGCCTTTCGCTGCTTGAGCTCCCTACAGAGCTGATTGAAGGAGGGAATCCTCTTGATTGCCTTGAGGATATGGGCTCGCACCTTCCTGGAGATAGGGACAAGTTTTCTTCCCCGCCAGGCTATCTTATAGGAGAAGGCTGCATCGATGGCCTCATCATTGATCAGCTCATCCAACCGTTCTAAGTCAGGATCAACCTCTTTATCATAGATCCTGATGAACGACAGTTGATGACTTTGGCTCATTTCTTACCTCCTTAAAGGTTGAAGCTTTGACTATTAACAAGCAATAATATAATCAAATTTTCATCAAAGTCAACCTTTTTTAGAGGGAAAAGTAAATTTTTTTCAAAGAACTTCTTTGAAATTAAATAGTTAACTCAAATTCAGAGGCAATTTTTAAACAGCCTCTAATAGTTGAAAAATCAATAGGAAAAAATCTGAAGAATCGCTGTAGACGTTTATAGTTCGACTCTTTCTTGGCTTTTCTGGAAAAGGCAGTTGCAATCTCAACTAAATTGACACTTCTGACCTTCAAAAGTGCAATAAGAAAGTTGGCTAAGAAGCCTATTCTTGCAGCGTTCCATTTCAGATGATCTTTGAAGGCTTTCTTTATGATTTCAATCTCAGTCATGGCGCTATCTCCTATTAAAGAAGTATTTCCCGACGTCATAACTGAGCATATTATTCACGAAATGTCAAACAATTTTTTAACTAACAACAATTATCTCAAATGATTAATCCATTTCCGGGGGATTTTTGTCCTGCACAGAGGAAGTTGCCTTATGAAGGAGGCTAGAGGGATTTCATTTTCCCCTTGACTTGGGGGGAGAGGTTTATTAACTTATGAAAGAATCTTCATATCTTCTTAGATGAGGGACTTGGGCGAAATCTTTAAGGCCCTTTCCGATCCTAACCGATTGCGGATGGTAAGATTACTTATGGAAGGGGAGTTGTGTGTCTGTGAGCTGGAGAATGTTTTGGGGGCCTCCCAGTCGAATATCTCCCACCAACTGCGGATACTAAGGGGGGCAGGTTTGGTTAAGGACAGGAGAGAGGGGAAATGGGTCTTCTATTCCCTGGAGGATAATCCCTATCTGCAGGTTCTCTCTCCAGCGATAAGGGATTGGATGGAGAGGAAGGAGGTGACAAAGCAGGACCTGCAGAAGGTGGGGATGTGTCTTAATTCTGCTGTGATGGATAGGTGTAAGCGCCTGGAAACGGGGGTCAATTTTGACCCGTCTTCGTTGAACAGGAATGGGCAAGGGTGAAAGCCTTGCCCATTGTGGGTATCAAACTCAACAAGCTCTGGCTTGCCAGGGTTCCAATTGAAAGGAGGATAACGATGGAAAGGGAGATGCGCCTTTTGCTACTCTTCCTTTTGCTTTTGGCCTTGGGCTCCTTTTGGGCCTGCAGTTCCCCCCAGGTGGCCGTAGATAAGGTCCAGGTCGTCTACTCGGGGAATATGTGGGGTTATCTGGAGCCCTGCCCCACCTGAGGACATCGCCATGATTATGGCGGGTTGGCTCGGCGAGCCACATACATAAAAGAGAATAGAGTTAGTAACGCCTGTCTGCTGGCCGTTGATGCGAGTCAGTTCCTCTGTTATGGAAGTAGGACCAGCAAGCTGAAGGCTGAATTTATGGCCCGAGGGATGGCTCTTTTGGGCTACGATGCCATAAATGTAGCCGGCTGGGATTTTTTCTTAGGGGAGAAATTTCTTAAGGATTTGGGGGGCAAGTATAAGCTCCCCCTAATCTCGGCCAACATCAGGTATAAGGATACGGGGTCGCATTTTGCCCGGCCTTATATCATCAAGAGGTATGGGGGGAAAAGCTTTCTGGGTATTGGATATGGAGGGCTCAAGGTGGGGATATTTGGTTTGGCCTCACCTGCGGCAATCGAGCGGATCAAGCCTCAACAGGGGGACAAACCGCTGGTGGTGGACGATCCAACGGAGGTTGCCAGTCGCTTAGTGCACAAGCTGCGAGGGAAATGTGATCTGGTGATTGTGCTCACCGATTTGGAGCAGAGCCAATCTCAGGAACTGGCCAAGAAGATAGAGGGGATTAACCTGATAATCGGGGGAAGGATAGGATCGGTAGAGGGGCTACCGGAGAAGGTAGGGGAAACCTATCTGGCAGTTGCTGGTACAAAGAGCTATTATGCGGGGGACCTCATCCTTTCCTTAAATCCGCGGAGGAGGCTGGAGTCGATTGAATCCCGTTCCCAGCTCCTGGAAGAGAAGATTAAGGATGATCCGGGGATTTTGGAGTTGATTCGGGCGTACAAGAAGGGGCAAAAAATAAGGAAGAAATAGTTCATCTTGGAATCTCGTGGAATTACATCACCGGTAAGCCGTCAGGTGCCCTCACCTACCAGCAAAAGGTGAAGGTGGCAGAATCGGGGTTCTGCCACCTCATCTTGGACAAGAAGAAGCAAAAAGGCCATAGGCTGAAGAAGATCAGGAGGTCAAAACCCTAAAATGGGGGAGGTGATTTGAGGTTGGGCAGAGTTGGTTGGGTATTATCCCTTCTCTTCCTGGTGATTTTCAACCATTCCTGGGCAAGTGGGAAAGAGGGCCCCAAGCTCTCTTTTTATGTCTTCTATGCCCAGGATTGCGAGGATTGCCAGGTGATCATCAAAAATTTCCTGCCCAAGATTGAATTCCTCTATGGGGACAGGCTTCAGTTGCGCTACTTCGAGGTGAACAGCCCAGCCAATTACCAGGTGCTGGTGAACCTGGAAGAGGCCTATGGGAAGGGGAAGAATGAAATCCCAGTCTTCATCATCGGCGATTCCCTGCTCAGCGGTCAGGATGTAAAAGGAAAACTGCGGGGGGTGCTCTCCCAGTATTCTGCAACCGGAATTCCCTTCTCCCATTTGGAGCTTACCCAGGGAGGGGTTTATGCCTCAAAACCTGTCTGGGGGGAGGGGGAGATGGGGGAAATTCCCCCAGCCCAGGAGAGTAAGAAGATCTATCTGGCCTATTTTTACAAGTTTGGCTGTAAGGAGTGTGACAGGGCTGAATATCGGATAAAGCACCTGGAGAGTAAATATCCCCATTTGGTGGTGAGAAAGTTTAACATCCTGGATCCAGAGAGCAAAAGGTTGGCGGAGGCCTTGGGGGAGGTATACAATGTCCCGGAAGCCCAAAGGATGTCCATCCCGGAGGCCTTCATCGGGGGGGATTACCTGTTAGGTATGGAGGTGAATGACAAGAACTTAGAAAGGCTCATTAAAAAATATAAGGATGTAGAAGCAACCCCTCCCTGGGAGATGGCCCGAGGGGAGCTGAAGCGGGCAGAGAAGAAGATAATCAGCAGGTTCAAGGGCTTGGAGATCACCACGGTCATCTCCGCTGGTCTCTTGGACGGGGTAAACCCCTGCGCCTTTGTGACCATAGTCTTCTTCATCTCCTATCTGGCCTTTGTGGGCCGCAAGGGGAGGGAGCTACTCGCCGTTGGTTCTGCCTTTACCCTGGCTGTTTTCATAACCTACTTTATAGTGGGGTTAGGCCTACTGAAGTTCGTTCAATCCCTGAGCTTTATGCCCATTGTGGCCAGAATAGTCTATATACTTACTGCAACTGGGGCCCTGGTTTTGGCTGGTTTAAGTTTTTACGACTATGCTAAATACAGGGAGAGCGAGTATGAAGAATCTATTCTCAAGCTTCCTGGGTTCCTGCACAGGAGAATACACCAGGCGGTGCGCACCCGCTCTCGAGCGAAAAACTATGTCCTTGCCGCTTTGGTTACTGGTTTTTTTATCTCCCTGTTGGAGTTTGCCTGTACAGGCCAGGTTTACCTGCCCACCATCATATTTGTGACCAAGGTCCCCGCCCTCAAGGCCAAGGCCCTGCTCTATCTATTCTTTTATAACCTATGTTTTATCCTGCCCCTGGTAGTTATCTTCCTTCTGGCCTACAAGGGGATGACCTCAGAGAGGTTGACGGAGTTCTGGAAGAGAAGGGGGAAGGGGGTAAAGTTGGGGATGGGAATGATGTTCCTTTGTTTGGCCGGGATTTTGCTCTTCTATATCCTTTAACCTCTGGTTAAGAGATCCTTCCCCTCCGATCCATTAAAAAAGTGCCTCTCCCTTCTGCCTGGAGTTATCATCCGCGAAATTGGGTTGCCGACTCAAGGAAGCAGTCGGTGACTTGTTCAGATATTAAATCCCAACAACAGCTTACTGTAACTACAAGAGTTGCCCAGGCGTCCTCGTTTGGGTGGAGTTCCCCCTTAGGGTAGAGGGGAGGAACATTTCGGTGTTTCCAGATAATTTCCAAATGCCCAGGTTCCTCAAATGCCAATACCAGTAAATCTCTCCCTAATGGTTCCCGGGAGCAACTTTGCTGCCTGCTTGGTCAACTTGAGCAAACCAGGAGCGAGAGCTGATTTTTTGATGGTTTTCTTCCCTTGGGGGATGAAACCCACGGTGATGATGCAGATGATGCCGGAGATGAGGAGCCCCTTGAGGAGGCCAAAGAATCCCCCAATTAACCTGTCTGCCCATCCTAACCTGATGAAGTGGATAAGTCTGCTTAGAATTGCTCCGAGTATGACGATCAGGGCTGCAACGAAGAGAAATATGAGTATAAAGCTCAGCAGGGCGGATATATCCGAATTATGGATTAGGGGTGAAATTAACCCTTGCCCTAAAGGATAAATGCGGCAGGCGATGACAAAACCAAAGCATACGGCCCCCAGGGCGAAGAGCTCCCTGATTAACCCTCTGATAAAGCTATAGATCACGCTCAGACCAATGATGATAATTATGAGGACATCAAACCAATACATTTCATCCTCTCTTTTCAACTCCACATATATATCAAAATTAAATAAACATTGCAAGGGATTTTTGTGAGAAGGGGCATTCTGACTCCAGAGGGATGGCATTACCTTAACATAATCTGTAACAGTTCACCACGGAATTGTATACAATGATCAATTAGCAATTAACAATTAGCAAGTTAAAAGGAGATGAAGCCTGAAAATCCTGAGGTGCGTGCCATTTTTCATTGATAATTAATCATTGATAATTGACCATTTCTTATCTGTCCGTGGCTCTCAGTGGTGAACAATTACGATGATCTTAAGCTGGAATCCTTCTTGACAAGGGGAGGGTGTAATGTTTCCTTGGGTTCTATGAGCAAGGTTTCCAGAGAGGATATTCTTGGGGGCCCCATAATAAGGACGATCTTCAGGCTTGGGTGGCCGGTAATGGTCACTACCATCCTCCAGGTTCTCTACAACCTCGCCGATACCTTCTGGCTAGGCCACCTGCCCAAAGAGGAAAGTGGTGTAGCCGTAGCTGGCCTCCAGATATCCTGGCCCATAGTCTTCCTGCTTATCTCATTTGCTGCTGGCTTTGCTGCTGCGGGAGTGGCCCTCATCTCCCAATATACCGGAGCTGGTAAAGGGGAGAAGGCTGACCTCTCCTGTGGGCAAGTTTACTCCCTCTCTTTTGTCTTTGGCCTGCTCATCGGTGGGTTAGGCTACATTCTCTCTCCCTACCTTCTTCCCTTAATTACCCATTCCAGAGGGGTTACCGATGTGGCCATCCTGTATATTCAGGTCATCTTCTTGGGGATGCCTTTTATGTTTGCTTCCTTCCTCTTCGCCTCTGTTCTGCAAGCTTACGGAGATACGGTCACCCCGATGTTGGTAAGTGGGGTAACGGTTTTACTCAATCTTATACTCGATCCCCTGCTCATCTTCGGCCTGGGGCCTCTGCCTAAGCTGGGGGTCCTGGGGGCAGCCTTGGCCACAGTCATCTGTCAGGCGATCTCATCGGTTATTGCCTTCTATATCCTCTTTAAAGGCAAAAGGGGTGTCCGACTGAAGTTATCCTCCCTGAGGCCAAGGTGGCAGTGGATCTCTAAGATATTTAAGATTGGCCTCCCGGCCTCCATCGGGAATTCGGGGACGGCATTTGGCTTTGTGGTCTTGATGGCCATAATCGGCAGGGTACCCAATGCTTCCATTGCCCTGGCCGCCTATGGGATAGGTGATCGGATAATCCACCTGATGTTTATCTGTATTGAAGGCTTGGGGGTGGGCCTGACCACTATCTTAGGGCAAAGCTTGGGAGCGGGAAAGATCGCCCGCGCCGAGGCTACAGCCCGGAGGGGTAGTGCGCTTATGTTCCTGATATTGATGGCTGAAGCCGCTATCCTGTGGCTATTGAGGAAGCCAGCTTTCTCATTCTTTATCCCCAATCGCCCGGACATAATAGAGGAAGGGGTAAAATTTATTTCCATATTCGTCTTAGGTATGCCCTTCTTTGGCCTGTTCCGCGCGGCAGGAGCAGTCTTCCAGGGTTCAGGGCACAATGTTCCCACAATGATAATGGAGCTCTCCAGGCTTTGGGCCCTGCGGGTCCCCCTCTGCTGGCTCTTTGCCTTTTACCTCTCCAAAGGGTCAACGGGGGTTTGGATGGGAATGGCCATCAGCAACATCGTTGGGGCAACTGTGGCCATTGTGCTCTTTTCTACTGGTGTCTGGAAGAAGAGGGTAATATAGGAGGAAGATTTGCCGGAAATATAGCTAAGACTTGGGGGAGCATCTGAAACAGTTTCCTCCCCCTGATGGGGGAGGACTAAGGAGGGGGTGAAGATTATATTCGGTCCCACCTTCCCCCGCCGGGGGAGAGGGGACTAGTAAGGATGTCATTTATCTCCCCTCACAGTACGGGGTGTTCTGACTTGTTTCCGTAAAAAGGGCAAGAATCCTTGCCCTTTTTTGGTTTGACAAAGAGCGGAGAAGGCCTATATTCTCAGGGGGAGGGAATTTGAAGAGACTTTACCTATTGCCCTTTATCTTACTCCTCATCTTCTTAGGCTGTGGGAAGAGGGAGAGGAGAATATTAAACAATAACCTACCCTCGGAGCAGGGAGCTTGGAATGTCTATTTCAACAAAAGCGTGAATGATCCAGAGCTGGCCAATGGCAATGTAAAATTGGATCGAAAGCTCATCAATCGAATTGATCAGGCCGGATACTCCATCGATGCCTGCTTCTACCACTTGAACCTACAAGATGTTACCGCTGCCTTGATTGCAGCCAAGAAAAGGGGAGTCGCTGTGCGGTTCATCACCGAAAACGAAAATGCCGGTGAGTATGAGATAGCTGAACTGAGGGAGAATGGCATACCGGTTATTGACGACAGTTTCGGCAAGAATGACGGGGAGGGATTTATGCACAACAAGTTCACCGTCTTCGACTATCGGGATAAGACATCCACAGGTGATGACTGGATATGGACCGGTTCCTACAATATTACGGAGAATGGCACCCGAAGAAATGCCAATAATGTCATAGAGATACAGAGCAGCTTCCTCGCTCAGGCCTATACTCAGGAGTTTGAGGAGATGTGGGGATCAGCAACAGATACCCCTGACAGCACTAAATCGCGGTTCCATGGCCGAAAGGCCAACAACACCGCGCACAAATTTATCATAAATGAAAGTCTGGTTGAGCTCTACTTCTGTCCCACGGACGGAGCTACGGAGAAGATAGTTAAAACAATTGAGACCGCAGATCATAACATCGACTTCTGCATTTTTGCCTTCTCCAGAGGTTGGGCGGCACAAAGCATTGCCAGTGCCATTCAGGAAAGATTTCGCAATGGGGTGAGCCTGGCCGGGGTCTTTGATTACTATTGGAATACAGAGAATTTGAGCGAGTATTCTACGATGAAGGAGAGCTGGAACCCTCGCCCTTCGGTCTACTTCAGCAGAGTGGAGGGGGGAGGCATCCTCCATCACAAATATATGTTCATTGACCCAATTCCCTAAAGAACGGACCGATTGTGATCACTGGCTCCCAAAATTGGACCTCCAGCGCCGAGCAGTTAAACGATGAAAACACCCTGATCATTCACAATGTGGGGATTGCGGGACAGTACCTCCAGGAGTTCATCGCCCGCTACAAGGAGGCCGGAGGGAATTAACCAGTTCCCTTTAGGAGCATTCCCCATCCTTATAAGGAAGGTTTCGCACTTCGGAGCATGCTATGAGTCAGGTAATCATTGGCTATCTCTTTACTGGTTTCTTTTTGATACTCTTGGTCTATCCTTGGCTGAGAAGGTTGCGCCCCCTCAGGGGATTAAGGTTATCCCTAAATTATCCCCTGCAGGCTGGCTTAACCTCCATCCTGGTGGGTGGATCCCTGGTTCTTCTCTACTTCTCCTGGGGGTTGAGGAGCTCCTTTTTCGCCGCCTGCCGCTCCTGCCCTCTCTTCACCGTAGGTCAGGGATATAACCTCTCAGAGATCGCCACCCAATTCCCTCAGCTCATATTTGCCCACAGCGCTACCACCATCCCTATCTTCATCTTGGGATGCTTTATGGCTAGCCTAATCGGCCGAATTAGCTTCAAGCTGTGGCCCAGAAACATCTTCTCTTCCTTTCTTCTGGCTGCAGTTTTGCCTCTCTGTTCCTGTGGAGTGATCCCCATCGTCAAAGCTATGCTTGAGCAGCCTCACCTGAGCAAGAAGGTGGTTCTGGTTTTCCTCATAACAACCCCTATTCTCAGTCCCATAGTAATCGTCCTCTCCTGGGGTGTATTGGGGGTTAGATATGCCCTTCTGCGTATCACATTTACCTTTCTTCTCGCTATCTCCAGTGGGTTTCTTATCAGCATGTTATGGGAAAATTCTCCTCAGGAGAGAGAACCTCCGGCTGAGCCCAAGGGCGTCAGATCCCAGAGTCTGGCTGTCAGATCCCAGAGTCTGGCTGTCAGGCTCCCCTTCCCTCTGGGAACCTGGAGATATATTGTCTCCCTCTTTAGGTTTATTGGTTTGGGGCTTCTCTTTGGATCGGTGTTTGCCGTCCTTTTGCCCAGCAGCTTTGTGAAAATGTTTATGCAGAATAACCTGGGAGGCCTTTTGGCTATGGCCTCAACAGGTATTCCCATCCATCTCTGCTCCGGGGCTGAGGTGCTTATCCTCTCCCCTTTTATGCAGATGGGGATGCCTCTGGGCCATGCCCTGACCTTTACCATTTCGGGAGCGGGGATCTGCATTAGTTCTATTCCCCTCCTCTTGAAGGTGGTGGGGAGGAAGACAACCATTTGGCTTCTTATTTCCTTCTGGGTGGGATCTATTTTCATTGGGGTTTTGACCAACCTGATTGCCCCCTTTATTGGGGAGGAAATGAAAGTTCTTTAACGATCACAAATTTAGCCACGAAGCCCCTAAGTCGCTGAGAATTAAAAACATAAAAGTAGTTCAATTTATGACAAAGTAAGTGGTCAGATGTCCTCATCTAACCGTTCTCCCACCGAGCTGGTAGGTGCCCTCACCTGAAGGCAGGAGGGTGGCAGAATCGGGGTTCTGCCACCTCGCCTTTGGGATCGACTCTTTTGAGGCTTGGTGCCTTTGTGGCATACGAATTATTCAGGTTAATGATTAGATCACTGATTATATTTTTTCTCACTTTGGTAGTAACTGCTGAGTGCAACGCCAACTCTTTGCCGATGATCACCAATGTGCGGATGATTCATCCTGCCCCGGGAAAGGCCAAGATAATATACGACCTCTTCGATGAAGACGATGATAGATTGGAGGTGCGGCTTAGGCTCTCCCCAAAGGACTCCTCCTTCCTTAAGCAACCATCCAAGCTCGTTTATGGTGATATCGGGGGGAAGATCCAATCGGGGAGGGACAGATGTATCTGGGTTGACTACAAGGGAGACTCCCTTGTCTTCCCTCCTCTTCTGCTGGCCTACGATGGGACAGGCTTTGGCGGGGAGATGATCAAGATCACCAAGGGAAAGAAAACATTCTACTTAGACAAATACGAGGTGACAAATGAGGAGTTCGCAGCATTTGTGGAATTAGGGGGATATGGTCAAAGGGAATATTGGCTAATTACCGATGGAAGTGTAACTAAACCCGAAATAGGGTGGAATAATAACATTACTTATGAATGGAACTGTCCTAGGTTTTGGGACTTTAAGAAGATGCCCTACTTCTCAGGTGACCCTTACTCAAACTCTCCCCATTCTCCAGTTACTGGAGTCTCCTGGTTTGAGGCCTATGCTTATAGTAAATGGGCGGGGAAGAGGTTACCCACACTCTATGAATGGGATTTGGCCTCAGGTCAGGTAGATAATCTTAGCTTCCCTTGGGGAGACGGTTTCTTCAACAATCAGAATCCCCCTTTTTATAACCTCTGCAACTGGAGGCTGGGATACAAAGGATACACTTATAAAGGATTTAGCGGCGATGGCTTCCCTTATGCAGCTCCAGTAGGCAGTTATAGCCCTCAAGGGGATAGCCCCTGGGGAATAAGCGATATGATGGGAAATTGCTGGGAATGGTGCAATGATGGGGTAGGTAATATGGGTTATGCCACTATCTGTACCTATAGGGCCTTAAAGGGTGGTGGATGGAAGGCAACCATCTCTTACCTTAGCCCAGATGATAGACGGAGGGATAATTGCCCCCTCTTGCGGACAAACTCGACCGGCTTCCGCTGTGCCCGCTAAGCCGGTTTATTCATTTATAACCCCCCCTGGCTATTTTCAACCACCGGGGGTTCCGCCTTTTAGGGACAGACCTAAAGGTCTGTCCCTACGGGATAATAGGGGCACCTTTAAATAGTGAATTCATCATCAGTTTATGAATAATCCCGGGTAGAAGATGGGCAAAGGGGATCTGAGGGGTAAATTTCCTCGCAAAAACTCCTTGCTTTTTGGCAGGTAAGGTGGTAAATTTAAGAAGATGAGGGTGCCGATCAAAGAGGTGGAACATATAGCCAGGCTGGCCCGACTAAAGCTCACCCCAGAGGAGAAGGAGCGCTACTCCATCCAGTTGGGGAGGATATTGGAGTATGTGGGGCAGTTAAATGAGCTCGATCTGAGGGATGTTCCGCCTTTATCCCTTGGTGCTTCCTCAAAGGATGTTTTCAGGGAGGATGTGGTGCAGGGTTCCCTCCCGCAGGAGGAGGCCTTGCGCAATGCTCCTCAGAAATGGAAGGGGTATTTCCAGGTCCCCCGGGTTTTGGATTAGATGCTAACTAACCTAAAATGCCAATTTGGATACGGTGGTGAGGTGTCACCGTATTTTTTTATTGACAATCACTCCCGTTTGGTATAGGATGATGAACGTCCTAGCAGTTATACCGGCCCGTTACTCCTCCTCCCGCTTTCCCGGAAAGGTCTTGGCTCCAATTAAGGGTAAGCCCATGCTCCAATGGGTCTGGGAGAGGGCGAAAGAGGCCTCCATAGGCGAGGTGGTCATCGCCACAGACGATGGAAGAATCGAAGAAGTGGCCCGGGGGTTTGGGGCTCAGGTGGTGATGACCTCTCCTCGTTGCCAAAGCGGCACGGACCGGGTGGCAGAGGTGGCCAGGGGCAAGGATGCCTTATTGGTGGTTAACATACAAGGCGATGAACCCCTCATCCCCGCTCAGGCCATCAAGGATGTTATCTCCCCACTTTCCGCAGATCCCAAGTTGCCTATGTCCACCTTAGCCTCCCCAATTGAGGCTGATGCAGAGCTTGATAACCCGAATGTGGTCAAGGTAATCGTGGATAGGGAGGGTTTTGCCCTCTACTTTTCCCGGCTTCCCATCCCCTACTCTCGGGATGGGACCAGCTCCTCGAGGTTCCCATACCTGAGACATATAGGGATTTACGGCTACCGCCGGGAGTTCCTCCTCAGGTTCTCCACCCTTAAGCCTTCTCCCTTGGAAAGGGCGGAGAGGCTGGAGCAGCTTAGGGCTTTGGAGAATGGCTATCGCATTAAGGTGGTGAGGGGGAGCTATGCCACGATAAATGTGGATCACCCTCAGGATCTGAGGAGGGTGGAGGAGAGGTTGGTGAGAGGATGAGAAAGGTCAAATATATCTTTGTCACCGGAGGTGTGGTCTCCTCCTTGGGCAAGGGACTGGCCTCCGCCTCCTTGGGCATGCTCCTCCAAGCCAGGGGCCTGCAGGTGAATATGATTAAGTTTGACCCTTACATAAATGTTGACCCCGGGACGATGAACCCCTTCCAGCATGGGGAAGTATTCGTCACCGATGATGGGGCGGAGACCGACCTCGACCTGGGCCATTATGAGAGGTTCTTGGATCAGAATATGGGCCACCGGAACAATGTCACCGCCGGCCAGATCTATGATGCGGTAATCACCAAGGAGCGGCGGGGGGATTACTTGGGGGGGACGGTGCAGGTTATCCCCCACATCACCGATGAGATAAAGAAAAGGATCAGGGATTTGGGGAGGATGAATGGGAAGGCCGATGTGGTTATCGCCGAGATAGGGGGAACTGTGGGCGATATCGAGAGCCTCCCTTTCTTAGAGGCCATCAGGCAGATGGGTTTGGAGGAGGGGGAGGAAGGGGTAGTCTATGTCCACCTTACCCTTGTCCCCTACATTAAGGCGGCCAGAGAGGTGAAGACCAAACCCACCCAGCATTCGGTAAAGGAGCTGCGTGAGATCGGCATTCAACCCGATATCCTCCTCTGCCGCACGGAGAGGAGGTTAGCCAAGGCCCTAAGGGATAAGATTGCCCTCTTCTGTAATGTTACCCCCCAGGCCGTAATAGAGGCCAGAGATGTGGATTCGGTGTATGAGGTTCCCCTTATGTTTCATCAGGAGGGTTTAGATGGTCTTATCTTGGATCAACTTCAGCTTCCGGGTGGAGAACCAGATCTCTCCCAGTGGGAGGAGATGGTGGAGAGGATAAAACATCCGCCGCGCAAGGTGAGGATCGTGGTTTGTGGGAAGTATGTTAACCTCTGGGACGCCTATAAGAGCATTACCGAGGCCTTTGTCCATGCCGGAGTGGAGAACGGCGTTGGGGTGGAGGTAAGGTGGGTGGATTCCGAGGAACTCCTGGGAAAGGGGGCCAAACACTTTCTTCAGAATGCCGACGGGGTTCTGGTCCCTGGCGGATTTGGGGAGAGGGGGATTGAGGGGAAGTTGCAGGCGATAAAGTGGGTGCGGGAGAAGAAGATCCCCTTTTTGGGCATTTGCTTAGGGATGCAGTGTGCGGTAATCGAATATGCCCGCAATGTCTGGGGGTTTCTGGCAGCGAACAGCCTGGAGTTCGATCCCGAGACCCCTCATCCGGTGATTCATCTAATGCCAGATCAAGAAAGGGTAAGGGAGAAGGGGGGGACGATGAGGTTGGGGGCCTATCCCTGTAAGCTGGTCAAAGGGACCTTGGCATATAAGGCGTATGGGATTACGCAGATTAGTGAGAGGCATAGGCACAGATATGAGTTCAACAACGAGTATCGGGAGTGCCTGGCCGAATCTGGCCTGCGGATTAGCGGCCTCTCCCCCGATGGGAAGTTGGTGGAGATAATAGAGCTAAAGGAGCACCCCTGGTTTGTGGCCGGGCAGTTTCATCCCGAGCTTAAGTCCCGGCCCACCAAGGCCCATCCTCTTTTCCGTGAGTTCATCGGGGCAGCGGTCAAGAAAAGGTATGGTGTTAGTGGGTGATATCTCCTCCTACCTGAGAGGGATTTTCCAGAGGTTTCCGCAGGTAGTGGCTGGCTACCTCTTCGGCTCATACGTCAGGGGAGAGGACGAGCTGTAATTGATCACCGCTGATAACCACGGACAGACAAGAAATGATCAATGAACAATGATCAATTATCAATGGAAAATGACATCACACCTCAGGATTTTCTGGTTTCATTTTAACTTGCTAATTTGAAAACAATAGGAGGGTGGCAGAATCGGGGTTCTGCCACCTCGGTGATCGCAGAGGAAATAAAAAGCAAGAGAGAGATAAAATAAAACGATAGTTAATAATCTTTAAACTTTGCGTCCTTTGCGACTTTGCGGTGAATTGTTTGGTTGCGGCTTTGCTGCGCTATGGTGTCCCGTGGTGACTGATAAAAAACGATAAGACTATGAAAGAGGTAAAGGTAAGAGATATCATCATTGGTCCGGGTAGACCCCTGGCCTTGATCGCTGGCCCCTGTGTGATCGAGTCAGAGGGGATGGTCCTGGAGACCGCAGCCAAGATCAAAGGGATCGCCCAAAGGCTAAATATCCCCTTTATCTTCAAATCTTCCTACTCCAAGGCCAACCGCTTGAGCATCAACTCCTTCACCGGACCAGGCCTAAAGGAGGGGTTGAGGATTTTAGCCAAGGTAAAGGAGGAGTTGGATATCCCCATACTTACCGATGTGCACTGTGTTAGCGATGTGGAGGCCGCAGCCCAGGTGGTCGATGTCATTCAGATTCCGGCCTTCCTCTGTCGGCAGACAGGGCTTGTCCTCCAGGCTGCCCGTTCTGGGTTGCCCCTGAATATAAAGAAGGGGCAGTTTATGGCCCCCCAGGATATGGGCTACATTGCCGCAAAGGTGGAGTCAGTGGGGAATGGACAGATACTCCTTACCGAGCGAGGGACCTTCTTTGGTTACGGTAATTTAGTGGTGGATATGAGAGCCCTGGCCATAATGGGCAAGTTAGGTTACCCGGTAGTCTTTGATGGCACCCACAGCGTGCAGCTTCCCGGAGGCGGGCAGGGGAGCTCCGGGGGCCAGAGAGAGTTTGTCCCCCCCCTTTTGCGGGCAGCAGTTGCCGCCGGTTGCCAGGCCATCTACTTGGAGGTTCATCCCCAACCCCAGGAGGCCCTCAGCGACTCGGCCTCGCAGTGGCCCCTAGGGGAGTTAGAAAAGCTCCTGCGTGAGGTCAAGGAGTTGGCGGAGATGACCAGGGGGTGGGATGAGATCCTTTAACCTCTTGCGCAAGCTTAAGCAAATCAAGCTCCTCTTCCTTGATGTGGATGGAGTGCTTACCGATGGGGGGATATGGGTTGATCAGGAGGGGAGGGAGTATGCCCGGTTTGATATTCAGGACGGCAAGGGGATCGTCAGGGCCCAGGAGGCAGGCATTGTCATCGCCTTTGTGACGGCCAAGCAGTTGGCCGCTACCCAGAGGAGGGCGGAGGGCTTGGGGGTGAAAGAGATATGGCTTGGGGTGAAAGATAAGGCAGAGATCTTTGAAACTCTGAGGAAAAGATATGGTTTAAAAAGTGAGGATGTTGCTGCCGTGGGCGATGACCTACAGGACCTGCCAGCTATGGAGAGGGCCGGCCTGGCGGTGGCCGTGGCTAATGCCCGACCTGAGGTGAAGGGGGTGGCTCACTACATCACCAAGGCCCGAGGGGGAGAGGGGGCAATCAGGGAGTTGGTGGAACTCATCCTGGAGGCAAAACGATGAGCATCCAGCGGGCCAAGGAGGTGATTAGACGGGAGGCAGAGGCCATTGAGAGGCTCTCCAACGGGGTTAACAAGAGCTTCGAAAGAGCCGTCGAGCTCATTATGGGGTGTAAGGGAAGGGTGATCGTCACCGGCATGGGCAAATCGGGCATAGTGGCCCAGAAGCTCGCCTCCACCCTGGCCTCCACTGGGACAGCGGCCTTCTTTCTCCACGCCGCCGAAGGGGCCCATGGGGATTTGGGGTTGGTGCAAAGGGACGATGTGGTGGTGATGATCTCCAAGAGTGGGGATACGGATGAGCTCCTCAGGCTCCTTCCCCTTTTCCGCAGGTTGGGGGTGCCCATCATCTCCCTCTCCGGCAATCCCAGTTCCCTCTTGGCCAAAAAGAGCGATCTCACCTTGGACTGCAGTGTGGAGAGCGAAGCTGGCTCCAACGATCTCGTCCCCACGACCAGCACCACTGCTGCTATGGTGATGGGGGATGCTTTGGCCATCGCCATCTTAGAGAGGAGGGGTTTTGGTCCTCAGGACCTGGCCTACTTCCATCCCGGAGGAAGTATCGGCCGCCGCCTGCTGCTCACGGTGGAGGACCTGATGCTGCAAGGGGAAGAGGTCCCCATTGTTGCTGAGGATACCCCGATGATGGAGACCATCTTGGTTTTGACCGGCAACCGCGGGGTAACTACGGTAGTGGATGCTAAAGGGAAGCTCTGCGGTATATTCGTCTATGGGGATTTGGGCAGGCTTTTGGAGAGGAGGAAGGACATCTTTAGCCTGAAGGTGAGGGATGTGATGATCACCGATCCCAAGACTATTGGTAAGGAGAAATTGGCCGCTGAGGCCTTAAGGCTGATGGAGAAACACGGGATAACCTCTCTGGTGGTCGTCGATGGGGGAAGGAGGCCCATTGGGATAATCCATCTCCATGACATCTTGAGATCAGGCGTTTTCTGAACCTCAAAAGTTGGTGGGGAACAGGGCTCAGAAGGAGAAGAGCTTAATGAATAGCAGGGTTGGATATTGGTGGTTTGGTTAGAGCAGAGGAGCCACTTGAAAGCGAGGGGAAATGTGTGGGAAACCTTTTTTGATCCCTATTGTTGGCGAGGTCAATGGTTCTTTTCATTTTTAATTCTACATTCTTAGCTAATCTGACTACTGAACACTAATCTCTGTGAACCGTTACTCTAAGCTACTAACCAAGAGGGCCAAGAACTGGACAATCTATTGGCTGGTCAAGCTCCTCATTCGCTTTCTGAGTGCCACCTCTCGGCAATTTTCCCTGTGGTTTTGTGGTCTATTGGGGGGGATGGCCTACTTTATCTTGGGGAAGCAGCGCAGGAAGACGCTGCTGGGGCTCCGCTTGATGGGTGGAATTAAGCCAAAAGAGCTGAAGAGGATAGCCAGGGGGGTCTTCTATAATTTAGGACGCAATGCCGCTGATACCTTCCGAATGGTCGGCCCCGGAGATTTTGGGCGGGGTTTGATAAAGGTTAAAGGATGGGAGAAATTTCAAGAAACATATAGCTGGGGAAGGGGGTTGGTGGGGCTTACCGCACATCTGGGCAACTGGGAGCTTATTGGGGCCTGGCTCTCCTGGAAGGGCTATCCACTTACCGTGGTGGGAAGGGAGTTGTATGATCCCCGGTTGGATAAGTTGCTGGTGGGGTATAGGAAGGGGGTTGGCGAGCGAAATGTCTCCATCTCTCAGGGAGCCAAGCCACTTCTGCTTGCCCTGAAGAGGGGGGAGATGATTGGACTGTTAGCCGATAGGGGAGGGAAGGGGGTGGGGAGGATGGCCTTTCCCCTGTTTGGCAAGTTAGCTTTTATCCCTATGGGTCCCTTTCTCTTGGCGCAGAGGGCCGGTTCCCCCCTCCTCCCGCTCTTCATCCATCTGACGGACGATGGCCACCATCTGTTAGAGGTGGGGGAACCAATTGATCCGCAGGGAGACTTGAAGGCCATAGTGGGGAGGTGGGTTGAGATTTTGGAGGGATTTGTGCGTCGTTACCCCACCCATTTGGCCTGGATGGGGGTGAACTGGGTGGAGGGATGAGGGGGGTGGTCCTTTGGATGATTGTTCTCCTTCTCTGGGGATGTGGGAAGGAGAAGCCGCCCCCGAGAAAGGGTTCTTCCCCCGGGCCGGATCAGGTGCTGGTTGGGTCAAGCATTATCTTTACCTCAGAGGGGAAGAGGACGGCAGTTGTCTATGCAGACCGCATCTCCAAATATCTTAAGGAGGAGAAGGAAATCCTGCAGGGGGTAAAAGCTCAATTCTACGATGAGGAGGGGAAGATCTCCTCCACCCTTACTTCGCAGGAGGGAACGGTCTGGGGGGGGAGAATGGAAGCCAAGGGGAAGGTTGTGGTGGTCACCTCTGAGGGGGTGAGGTTGGAAACCACCTTGTTGAGGTGGGTGGCGCGGGCCAATCGGGTTTATACCGATTCCCTGGTTAAAATAAGCCGAGGGGGAGATGTAGTCACTGGGTTAGGGATGGAGGCAGACCCTGAGTTGAAGCAGATAAGGATAAAGGCGAAGATCAAGGGGAGGATAGAGGGCCTGCACATAGATGAGGGGCGATGAGCCGCTGGTTGAGGGTTGAGGGCTTGGTTAAGGTCTATCGGAAGCGCAGGGTTGTTGACCAGGTATCAATTGAGATGGAGAGGGAGGAGGTGGTGGGGCTTTTAGGCCCCAACGGGGCTGGCAAGACCACTACATTTTATATGATCGTGGGTCTAATTAGACCCGATGAGGGGAAGGTCTTCTTAGATGAGGAGGAGATCACCTCCTTGCCTATGTATAAGAGGGCGCGGCTGGGGATAGGTTATCTCCCCCAAGAGCCGTCCATCTTTCGTAAGCTCACCGTGGAGGAGAACATCTTGGCTATCTTGGAGACATTGAGGATCTCCTCCCAGGAAAGAAAGAGGAGATTAGCCTCTCTCTTGGAGGAGCTAGGCCTCACCCCCTTAGCCAAGTCCAAGGCCTATAACCTCTCCGGGGGGGAACGGAGGAGGGTAGAGGTAACCAGGGCCCTGGTTACTGACCCCAAGTTTATCCTCTTGGACGAACCATTCTTAGGGGTTGATCCCATTGCTGTAGAGGATATACAAGGGATAATCTCTCGGCTCAAGGGAAGGGGGATAGGGGTACTCATTACCGATCATAATGTGAGGGAGACCCTACAAATAACCGATCGGGCCTATATTATGTCTGAAGGAAAGATTCTTAAGTCGGGAACAGCTCAAAGTTTAGCCCAGGATGCTGAGGCCAAGAGGGTATACCTGGGTGAGAAGTTTAAATTGGAATAGAAAGGGGGAGGGATGAAGGTTGGTTTAGAATCGTCAATGCTTTTGAAACTTACCCCCCAGTTCATCCAAGCCTTGAAGCTTTTACAATACTCCACCCTCAGGTTAGAACAGGTGCTGCGGCAGGAACTGGTTGCCAACCCCCTCTTAGAGGAGGTGGAAGAAGAGGAGGAGGAACCCTCTCCTGAGGAAGCCAAAGAGGAGGAACCTGAGGAGGAACTTGAACTCAGCGAGGATGAAGTGGATTGGGAGAAGTTCCTGGAGGAGGGTTTTGACTTCAGTGGCCCCCAGGAGCTTAGCGCTTCGGAAGAGGAGGTGCAGGCTAAGGTCCCTGTCTACAAGGAGACCCTTTATGGTCATCTCCTGGGCCAGCTTAGGTTAAAGGATCTCAGCCAGGAGGAGTTTGAGATCGGCGAGTTCATTATTGGGAATATTGATGGTGATGGGTACCTCTCCTATCCCATAGAGGGTATTGCGGCCATCCTGAATAGGCCCCTGGAAAAATGCCAGAAGCTCCTCTCCATTATTCAGACCTTTGATCCCATTGGGGTGGGAGCCAGAGACCTGAGGGAGTGTCTCCTCATCCAAGTGAGGGAATTGGGTATGGAGGATGAGCTGGTGAAGCAGATAATAGAGGATTACCTGCATCTTTTGGATCGGAAGACCCCCACCCAATTGGCAAAGAAGTTGCAGGTGACTCCAGAAGAGGTGCAGGTTGCCTTGGAGAAGATCTCCCGGCTCTCCCCTAAACCAGCCTTAGCCGGGTTTGCTGCCCCAGCAGCCACGGTCTATCCAGATATCATAGTAAAGAAAGTGGGTGACGATTACGAGGTAATCCTCAATGATGGGAATCTTCCCAAGCTGCGGGTGAACCGTAAATATAGGGAACTTTTGCAGAAGTCAGGCCAGACCTCAAAGGAAACCCAAAAATATGTTCAGGATAAGTTAAATGCCGCCCGCTGGTTGGTGAATGCCCTCCAGCAGAGGAGAAGCACTATGCTCAATGTGGCCAAGAGTATTTTGAGTAGGCAGCGAGAATTCTTAGAGAAAGGGGTCTCTGCCCTGAAACCGCTCATTATGAGCGAAGTAGCCCAGGAGGTAGGTGTGCATCTTTCCACGGTAAGCCGGGTGGTCAATGACAAGTGGGTGCAAACTCCGCAGGGGATGTTTGAGTTAAGGTCTTTCTTTGGGCGAAAGGTAGAGGGGACTAAGGAGGGAGTCTCTACCCAGAGCCTGTTGGAGCTGATCAAGAAGATGGTGGAGGAGGAGGATCCCGCTCATCCCCTCAACGACAATGCTATCGCCACAGAGTTGGGGGGAAAGGGGATAAATTTAGCCCGGCGCACAGTGGCCAAGTACAGGGAGCAGTTGAAGATCCTTCCGGCCAGGTTCAGGATGAAGGCCGGTGGATGAGGGCTTCAGGTTCCCCGGGGTTTTTTCGTATCTCTTGACAGACCGTCCATTTTCGTAAAAGGAAATATTGAAATAAAAAGGAGGGTGAGATGGACATCAAGATCACTGCCCGACGCTTTGAGCTGACCGATGCCTTGAGGGACTATGCACAGAAGGGGGTTTATACCCTGAAGAAGTATTTCGATCACCTGATAAGGGGCCATATGATCCTTTCCGTAGAGAAGCATCGGCAAATTGCCGAGTTGGTGATCCATGTGTGGGGGACCGATTTGGCCAGCAGAGGAGAGTCTGAGGATATGTACTTGGCGATAGATGGTGTAGTGGAGAAGATGGAGAGACAGATTAAGAGGTATAAGGATAAGCTGCGCAACCATAAATCAAACCCTAAGATGGAGGAAAGACCTGCCCCGGAGGAGTAAATGGAGGACTTCACCGTAGAGGACCTCTACAAGAGGAGGAAACTCTTAGGTCTCTACCTCCTCAACGGTCCAATAGGTCTGAAGAGGAAGTTGGTCTCCAGTGGTATCCACCGTCCGGGGTTGGCTTTGGCTGGATTTACGGAGAGGTTTCCCCAGAACAGGGTGCAGGTCCTGGGAGAGACGGAGTTAATTTACCTCAGACGCAAACCGCCAGAGGAGACAAAAGCCGTTTTGGAGAGGATGTTTGCCACAGATCTTCCCTGCCTTGTCCTCACCAAGGGGTTTGAGCCTCCTCCGGTTCTGCTGGAGGTGGCCAACAAACACAAGATCCCCATTTTAGGGACCAGCCTCTCTACTGCTGAGTTTGTGCAGAAGGTCACCTTCTGGCTTGACCACCTTTTTGCCCCTCATACCACCATCCATGGGACGCTGGTGGATGTCTATGGGGTGGGCATTCTCTATACAGGTAAGAGCGGGATAGGCAAGAGTGAGTGCGCCCTGGATCTGGTGGAGAGGGGGCATCGTTTAGTGGCCGATGATGTGATAAAGATAGCCAAAATCGCCCCCGGCGTAGTAGTAGGAAGGGGGGGGAAGCTTTTAGGCCATCGGATGGAGATAAGGGGGGTAGGGATAATCGACATCGAGAAATTGTTTGGCATCAGGGCTATAAGGGCACAGAAGAGGATTGAGGTGGAGGCGCGGCTTGTTTACTGGAACGAGGAGGAGGGGGAGTATGAGAGGTTGGGTTTGGAGGAGAACTATACCACCATATTGGGGGTGAGGATCCCCCTGGTGACCATACCCATATCCCCTGGTAAGAACATAACGGTTATATCTGAGGTGGTGGCGATGAACCACATTCTGAGGATGTATGGCCACGATTCGGCTATGCTTTTTAGGCAGAGGCTGACTGAGGAGATCGAGCGGCAGAGTGAGGTGGGAGGATACCGGGAGAGCGATTTAGAATGAGAAATGACTTGACAAGGGTGGGGAATAGGTGTAATTTAAGGCAGTCCTCTTTTCCTGGGCAAAGCAGGGATAAAGGGGACATATCTTTAAAGGGGGTGGCCATCTCAAATTTCAACGGAGAATTGGTTAAGCGGTCAGCCCCCCCGCTCTGCCCAGGGTTTTGCCCTTCCCCCTCTAATGGTTACCCCCATTCAAAAGAAGAGGGAAGGCTACACGAAGCCATGGAAAACTTTATGAATAGATTGGATCAAATATGAAGATACTTTTGCTTTATCCAAAATATCCTGATACCTTCTGGAGCTTTAAACATGCCCTCCAGTTTATCTCCAAGAGGGCCTCATTTCCTCCCTTGGGACTCTTGACAGTTGCTGCTTTGCTTCCCGCGGAGTGGGAGAAGAGGTTGATAGATATGAATATTGCTGCCTTAAGCGATAACGACCTAAAATGGGCGGATTATGTCTTTATCAGCGCTATGTCTGTGCAGAAGGAGTCGGTAAGAAGGATTATTACCAGGTGTCAAAACTTGGGGGTGAAAACGGTCGCTGGGGGGCCTCTCTTTACCACTGGATGGGAAGAGTTTAGGGGGGATATTGACCACTTTGTGCTCAACGAGGCCGAGATCACCCTCCCCCCATTTTTAGAGGATCTGAAAAACGGCAAGCCGAAAAAGCTTTATACAACCAAGGAGTTCCCCGATATAGAAAAGACCCCTACCCCCCTTTGGGAGCTGGTAGATATGAAGAAGTATGCCTCTATGAACATCCAGTATTCAAGGGGTTGCCCCTTCAACTGCGAATTTTGTGATATTATCATCTTAAATGGACACAAAGTAAGGACTAAGGGGGGAAATCAGATCTTGGGTGAACTGAATGCTCTATACGAACAAGGATGGAGAGAAGGGGTATTTTTCGTTGATGACAATTTTATCGGCAACAAAAGGATGTTAAAGAGAGAGATCCTGCCCGCTCTAATAGACTGGATGGAAGAGAGAAACCATCCCTTCTTTTTTAACACAGAAGCATCAATAGATCTCTCCGATGACGAGGAGCTTATGATGTTAATGGTGAAAGCCGGATTCAACACGGTGTTTGTGGGGATAGAGACACCAGAAGAAGAAAGCCTGATCGAATGCGGCAAATTTCAGAACAAAAATCGAAACATGGTAGCCGATGTAAAAAAAATGCAAAACTACGGTTTAGAGGTACAGGGAGGGTTCATCGTCGGCTTCGACCACGATTCCCCCTCCATATTCCAACGGCAGATTGACTTCATTCAGAAAAGTGGGATTGTTACGGCAATGGTTGGTCTGCTCAATGCTCCCCGAGAAACAAGGCTTTACCAGAGACTGAAAAAGGAAGGCCGCCTATTGCAGGACATCTCTGGCGACAATATGGACTATTCACTCAATTTTGTCCCCAAGATGAACCGTGAACTGCTCATCGATGGATACAAAAGTGTTTTGAATACGATCTACTCCCACAAGGGGTATTACGAAAGGATCAAAACCTTTTTGTGGGAGTTTAAGCCTTCCTCGGGGAAGGGTTTTAAATTCCAATTTTCCCACCTCAAAGCATTTTTTAGATCAATCTGGGTTCTGGGCTTGGATGGGGAAGGGAGGGAATACTACTGGAAGCTTCTCACCTGGTGTCTTCTGAAGCGGCCGCGGCTTTTCCCCTTGGCTATTACTTACTCCATCTACGGGTTCCATTTCCGTCGGGTAATTACCAGCTCCCCACGATTCTCCTAAAAAAAGGCTCCCCCGAGAGCAGAAGGGGGATCCAAAAGGAGGGAGAATGTTCAAGAAGATATTGATGGCCACTGACGGTTCAGCATATATCTTAAAGGGGGCCCGGATGGCCGCTGAGTTGGCCCAGATGTGGAAAGCTCGGGTTCTCCTGGTGACCGTAGCCAACCTTCCAGCAATGTATCAGGTGGATCTCAAGCCCGACTTTATAAATATCCTCTTAGATGATAGCAAAAGGGCCCTCTTAGATACGAAGAGGATATTTGCGGAGAAGGGGGTAAAATGCGAAAGGAAGCTGATTAGAGACGGGAAACCGTCGGAGGTGATCTGTGGTTTGGCGGCAGATGAGGGTTGCGACCTCATAGTGCTGGTCACCTTAGGGTTGCATAGCCCTGACCGCTATGCTCTGGGGAGCCAAACCTACCAGATAATCCACGAGGCCCCCTGTTCAGTTTGGGTCGTCAAATAGAGACCATCTTTTTAAACTCCTTCTCATCTATGGTGTAAACCCCCAGCTTGCGGGCATCCAGTAACTTGGAGCCTGGGTTCTCCCCCGCCACGACAAAATCCGTCTTCCGGGAGACGCTGGAGGAGATCTTCCCCCCCAAGCCCTCGATTCTCTCCTTGGCCTGAGATCTGGTCATAGAGCTGAGGCCACCGGTGAGCACAAAGGTCTTCCCCTGCAATGGAGTAAAGGCAGCCCTTCTCTCTTCCCCCAATACAACCCCTCCCTTTTTTAACTTATCCAACACCTGCAGGTTCTTGGGATCCTGAAAAAAGGCATAGATGCTTTCCGCTACCACTGGCCCTACCTCCTTCACCTGCTCCAACCTCTCCCGTGAAGCCTGGCGGAGGTTGTCCATGCTGCCAAATTCCCGGGCCAAGACTAAGGCCAGGTGTTCCCCTACATTTCTTATCCCTAAGGAGTAGATGAATTTGGAGAGGGGGGGAGTCCTGCTCCCGGCAATGGAGTCTAAAATGTTCTGGGCCAATTTGTCGCCCATCCTCTCTAACTTTAACATATCTTCCTTGGTGAGGAAGTAGAGGTCGGCAGGATCGGAGATGAGGTCTTTGTCCACTAGCTGTTCTATAAGCTTATAGCCCAATCCATCGATGTTCATCCCCCCCTTGGAGGCAAAGTGGGATATATTTTCCTTTAGTTGAGCTGGGCAGGAGATCCCCGTGCATCTGGTGACCGCCTCACCCTCCAACCTCACGGTGGTTGCCCCACAGACCGGACAGTGGTCCGGCATCACAAATAGCCTCTCCTTGCCCGTGCGCTTAGATTTTACCACCGCTACCACCTCGGGGATGACATCCCCCGCCCTCTGCACAACCACCGTATCCCCGATCCTCACATCTTTTTTCTTCAGTTCATCCTCGTTGTGTAGGGTGGCCCGGCTCACCGTTGCCCCTCCTACCTCCACGGGTTCTAAGAGGGCCACTGGGGTAAGGGCACCAGTCCGCCCCACATTGACCACTATATTCCTCACTACGGTGGTCTCTTGCTGAGCAGGAAACTTCCAGGCAACTGCCCAGCGGGGGCTGCGTTGCAGCTCACCCAATTTCCTTTGCAGGGAGAAGTCGTTGACCTTGATGACAATGCCATCCATATCGTAGTCCAGCTTCTCCCGCAACTTCAGCATTTGATGATAATATTGGATTACTTCTGAGGTGGTCCTGAGCAGCTTGGTGTGTTCGTTTACCTTGAACCCCAACTTTTTGAGATACTCCATCACCTGATAATGGGTCTCCCAGGTCTTCCCCTCTACCAATCCAATGCCGTAGGCGAACATATTCAAAGGTCGGGATGCGGTTACCCTGGAGTCGAGCTGTCTGACCGAACCGGCAGCGGCGTTCCGGGGGTTGGCGAATACGGGTTTTCCCTCCTTTTCCCTTTTGCGGTTCAGCTCGGCGAAATCCGAACGGTTCATAATTAATTCACCCCTTACCTCAATTAAGGAGGGTATATCCTCGGAGAGAAGCCGCAGGGGGATGGACCTAATCGTCTTCAGGTTAAGGGTAACATCCTCCCCTACAAATCCATCGCCGCGGGTGGCTCCCTGGACGAAACTTCCCTCACGATAGATAAGCTCCACGGCTAAACCATCAAACTTGGGCTCCACCACATATGCGATCTCCTCATCGCCTACCTCTCCGAACTCCTTAGCCCGGCGATGAAAATCGGAAAAATCCTCCTCCGTAAGCGCCTTACCTAAACTAAGCATATGAAGGCTATGTTTTATCGTGCCAAACTTTTCCAGGGGGGGGGCACCTACCCTCTGGGTAGGGGAGTCCGGGGCAACCAATTGGGGGAACTTTCTCTCCAATTCCACCAATTGATCAAAGAGCCTATCGTATGCGGCGTCGGAGATCTCCGAGCTGTCCAAGACATAGTAACGATAGTTGTGGTAGTTTATGGCTTTCCTCAGCTCTCCGATCTTTTCCTGAGCCTCTCTCCGGTTCATTACACTCTCTTCCATGAAATTAGCCTGGATTATGCATTAAACACCGCACTTTAGTGTGGGTTAAGGGTTTTTATAGAGTGCGTCAACTCCTGTTGACGCAAGCTGTGACAGGAGTCACAGCACTCTAAACGGGCTAAAGCCCTTGTCACCCCGGTTACCCGTCCCGACACGGAACGGAACGGGTCAGGAGGGGTAGAATGAGATTGCTTCGTCGCCTTGTTCCTCGCAATAACGTATCCATTTGCCCGTCATTGCGAGGCTTGCCCTGAGCAAAAGCGAAGTGGCAAGCCGAAGCAATCTTCAGCTTCTGCTGCACTTCTGTGCCTGTCTACTATCTATGTCCGCTGAAGGATCTTGACCTCTGACGACCTTACGGGTATCGAGCTACAATACCTAATCTACAATGGTTCTTTGGTTGCGGCTTTGCCTCTCTGTGGTCTCCGCGACTCTGTGGCGGGTTATCCTTACGGCTTAGGGACCTTACTTCTCTTGGGGGAAGGAAGGTATCATCCTCCCCTTCTTCCCCTTGTCCCCCCGAGGAATTTCTGTCTTAGCTTTTTATCCCGGAGGTGAGCATCATGCCTCATCCTCTCCTGGCGGTAATCCCTGAACTTCTCCTTCCTCATCGACTCCCTAAGCTCTTCCTTCTCCTTAAACCCCAATTTCTTCTCTTCAGAGGGGATGTGTCCCTTCTCCTCCTTTTGCTCCTTTCCCTCTTTCTTATCAGGCATAGCTCCTCCCTGTTTAAAAGGTTAAAGCATACATCCTCCTGCTATTTTGGGGCAACCGGCGCAGGGTTGCAGAAAAGGGTTAACCCAGTGCCTTTGTCCTGAAACCTCAAGGACGGTATCTCCCCAAAAGTCCCCCCAATCGATAGTATCCTCCCTGATGCAAGAGTAAGGGGTTTTTCTCCTTGTCCACCTCGATGCGCAGAACTTGGCCTATAAATAAGGTATGGTCACCAATGGTGTAACTATTCACAGACTTGCACTCCATAGTGGCAAAACAACCAGCGATGAGAGGGGCTCTGATCTTATGGGGAGGTTGCACGGCAAAGAATCCCGCGGAGAATTTGTCCTCATTCCCCCCACTTACGGTCCCCACATATTGGGAGAGTTCCACCTGGTCGGTAGAAAGTATATTGAGGCCAAACTCCTTGCTTTTCTCCAGGAAGTAATGGGTATAGCGCAGGGGAGAGACAGTCACCCCCACCAATGGTGGATGGGAGGAGAGGGGGGTCACCCAGACGGCGGTCATCAGATTTCTCTCCCTCTTCCACTCCACACTGACTACACAGACCGTCTGCCCAAAATACCGGCTGAAATGTTCAATCATATCTACCTAATATTACCAATTTTATCCCTCTCAGTCAAATACTTTTTCAATACTGGGTTTAGTGGTCAGCCAATTAGCAACGGTGATGGATTTCCCCTGATCCTGGAGATTGGTTGCGGACAACCACGGCAACATAGTTGATAAGAAAGCCCCCGATGTTGATAATTCAGGGCGATAATTCTGGTGGTATGAAATAACGCAGAAAAGGGGTTGAATTGGGCAAGTGATTGGGAAAGGGTTTTTTTGTTAAAGGGAACTGCATGTTTCCTGGGAAACCCTGGTGAGAGGTGGGCAAAAATCAGATCATTAGCTTCTTCAACCTCTTTGCCCCTGAGCGGCTGAGGGTTAATTCCTCTCCATCTTTGAGATAGACCTTATATTTCCCGTTTGCCCAATTGACGATCTTCTGCACGGCATCGAGGTTGACGATGGAGGAACGATGGATGCGGACAAATCGATTGGGGTCCAAGCGGGATTCTAAATGGCTCAGGGACTGTTGGACCAGATAGCTCTCCTCACTGGTGTGAATGTTGACATAATCGCCCATGGCCTCTATCCACTGGATCTCATCGAGGTTGAGGATAATGATTTTGCCTGACTGCTTGATGAGTAGCTTCCCCTGGTATTCCCTTTCCTGACGGAGATAGCGGAGGAGTTGATCGATCCTTCCCCCTTCTGTCGCGCGGAGTTGCAGCCCCCTTTTCGCCCTCTCCAAGGCCATATCGAACCTCTTTTGGTCGAAGGGCTTGAGCAGATAGTCAATGGCGTTGACCTCAAATGCCTTTAAGGCATACTGATCATAGGCGGTGGAGAAGATCACTAAGGGGACCTCCTCTAACATCCCTAAGAGTTCAAACCCATCGACCTCCGGGAGCTGGATGTCTAAGAAGAGCAGATCTGGATGGTGTTCCTCGATGGTCTCCAGTGCCTCATAGGCATTCTCACATTCTGCTTTAACCTCCACCTCTGGATGGCTGCCCAGATACTCCCTGATGATCTTCCGACCCAACTCCTCGTCATCGATGATAATTGCGGTGATCCTTTTCATTTAAACCTCCCACTTCAAGGGAAGGGAAAGGGAAACCTCAAACCATCGGGGATCTGAACGGTCAATCTGAAGCTCGTAATTCCCCTCGTAGAGCCGCTCAAGTCTCTGGTGGATGTTGCTCAAACCGGTGCCACCTTGGTTCGGGCTTCCTTCCCCCATACCCACCTCCCCTGGGAGGGTATTGCCCACAGAACAGGTGATTCTATCCCCTGATACCTCCATCCTTAACCTTATCCTCCCCCCCTTGCGGCTATTGACAATACCATGTTTTACCGCGTTTTCCACAAGGGGCTGAAGCAGCATAGCCGGAAATGGCTGGGCTAAAAGCTTTTGGCCGACCTCTTCCTCATAGGCCAGCCTCTCGCCGAAGCGGATCCGCTCGATCTCCAAATAGGTGTGAACAAAATCGAGCTCCTCTCTCAATGGAACCATCAGCTTCTTATGGCTCTCTAAGGCCATCCTCAGGAGTTCCGAAAGCCTGGCAATCATCCTCCGGGCTAACTGGGGATCCTTAGTCACCAGGGCATTGATCGAGTTTAATGAGTTGAAGAGGAAATGGGGATTTACTTGAAGTTTCAGGGCTTTCAGTTCAGCATCCCGGGTTAAGAGCTTCAGTTCGGCCTCCCTCAGCTCCTCCTCACGGTAATGTTTGTAGTAGATGATGGTATAGAATATGCCGGCGAGGAGAAGATAGGTTATCATGCCAAATAGAAACTGCCACCCTATTATCTTTTCTATTTCGACAAATTTAAATATTTCTTTCCCTGATTGCAAATACCATAGCCCATAGGTCAAAAATAACCAGAGCGTCGAACAAACTATGGCCAGTATGAAGTGAATGAACACAAAGATGGGAACCGGCAAGCGACCGTATGGGATTTGGCGGCAAACAAACCAGATACCGATACTGAGCAAGGCGAATATGTAGTAGTTCTCGGCTGAGACGAATAAGGCAACAAACCAGGGCACCCCCACCTGAAATTTAAAAACAACAGAATAGAAGCCCACCCACAGGGTCCAGAGGAGAAAACCATAGAGGATGAACTTTCCCCTCCCAATAGTTATCTTCTTCTTTTCTCCTGCAGAGTTCATAGGTTCATACCACCAAAATATGCAACCACATCTATTTCTTTTCCTTGGAGGCTTTCTTTTCTAACTCCTTCATCAGGTAGAACTTAACCCAACCATAATGAAGGTTAATCTGTAACGCTTTCTGGAAATTCTCCCTGGCCAGATCAAAGTTGCCCTTGTCCATCTGAATTAACCCCAAGTAGGCATAGGTCTCCTCATAACCCCACGAGGGGTAGATCTCCCCTTTTGGCTGATAGGTGATAAAATATTCGGCGGCCTGGTGGAGGTATTTCAAGGCCTTCTCCTTCCCGCCGCCGAAGAGCTTCGGGGTATAGTAGGCCGATTCCCCGGCTATCAGGTGGGAACGGGGGTTCTGGGGGGCGAGTTCGAAGGCCTTTTTCTGTGCCCCCCCTGATTTGGGCCCTAAGATCATCCCCAGCAGAGGTTTGATCCCTATCTTGTTCCCATACAAGGAGGATAGGAGGCTGTAGGGCTCGGCAAAATCGCCCTTCAGCTCAATTGACTTCTTGAGATGTTTAATGCCATCATTAACCCACTCCAGGGCCCTATCTTTATCCTCCTTGCTGAAGTAGTAGGTCACAATCCGCATATCGGCGTAGCCGATGTAATAATGGGCAAGCCAAAGATAGGTGGGGTCGTTCAATAGTCGTTCAAAGAAACCCCGTGCGGCTATCATCTTTTGCAAATCCCAGCCATCAACCGCAGACTGGATCTGCTCCTTGCCCTGGATGATTAGTGAGTCGACGTGACTCTGAGCATGGGCCAATGAGCTAATGACAAGAATCATCCCAACAACAAAGAGAAGTTTCTTCATTATAACCTCCTGACTAAGGGTTAAATTGGGTGCTCGTTTCAATCGTTTAAACCTTTCACTTTCTCTCAAATCCCTTTGTACTAAAAACTTGTCAGATCTTGTTTTTTGGGCAGAGTTTGCGGTGCAAAATTTCTACCCCACTTTAGTGCGGGTCCCCTTACGGCCCCAAAAACCCGTTGGAAAACATTATAAGAGTAAGTCTTTAGGCCGGATTATTCATTAACTGGCAACTAATTGCTATAACCGCTTTATTCTTTATGGTTTATGTGTTTACACCGTACGACAAGAAACCCTTAGCGATTCGAGATGTTATACTAATCTATGAATGAATAATTCGGGTTAGACCTGTTGCGGGGGTAGAAGACGAAAGAGAACCCACTGAGCTGGTAGATGCCCCCATCTGACGGCCAAAAGGCGGCGACAGAATCTGGGTTTTGCCACCTCAAAAACCCCTTCGAGTAACGAGCTACGATACCCAATCTACGGTAGTGGTTTTTTTCTCAGTGCGATCCGTGGCTCTTGCTCTGGTGCGGCTTTGCCACTTTAGGTTCGTCTGTGTTAGTCCGTGCTTATCCGCGGTGAGTCATTACCAGCGGTTAATCTCAAATACTCAGTGACACCCCAAGATAGACCGATCTCCCGAAGGAGCTCTTCACCGGCTCCCTCTGGCTGTAATCCGACGAGTAGCGATAGTCAAAGATGTTTACCCTTCTTAGAAGGTTGGATACGGAGAGATAGAGAACGGTAAAGTTGCCCTCGAAGAGGCTACAAAGGTAGCTTAAGCTCATATCCAACCTCTGATAGTCGGGGACCCTCTTAGTATTGTATTGGCCGGGGGCTGGGGTATAGGGTTTGCCCGTGGCAAAGCGATAAGTTGCCCCCAAGTTCAAGTGTGAGGTGAGATCATGTTTTGCCACCAGGGTCAGGTTGTGGGGGATATCGAAATAAGGAGGCCGCAGATCGGGGAAATCCCTCCACCTCCGCCTGGATTTAAGGTAGCTGTAAGACAACCAGCCGGATGCCGACTTAAAGGATCGTTTCACAAATAGATCAATCCCTTTGGCATAGCCGTAGCCATCGTTGGTATAATTATAGGTTGAATCCACTAAAATCAATTTTCTGTATTTCTTAGAGTAGGTTTCAATCCTAAGGATTTGGGTCCCCTGTTGATACTCGTATCCTAAGATCCTGTGGGTGGCTTCCATCGCTGTCAGATTCGGATTACCGATGTTGGGGTCATAGTATTGTGGGTTGGAATACTGATGGTAGACCCCCCAGGCAGCGGTCAACCCGGAATGGGCTCCCAAGGGGAACATCAGGGAGAGACGTGGGTCGAGGGTAAACTCCGCGGAGTTCGATTCATATTCCCCGCGCAGCCCAGGGATGAACCTCCCCAAGAAGCTATAGATTTCACCCTCGATGAAGCCACTGGTCAGCCCGGAGTGGTAGTGGGTATCGACTATATCTATGGGGGCATTGGGGTTTAGGTCCTCCTCCTCCTGGGGGATGGTCCCCGCCTGGAGAACCTTCCGGGAGAAGTGGGATATACCCCCGCGTAGGATAAGGTCACTGCCCGCCTCCCAATCCCCCGAGAGCTTAAGCTGGCTCAGCCTATCCTGGCAATTTAGGTTTAACCTGTTTAGTTGCGATTCCTGTTTAAAATTGGTGAAGGCGAGGTTGCCCTGGACCAAGAGCTTATGGACAAAAAGGTTACTGAATTTCAGATTATAGAGGTAATTGAGGCTTTTCCCTTTGTAAAATCCGCCGTATTGGGGGTCTTTCACCTTCACCCCGATCTTATCCATCTCGTGAAAGAGGAAGAGCTTAAGGTAGCCACTGGGGGAATACCGATACATAAGGTTGAAGTTCAGGTCATGGGCGTAAGGATATTGGGAGAACCTCCCCTGGGAGTTGTTCAGCTTGAACATGGCCTTGGTGTCACTGATATTTCCGGAGGAGGAAAACCCTAACTTCCCGGGGATCAGGGGGAGTCTGATCTCACCTGACTCGGCAGCCAGGCCCAATCCCAAGGTGCCTCCCCCCTTTGTTGGCAGATCCCTGCTCTCCATAGCCAATACTCCGGAGACGGCATTCCCGTAGCGCGCGGAGAATCCTCCACTGGAGAAGTAAGTTCCCTTAAGCAGGAAGGGGCTGATGGTGCCGAAGAATCCACCGGTGGGGGATTCGTATTTGTAGGGATGGGAGAGGACGGCCCCATCTAAAAGCATCACCGTCTCGCTAACATCTCCACCCCGGACGAACAACCCGGCTCCCTCCTCCACCTGAGCTACACCGGGAAAGGTCTTTATCGCCCAAAGGACATCCGCTGCTGCCCCGGGGGTGGTTACCACATCCAGGCTGGAGAGGGTTACCCCCTCTTTGTCTGCACTGGTAAAGCTGCTGGCGGTGATGGTTATCAGTCTCCCCTTGATTATCTCGGTCTTCAATCTGATCTCCAGCCTGATCGTCTCCCCTGGCCTGAGGGTTATCTCCCTCTCATAGGTTTTGTAGCCGATATAGGAGCAGATCAAGGTGATTCTACCCTGCGCGGTAGTAGAGAAGGAGAAGTTCCCCTGCTCATCGCTCATTGCCCCCTCTATCCGTCCCTTCAAGAAGATGTTGGCATAGGGGAGGGGTTTCCCTTCCTCGTTTCTCACCCAGCCCTTGAGCCAGCAGGCCGTCTTCCCTGCAGCCCGCGCGTTTTGCGCCACGCCTATGAGCAAAAGAGGTATGAATAAAATTGCTATCTTAATTCGCATAAAGGTTTCCCCTCTCATTGTCTGTTACAGTTTACAGCAGTTAACTCTGATGAGAGTGTTAAGACCGGAAATGTTTCCTATGGTTTTAATGGCAACGGATTCCCTTGGATCTTGAAGCAACTTAAACTGCCACAAATATAACGAGATTACCTGGGGAAGCAATGATTTTTCGGTGACTTGCATTATCCTCCTGTAAAGCGACAAAAGGGCGGGGTGAAGTTAGGCAAATCGAGGCTAACAAATGAGAATCTTCCTTCAGATCCCCTATCTGAATATGATCCAAATCCGCGGGCCCCCACAGAAGGCTGGTGCCATGTCTGGCCTTAGGGCCGCAACTCATCGGAATCCCCCCAGCACAGAGCCCCATCCTCAGATCCTCCTTTCTGAGACTCCCTTCCGGCTAGCCAGGGGGATTATAATTGGGGTCTGGATGCCTTTCCCCAATTGGTTTACGAATGAACAGAAACCATTTTGCAAAAAATTAAATTTTTTCCTTGACTTTTGGGAAAGGCCCAATTATGTTTGACTAACCATTCAGTTTTAGACTAAACGGTCGGTAAAATGCATAAATCATTATCTAGAAGAGAAAGGGTTAAACTGGCCAACAGGGAGGCCATTCTCTCTGCTGCTGAAGAGATCTTTGCCGAGAAGGGCTTCTATGCGGCCACCGTGGACGAGATAGCCGAGAGGGCGGAGTTCAGCAAAGGTGCTCTTTACACCTATTTCAAGAACAAGGAGGATATTTTCCTCTCCATTATGAGAGAGAAAGTGGGCAGTCTGGGGAAGAAGATAAAGGAGAGCATAAAGGTCGGCTTAAACCCTATCGAGAGCATAGAAAACTTGATCAAAGCTCACCTTGAGTTTTTTGAGAAGAACAAGGAGTTTTTTCAGATTATGACCTCGGAGAAAGGCAGGTTTGAGATGGGAATTAAAAATAAACTCAGAAAGGAACTGGTGAGGAGATTTCAGAGTTACTTGGAAGAGGTTGAAGGAGTGATGGAAGCCGCAGTTGACAATAAAGATCTGAAGTCTATTGGTCCAAATCATTTGGCCATAGCCTTAATCGGAATGGTGCACTCATTCACCGCCCAATGGATTTTGACCGGTGGAGAGAGCTCTTTAATGGAGTTGAGTCCAGTGATCGCCAGCCTCTTTTTCGAAGGAGCAAAAGGATAACCACTTTAGGAGATCAGATTTTCTTCTGGAGGAAGATATGAATAGTCCAAAACCGATTTCCCTATTTTTGATCCTCTTTCTTGCTCTTGTTGGGGTAAAATCCCTCTTTGCTGGGGGGAAACTGATTTTAACCTTAGAGGAGAGCATAAAGCTGGCTCTGGAGAGGAATAAAGGGGTCCTCCAGGCCGAGGAGGACATAAGAACGGCCCAGGCAAAGGTTAAACAGGCCAGATCTGGGTTCTTCCCTCAGCTCAGCGGCCAGGGTTCCTATACCCTCTTCGAGGGAATCCCCGAAATAGAGTTTCCTGTCGGCCAATTTATGTTTCCACCTTCAGGGGCTACAAGGAAAGTGGAGATGGATTTCACCAAGGACTACACCGCCAGCTTGAGCCTGACCCAACCGCTCTTTACCTGGGGTAGGATCTGGCAGGGTTACAAAACAGCGGAATTGAATCTAAAGGTTACCGAGAAGAGATATAGGCAATCAAAAGAGGAGGCCATCTACCAGGTGAAGAGGACATTTTATGGCGTCCTTTTAGCTGAGGAGTTCGTCAAGGTCACCGAGGAGGCGGAGGCACTGGCTAAGGAACACCTGAGGGTGACCAGAATCAGATACGATGCTGGAGAGGCCTCTGAATTTGATGTCCTCAGGGCCGAGGTCTCCTTGGCCAATCTCAAGCCTGGGGTTGTCAAGGCCCAAGATGGACTGAAATTGGCTCTTATGGGCTTGAAGAACACCTTGGGGATAGACTTAGCTACGGAGATGGAGGTTGAGGGGGAATTGAAGAGAACTACCTACAAACTCAGCTTAGAGGATTGTCTTGGGATAGCTCTGGAGACCAGATCCGAAATAGCGCAGCTTGAGTATCAAAAGAGGATGGGAGAGAGAATGGTCAAATTGGCCAGGGCCAACGACAACCCCAGCCTGGCCTTTGTGGGAAGCTACAGGGCGGAAAACAATAGCCTCTCCTTCGATTGGGGCAAATGGGACAAGAGCTATACGGGTATGCTGGTTTTGTCCCTACCCATCTTCGATGGTTTCCATACCAGAGCCAGGGTGCAAGAAGCAAAGGTGACCGTGGATAGGATAGAGTTGGCGGAGGAGGAGTTGCAGGAAGGGATTAAGCTCCAGGTGAGAGGGGCTTACTTAGCCTTAAGGGAGGCGGAGGATATAATCTCCTCCAGTGAAGAGAACCTCAGGCAGGCCCAAAGAAGTGTGGAGATCGCCCAGGAACAGTATAAGCAGGGGATGGTGACCAGTCTGGATGTGATGAGCGCGGAGTTGGCCTTGACTCAGGCCAAGACCAATCATTATCAGGCTTTGCACGATCTAATCTTGGCCATTGCCGGGCTGCAGAGGGCTATAGGGGTTATAGAGTGACCCAACCAAAGGGAGTGAAAAGATGAAGAAGACAATTATCTGGATAGTGATCTTAGCCGTTATTGGTTTTGTCGGCTACAAGGGAGTGACCAGATACAAGGCAGGGAAAGAAAGGGAAGTGGTTGTGGAGGAGGTCAAAGCCGTGCCTATAGAGGTGGATACCGTCAAAAGAGGTAATATCGAGGAGAGGCTCTCCTTTACCGGGGATATAAAGGCTCAGGACCAGATTCTGGTCTACCCCAAGGTGGCTGGAAAGCTGATAGAAAACAGGGTGCAGGAGGGGGATAGGGTGAAGAAGGAGGAGATAATCGCCATTGTTGACCGAGACATAACCGGGTTGAAGTTTGAGCCCGTTGAGGTTACCTCACCTATTGACGGGATTGTAGGAAGAGTCTATTTGGATAAGGGGAGTGGCGTCAATCCCCCCAAGCCATCTCCCTCTATGGGAACCCCTATAGCTATGATCGTCTATATGAATACGGTAAAGGTCAAGATCAACATTATCGAAAGGGATCTGCCCAGGGTGAAGAAGGGGCAGAAGGCAGAAATATGGGTAGATGCCTATCCTGATGAGGTCTTCCTTGGACGGCTGACGGGATTGAGCCCGGTGGTCGACCCGATGAGCAGAACAGCTCCGGCGGAGATCAGCATTCGCAACCCGGATCACAGGTTGAAACCGGGATATTTCGCCAGGGTGAGGTTGCTCGTGGCTGAGCACAGGGATGTCTTGGTCATCCCCGAGGATTGTATTTTAAAAAGCGGAGTCGAAAACTATGTCTTCGTGGTCAATGGTGAGATAGCAAGAAGAAAAGAGATCAAACTGGGGCTAAGTGAAGGAGACCTGGTGGAGGTGTTGGCAGGGTTGAAAGGAGGCGAGATCATAGTCACGGTGGGAGGGCAGATGTTGAAGGATGGAAGCGAGGTCAAAATAGTTACAAAGAATTGAAGGGAAATTCTTTGCAAATCCTTTCAATACTTTGTAAAGGAGGGTTATGCCTGAGTATCTGCATGCAGAACTGACATCTAAAATAATCAGGTCATTTTACAATGTCCATCGAAGATTGGGACCAGGCTTTTTGGAAAGCATATATCAAAATGCAGTTGCTGTGGAGCTGGAAAATGATGGAATGAGGGTCGAAAAAGAAAAGCTGGTGGAGATATTTTATAATGGGGCCTTAGTTGGAAACCACAGATTAGACATTTTAGTAAACGAGACTGTTATTGTAGAAGCTAAGGCCGTGGAGCAACTCAATGAAAAGCTTAAAGCGCAGATAATATCGTATCTGCGAGCTACGAACTTAGATGTGGGACTCCTGGTCAATTTTGCTAATCCTGAGCTTGAATTTAAGAGGTTGGGAAACTTCTACAAGCATAAAACGGGTAAATTTATACGGAAAACCGAAAGGGAATAGCTACAAAGAATTGAAAGGAATGGAAGGGAAAATCCTTTCAAATCTTTTCAATTCATTGTAAAAAGTGGAGGTAATATCTGATGAAACTACCCGAATTTGGCGTTAGGCGCCCCATCTTCACAACGATGATCTTTGTGGCGATTGTGATACTGGGTCTGGTGGCCTTGAGACTGCTTCCCATCGACCTCTTTCCGAAGATGGAGCTACCCACAATGGCCGTGATTACCAGCTATCCGGGGGCCAGCGCTGAGGATATCGAGACCAAGGTGACCAAGATCATTGAAGGGCAGGTGAGCACCGTCCCGAACATCAAAGAGGTGACCTCCACCTCGAAGGAGAACATCTCGGTGGTATCTATGCGGTTCGATTGGGGGACAAACCTGGATGAGGTGGCCAACGATGTGCGACAGAGATTGGATTTTGCTGAGCGACGTTTACCAGAGGATGCGGAAAAGCCTATGCTCTTCAAGATGGATATCTCTATGATGCCGGTGATTGTTTTTGGGGTGACGGCCCAGCAGAGCTATCCCGATCTTCACAACATCATTGACGAGAAATTTTGCAATCCGCTGAAGCGCATCCCCGGGGTCGCTATGACCGTTATCATGGGGGGACTACAACGGGAGATCCAGGTGAACCTGGACCGCCAGAGGTTAGAGGCCTATCACCTCTCAGTAAATCAGATAACTGGAGTGCTGGCAGCAGAGAATTTCAGTCAGCCCGCCGGAGACCTGAAAATTGGGAGAAAAGACTATATCATCCGGGTCCCTGGGGAATTTCAAGGGGTTGATGAGATCAGGGATGTGATTGTGGGTAATTCCCAGGGCACGCCCATCTACTTGAAAGATATAGCAGAAGTAGAGGATTCCTTCAAGGAGGTTGAGCGCCGAGTTCGCATCAATGGGGGACAAGGATTGATTGTTATGGTGCAGAAGCAATCCGGGGCCAACACAGTCACAGTAGCCAATCGCATCAAGGAGGTTCTCCCAAAGTTGAAGGAGAAGCTGCCGCCTGATGTGAAGGTCGTTCTGGCTATGGACTCTTCTGAGTTCATCGTCAGGTCCATCAGCAACCTGGCCAGCACTGTTGGCTGGGCATTTTTGTTCGTGATCCTGGTTGTCTTTTTCTTCTTACGGGAGATCCGAGGCAGTTTCATAATTGGTGTGACCATACCAGTTGCCTTGATCGTTGCCTTCCTCTTTCTCTATGCTGGTGGCTACACCATCAATATGATGTCTCTTTCAGCCATTGCCATCGCTCTGGGAATGGTGGTGGACAACGCCATCGTCATCTATGAAAACTGCTACCGCCACCGATCTGAGGGTGAATCCGGGAAGGAGGCATCCATCTATGGGGCTGGGGAAGTGGGAGCAGCGGTGATGGCCTCCACTTTCACCACGATCGCTATCGTTTTCCCCATCATCTTTGTCAAGGGTTTAACCGGGATCCTGTTTCGGGAATTGGGGCTAGTGTTGATCATCGTCTTGGCCGCCTCCCTGTTCTCAGCTTTGACCCTCACCCCGATGCTCTCCTCCCAGTTTATAAGAGTGCCCTCCCCTACGGAGAAGAGTAGAGGGCTTCTGCCAAGATTTCATAACTTCAGTGAAAAATGGTTTACCGACCTCGAGGCCACTTACAAAAGGGTTTTGAACTGGGCCCTGAACCACCGCGGGATCACGGTGGCAATCGCTTTTCTTGTTTTTGGGGGTAGTCTGTTTCTGTTCCGAGTCGTAGGCACAGAATTTATGCCCACTATGGACGAAAGTGAGGTAACCGGGACGATCGAACTGCCCGTCGGCACCAGGGTAGAAGCCACCGATCAGGTGATGCATAAGATTGAAGCCCTCATAGAGAAAAAAGTGCCGGAAGGAGAATTGATGTTCACCCGCTGTGGGATGAGCGAGATGGGTATAGAATCAGTAATGGGGCAAAGGAGCGATACCCACATCATTATGGCTTATGCACGGCTGGTGCCCAAAAACGAAAGAAAGCGATCGGATTTAGACATTGCCCAATCCCTGAGTAAGGAGATCTCCCAGATTCCGGGAATCCAGGTCATTGACTTTGCCAAGCAGGATGCCATGCAAATGATGGCAGGTGGAGCCAAGCCGGTATCAGTTGAAATTTACGGTTATGATATCACCAGGACCGATGCCTTTGTCCACGAGGTCAAAAAGCTAATGGATAAAATTCCAGGTCTGACCGATGTCACCATCTCCCGAGAGAAGGGCAAGCCCGAACTCTGGGTTGAAGTGGACCGCAAGAAAGCATCGGCTTTGGGATTGAACATGGCCCAGATTGCCAACCCCCTGCGCACCCAGTTCTACGGACAGGTGGCCACCAAATACCGGGAGGGCGGAGAGGAATATGACACCTTTGTTAGGCTGCAGGGCTCGGATCGACAGAGCATAGCCGATCTGGAGAACGCCTTTGTTACCTCTCCTTTGGGCGAACAGATCCCCATCAGCAACATCGCCAGGATTGTGGAGAGAAGAGGTCCCTTGACCATTGAACGCAAGGATCAAGAGCGCATCGTCCGCGTGGGAGGCGGTCTCTACAAACGGTCGCTGGGGAAGGTGGTCGCCGATGTGAAAAAAGAATTGGCGAAGATGACTATCCCAGAGGGGATTGATGTGGAGATCGGAGGCTCCGCCCAGGACCAGGCCGAGAGCTTTCGCTGGCTTGGACTCGCCCTCATTTTTGGCATCATTCTGGTGTATATGGTGATGGCGGCGCAGTTTGAGTCGTTCCTCGATCCCTTTGTCGTCCTCTTCTCGATCCCCTTCGCAATGGTCGGGGTCATCTGGGCGCTACTCATTACAGGGAAGACCTTCAACACGATCTCCTTTGTGGGTATGGTTATGCTGGTGGGGATTGTGGTGAATAATGCCATCGTGTTAGTGGATTACATCAACATTATGCGGGCCAGAGGGCTTAAGCTCTACGAGGCCATCTTGTTCAGCGGCCCTCGCCGGCTGCGGCCAGTGCTGATGACCGCCTTCACGACGATTTTTGCCCTTTTACCTCTTGCCTTGAGAACTGGGGAGGGATCGGAGGTATGGAGTCCTCTGGCTATCTCAGTCATCGGCGGCCTACTGGTCTCCACCTTGGTTACCTTAGTTCTTGTTCCAGTAATGTATTCAATCTTTGAGACCAAAGTTAAGAAAAACCACTCCTATTAGAACATTTCGGAATTTCCAAGAAATTCCAAAATGTCAGGGGATGTTTGAAGGGGATAGGTCCCCTTCAAGGGTGACAGCGCAGCGATCCGAGCGAGCGCAGGATTGCGAAGCGCCAGAGGGTCGAGAGACCCTATGGGAAGTTAGCGACCGAAGGGAGCTAAGTTCAAAGAGGGGGTTTATATGAAAATTGTGTGGATCGCCTACAATCAGGCCATTAGCGATGAGGTTGATGAGTCATTGAAGAGGTGTGGGGTGACGAATTACACTAAGATTCCTGTAGCACACGGGGTAGGTCAACACTCCGGCTTTCATATGGACAGTCATATCTGGCCAGGGGTGAACTCCCTCTTGATGATTGGCTGCACAGAGGAGACAAAGGACAGACTGTTAGAGGAGGTGAGGAATTTAAAGAGATCTTTTGAGAAGGAGGGGATAAAGGCATTTGTGCTTCCTATTGATGAGCTGGTCTGATCCGAGATGAACTTAGAGCTCATGAACTGAGAATGTAGGGGGCGGATTCATCCGACTCAATGGGACGGAGATTCTTTTCAAATCCTTTCAATTCACTGTAAAAAAGAGGGACCTGATTATTTATGGAAAAAGAAAGAGCTTTCTTTAGGTTTCTTAAGACCCTTTATGGCTTAGGCGAGCTTTTTCTGAAATCCCTCAGGTATGGGGTGAAAAGGCCCCTCTACCTTAAGGACATCCTCGAACAGATGAATTCTATCGGGGTCAATTCGCTCTCCATAGTCTTTCTGACCACCCTCTTCACCGGTATGGTCTTGGCCCTGCAGTCCGGGATAGTGATGGCCAAATTTGGGGCGAAGATGTATGTGGGTAACTTGGTGAGCACCTCTATGATCAGGGAGATGGGCCCTGTTTTGGTGGCGCTGATGGTTGCTGGGAGGGTGGGGGCGGGGATAACGGCCGAGATAGGCTCGATGAAGGTCACCGAGCAGATAGATGCCCTGCGGGCCCTGGGGACAAACCCCATCAAGAAGCTTGTGACCACCAGGATTGTAGCCACCGTGGTTATGCTCCCCGTACTGACCGTGGTTGGGGATATCGTGGGCATTTTGGGAGGCTGGCTGCTTTCCCTCTGGAGTATGGGGGTCAGCACAGGGATTTACAAGCAGACAGTGCTTGATGCGGTGACTATGGACGATATCCTTACCGGTGTGATAAAGCCTATTGTATTCGGGATGATCATCTCCTTAGTGGGTTGTTATTATGGGTTGACCACCAGTGGAGGCACAAAGGGAGTGGGTAATGCAACCACCAGATCTGTGGTGGTCTCATCTATTTCCATCCTCATCGTTGACTTCTTCTTGGGGAAGCTCCTTTTGGCCTTTCTCACATATACTTGAGCCAGGGAAGCTTGGAATAGCTATACCGTCTCGGAAATTCTACCAATTCCGAGCCAGTCATCAGGGGGTTTGGGGGAAAGGATATGTCTTCCCCCAAGGGATAACAGTCCCGACCTGTCGGGATGCCATATCCCGAGAAGGTGGGGATTGGAAGTTAGTGAACGGAGTAAACTAACTTGATTGAACTGGTGGACATCCGCAAATCCTTCGGCGAAAAGCAGGTGCTTAGAGGGCTGACCCTCTCTGTTCTTCAGGGTGAGACCCTGGTTGTCTTGGGGAGAAGCGGCTGCGGTAAGAGCGTTCTTTTGAAGCTCATCTTAGGCTTGATGAGACAGGATTCTGGCAAGATAATAATAGATGAAAGGGATACCTCCCAGATCTCAGAGGAGGGGATGACGGAGGTGAGAAAGAAATTTGGCATGCTCTTTCAAGGAGGGGCCCTTTTCGACTCCCTGACCGTGGGGGAGAATGTTGCCTACCCCTTGAGAGAACACACTAAGATGGAGAGGGTGGAGGTTGAGCGGAAGGTTGCCAAGAAGTTGGCGTTGGTAGAGATGGAGGGGACAGCGGACCTGATGCCCTCCGATCTCAGCGGGGGTATGAAGAAAAGGGTGGCCTTGGCCCGGGCCTTAGCCTTAGAGCCTGAGTATATCCTCTACGACGAGCCGACCACAGGCCTTGATCCCATCACTGCAGAGAGGATAAACAGATTGATCAGAAGAATGCAGACCAAATTTGGGGTCACCTCCGTAGTGGTTACCCATGAGATCCACAATGCCTATATGGTTGCCGACAGATTAGCCATGATTCATGAGGGGAGGATCCTGACCTCAGGGACCGTAGAGGAGATAAAGAAGGTGGAGATCCCCTTTGTGAGGGAATTCATTTCCAATCAGGTGGGTAAAAAATGAAAAAGAGTTTTCGTTGGTTATCATCTCGTGAGTTAAAAGTGGGTTTTCTGATCTTTGTTGGCATTCTATTCCTGGCGGGGATGATATTATCGATTGGGAAGCACCAGGGCATCTTCCAGAAGAGGTATGAGCTCAGGGTTTTGATGGATAGGGTGAGCGGCCTACAGGTGGGGGCCCCGGTCAGGCTGGCTGGTCTTGATGTAGGGAAGGTGGCCAGCATTGGTTTCCCTAAAGGGACGAAAGGAAGGAAAGTGGAGATCACCCTGAAGATAGACCAGAGAGTTCGACAAAGGATCAGAAAAGACTCCGTGGCCCATATAGGAACTCTGGGCCTTTTGGGGGACAAATTTGTGAACATCACTTTGGGTTCATTTGATCAGCTAATTCTTCAGCCGGGTGACTATCTTCAGGGTTCCACCCCCATTGACATTGAGGAGATTATAGAGGAGGGGGTTAAGATCTTAGAGGATGTGAAAGCGATGTCTAAATCCACAAGGGAGATAGCCAAGAAGATAAACCGGGGAGAGGGAACGATAGGAAAGATGGTCAACGACCCGGCCATCTATTTTAGGCTGGATGAGATTTTGGCCTTGACCAGAAGATTAGCAGGAAAGATAGAGGGTGGAGAGGGAACTATCGCCAAACTTTTCAACGATCCTGAAGCCTATAAAAATCTAAAGGGGCTTCTGCTCTCCCTAGGTTCCCTTTCTGATAGCCTGCAGAAGGGGAAGGGAACCTTAGGCAAGATGGTTAGAGATACGACACTATATAGCAATTTCACCGATTTGTTGGGGAAGCTTTCCTCTATCTCTGAGAGGATAGAAAGGGGACAGGGGACTGCTGGGAAGTTGGCAAAGGATGAGGAGCTCTACCAGGATCTGAGGAGGACGATAGGGGATCTGGACGAGCTGATCAGGGATATAAAGAAGAATCCAAAGAGGTACTTCAAACTGGAGATCTTTTGATTCTTAAGGTTCATGTCTACATTCCTTGTCGAGGCTATCATCTACTAGACATCTTCATAAAGCAAGATCTTAAAATTTGTGTCATGGTTTGCAGCCAGCAACTGTAAATTGTTCACCCCGTTAGATGATCTTATATCTAACGGGGCAAGGATTGTAAATTGAAAATAGCAAAATGAAAGCCAAGCTGTAAGCTTAACAGGGTGGAAGCAATAATGATTTTTACCTTCACACTTTGCATTTTTCAATTTAAAATTCGAAGCTTCGCCCAGTTTGGGTTGCTATACCTCGACGGTTTGCCCGTCCCGGGCCGGGAAGGCGAAGCTTCGCTAACTGAGAGGCTTCTCCCCGACCAGGAGGGAGAAATTCAAACCGTTTGAGGTTATACAGCCTGTAGAACCATCAACCTATACCCGAGGGAAAACAGATTGACGAAGGAGATAGAATGGCTATATTACGGATAACTGGAATCCCCCTTGCTAAGTGCATCATCTTCCCTCGTTGACCGTGTAAAGATCTGCCTTGGTAGAGCCATCGTTGAGGAGAATGGCAAATGATCCCAGATTATACGTCAAGAAACCACGAGATTTCACAAGATTATCACCAGATATTCAAAATAAAGAGAAAATTTGAGTTTAACCCCTTTCCCACCTAAAAGGTGCAAGCCTATATTCTTGAAGATTCTTATATAATCTGCGTTCACCCCGTTAAATAATTTAGAAATAGACATCGTTGCATTCTCAAGCTCGCTTTTATTTGACGGGGTTCACCCTGTGAAATACGAAAGTATATTTAACGGGGTTCATCTGTGGTTCCTGCATATTTTGGGATGATATGTAGCTTGCTGCCCTGAAATCCCTGGCGATAATAGTCAAGGACGGATAAAGCGCGGTCGCCCGCTTTATCATCTGCAACTTCAGGTATTCCCACCGGCAGCAGATCTCTTCGTTAGGGTGCTGATGCTGCCATCTGATCTAAGGAGAAAACAATTATGGCGAAATTTACCAAAGTTACCCATCCTTTGGTTGACCATTCGTTGACCATCCTAAGAAACAAGGAGACAGGTATAGCCGAATTCCGGCGACATACCAGTATCGTTTCAAGGGTCCTTCTCCTTGAGGCAACAAAACAATTGGCAGTGGTTAGCCAGCCAATAGAGACCCCATTAGGCCCCATAGATGGGAAAAAGCTTGAGGATAAGGTCGTTGTTGTGCCAGTGCTCCGGGCGGGGCTTGCTATGCTCTTTGCCGTTCAGGATTTTTGGGAGACCGTTTCAGTTGGCATCGTAGGGATGGAACGAGATGAGAAAACCGCTCAGGCCCATGAATACTATCGAAAACTCCCCCCCATCTCTGGTAAAGACAAAGTGATCGTGCTTGATCCTATGTTGGCAACAGGAGGATCGCTTGAGGAGACGGTGATCGCCCTTACGGGGAAAGGAGCCCAAAATATCACCTTGGTTTGCATTGTAGCTGCCCCGGAAGGGATAGAGCACATCAGGAAGAGCTGTCCGGATGTATCCATCATCACCGCGGCAGTCGATGACAGATTGGATGCTCAGAAGTTTATTGTGCCTGGATTAGGCGATTTTGGTGATCGCTACTTCGGAACATGAGTCTTGTTATCCCTTCACCAACACTCTACAGGGCAACTTCCGAAAGGATGATTGTGGGATTGGTTACGACTAACCCATTGCCCAACCGACAACGCTGTCTAGCTTATCCTTGAGGTGGTTACGGCGATTGCGGGTTCTCTTTTGTTGAGGCTGCCATCGTAGGCCCCGCGCAGCGGGTAGGATCCATAGGCGTTAGGCCATTTGCCTTTGAGTAGTTTGGAATTTTATAGTTGCATTACTGATGGGAAGATGCAATCTGTGGCGAAATTCCCTCCGTAGTGATACATCAGAGGCATAAGAGCAAGGAGTTTGCGTAATGTCTAAACTTCAAGAAGCGTTTAGCCGCCTCGACCAATACATCGAGCAGAGGATGCACGCGTTCCGTACCCCTGGGATGGCTGTTGCTCTAACCGATCGGGAGAAATTAGTGCGCGTATCAACTTATGGGGTCACCGATCTCGAAACCCTAACCCCTGTCACACCTGACACCCTGTTCGAGATCGGATCTATCGGCAAGTCATTCACCGGCATTGCAGTGTTGCAGGCATACCAGGCTGGGCTTCTGGACTTACACGCTCCGATCACTGATTACCTTCCGTGGTTTCGTGTGCAATCCCAATACGAGCCTATCACCATCCATCACTTGCTTACTCACTCAGCCGGCATCATTGGAGGGATGGATTTTTCCCCTGACCCCCGGAGTGAAGTTTGGGCCTTGCGCAAAACTGAAGCCGCTTTCCCTCCTGGCGAACGGTTCCACTATTCCGAGGTCGGCTACAAAACCCTGGGACTCGTACTGCAGGAGGTAATGGGACAATCCTACGGAGATATCGTCGAGGCAAACATCCTTGATCCCCTTGGGATGACAGCCACAGAACCAACGATCACACATAAAATACGTCCACGCCTGGCCAAAGGATACCGACACCTTTACGACGATTGGCCAAAACATATCAGCCAGCCGCTTGTTCCGGCAGCGTGGATAGAAACGGACTCAGCCGATGGCTGTATCGCCTCAACGGCTGAAGATATGGCCAGGTATATGCGTGGGTTGCTCAACCGAGGACGGGGGCCTAATGGACCGGTTCTCTCGGAAGCAAGTTATGGCTTGCTGACTCAGCCGATGATCGTGGAAGAAAACAATTGGTATTACGGCTATGGAGTTTATGTATTCGAGGATGAAGGCTTTGCCCACATTGGGCATGGTGGGGATATGCCAGGTTATGCAGCCTATATGTGGTTGGATCTGGACAACGGTCTGGGCGTTGTGGTTTTGATGACACAACCGGACGCGCCGGGGATTCCCTTTGTCGCCCTGGAGTTACTGCGAGCAGTTTACTTAAATCGGCCGTTGCCCTCAACCCCGCCGCTGCCTGATTTCACCTGCGTTGAAAATGCGGCTGATTCCGCTGGTACTTACCGCGCTGGGGACAAAACCATTACTCTAACAACCGAGGGAAAGCAGTTGCTGCTTAAGCACCGCAGTGAGCGGATTGTCCTTGAGAGGCGAGGAGATGACTGTTTCTATCTGAACCACCCCGATTGGGGCCGTTACCTGCTGCGGTTCGGGCGGGCAGTCTATGGCAACGGAAATACCAAAGTGGTCGAGGCATTTCATGGGTCAGACTGGTACACCAACGATCAGTACATCGGTCCACGGAGTTTTGAGTATCCGCAGGAATGGGATGCTTATCTCGGCCACTATCGTTCGCACAACCCTTGGGAAAGCAATTTTCGGGTGATCGTGCGTAAAGGAAAGTTGCTTTTGGTCTGGCCTTCGGGCGAGGAAGAGGCCTTAGCACCTTTGGGAAATGGCGAGTTTCGGGTGGGAGAAGAGGATTTTTCGCCTGAACGCTTGCTGTTTGATCAAGTCGTTAATGATCAGGCATTGTGTACCAACCTATCAGGTTGTGACTACTATCGTTTTTTTACGCCATAATCTTAAGAGCGAAACAATCGCGTGACCTCTCGCAATCGTCCCATCTGTCAACCTACGGTAAGTATGTGAGCCATTCTGACTGCGATCGAACCTCTTATCTCTCCTTGGCAATGAACAATAAAAGCTTAGCCTCCAATCGTCTGCACTTTCAGGAGGTTGGTTGTCCCGGGCTGGCCAAAGGGGACGCCGGCGGTGATAACTACCCTATCCCCCTTTTGAAAAAAGCCGTTCTCCAATCCCATCTTCTCGGCCTTGGCCATCATATCGTCTGTGTCCCCAATCCCCTCTACCCGATAGGGGTAAACACCCCAGACAAGGTTCAGCCTCCTCCTAGTTTCCTCCTTCAGGGTAATCGCCAGTATGGGAGCAGGGGGGCGAAACCTGGATACCCGCAGAGCGGTGCTCCCTGAATTGGTAGAGACCACAATCCCTTTGGCCTCCAACTCCTTTGCTATCTGACAGGTAGCATGGGCGATGGAATCAGCCACCGTCTCATCCCTATAATTGAGCTTAGATAGAAGAATCTGCTCATAGTTCAGGGAAACCTCAGTGCGAATAGCTATCTTGGCCATCATCTTCAGGGCCTCAATGGGATATTCCCCTGCCGCGGTCTCCTCCGAGAGCATCACCGCATCGGTGCCATCAAATATGGCATTGGAAACATCGGTCACCTCTGCCCTCGTCGGTCGCTGATTCTCCACCATCGACTCCAACATCTGAGTAGCGGTAATCACCGGTTTGCCGGCTCGATTGCATTTTTCGATGATCATCTTCTGCACCAGGGCAACCTCTTCAATGGGCACCTCCACCCCCAAGTCACCGCGGGCCACCATAACCCCATCTGCGGCCTCTATAATCTCATCTATTGCCCGCAGGGCCTCGCTCTTCTCAATCTTGGCAATTATGGGGGTGTCAAAACCCCTCCCCTTGATCTCCTCCCTGACCTTCTCTACATCCTGGCGGCTGCGGACAAAGGAAAGGGCCACATAATCCACCCCTTCCTCCAAGCCAAACTGCAGATGATTCAAATCCTCCTCCGTTGCTGAGGGCAGGGTAAGTGCCGTTTCCGGCAGGTTTATCCCCTTGTGGGAGGAGAGGACACCCCCCTCCAGGACCTTACACCTCACCTCCCCTTTACCCTTCCTTACAGCCTTGAGCTTTATCTTCCCGTCATCCATAAATATGGACTCCCCCACCCTTATATCCCCCACCAACTCCTGATAGGGGAGGGGGATAGTTCCCTCTTTCCCCTGAGCCGAGAGGATGACCTCATCCCCCCTCTTCAGTTCCATAGGCTGGATCTCTCCCACCCTCAACTTGGGGCCAGGCAGATCCTGCATTATCGAGATGGGCTTGTCTAATTCCCTGGAGAGCTCCCTTATCCTTCTAATATCCTCTCGGTGTTGAGAATGGGTGCCATGGGAAAAATTTAGCCTGGCCACATCCATCCCCGCCTTGATCATCTCCCCTAATTTACCCCGGCAGGCCGGGCCTATGGTGCAAACTATCTTTGTCCTCCTTCTTTCCATCATACCCCCTTGAGAATTTAGCTCCCTTCAATCTCTAACTTCCTCCATAAGGTCTTACCGACCCTCTAAAAGTGAGGTGGCAGAACCCCGATTCTGCTCACCACTCCTCTTGCCAGTAGAGGCTTGATTTATCAAGTCCACAGGATTCAAGTCGCATAACCTGAATTATTCATAAACTAATAGCGGATTGAGGTAATCTCTTGAGATTGGCTGGATTCTGCATTGTCATGTAGGGACAGACCGGAACTTGTCCCGACCGCCGCAGGAGGTCGGGAGGTCTGTCCGCTCCCTCGGACTCCGATAAATCGGAGTCCCTGCGATTAGAAGTACCTAACGATTCAAGATGTTACTACGAATTTATAAATAGATTGGGATAAAAGCGACCTCTACACTTCTACCCGGCTTTAGCTGGGGGTTTTTGGGGCTTGAGCCCCTTTGGAGTGTCCTGTCACAGTAAGCGTCAACAGGAGTTACCACACTCCATAGTGGCCCTGAGGGGCCCTCAACCCTGCCCTAAAGTGCGGTAGAAAGGTTCCTCAGAGGTGGCAGAACCCCGATTCTGCCACCAACCTCACTTGCCGCCAGGTGAGGGTGCCTGATGGTCGTGGGGCTAACTCGGGGCCTTGGGCCCTTTGTGGTATTGTTCAGGTTATGACCTCTCAGATTATAAACCTTACTGCCCCCTTAGTCAACTCCTTCTTGGTGAGTAAAAAGGCTTTGGGAGGACAGAGGGCAATCTGGTGGAGGCCAGCCCGCGTCGAAGAGGGCCTCCCCTTTGAATGACTACTCGAAGGAGATTCCTGAGGGTGATAACCTTGTGAGATTTTCAGCGAGAAAAGCCAGCAAAAAATCTCTTGACAAAGAGCCAGATTAGCTTTATATTTAGACATAGAAATTCTAAAGTTGTAGCTTTTTGTTATGGAGATCTGCTCAGGTTGAAAATTTGACCGTGGCAGAACAAAAGCTCTGCTACCTCGTTTTTTGCAACTAATTGGCCCTTTCATTCTTAATTCTCAATTTTACGTTCACAATTCTATTAACTTTGTGAGGTGAGATACGATGAAAAAGTTATTGGTAGTTTTGTTGGTTTTAATCTTTATGCTTGGCTCTGTGGGTGGCTTCTGGTCAAAGCCAATTTCAGCTAATACGGGCTCAGAACGCAGGGTTATGCTCTGTGCCGCCGAGCCGTGGAGTGATGGGGGATGGAGTAAGGCAACTCCTCCTCAACCCTCAGGTTCAGATTCCACAGATTCTTCAGCCAATTTCACCAACTCAGGAGTCATGGTTGAACCCCAGAAGATTCAATGGAAACCGCAGAAGACATTCTGGACTCGGGTTCAACTCTTCCTCTTTAACCTCAAGCTGCTCTTAAGGAGCAAGTAGGGATGGGGGTGGAGAAGATGGAAGCAAGAGCAAAGCTTCGGGAGGCGAGGGCGACTCTGAGGGAAATCAAGGAGAGGGTTGAGGTCCTTCTCCGGGAGAGGGAGTATGCCAAGGCTGTGGAGGAGATAGAGGCCTTCTCCCAAGGGTATACTCCCGGAGAGAGGGACTTGGAGTGGGCGGAATTACAGGTCAGGTTGGCCTTTGCCCAGGAGCAACTGGGTAGGTATGATACCGAGACAGCGGAGGTGGCCTACGAGGTATTGAAGCTGACCGATAGACGAAGGGAAGTAGGGACAATTGAATGGATATTGGGGAAGATGCAATTAGGTTTGGGAAAGACGAAGACAGCTCTCAGGTATTTGAGGAATAGCCTTGCTGAGTTTGACAGGTTGGAGGATGAGAGAAGGAAAGCCCAGGTGCTCAATACATTAGGGCAAGGCTATTTCCTAAACGGCCGGACTAAACAGGCTATTGAGCATCTCACAGAAGCCCTTGATCTCTGCCATCAGAATAAAGGGGATAAGGGGCAGGAGGCAATGGTCAAGGGCAACCTGGGCACTGTGCACCGCCGCGCTGCCATAGATTGGCCACTGGCCTCCAAAATGTTGAGGTCAAGCCTGAAACTCTATGAAAAGTTAGGCAACGACTTGGAGATTTCCAGGAGAGCCACTGCGCTTTGTAGGCTCTACATCCTCCAGAGGAAATGGGATAAAGCCTCTGAAATCACTGAGCTCTTAGATCGAGCCCAAAAACTCGCCGATGAGGGTGGCTATCAGAGGGAAAGGGCAACTGTATGGGAGAGTAGGGGCTGGTGGGAGATAGCCCTGGCTCAGCGGGAGGGCGGTACTCATTTAGAGGCAGCGGAGCAAGCTTTGTTGCAGGCCCTGCAGATTGGCCAGCGGATAGCCCCAGAGGGGGATATAGTGATGGAGGCAAGCGAGAGGTTGGGCTGGGTCTGCCTTATGCGGGGCAGCCTGGATGGTGCCCTCAGCTATGGGGAGCGCAGCCTGAGGCTTGCCCAACATCTGGGCTCTGTCTATGATAAAGGTCTGGCCCACAGGCTCTTAGGGGCAGTGTATCAGGCAAGAGGCGAGGAACGAGAGACGAAGGGCGAGAGAGGAGAGACGAAAGAGGAAAGGCGAAAGGCGAGAGAGCACTTTGTCAAAAGCGTCTCCCTGCTGGAGAAGGCAGAGGCCCGATATGACCTGGCTTTAAGCCTCTTCTATAGTGGAAGGTTCCTTATTGAGGATGGGGAATCTCGCACTGAAGGGGAAAGGCAGTTGCTGGAGGCCGTCAGGGCATTTAAAGGGCTCAAGGTGAGTCATTGGCTGGCCAGGAGCATAGCAGAGAGGGCCAGGGGATTGATCTTGGACCACCATTTGGACGAGGCCAGGGAGGCTCTGGTCAGGGCAAGGGTTCTGTTAGAAGAGGCTGGTGAGAGGGAGGCTCTAAAAGAGGTTGACCAGGTAAGGGCTGAATGGGAAAGAGCCTCTGACCGGGCGACCGTTGAGGCCAGGGAGGAGCAAGGCCTATTGGAGAGGCTGGAGCAGGTATCTGCCGAGGAACTGGGTAAACTCCTCTGGGAAGTAGCCCAGAGAGCGTCTGCTCAAAGGGGGCTTATCGGATACAAAGGTAGTGAGGAGATGATCTTGAGGAGGCATTGGGGGATGGAGGAGGAAGAGGCCAGGAGGCTTCTGAAGGGGCTAAACTCACTGGATGGTGAGGTGCTCAAGCCCAGGCAGCCTGTCTTCTCTACTTTAGCCTCAGAGGATAAGAGGTTTCCCTTCTTGAGAGATAAGGAGGTATCCAGCCTTATGTTTGTTCCCCTTGGTTTGAACAGCCAGGTAGAGGGCATCGTGTATATGGACAGGGTATCAGGGGAACCATTTCGGCAAAGGGAGCTGAACTTCTTTGTGCGATCTGCGGGGATACTGCAGGTTAAGGTGGTGGAGTTTCAGAGGGATGAGCTTCTCAAGGAGAACCTCTCTTTGAGGGAGAGGTTGGAGGAGAAGCATGGCTTTGGCAATATAGTCACCCTCAACCCCAAGATGGAAGAAGCTCTAAGAACTGCCCAGAGCTTCCGGGACTCCCGACTTCCCATCCTCATCCAGGGGGAGACGGGAACCGGCAAGGAGCTTATGGCCGAAGCTATTCATTATAGCAGTCAGAGGAGGGACAAGAGGTTTCTGCCGGTAAACTGTGCCGCCTTCACCGATACCCTCCTGGAGAGCGAGCTCTTTGGCCACAAGAAGGGTTCCTTCACCAATGCCATCCAGGATGAGAAGGGTCTCTTTGAGGAGGCTCAGGGAGGGACACTCTTCCTGGATGAGGTGGCCAATGCCAGTGGAGAGTTGCAGGCCAAGCTGCTCAGGGTCTTGGAGGAGATGGAGATAAGGAAGGTAGGGGAGACCAAATCCCAGAAGGTGGAGGTAAGCATAATCTCGGCCACCAACAAGAACCTGGAGAGGGAGGTGAAAGCTGGCAGGTTCCGCAAGGATCTCTACTACAGGCTCGCTGGGGTGGAGATAAAGCTCCCCCCTTTAAGAGAGAGGAAGGAGGACATTCAGCCGCTCATCTACCATTTCCTGGAACTCTTCACGGAAAAGAAGGGAGGCAAGATAAAGGGGATAACCAAGGAAGCGCTGGGATTTCTCACCGCCTATGACTGGCCGGGGAATGTGAGGGAACTGAAAAACGAGGTAGAGAGAGTAGCTATCCTGGCCGAAGGTGGCTGGATCACCCCAGCGGTATTGTCAGAGGGGATAAGGACAAGGGAGTCGGAGCTATCTGGGGAAATATTCAGCTTGGAGTTAAAAGGCTCTTTGGGGGAGATTCTGAAAAAAGTTAGAAGAGAAATGATGGAGAATGCAGTTAAGAGAACAGGAGGAAACAAGACAAAGGCTGCCCGACTTCTTGGTATAACTCGCGAGGCCCTGAGTAGAAGATTAAAGGAATTTCAAACAGAAGGCAAACTGTGATCTTAGGGTAATTAGTGTGATAATAGCCCCACAGTTAGCTTTGTATTGTTTTAACAATAGATTAGCTTAATTTTTGAGTTCTTACAGTGACTCTAAGGTTACAATAACTTTGAATTCTTAGTTCAGTAAATAAGTCAAAGTAGAAAAATTATATATGCAATTTAGTTAATGACAGTCACTTAGAAGGAAATCTAAGTGGCTGTCGTTTTTTTGGCACGAAATTCGCATACAAAAATTATGCAGGCAGAGGGCTTGGCCCTCCCCACCGGAGGGTTTATCCTTCCCCTTTGTCTGTCATCTTACTTTCCTCCAAAGGAAGATGGGGTGGTGGGACAGGGCAAATGCCCTGTCCCACCCAAGATAACGAACTTCTACCCGGTTTTAGCCCCATCTCGACTTATTCATTCTCAATTCTCCATCCTTCTTTGTGCTGTCAGGGCTCCTGCCCTGACGGAGAAAAGAAGTGGTGGGGAAAAGGCAATTAAAAATTAAAAATTAAGAATTAAGAATGAGGTTAAGGCAGATAATTAACCACAAAATCGCAGAGGACGCAGAGCTCTAAGATTTACGATCTACGATTCTCTCATTCGTGCTATTCGTCCATTCGTGGAATTCGTGTTCAAGGAGAGGCCTCTATCACCTATCACCTATCACCTATAACCTTTTACCTATCACCTCTTCAGGAGGAATTTGCCTTATGGAATCTGATGATAAAGAGCCGAAGCCAAAAGTGAGCCTGGAGCTTGACCAGGAGAAGCCACCGAAGAAAAAGGGATTGTGGCAGAAGCTCCTTGATCGTATAGAAGAGCTGAGAAAAGAGGAGGAAGAAGGGGAGAGCAGGGACCCCAGTGATTGGTAGAGGGCTTCTGGGGAATAAAATGGCTTGACTGAACCTGGTATTGATGGTAGAATGATAAATAACAGTTCACAGGGGTCGGGGATCAGCGGCCAGACATTCCTCTTCCGTCAGGGCGGGAGCCCTGACTGCACAGTTAAAAATTGTTATGATCTCCTTATCTATTCGTGTAGATTCGTTTATTCGTGTCATTCGTGTTCCAGAGATTCAGTGAAATCTGTGTAATCTGTGGCTGGTGTTTGGTTGTGGTTTTGCCGCGCCGTGAGATTCCGTAGTTAAACCGAAAGGAGGTTGCAATGAAAGCTTTGATAAAGTTTTTGGCCCTGGTGCTTGTATTGGGCACAGCGGAGGGGAGGATTATTCGCATCCCCCAGGACTGGCCAGATATTCAGACAGGTATAAAAATGGCCACCGGTGGGGATACGGTATTGGTTGCTCCAGGAAGGTACTTAATAAGTAGCCCTCGTAAGAGGATAAACTTTGAGGGCAAGGCCATACTTTTGACCAGTGAGAAGGGGGCTGATTCTACCGTTATAGATGGGTGGGAGGAGTATGGCCCGATAGTTACCTTTGAGTCCGGGGAGGATACAAATTCAGTGATAGACGGGTTTACCATCACCAATGGCCGAAGTGATCGAGGGGCAGGCATACTCTGCAGGAACAACTCCTCTCCCAAGATATGCTACAACATCATCACTCTTAACGAAGTCAATGACATTTACGATCCTGACTTTGGTGGTCTTGGTGCTGGAATCTGCTGTGATACAGCATCTCCGATGATAGTGGGAAATGTGATCAGTGCAAACCATTGTAAGGCGGCCTTTGATTTTTATGGTTCAGGTGGAGGCATATTCCTGAGGAGTTCGTCTGCATCAATACTGAACAATACCATATCCGACAACTGGGCCACCTGGGGAGGTGGGATCGGCTGTGCCTTTAGGAACTCTGTGCGGATGGAGGGAAATGAGATAGAAGGGAATGAAGCCAGGGGTGGATGGATAAACGCTGGAGCGGGTATCTATTGTGTTTCGGGATCCTCCGTTCTCATTGCAAATAATACTATCACGGGGAACTTCGGGTATGGATACTGCGATGGAGGTGGGATATATTCCAGAGGAGACTCCGTAGTTATAGTGGGAAACACCATCACCAACAACTCAGCTTCCCCAGGCGGGGGCATCTACACCTCCAGCTTCTCCGTGAAGATTTCGGAGAACAACATCTATGGCAATGCCCATTATGGGCTCTATAGCTCGGACACCAGTGGGATAGTGGATGCAGATAGCAACTGGTGGGGGGACCAGACCGGGCCCTATCACCCGAGCTTAAATCCAGGAGGGCTGGGGGATACGGTGGGCAATTGGGTTGATTTTGTGCCCTGGCTGAGCAAGCCCTCTGGGGGAGGAGATGATCCACCGCCCACAGTTTTGCCTGAGGGCTTTGAGCTTTCCCAAAACTGGCCTAATCCGTTCAATGCTACCACCCTCATCCGCTACCACCTCCCAGCGGTCAGCTATCAGCGATCAGCAGTGAGTCTGAGGGTTTACAACATCCTTGGCCAGGAGGTAAGGACACTAATAGATGAAAAGCAATCTCCTGGATATTACTCAGTGGTCTGGAATGGAAGAGACGACTTTCGCCAAGAAGTCTCCAGCGGGATATACTTCTACAGGTTAAAGGTGAAGGGTGAGAGGTTAAAGGCAACCAAGACCAAGAAGATGATCCTACTACGTTAAGGTTTAATCATAAGTGAGAGATCCTTTATGAACTTAACAAAAAGGTTGGCCATTTGGGTAAGTTTGGTAGTTATCCTCATTTTAATAAGCAGCCAGGCCTCTGCTGAGGTTTCTCACAGCTTAACCTTTTCCGTATCTAACTTAACCCTTGGGGAGAAGAACGGCTATGCTACGGTTAATTTGGCTGGGTGCGATTTTTACACCACTGCTATTGGTGAGCCAAGGTTGCCTTTCCAACAGATTCGCCTGGTTATCCCTCGAAATGTCAAGGTCTCCGAAGTGACCATCACCGATTCTACCTCTCAAGTCATCAAGGGGAGTTATTTCATCTATCCGGTGCAACCTCCTGTAGAGGTCGGCTCTGGCCCCCCCACGCCTGAGTTTGTTCCACCTGATTCTGTGGTTTACTCTTCAACCTTACCTTATCCTCGAAACTTGGTGAAAATAGTTTCCCAAGGGTACATAGCCGGTTTTCATCTGGTAACTTTAAGGGTTCCCCCCCTTCGTTACTTTCCAGCCAAGAGGCAGTTGCGTTTGTACTCAAATATATCGTTTACTCTGGACTTTGCTCCTTCAGAAGATGAGATACAACCCATATTAAAGAGGAGTACTCAGATCGAGAGGAGGGTGGAGAGGATGGTCGAGAACCTGGTTGGCAATCCAGAAGATATCGATTATTTTACGGATCACTCAATCCCCTTGGAGAAAGGGACTTTGGCCACCAAAAAGCTCTCCATCTCCTCCTTCCCCACATCTCAGGATAATTCGGTGCCCTTTGTCATCATCACCTCTGAAGCTTTTAAACCCCAGTTTCAGAGGCTGGCCAACTGGGCAACCAGGAAAGGCTGGCCAACAGAGCCAAGGACTATCGGCTGGATTTCCTCTCATTATGGTGGATGCGACCTTCAGGAGAAGGTGAGAAATTTCATCAAGGATGCCTACTCCAAATGGGAGACGAGGGGGGTTTTGCTGGGAGGGGATACCCAGATAGTGCCCACTCGTATAGCTTATACCCCAAGGGAGGAGTGGCCATGGGGGGGCGGCTCGGAATGGCACCATCTGCCCACTGACTTCTACTACTCGGCTTTAGACGGCAGTTGGAATTACGACGGAGACAGTGATTTTGGGGATTCACATAAGGATGATTACTACCCTGATCTCATTTTGGGCTTAGGTCGGGCTTCCGTGGAGGATACCACCGAGGCTAGGATTTTTGTGGATAAGATATTAAAGTATGAGAGAGATCCCGATCTTGCCTACCTGAACAGGGTGCTTTTGATGGGGGCATCAATATGGAGTGGATGTGTTGGTTCCCATGGCCAGGACTTGAACAATACTATAGGCGGTTATAGCCCCAACAGCTTTGAGGTTTACAAATTATACTCCCACTACGACCAATATGGAGGGGATGCGGACTTAAACAGGAGCAATGCAGTTGATCGATTGAATATGGGCTACCATCTAGTCAACCATTTTGATCACAGCTCACCTTACACTCTGGGGACGGGTATAAAGTGCCATTGGGGGAGTGAAAGGTTGATGGGCTTGGATGATGTTGATGGCTTAGCCAATAGGAATAACTTCTCGATTCTTCTCTCCTTTACCTGTTCCTCCAATGACTTCACCAAAAGCTCCCTCTCCGAACATATAATGAGCAACCCAGACGGGGGCTGTCTGGCCTTTATCGGCAATACCAGGATCACTTGGTGGGGAGATCAAGAGGGGAATGTAGAATTTTTTCGGCTTCTCTTCGACAGCCAGATGCCTTTGTACAACCTGGGGGAAGCCTTTACTGTGGCGAGAATGATAGACGATTCCAAGAGATATAACATCTGCAATCTGAACTTACTCGGTGACCCAGCTATGCCCATCTGGACCCATCAACCAAGCACCTTCCTTGTCTCCTATGATACCTTAGTGCTCTATTTCATAAGTTCGGTGACGTATTATTACGCTGCATGGGCTAAGAGA
>CAZVGK010000011.1:0-86550 GCA_964626665.1 uncultured Gemmatimonadota bacterium | reverse complement strand
TCTTTGAAATTAAACAGTTAACTCAAATTCAGAGGCAATTTTTAAACAGTCTCATAAAGAATACCATCGAAAGGAGGTATCCAATGGAAGGTTTTTTGATTTTTGATAGCACTAGCAAAGATAGTAAAGGTATCTTTTCATTGTTTTGTCGTCAGTGCCGCAGCCGGAATCGGTGTATGGTTTTTTGGTGGAATCGGAGCCGTTTTCAATAAAGACGACTCAATTATTGACCCAGACTGGGATAAATTCTGTTTGGGGGTTGGGGTTGTACTGTGGATAGGACTTCAAATTGCGTATTGGGTTAAGTATGGACTGAAGTAACCTGATACCCAACATTAAGAAGAGAGCTAATCTCAAGGCTTTCTTCTTTTTTTAGTAGTAGGTATTATGCTTCATTAGCCAACCAAGCCAACACAAAAAAGCTGTCAGTAGAGCAAGGGAAAGAAGGCCTATAAAAAGGAACTTTGCTCTTTTGTTAATCTTTATTTTCTGGTTTTCTTCCGGTATTGCAATTTCCAATCCCTCATTTATAATGACAAGTGCCAAGGCCAGAATTGACATAATTATTGTTTCTATGGCATAGGTAGCATCAAAATAGTCAAGTAAGTGTGCAATCTGGAATCCTGTCTTAACGGTTATAATAACTGCTAAGCCTACTATGAGCCTCCTGCCATACTTTTTAAATATTTTCCTTAAAGGCCCATTTGTTGGTGTATGTGATTTATCTGACTTACGACGGTCTTCTTCCTCTTTTTTCCCTTTAATTTTTTTTATGATGTATACTCCTATAGAGTAAATCAACATAATTGTGACTAAAAGTCTTGCAATCCATGGTGCTAAACTCTCTATAAAATCGAAGACACCTTGCCCCATTATATCACCTATCTCACATTTTCTTCTGCAGAATAAAGTCGAATTGTTTTATTTATACCCAACCATTACAAAAAGCAAGAAAAAATTTTTACGCCTCGGTTTTTGACATAAGGTCAAATCAATTTGACAAAGAAATGATCCTCCTGTAAGGTGAAGAAAAACAAGAAGATATAACAGGGGGGTTGAATTGTATAGTCCGAGAATATCTGAAAAGTTGATCCCCAAAATTTATAGGGTAGCCAAAGCTAAGGGGGTTCCCATGACTAAACTGGTTAATGAAATCCTTAAAGACGCTCTGTCTAAGATCGAAATTGAAACTATTCCCTGTGAAGTGAAAGTATCAAAGGTCCGGTATCAAATTAAGCAAAAGGGTGATGATAATGGATAAGGATACTCTCTTAGTGCAAATGGCTAAGGTGAAAGCCGAGATCCAAAGTTTTCAACTCTGGGTTGATGATGCCAGGGCAAACAGAATAGCCCAAATTAGGTATGGGAAAGCAAAGGAGAGGTTAAAAGAATTGGTAGCTGAACATAAAAGCCTTATAGGAGAATGGAAAAAGAGGTGAACAAATGGTAAAGAAATCTTCGGTAGAAATAGAGGATTTAGAGTTTTGGGACAAAGAAAAGTTTCAAAATCGCTCCTTAAATATTTGGGGGGGACCCAAGGAAGTTATCTCTATCCCGGTGCCTGATGATGTTATTCTCTGTGATGCTTGTAACACTGAGATTACTGAGTCCCCTGTGCCAGTATATCTGGGGAATGCCTTATGTCCAAAGTGTTTTAGAGAATTAGAAAGGAACATCAAAAAGGAGAAAAGGGATGGATCCTGAATTGAAGCGTAGAAAGAGGTGGTTCCGGGCTTTGGAGATTGCTGCCTGTCTCTTTGAAGATGAAGGTTATCACACAGAGTACCTGGAGGACCTGAAAGATTTTTTGGAAGGTGAAGAAAATGTACAATCCAAAAATATAAGAGGGGAAAAATGTTACCAGAAGGTTTAATCCTAAAACCCCAAGAGATTCTCCTTGATCATCCGGATAGTTGCTATTTCTTTATCACCCAACCTTTTGTGGCTACGCCAAACGCTCTTCAAGTTTATGGCTGGGAAACCATTGTTAGATGTCTAAGCTATCTCCAGAGACAAGCTAAGCTCTATCAGGGGATAGATTATCTTCAAGTCTTTGAGGATCCAATTAAAAAACGCCCTGACCTTTGGTTCATTGATGATGGTCAAGGAGGAGCCACCACCGCTCTTTTACCAGATGATTATTAAAACCAATCAAACTGAAGAGGATATAAGAATCAAAAAAGTTTAGTAACTATAAGAAGTTACAAAACGGATCCATCCCTTGGCTGCTTTGCTAAAAATTAAACCCGAAAGAATTTTTCTTTCGGGTTTTTTAAAAAAATTCCCCCCCTTAACATTATAAAATTGAAGAAGATAGACAAAGTTGGTTAAGGGTGGGGGCTCCGATTCACCGAAGATGATCCCTCGGTAATTAAATGTTAAAGAAGTTTTAAGAAATTGTCAAACTTAGTAGCGTGGCTTGAGCAATAGGTTAGACTGTTTTTTTACCAAGGTAAGTTGACTTCAATTGGAGTAACGTCAGGGAAACGTTCACCTACTTTTGGTTTTAGCTCTTGGGCCAGGTAAGCCTCTATGCCATCTCGGTGCTGTTCTGCAACTGATGCCCATGTAACAAAAAGCCCAAAATGGTCATAGGCTTGAACTTTGTCATCTTCTCTGTGGTCTTGTAACCTCTCTTTGATGACCCCTTGTCCGACTCGCACTGTGGCTGGTGACTCACCCTCGTGCCAAATAATGTAAACCCCCTCCATGTTGTCGAAATGTGAATTGGTCAAGTCAACGGTATTTAGCTCGCACCAAACATCACCTTCATCACCTTTACATTTAATCCACTCTAAGTTCATGGTTACTCTCCTTTTCAACGTTTCGGATTGCTAAATGCAGATAAAAAAGTAGAACAGGAATTTAATATAGGAAAAAGGGTTAAGAGAACCAAGAGATAATTTTAACCAAACCAACAAAAATAATCCTTCCTGACAAATCATTTTTCAAACCAAGCTCAAGTTTAAAAAGTGATCTGCTAAAGCTTGGCATGGAGCAAGCCTGACCCTGGCACTATCTCTTGGACACTGGCCAGAGAAGAAGGATTATTTTTTCACGGTTAATTTCATTATAGCATATCTTCTTCTATTCCAAAAAGACTATGTAGCTCGTCATCGTTTGCTATCTTCCAAATTTTATTGAAGATAGTTTGAGGATCCTCTAAGGAGATTTTGCTTTCATCGGAAAACCAAAAGGTCATTAAATTTGCTTTCTCTACCTCCTTGAGTTTTAAAGCTGTCTCTCTCAAGCTCTCGGCTCTCTCTTTTGATTTGGTTAAGGTTAAGACCCTAAAGTTTTTGATGTTGAACTTCTTAGTCTGCCCTTTCTCCTTTTTCCAATACCAGTATGCTTTTAGCTTTGAAAGATACCTTCGGTTTGACATAGTAGAACGATCTGCTTCTAAGAAAAAATAAAACTTTCCTTTTTGATCTTCAAGTCCAAAAAAACCGTCTGGGATTACCGGATAGGTTTTGTTTTTAATTTTTATTCTATTTTCTAAACCTTTGTCCTGCCTAAAAAAGAGAAGCTCTAAGTTTTTTTCCTCATTCGTGACTAAGCTCAAGATCGCTCTAAAGTTTGAGATCATTAAGGAATGTTTTAAGTATCTTTCCCCTACTTCGTTTTGTTTGATCCTTGCTCTTAGAAGTTCTGGATCTATGCCTTTGGTCTCTTGTAATACCTCTGCGCCTTTTCTGTCTAGGGTATAGATGGCTTTAGGTGAAGGCTTGGGTTTCCCCGGCCAGATGGGTAAAAAGATTCTTTTGAGATAATACGCTCTCCATAACTTTGCCAATCGTCTCTCTATGGCGTTCTCTTTCATCCTGCCTCCAAAACTTGACACAAATTTTAAGATCTTGCCTTATGTAAGGAGGCCATCTCTTAATAATATAGGGGGAAAGCTCAAATTTCTGGCCAGAATTGCTGTGTTTCTGGCCAGGGTCCTTATGAGGATACTTAGATGTCTCGGAATTTCTAAAAATTCCGAGACTCAGGGGTAGTTTGAAGGGGGTAAACCCCCTTCAAGGGTGATAGCTCCGCAATCCGAGCGAGCGCAGGATTGTGGAGCGCCAGAGGGTCGGTGAGACCCTATGGAGAACTTTGCGAGCAAAGCGAGCTAAGCTCTGTTTAGGGTTGAACCTTCCGCCGCACCTTTTTAGAGATGGGGGACAAGGCCCTCTTCTCTCCAGGAGAGGGAATTTAGGGCCGGTTTCTTGATGCCTTAGTTCGGCCTAACTTCGAGCCCCGCGGGATGTTTTTAAAGAATTGCCTGACATCATTTAGGCTTATGGTGATTTTGCATTGGGGAAGGGAATTAAGGAACCTTGCCCCATAGGATTTCCTCCTCACCCGGGTATCCAGTATGGCCACCAGCCCATAGTCGTTCTTATGCCTGATCAGCCTGCCGAAGCCCTGTTTAAAGGTCATTATGGCCTGGGGAAGCTGATAGTCCAAGAAGGGGTTTGCCCCCTTCTCCCTGAGGGACTCTATGCGGGCCTCCATTACCGGATCATTGGGTAAATCAAAGGGGAGTTTGGTCAGTATCACGCACTGGAGTGCCTCCCCAGGGACATCTACCCCCTGCCAAAAGGTAGCTACACCGCAGAGGGTGGAGTTGACCTCCTCCTTGAACTGGGCCAAGAGCTCCTCCCGGGAGGCATCGCCCTGCTTAAGCAAGGTCGCCCTGGGGAACCTGTCTTTTAGCAAAGAGTGAACTTCCCTCATCATTCCATAGCTGGTAAAGAGGACGAAGGCTCTCCCCTGGGTGATCTCCAGAATCCTCTCCGTTTCTGCAGCCACAAACTCCGTGTATGCTCTGGGGTTAAGCCTGGGGTCAGGCCCGTCTGTAGGGATGTAAACTTGAACCTGACTGCGATAATTGAATGAGGAAGAAAGGATTAGCTCCTGGCATTCATTTAAGCCCAATCTCTGCTTTAAAAAATCAAATTGGTGGTCAATGGCTAAGGTTGCCGAGGTGAAGAGGATGGGGTGAACCTGATCCAAAACCCTCTTTTTCAATTCAGCGGCGATATTTATGGGGGCCATATTGATAGCCACCAGGTTCCTTCTCCTCTTGGGTTCGATATCTATCCAATAGACATAACCCACCAAGCTCTGAGTCAGGAAGGCATCTATCCCCTGGCTAAACTCCCGGCATCTATCCGCCAGGGCCGAGACCTCGACGGCTTTCTCTTTGTTATCAATTCCCTTTTCTATATTCTTCAGGGCGGAGTATAGTCTTCTCAGTGGTTCCCTAAGCCTATTGGTGAAAGGGTTCTTCCCCTTTACCCTGATAGTTTTCGGCTCAGGGCCAAAGCGGTGGAGGATCTCCCCGTAGAATGTATCTGCTGCTTCCCTGGCCTCTTCAGTAATTGTTTGTATCCTCTCCCTCTTATCTTCCCTAACCTTACCCAACCTGTTGGCCAGGCCAGCCCCTGTTCTGGGGTTGTGAATTGAGTTTAAGAGGTAATTTAGCTGGGAGTTGGTCAGCCTGACCCCGAAATAGCTGGTGGCCACCTCCTCAAGGCTGTGGGCCTCGTCGAAGACAACTGCCTGGTAACGGGGAAGGAGCATTCCATTAGTGGCTAAGTTGGCGAAGAAAAGGTGGTGGTTGACCACGATTATATTTGCTCCGAACAGCCTCTTTCTGGCCCTCTCGTAATAGCATTTCTCCTGATGGGGGCAGTTCTTGCCCATGCAGAGGTCTGGCTCGCGACATATCCTCTCCCAAATTCCTATCTTTCTCTTCCTTTCCAGCTCAGACCTAATTCCCGTCCTTGTCCCCTTTTCCCACTTAAGAACCCTGGTCAGCTCCCCCTGATCTATCGGGTTAAGGAGGAGCTCACCTGACAAGTTTTGATTGAGCCTCCTCAGGCAGAGATAATTCCGGGAGCCCAGGGCTAAGCAAGCGTTGAATTTTACTGGAAGGCGTTCCTGTAAAAGGGGGATGTCCTTATCCAGCAGTTGATGCTGCAGGGTCTTGGTATTGGTGGAGACTATCACCCTCTTCTTCTCCTCCACTGACCACAATATAAAGGGGGCGAGATAGGCTAAGCTCTTGCCCGTTCCTGTTCCTGCCTCCACTATAAGATGTTTGCCCTCCCTTATCGCCGACTGAACCGCAGTGGCCATCTCTATCTGCTCTGGCCTTTCCTCGTAAGCCGGCAGTTTCTGGGAAATTAGGCCATCCTTCCCGAAGATCTCTCTCATATCCACAGCCAACCCTCCTTTAGCTAAACTACGACTTTCCCACCCATCCGTCAACCTTAAATTGAAAGTAACTATTTACCCAAGTGAAGTGCAAGGTAATCGGTGATCAGGTTATCGGTGAGAAGAAATGGAACATGCAAAAAGTTTTCGGGATTTAGAGGTTTACAAATTGGCTCGGCAGTTATCACGAGAAATCTATGAGATCTCTAAGGACCTTCCTAAAGAAGAAATGTTCTCACTGACAGATCAAATCAGACGTTCATCGCGATCTGTCGGTGCACAAATTGCAGAGGCTTGGGCAAAACATCGGTATGAAAAACACTTTATCAGTAAGCTGACAGATGCTGATGGGGAACAGCAAGAAACACAACACTGGATTAAAACGGCCAGTGATTGTAATTATTTGTCAGCGAAGCAAACCAAAGATTGGCTGGATCGCTATGCTTCAGTGGGACGAATGTTGAATTCAATGATTAACAAAGCAACTCAGTTCTGTTCTTAAGCGTTAAACCCGATCACTGATCACTGGTTACCGATTACCAAAGTTCCGCTTCAGATGGCTAAAATGTTACAATTGAAAGGGGGTCTATGCTAGCGCTTTGCTTCCCTGAGCAAAATGGCTTGACAGGGGAGGGGAGTGATATTATTATTGAGACAAGGGTTTACGATAGCTTTTTCTTCTATCAGCGGAATCTGAGTAATCCGTGGCTTTAATGGCCAAGGTCGAGGACAAAAGGAGCATTGATGCTTAAGGAGATCGAAGTGAGAACCTCCTCCCGAGTGGAGGTGGTGGATATAACCTCTCAGGTAGAGGAGGTATTGGGGGAGAGTGGGGTCACAAAGGGGCTTCTCTGTCTCTATGTCCCCCACACTACAGCCGGGGTCTTCATCAATGAGAATGCCGACCCCAGTGTGAAGAGGGACATCATCAAGGAGCTGAACAAGGTGATCCCATTTGATGATGGCTACGCTCACCTGGAAGGGAATGCCGCCGCTCATATAAAGTCAAGCTTGATAGGAGCCTCCGAGTGCATACCAGTGGAGGGAGGAAGGGTTCTTTTAGGCACCTGGCAGGGGATCTATTTCGGTGAATTCGACGGTCCCCGCAGGAGGAGGATTCTGATCAAGGTTATAGAGGGTTAAGTGAGACCAAGACTTGTCCTTTTTGACATAGATGGAACTCTCCTCAGCTCTCAGGGCGCAGGGGGGAGGGCCTTGAAGGGGGCCCTCAGGGAGGTCTTCGGCAGGTTAGGGCCGATGGATGGTTATTCTTTTGCCGGTCGCACCGACCCCCAGATAGTCCTGGATTTGATGAGGAGGGCTGGTTTTCGAGAGGGTTTTATTCGGGAGAAGATGCCTCTGGTCTTTGAACTCTACCTGCAGAGGTTGCCGGAAGAGATAAGGAAGGGGCTTCCTCCCACCCTTTTCCCTGGGGTTTTGCCCCTTTTGAAGGCACTGAAGAGGGAGGAGAGAGCTATCCTCGGCCTGCTTACCGGCAACATCGAGGCAGGGGCCGAGATAAAGCTTGCGGCTCTCAACCTGCAGGATTACTTTTCCGTCGGGGCCTACGGGAGCGATGCCGAGGAGAGGAACCACCTGCCATGGATAGTCCTCCAGAGGGTTAGGGGGAAGTTCGATCGTCATCTAAATGAAGGGGATATGGTGGTTATAGGTGATACCCCCCTGGATGTGGGGTGTGCAAGGGAGGTAGGGGCCCGCTCCATTGCGGTAGCTACGGGCGTTGTCGGCAGGGAGGAATTGGAGGGGTGTGGGGCCGACTACCTCTTTGATGATTTCAGGGAGTACCGCCGGGTGATCGCCGCAATTTTTAGCCAGGATGAACAGGGGTCAGTTTAGGGGGGAGTGTAAGCGCAGAGGATAAATCTCTTTCCTCCATCCAAACAACTGAGCAAGCAGACCTCTTGATCTGAAATTTCCTGGTGACAGAGGAGGGCTTCTGCCACTCGGTTTCTGGAGGTTAATCACGGGTAACGAGCTACGATCCCCGGAATAGTTTTCCTCCCCCGTGGCCCTCTTTGGCTGCGGCCTTGCCGTGCTATGTAAAATGTGAATCCTTAAAACCTAAGCTAAGGAGGGGAAAAGATGATGGCTACCGCCTATGTTTTGATTAGTGTGGAGACAGGGAAGGCCAGGGAGGTTTATGATGAACTTTCGCAGCTCGAGGGTGTTCAGAACTTGGACGCCGTCTCTGGCCCTTACGACTTAGTGGCCACTATTCAAGGGGCTGATTTTAATGCCATTGGAACATTAGTTCTCGACAGAATCCAGGCCATTAAAGGAATCACCGACACTATCACCCTCAATGTATTGAAATTTGAAGCGTAATTTTAGGGATGACTGTCCTCTACCGCCACTTGAGGAGGCTTATGGAGAGGGCCATCCTGGATTATGAGATGATCCAGGATGGGGATAGGGTTCTTATGGCCATCTCCGGGGGAGCGGGTTCATTCTTCCTGCACAGCTTCTCTCCGGTCCCCAGATAGATGTTACCTACTCCATATCCATTTTGGCCGTCCATTTAGATATGGGGTTTGATGGGAGGGGAGAATCGAGGGAGAGGATTTTGCGGGATTATCTGCAAGGGAGTGGCCACCAATTCCACATCGAGTCCACGCAGATTGGGAGAATTGCCCAATCTCCCGCCAATAGAAAAAGCCCCTGTTTCCTCTGTCCCCGCCTACGACGGAAGCGCCTCTATGAAATCGCCTGGGAGAGGGGATGTAATAAGATAGTAGTTGGCCATCACAAAGACGATATCATCGAGACATTTCTCCTCAATCTCCTTTTCTCCAGGGAGTTAAGCACAATGGTGCCCAACCAGGAGGTCTTCCAGGGGCTCTTCCGGATAATCAGGCCCCTGGTCTATATAGAGGAGAGACTGCTTAAGGACTTTGCCCAAGAGTGCGATTTTCCCATTGTGGAGAACAACTGCCCCTGGGCTAAGAAGTCCAAAAGGGCTTTTGTAAAGGGGCTTCTCAGAAGGCTTGATCAGGAGGATGGGAAGATTAAGGAAAACATCTTCAAATCCCTGAAGAATGTGAAGAGGAAATTCCTCTTATGAGGAGCTATGTTTAGCGGAGCACCTGAAGGTTTGGACAGGATGAGCAGGATAGACAAAAATCCTGCTGTCCAGTTAGACGAACTTAGAGGATAAGTGTTTCCATTTTTCTCGCTGATAGTCAGAGAGCCATAGAAGTGGAGTCCAAGTCTCGGTATCCAAACCCCCTGGTGGTCGCTGACTTTAGTCGGGTTCTGTTGCCACCCGAAGCTTGTGGCCACTAGCCATCTTCATAAGGCAAGATCTTAAAATTTGTGTCCAGTTTTGGGGGTATGAAGAAAGACATGGACAATGAGCTTAGATCCAGACCCCTTGGCTTCAGGTTTTTTCATTCTTAATTCTAAATTCTTCATTTTACATTCGAAGCTTCGCTAGTGTAGTGCGTAGTTTAGTTCCCTACCCTGGAGAGGGAGATACAATTTTCACCCTCTCCTTAGTCCTTCCCCATCAAGGGGGAGGAGAATGTTTAGAAATCCTGCTTATCTGCGTTCATCTGCGTCCCATAACATTGCCTGAAGAGCGTTAAGCTCAAAGGAGGAGGTATGGAGTTAGAGGCTGTAAGGATGGAATATCCTGAGGGGACGAACATCATCATCGGCCAGACTCATTTCATCAAGACCGCTGAGGACCTTTATGAGGTGATGGTAAATGCCTCTCCCCAGCTTAAATTCGGCCTGGCTTTCTCAGAGGCTTCCGGCCCCTGCTTAATAAGGTATGAGGGGAACGATGAGGGGCTGAAACAAGCCGCCATCAAAAATGTGCAGGCCCTTGGCGCCGGCCATACATTCGTTATCATCCTGAAGGATGGCTTTCCGGTGAATGTCTTAAACGGTATCAAAGCTTGCCGGGAGGTCTGTTCCATCTTCTGTGCTACGGCCAACCCGGTGGAGGTGGTCGTGGCCCAGACAGAGCAGGGGAGGGGGGTCTTAGGGGTGATCGATGGCTTTGGGTCGAAGGGGGTGGAGACCGCGGAGGATGTGAAAGCGCGGCGAGGGTTTTTGCGGAAGATAGGTTACAAGCTCTCAGGAGAGATATATGGGTAATGAATGGGGTTTATCCACAATTTCGGTTCATTCTGGGGGGGAAAACTATCAGGGCTCACTGACTACCCCCGTGTTTCAGACCTCAACCTATGTCCTTTCACCTCAGGCCTATCAGGCGATAGAGGAGGGAAGGCCCAGGGATGAGTGGGTTTATACCCGTTGGGGGAATCAGAACCAGCTCGCCGTGGCCAAAAAGTTGGCCGAATTGGAGGGGGCGGAGGATGGCCTGGTTTTCTCTTCGGGGATGGCGGCCATATCCAGCCTTCTCTTGGCCCTGCTGCAGAGGGGTGACCATCTCCTCACCACCAAAGACCTATATGGGGGAACCTATGGCTTCATTACCAGGGAATTGCCTCAAAGGGGGATAGAGGTAAGTTTTACCGACCAGAGGGATTCCCGGAAGGTAAAGGAGGCCGTTAGGCCAAACACAAAGGTTATCTTCTTTGAATCCCTCTCCAACCCGCTCCTTAAACTGGTTTCCCTACCTGAAATCGGTTTATGGGCTAAGGAGAAAAGGATAAATCTGGTAATAGACAATACCTTTACCACCCCAATAAACTTGAGGCCTTTGGATTGGGGGGCAGATATAGTAGTGCACAGTTGCACCAAATACCTCAATGGGCACAGCGATCTGATTGCCGGTGCTGTGGTGGGAAGGAGGGAGGCCCTAAATAAGGTTTGGGAAGAGATGGTCAGGTTGGGAGGATGTTTAGACTCCCATGCTTGCTTCCTGTTGGAGAGGGGGATGAAGACCCTGGCTTTGAGGGTAGAGAGACAGAACGAGAATGGCCTACGGGTGGCGGAGTTTTTGCAGGGCCATCCAGCCGTGGAGAGGGTCATCTATCCAGGCCTTAGCTCTTATTCGCAGAGGGAACTGGCCAATAGGCTTCTTTCCGGTTATGGGGGTATGGTTAGCTTTCAGGTTAAGGGGGGGAATGAGGCCGCCCGGAAGCTGATGTCGAAATTGCAGGTAATCAAGGAAGCGACAAGTTTAGGGGGCGTGGAGTCCTTGATCTCTATGCCCACAAACACCTCTCACCATCACCTCTCTGCGGAGGAGAAGGCAGAGCTGGGGATAAAGCCAGGTCTTCTGCGCCTATCGGTGGGCATAGAGGATGCGGACGACCTCATCGGGGATTTGGATTCTGCCCTGAGATAGCTATGGAGGAGTGGAGGGACGAAACCAGAACCTATAGGCTTTGGCAGAGAAGGAATAGGGGAATCCTGCGCACTCAGAGGGTGGCTGCTGAGGGGATTGAGCATCTCCCCGTCGATGGTCCTGCCCTTCTTACCCCTAATCACCTCAATTGGAAGGATGTCTTCTTTATCTCCGCCAAGATTCCCCGACAGGTGCACTTTGTAGCCACCTACGAGCTCTTCCACCTTCAGGAGTGTGCTCAGATGGTCTATCAGTACGGGGTGAATAAACTTGGGGGATGGATAGCCCCGTTGATGAAACCTCTCAGCCATTGGGTGGCAAAGACAATGGTTCCCCGGGTGAGGGAGATGGAGGCCATCCCGGTGAAGAGGCAATCGAATGATCGCCGGGTCTTTGAACACATCAAGGAGAGATTAAGAAGGGGACAGGTGGTTTGTATCTTTCCGGAGGGAGGAACGGGGAAGGTGGGGGAGTTGCGGAGGTTCAAGAGGGGGGCAGCGAAGGTGATCTTTGACCTCCGGAGTGAGGGGATAAGGGTGCCGATGCTTCCGGTGGCCGTTTTGGGGACCCATCGGTATTTCAATTTTGGCCGTAGGTTGACGCTTAGAGTTGGTAACCCTTTTTACCTCAGCGACCATCTTGAAAATGGGGGAGAGGATAGTTTGGAAAGTTTTACTCAATTGCTCTATCAGAGGGTAAAGGAAGTGTTGGACGGATGAGGTGGTTAAAAGTAACATCCCTTTTCTTTGTCCTGACTGCTTCTGCCCAGGGAACAAATTGGCTATCATTTGAGGGGAAGGGGAAATCCCCTCCGCAGGTAGAGTTTAAGGGTGGAGAAGTGGTAGAGTTCGCCATTTCTGGAATGGAGGTAAAGGAGAAAAGGGAAGGTAAAAATAGATACCAGCTCCTATGGCTTCCTGGGGAGGGGTTGCTGAGGGATCCGGGGAAACCTCAGCTTCCGCGGATAACCCGGATTTTGGCTATCCCTCCTGGGGAGGTCCCAAAAGTAGAGGTGGTAAGTGAAGAGTCTTCCCTTTTGGAAGGTTACAACATCTACCCTGCCCCTCGGCCGGTGATCAAGAGATCTCCGGATGGCACAAGATGGGTGGACTATGAATTCACCAAGGACGAAACCCTCTACTCCCAGGATGACTACTTCCCCTCCCAGATTGCCCGCATAGAGAGGACCGGCTGGCTGAGAGGGCAGAGGATAGCCTGGCTTTCCATTAATCCCATTCAGTTTAACCCGCAGAAGAGAACCATCAGGGTTTATACTTCCCTAAGGTTGAAGGTTAAGGGGGCCTCCAGTCTCTCCCCAGTTAATCTCGGTCCGCTGGAGAAGTTAGGGGATGGACTTCTGTTCAATTATCCGCAGAGAATAGAGGATATGCCCACCTCCAGAAGGGTTGGGGTTAGCCGTCCGCAGGATTTAAGGTCACCTGAAAATCAGGCAGATTACCTGATCATCTCCCCGGATACGGTCTATGGGAGTCAATGGCTGGACTCCTTGGCCGAGTGGAGGGTGGAGAACAACGGCTTTCAGGTGGCTATTGTCAAGCTCTCCGATGTCTATGCGCAATTTCCTTCATTTGAGCAGGATCAATCCATCAAGGATTTTCTCACCTTTGTTTATGAGAACTGGTTTGCCCCATCAATGGGCGATGGGCATCTTGGCTACCTCCTTCTGGTAGGCGATGCCGCAGAGGGTGATCCTCTATATCTGCCCACTCATTACATATGGGGAAAATACAACTGGGAGATAGCCACCGACCACTGGTATGCCTGCTTGAATGATGACAATGGAGATGGAGTTGTGGACGATCGGGATGATACGCCGGACATCCTCATCGGAAGGTTCTCCGTAGGTTCGGAGGCTGACCTGCAGGCGGAGGTGGAGAAGACCCTCAGCTTTGAGAGGTCTTCCTGGGATACCGCAGAGTGGAAGAGGAAGATCCTCCTTTACAGTGGGTTTGTCTTAAACCAGGTTGATGGGTATTTAGAAGACGATTTTGGCTACATCAAGGATTTGGCCTCCAAACAAGGTCAGTTTTTCATCTCCGATACTCTCTATCGCTCGGATTACTCCAACCCTGCGGTTTGGGAGGTGAAGAACAAGTTCCTGGCAGGTCTTAATCAGGGCCGAGGGATAGTCAATGTCTACACCCATGGGGCACCTGACCTTTGGGGGGACGGTCAAGGTTGGCATATGTTCTACAACTATGAGGTGACCAATTTGCAGAACTCCCCCTACTATCCTGTGGTGCTCAGCTACTCCTGTGAGACGGCCTGGTTTGACAGCATAGGTATAGACTGTTTAGGAGAGGTATTTGTGCGGGCCAAGGATAAGGGAGCAGTGGCCTTCTATGGGTCTTCCAGGCTTGCCACGGCCATTGGGTGTATAAATCAGAACAAGGGGATGCTGCAAGCTCTCTTGGGCTATAAGATTTATAACCTGGGACAGATAATCCTCTGGGGGAAACTGCAGGACCAATGGGATATATATAACTTTAACCTCTTGGGGGATCCGGCCCTCTCCTTTGATAACCATCCTCGCTTGGGGAGACCGGACTTAGCTATTTCCCCGGAGGATGTCTCCGTTTTCTGGTTCCCTTGGAGCTACAATTCCCGAACCGCTGTGGCCCAGGTGCACAACCTTGGCCGAGGGAGGGCGGAGAATGTTAAGGTGACCTTCTGGGATGGGCCCCCAGGAGGGGATAAGATAGGGGAGGGAAGAATTGAAGATATTGACCCTTTGGGAGAAGCCGAGGTCTCCATCCTCTGGGCGGGTAACCTCTCTGGTAGACATCAGCTTTTTGTTCAGATTGACCCCCAGAATTCCATCCCGGAGATAAGTGAGGATAATAACCTGGCTTCCATACCGGTGGAAGTTCCCCAATTTGTGGATATAACAGACCAGATAGGTATAGGTTCCAACTCCAGCCGGGGAGGAATTTGGGGGGACTACGATGGGGATGGTGATCCTGACCTGCTACTTCTGGTTGGGTCATCTGTGAGGCTTTTAGAAAATGAAGGCTTCCACTTCACCGATGTTACCTCTTCTTCTGGAATTATCCCTCCTTATGAACTTAAGGGAGCTACCTGGGGGGATTATGACAACGACGGTGACCTTGACCTTTACCTGGTGAGTGATGGACGGAACTACCTCTATCAAAATCAGGGCTCAGGGCAGTTTCTCGATGTAACCCAGGGGGCTGGGGTAGATGATAATGGGAAGGGTTTTGGGGCCGCCTTTTTGGACCTGGATAACGATGGTTATTTGGACATACTCCTGGAAAACTATGCCCTGGGAATAAGGCAGTTGATCTATTTCCACAACAACGGTGATGGGAGTTTTACCCATAAAACCCCATCTGGATTGGGGGATACCGGCAAGGGTTGTGGCATCGCCGTGGGAGATTACGACAACGATGGTGACATAGACCTCTATTTCCCCAACCATGGGAAAAACTTGCTTTTGCGCAATAAGGGTGATGGCAACTTTGAAGATGTTACCTCTACCGCTGGGGTAGGGTATAATGCGGGTGTAAGCTTGGCTGCTGGCTTTGATGATTATGACCATGACGGAGACCTCGATCTTTATGTAGGGAATTACCGGGAAGACATCCTCTACCAGAACAATGGGGATGGAACATTTAGCCGGATGGACTCCGGAAATCAGGGATTTGAGGAGAGCGCAGAAGTCCTTTTCCTGGATTATGACAATGACGGTTGCCTGGAGCTTTTAGTTGTTGACCCTTATAACCTTGCCCTTTACCGTATTGGGGAAAGGGGAAGTTTTGAGGAGGTCCCTTATTTTGCCGGGGGCTTGTCCTTAAGCGGAATAGGGGGTATGTCCCCGGTTGACTATAATCTTGATGGTTGGGTTGATCTCCTTGTTTACGGAGGGAGTTATTATCAATCACGGAGCTACCTACTCCACAATTTGGCGGGAGAATCACATTGGCTTAAGGTCAAGTTGAAAGGCTTAAGAAGCAATATGAATGGGGTAGGGGCCAGGGTTAAGGTGGCTACGGGAGATCTCATTCAAAGCAGGATGATCTATCCCTCCACCACCCTTTTCCCTTCTCAACCACCGGTTTTTGGTTTAGGGGACAGGGAGATAGTAGATAGCTTAGTGGTTAGATGGCCCAGTGGAAGGCGGTCATTTCTGACCGGAATAGGGGTAGATCAAACTGTAGAGGTGCAAGAGCCTCTTTGTGGGAAGGATTTGTCCCTTCAATCCATCATCTCCCCGCATTTCAGGCTCAACATAGGGGATACAATTCATCCGCAGGTAATAGTCAGGAATATAGGGAAATCTGAGGCCACAGGTTATGTGGTCAGTTGCCAGATAGATACTGGCGGAGTTGCCATCTATTCTAAGTCTACCCCAGGTAGTCCAATCCCCAGCCTGGATACGGCGAGAATAACCCTACCTTCCTGGGTTCCTTCATCCTTTGGAAGTTACAACTTCAATTTTAATGTTGATTTTCCTTCAGATGAAGATACCAGCAACAATCAGAAGGCAAGAAAGGTAAGCATCTCCCCCTTCTCTAACATCATTACTACCCTTCCAGATTCAGGGAAGGGCCCAAACCGATATGTCTGCTTTGGCGACTACAACCGGAATGGCTATCCTGATATTCTGCTCGTTACCAGCAATTCTCTCAAGCTATATGAAAACCAGGGGGGGCGGAGATTTAATGATGTTTCAAAGGAGTTGGCCCTTCCTTCAGGTGACTTTTGCTCGGCCATTTTCTTGGACTACAACAACGATGGCTATCTTGACATCTTGGCGTTGCAGAACTCCGGCCATCCTTGTCTCTTGAGAAACGAAGAGGGCAAAGGCTTTGTGGATGTGAGCGAATCTGTGGGCCTTTCCGGATTAGATTCATATCACGCCCTCGCTATTGGCGACTATGACCAAGATGGCTGGCTGGATATATTTTTGAGCAATGCATCCTGGAGTTATGATCAATCAAGGAGTGTTCTGTTAAGAAACATAGGGGGTAAATTTTCAGATTATACCTTTCCTGCTGGTTTATCCACTATCTCTACCCTGGGATTTTACGCTGCCGCCTTTTTTGACTATGACACCGATGGGGACTTGGACCTCTTTCTCACCGGCCATTATAGCGTAAGTTTCCTTTATGAGAACAATGGCGATGGCACCTTTACGGATGTAGCCGGTTCAGTGGGGCTCAGGTATACTTATGGCGAGGATGTAACTATTGGGGATTATGACAACGATGGTGATTTAGATGTCTATCTGGTGAAGGGAAACCACGAACCCAATCAGCTCTACCAGAATGATGGCAGTGGTAATTTTTCTGAGGTTGCTTCCTCAGCAGGAGTGGACTACCTGGGGATGGGTGGTAAAGCCTTCTGGGCAGATTATGATGACGATGGGGATTTAGATTTATTCCTCATCAATAAAAGTGGGTTGAATGTCCTCTACCAAAACCAGGGCAATGGCACTTTCCAGGATAGAGCCTGGGAGGCAGGAATTGACTATCCAGGAAGCGGAGAAGCTTTCGCCTTCTCAGATATCGACCAAAATGGCTATATGGACTTTTACATAGCGGTAGAGGATGGTGAAGGTGCATTCTTTCGCAACGATCTCTCCGGCAACCACTGGTTGGAAGTGAAGCTATCCGGCATCTTAAGCAACTCTTTAGGGGTAGGAGGTAAAGTTGAGCTTTTCTCAGGGGAGGGGAGGCAAGTCAGATGGCTTACGGCAGTAAAGGGAGATTATTCCCTCCATTTTGGCTTGGGGAATGAAGGAATCGTTGACTCCTTGAGGGTTACCTGGCCAAGTCGAAAGAGGCAAGTTCTCCCTGAGGTGAGTGTGGATCAGGTATTGGAGATAACCGAACCTCTGCTTGCCCATGACCTGAGAGTTGAAGCCATCCTGAGTCCCTCCAGAGAGTTCAACCTAAGAGAGCCATTTGTCCCCAGGATAAAGATAAAAAATATTGGTCAAAATAGAGAGGAGGGATTTCAGGTCAGCTATACTCTGGTGGAGGAGGAGAAGGAACTCTTTTCGGAGGAGAAGGGTATTTCCTCTCTGGAGAGTATGGATACAACAACTGTCTCCTTCTCCCCTTGGACTCCAAAGGATTTTGCCAAGTATACCCTAAGCTTTGAGGTAATTCTGCCCTCAGATCTCGATCAGAGCGATAACCTGGCCACCCTGGGAACAGCCCTCCCCATATTTTCTCCTCTCCCCTTTTCTGGCCTCTCAGGATTGGGGGCACGTTCTGTGACCTTGGGGGATTACAACAGGGATGGGAGGCCGGACCTCTATCTTAGTTCCGGAAGTCTACTCCGCAATGAGGGAGATGGGACATTTCCTGGTGTAACCCAGATAGCGGGAGTGGGAGAGAATGGCTCCACTGTGCTTTTAGATGTGCTTTTCTTTGATTATGATAACGATGGGGACGAAGACCTGCTGGGCCTGGACCACCGGCCTCCCTATGTTCTCTATGAAAACAAGGGGGATGATACCTTCGCTAAAATTCAGGTGGAGGGTATAATTTCAGGAAGCAATTCCCTTACCGTTGCCGATTATGACAACGATGGATACTTAGACCTCTTTGTTCTTACTTTTGATAACCAGGGGATTCTGCTCCGTAATTTGGGGGATGGACGCTTCGAGGATAGGACTGAGGAGCCGGGGCTGGGAGGTCTTAGTCGGTCCTATGCTGCCCTCTTCTTTGATTATGACCTCGATGGGGACGAAGATCTTTTTATACTGAACGGTTCTAGTTGGCCTAACCAGCTTTATCTTAACAACGGTGATGGGACATTTGAGGATGTAGCCGAGGAGGCTGGGGTTCAGAGAGGAGATGGAGTGATAACCGTAGGCGATTATGATAACAATGGTTTTCCTGATATTTTCATCGCCGGTAGTAACATCCTTTATCACAATGAGGGAAACGGGGAGTTCGGAGAGGTTCGGTCGGATAGTTTAGGCTTGAATGGGATTCAAGGAGTGAGTAGCAGCTCATTTGGAGATTATGACAATGATGGATGGCTGGATCTCTATTTGGTCCGCAGATACGAGGGGCCGAGTGTCCTTTTTCATAACCAGGGAGACGGCACTTTCTCCCCGCTCAACGATCTTTCTGGCCTGGGAAAACGGAACGATGAGATCGGTTCCGTATTCTTTGATTATGACGGTGATGGAGACCAGGATCTCTACTTGACGAGCTATGGGGGGGACGAAAGTTGCCTCTATCAGAACAACCTGAAGGGGAACAATTGGCTAAACCTGAAGCTTGTGGGAAAAGAGAGCAACCAAGATGGGATTGGGACCCTGGTGAGAGTAGTAGCCGGTGGGCTGGTTCAGGTTAAGGAGTCCAGCTTTGGCTTCAGGTTTCACACCCTTCCCTGGCTCCATTTCGGCTTGGGGAAGAGGCTAAAGGCAGATACTATCCTTGTCCGCTGGCCCAGCGGAGTCGCCGATACTTTGGTCGACATTAAGGCAAACCAGACCTTAATTATAGAAGAGGGAAAGGCCACCGAGAGATATGGGCTGCCCAAGACCTTCACCCTCTTCCAAAACTACCCCAATCCTTTCAACTCGGTCACTGTTATCCGCTACGGGATACCTTATGGAGAGGTAGCAAAGGTCAAGCTGACCATCTATGACATTTTAGGACGGAAAGTGAAAAAATTCTTTGCCGGAGAGAAGAAGGGGGGGTTCCACCAGTTTAGATGGGATGGAAGGAACAACGGGGGGGAGAAGGTGGGTTCTGGAATCTACTTCTACAGGCTGGAGGCTAAGTGGCAGGGGCTAAAGACGGTAAAGACAAAAAAGATGGTCCTCTTGAAATAGGTCCAGCGGCTGACAGGGATCAGTCTCCAGGGGTCGGGAAAAATCTGTGACAACTGACAACTGGCAACCGACAACTGAGGTATACCTGAAAACTGATCCCTAACCTCTGAAAACTGATATTAGATCTGTTTTATTCGTCAATTGGTGGGATTCGTGTTTAAATCTTTGCTTCCTTAGAGGGTGATGTATTTGGTCCAGGTGGAATCATACTCCGGGTATCGGGGGGCGGAACGCCCCATCTCCTTCCTCTTTCAAGGAAGAAGGTTTATGGTAGATGAGGTGGAGAGGAGTTGGGTGGAAGATGAGGCCGACCTAAGGGCTCACAAGCGCATCTTTATCGTGACCACAAGGGATGGGGCGAGGTTCAAGCTCTCCTACTCGGAGAGGACGGACACCTGGTGGCTGGAGGAGCTATAACTCTGAGCCGTCAGAACCCCTGTTCTGACGGCAAAGCAAGGGTGACAGAACAGGGGTTCTGCCACCTCAACAAGAGATCCCGCAGTAAATAAGTATGTTTTCTTATCCATTCGTTCAATTCGTTTATTCGTGTGATTCGTGTTCTATGGGTGTCGTGTAATCTGTGGTTGGTGTTTGGTTACGGCTTTGCCGTGCGATGAAGGGTGCATAGAATCTCAAACAAGGAGGGGGTTTGAAGGTATTTATCTCCTTTGATATGGAAGGTGTGGGTGGGGTGAGCTCCTGGAGGGAGACAGCCAGGGGAGGGAAGGAGTTCAACAGGGTAAGGGAATTGGCTACCCAGGAGATAAATGCAGTGGTTGAAGGCATAAAGCAGAGTGGAGAGAAATTAGAGGAGATACTTGTTGCCGACTCCCATTCCTTTGGGGAGAACCTCCTCATAGAGGAGTTGGATGAGGAGGTTAGTTTGGTGAAGGGTTATCCCCGGACATATTATATGATGGAGGGGTTGGACTCCAGCTTTGATCTCCTCTTCTTTGTTGGATACCATGCCGGTGTGGGCACTCAAGGGGGAGGGATGGACCACACCTACTCTCCCTCGACCATCTATGAGCTGAGGGTCGGGGGGAAGCCTATGGGAGAGGCGGAGATAAACGCCGCCTATGCGGGGCATTTTGGAGTTCCCCTGGGGCTGGCCTCGGGGGATGATCGATTTGTGGAACAGGTGAGGATGAGTTTCGATGAAAGGGTAGAGACAGTGGTTACCAAGTATGGGGTGTCCAGATTCGCCAGCCGGAATATACATCCTCTAAGGGTAAGGGAACTTCTGCGTGAGGCTGCCCAGGCTGCGGTGAAGAAGGCCAGAAGCCTGAAGCCTTACTGCATTTCCCCTCCCTTAGAGGTGGAGATCGATCTGGTCACCACCTTGATCGGTGATCTCGCCTCCTTAATTCCAGGGGTGGAAAGGTTGTCGGGGAGGCAGATCCGTTTCCATCCGCAAGATCTCCCCGCCCTCTATCGCACCCTTATGCTCATCGCCACCCTGGGAACTTTGGCCAAGCAGATAGAGTGATGGGCAAAATAAGGCTTTTCCTCATTGACGGTTCGGAGTTGGCCTATCGGGCCTACTTTGCCTTCATCCGCAACCCCCTGATCAACTCTAAGGGGGAGAATACCAGCGCTGTCTTTGGCTTTACCAATACCCTTTTGAAGCTATTGCGGGAGGAGAGGCCGGATTATATCGGGGTCGTCTTCGATACCAAAAAGCCCACCTTTCGCCATCAGATGTTTGCGGACTATAAGGCCACACGGCAGAAGATGCCTGAGGAGATGAGTGCTCAGCTTCCCCGCATTAGAGAGGTGGTGGAGGCCCTCAACCTTCCCATCTTAGAGGTGGAAGGCTATGAGGCGGATGACCTCATTGGCACCTTGGCGGTGAGGGGATCAAAGCTGGGGTATGAAGTTGTTATCTTCTCCGGGGATAAGGATATGCTCCAGTTGGTGGCCGAGGGGGTGAGGGTGATGAGGCCGGGGAGGGAGAAAAGGGAGACGGTGGTGGTTAATCGGGAGGGGGTGGAGGGGACTATCGGGGTGGCACCGGAGAGGGTTCCCGATTTTTTGGGCTTAATGGGGGACTCCTCGGACAATGTCCCTGGGGTTCCTGGGGTGGGGCCAAAGACGGCAGTAAAATTGATCAAGGAGTTTGGGGGGGTGGAGGAGGTGCTCAAGGACCTGGAAAGGGTCTTCCCGGAAAGGGTGAGGGAGAGCATCAGGAAGCATCGGGAACAAGCCCTGCTCTCTAAGAAATTGGTTATTATCGATACCGATGTCCCCCTGGAGATCAAGATAGAGAGCCTGGCTAAGGGTAAGCCCAATGCCGATGAGTTGGTGAAGCTATTTAAGAATTTGGAGTTTACCAAATTCCTTTCTCAGATAGTTCCCCAGGAGGCGGCTCCCCAGGTTAAATACACCCTGGTCAACAGTTCAGAGGCATTGCAAAAACTGGCGGAGAGGTTGCGGACTGTGGGCACATTCTCCCTGGATTTGGAGACCACCCACCAGGAGCCGATGAGGGCGAGTATCGTGGGGTTTTCCTTTTCCCCAGCCAAGGGGGAGGCCTACTATATACCAGTGGGCCACCTCTGGGGGGAGAACCTGAGGCTTGAGGAAGTGCGGACTCAGCTCGGCCCCATCTTGGCGGATGAGAGGCTGAAGAAGGTGGGACAGAACATTAAGTATGACAAGCTGGTTTTGGAGAATAGCGGCTTTACGCTCAGAGGGATATGCTTTGACACGATGGTGGCCTCCTACCTTCTCGATCCCTCCTCCCGCCAACACAACCTCGACCTCCTGAGCCTCAAGTATTTAAATCACCAGATGATCCCCCTTTCCCAGCTCTTAGGGAAGGGAAAAGACAAGATAAGTTTTGATCGGGTTCCCATCTCCCAGGCCGTTTCCTACTCCGGGGAGGATGCCGATATTACCCTGCAATTAAAGGAGATTTTTGAGCCCAAGCTAAAGAGCCTTGAGCTTTGGCCCCTCTTCGAGGAGGTGGAGATGCCCCTTTTAAGCGTCCTTTGCCAGATGGAAAAGAATGGGGTGGCCATAGACAAAGGGTTGCTGGGCCAGATGTCCTCCCAGCTCAGAGAGAAGCTCTCCTCTCTGGCCGAGGAGATCTATGGGTTGGCCGGCTGCAGATTCAACATAAACTCCCATCAACAGCTCTCCCAGGTTCTATTTGACAGGCTTGGTTTGCGGAGGCTGCGGCGCACAAAGACAGGTTACTCCACCGATGTGGGGGTTTTGGAGGAGTTGGCCAAGGATTCCCAGATAGCCAAAAAGCTCCTCGATTACAGGCAACTGAGCAAGCTCAAAAGCACCTATGTTGATGCCCTTCCTCAGCTTGTCAATCCTAAAACTGGAAGGATCCACACGTCATTCAATCAGACGGTTACCGCCACGGGCAGGCTATCCAGCTCCGATCCCAACCTGCAGAACATTCCCATCAAGACCGAGTTGGGCAAAAGAATCAGGGAGGCATTTATCGCCGGAGATGGGGAGAGCGTCATCCTCTCCGCTGACTACTCCCAGATAGAGTTGCGCATAATGGCCCATCTCTCCGGAGATGAGAGGCTGATCGAGGCCTTCCGCCAGGGGGAGGACATCCATCGGAGGACGGCCTCTCTGATATTTGGCCTCTCCCTCTCCCAGGTTACCTCTCAATTGAGGTCCCGGGCCAAGATGGTCAATTTCGGCATCATCTATGGGATGGGGCCGCATGGCCTCTCCTCCCGGTTGGATATGCCCCTGCAGGAGGCCGAGGAGTTCATTGATAACTACTTTGCCACTTATCCTCAGGTTAAGGAATACATCGAGAGCACCATTGAAAGGGCCAAAAGGGACGGTTATGTGACGACGCTCCTAAATCGCAGGAGATACCTGCCGGAGCTCAGGGAGGAGAGGTCAAAGGAAAGGAGCTTTGCCCAACGCACCGCGATCAACACGCCGGTGCAGGGCTCGGCGGCGGATATGATTAAGCTGGCGATGATCAACATTCAGGAGGAGCTTTGGAAAAGGGGGCTGCAGGCCAAACTAATCATCCAGGTGCATGACGAGCTCGTCTTTGAGGTTCCGCGGGGGGAATTAGAAGAGGTTACCCAATTGGTTAAGGAGAAGATGGAGAATGCCCTTAGCCTCAAGGTCCCCATAAAGGCGGACATAGGCTGGGGGGAGAACTGGGCCCAGGCCCATCCGTAACCGCCAAAATGTGTATAACCACAGCGCGGCAAAGCTGCAACCAAACAAAGGCTACAGATTACACTGATTTCACTGAATCTTTGGAACACGAATGACACAAATAGACGAATCTCGCGAATAGATAGTCGCATAAATGCGCCCCCTATCCTTCTACCCCCGCTAAAGCGGGGGGTAAGAGGGCTTTAGCCCTCAATAAGTTGGGCCTAAAGGCCCTAACCCGCGCTGAAGTGCGGTAGAAGTCTTTTATTCAAGGCGAGCTGAAAAGTTTTGTCCAAAAAACGAGATCTGGCAGGATTGAAATGCAGATTATTTTGAATACCTTACGATGCAGATAATTATTGGAATCGTTGTGGTGCTTTTGGTTATCCTCGGTCTCGTTGGCGTTATTCTTCCCTTCCTGCCGGGGACCCTTCTTATCCTTTTGGCTGCCGTGGTCTATGGACTTGGGTTTGGTTTTCAGCGGATAGGCTCCGAAATCTACATCGCCCTGGTGATTCTCACCCTCTTCTCCCTCTTGGTGGATTACATTGCCACCTCGCTTGGTGCCAGAGGTTTGGGGGCCTCAAAGTTGGGGATGGTAGGGGCAGTCCTGGGTGCCCTTGGCGGGTTTTTGTTGGGCAATCTGCCTGGTCTTTTCGTTGGGCCATTTATAGGGGCGTTTTTGGGGGAAGCTTTGGGCGGAAAGGATTCTGCGGGAAGCTTTAGGGCTGGATTGGGAGCTGCCGTGGGGGTTTTAGGGGGAATGGTGGTCAGGTTCCTCCTGGCCCTGGCGATGATCGCGCTTTTGGTCTACGGGATGGCCACATAGGATTAAAGAGGCCATTTATGGGTGGCGATATAAGCTGATGAAGGTTGGCGGATTTTGGGGGATTCACTACTCAACGGTAAGCAGGATAGCCGCGAGGGTAGCAAAAAGCAAGACCTGACCCCCATACTGTTTTACAAACTGACCTTTTTTCTACTCCCAACTTTGTTTTTCGCCTTTCTGCAATGGACTATCCCAAGTAACCCGTCAATGGAGATATCCTCATCGATTAGGGGCCAATTAATGCCGTATCCAGAAGGTGAGACTTCGTATGTCTGACGCTCAGTAGGATTGGCATGAAGAAGCCTTTTGGAAACTTTCTCCAAGGGAAATCTCTTCTGGGCCCCGTCGATTTTGAGGACGATATTATCGCCTTCAAAACGGACATTTTGGACATCATGATATCTCTTCATATATCTCTTCTCCTCTGGAATTCCTCCCATTGCTGTTCAATATACTCAAAGTGTTCAAAAATGATCTTCTTTATTTCTCGTTTATCTCTTGGTGTCACATGGTAAGCGTACGCTTCCTCCAAATCAAAAGTTTCTGTATCAAGCCAGTACTTGCATTCCTTATCGCCCTTTCGACAGTGAATATGGATAGGTTCATTCCTCTCATTAGCATAAAAGAAGAGGCGCCATCCAAGAATCAGGAGAATAGTTGGCATACGTTGTCATCCTTTTTAAGCCTAACTTCTGTATAACTTCCTTAGGGCAACACTTCAAGCTATATAAGACGCTGGCCAGCTATCCAGGCACATCGGGGACACATAAGAGAATATAAGCTCTTTTTCTATTCTGTCAAGTTATAATGAGCTATTTGCAATGTAGGTATTTTGCCTGATTTATTCATAAATTCTTATTAACCTTTAATCGTCAGGAACTTTCAATCGTAGGGACAAGTCTTTAGACTTGTCCGAGGAGCGGACAGACCTGAAGGTCTGTCCCTACACGAGAATACAAATTCCCGTCAATCTCAAGAGATTACCTCAATCCGCTATTAGTTTATGAATAATTCGGGTTTGAAGCAGAAGGGAATTCTTACGAGGTGTTCTCAATAGAGGTTGAAAGCCTTTTGATAGGGTGCAATTTGGGGGAATAAACCAAAATCAATTCCTACAAAGCACTATTCTGTGCATTTGCGGGTGTGCCTCTGCATCCCCCCCTTACATCCCGTAGCTTTTAGCTGTCGATGCGAAATGCGGGCCCCCCCATATTTTATCTAAAACATCGTCTCTCATTCCCTTTATATTCACCCTCGCATTTGACCACTTCCAATCCTCAGCCTTCTTCACTATTTTTGCCCTATATTTTCCAACAAAAATATAGGAGTTGCCCCTATATTATTCAAAAGGCAAGGGATCTGCTGGAGAAGTTTGGAGCAGGGGAGGTGGCAAGAAGGGAAAGGTATGCTGCAAGGCCATCGCTTGAGGAGATATTTGAGGGGAAGGAGGCTAATGAAGGTATATACGAGGCTATTTACAGGTGGAGATACAAACTGAAGGAGGTTGGTGAATTTTTAGGGGTTCACTACTCCAGGGTAAGCAGGATAGCCTCGATGATGGCAAAAAGCAAGACCTGACCCCTATACTGTTCTATATTGTTTCGCAATGTGCAAATTATGTGGCCAGAGTAATATCATAAACTTCTCTCATTTTGGAGGGCTCATATTCCTGGATGAGGATGATCGTCGGGGGCTTGTAACCCAATCTGCAAAATTGAGGGGGCAGAACCCCCGTTCTGCCCCGGTCAGATCAGGGAATCTGACCGCTCAGCTATTGGTAATTTAAAGCTACTTACAGATTTTTATGAATAATTCGGGATAGTGGAATCTCGTGGTTTCCTAACAGGTAATCTGAAACAATATCCGTATTGCCTGGGACGGGGTTTTGGCTGATGCAGATAATTTTTGGAATCGTTGTGGTGCTTTTGGTTATCCTCGGTCTCGTTGGCGTTATTCTTCCCTTCCTGCCGGGGACCCTTCTTATCCTTTTGGCTGCCGTGGTCTATGGACTTGGGTTTGGTTTTCAGCGGATAGGCTCCGAAATCTACATCGCCCTGGTGATTCTCACCCTCTTCTCCCTCTTGGTGGATTACATTGCCACCTCGCTTGGTGCCAGAGGTTTGGGGGCCTCAAAGTTGGGGATGGTAGGGGCAGTCCTGGGTGCCCTTGGCGGGTTTTTGTTGGGCAATCTGCCTGGTCTTTTCGTTGGGCCATTTATAGGGGCGTTTTTGGGGGAAGCTTTGGGCGGAAAGGATTCTGCGGGAAGCTTTAGGGCTGGATTGGGAGCTGCCGTGGGGGTTTTAGGGGGCATGATGATTAGGTTTTTCTTAGCCTTGGCTATGCTTGCCCTCTTGATCTACGGGATAGCCACATAAAAAAGGGGGCTGGTTTTTATTCTCCGTGCACATTTTCGGCGTTCTATGGAACAGATAGATGAGGCCATAATGGATGGTTCGGAGCAGAAATCCCTATCTCTGCCGCAACAGGGGAGGCATATCTTTATCGTCTCGGACGCCACAGGGAGGACCTGTGAACTCGTGGTTAAGGCCGCCTTGACCCAGTTTGAGACCTCTCAGGCGGTCCTGCATCGGATGCAACATGTGCGCAATGAGGCCCAGGTGCAGGAGGTCATCGAAGAGGCCAGGAGGAAGCGAGGGATTGTGGTCTATACCCTGGTCTCCCCCCAACTGAGGAGGGCGATGCTCTCCGGTGGCCGGCGGAACGCGGTGCCCACCATCGATATCCTGGGCCCCATCCTCACCAGGCTCACCGATCTGCTGGAGATCTCCCCTATGGCCATCCCAGGCCTGTTCAGGGACCTGGACGAGGCCTACTACCGGCGCATCGAGGCCATCGATTTCACGGTAAAGCACGACGACGGGTTGCGTCCCCAGGATTTATCGGAGGCGGATATCGTCCTGGTTGGCGTCTCCAGAACCTCCAAGACCCCAATCAGCATCTACCTTTCCTACCGGGGGTACAGGGTGGCCAATCTCCCCATAGTTTTGGGGATTGAACCTCCTCCTCAACTTTTCACCATCGCCCCCCACAAGATAATCGGCCTGACCATCCATCACCAGAGGCTCCAGGCCATTCGGAAGGCCCGGGCCAAACGGTTGGCGGCAGCCGAGCTGGGTTCCTATGTGGATCTGCAGGAGATCAAAAAGGAGCTTGCCTACAGCCATACCATCTTCCAGCGACGGAGGTGGAAGGTGATCGATGTCACCTCCAAGTCGATTGAGGAATTGGCCACCGAGATAATGGAGTTAGTGGGGAGAAAGCACGATGCTTCCTCTCTTTAGACGTCCTAAAGATAGCGGGACTGTTAACATTTTTGACGCAGGTAGATGGAATCACCTCCCATAGGGTCCACTGCAAAGGAGAACAGGATCAGGTCCCCAGAACGCTGAGGCTCTCAGCCAAAACCGTCGAGAAAAGTTCTTGACTCGGTCGAAGAGTTTGAGTAAATTAGATTTATGAATGAGTGCACAAGCAGTCATCGTGAGAAGCGTGGGGAGCCAGTAGTTTGCAGACTATGAAAGAAGAAGGGCCACAACATAAGTGAGTTACTCTTGAAGCAAGAGAGTCATGTGGAATAGGTGCAAAAAATCATGACAGACAAAGAAGCGTATTTAGATTTCATCAAAAGGTTTACACACTTGATAGGTAAAAACCCTCACCTGATCAAAGTGACGTTGAGCAACATTTTCACAATGCGCCTCATTGGAAACAAAACTCACGGTGACTTAGCCGAAACAGGGGTGTCTGAATTCGTGAATCAGTACATGTATGACTTCAAATCCATTCATGTTGGGAAGGATATGTATAGAGCCAAAGAACACGAGGAAGATATCCGAATCACCAATGAAATTCATGATATCGACTTCACCATCAGTCTGAAGGCTTACGGTGTCGGACCGCTGCAGCTTTCTACAGACAAGAATTTCAGGATGTTTCCAAGACTCAAACAGGAAGAACAAGCAATAATCGCAGGCAATACGATCCCAGCTATTTTCGACGATGCCGCGTTTAATGAGTTCGGCAACATCAACGTGTTGCCGCTAATCTACGACGAACGAAACAAGCGTTGTAACATCATGGTCTTTGATTTTGATCAGGCAAGGCAAAACACGCACGAAATCAGATACGAAGAGGCTACGGGGAGGAGAAAGCATGCTGTTTTTCGCTTTTACGACAACGGGGGAGGATATATCTGTGAAGTGCGCTACGGTGACGCATCCGCGAACGCACTACAAAGAGGACTTTGGACACACACGACGAATGCCGTGAACTACTTCAATAGTGTCACCGGTGGATGGATTGACTATTCTGATAACCTCCTTCTTGTGAAGCTCTTTGCCCATGCTCTTGTCTCAACGGTTAGTGGGCATGAGAGGGCGCTCGAAAGCCTGAAGGCTGATATACAAGCTCAGAAGGATATGTCGCATTTGCAGGATTAGTAGATATGACCCCCTCATTATTTCCTGATATAGTTGTCGATTACCCGTATACAGAGGGTATCAAGTATGTAGGGTCAAAGCTGCGGCTTCTACCGTATATCTTGCAAATTGTCCAGAAGGTTAAGCCTCGGTCAGTTTTCGATGGATTTGCAGGTACAACACGTGTGTCGCAAGCGTTCGCTCGACTTGGCTACCGAGTAATAGCCAATGACCATGCCGTATGGTCTAAGGTATTCGGTTTATGTTATCTCAAGAACAAAAGGCACAGAGCATACTACAAAGAACTAATTGACTACTTGAATGCTTTACCCGGGAAAGACGGCTGGTTCACAGAGCATTATGGCGGTCTGTCAAATGGCGGACGGTCATCTCAAGCTGATGGCCTAAAGAAACCATGGCAAGTCCATAACACACGAAAGCTAGACGCGATCCGTGGTGAAATTGATGAAATGAACTTGGGGGAGATTGAAAAATCAGTGTTGTTGACCAGCCTGATATTAGCTCTCGACGAGGTAGACAATACATTGGGACATTTTGCTTCATATTTGAGCAATTGGGCGCCAAGATCATACAAAGTCATGAAACTAAAAGTGCCGACTCTTATCGACTCGGCTGAAGAGCATGAAGTCTACTGCGGTGACATTTTCAATCTTGTAGATCAGGTGAATGCGGATTTGTCGTATTTTGACCCACCGTACGGTTCGAATAACGAGAAAATGCCACCTTCGCGAGTAAGATACGCTGCATACTATCATTTGTGGACAACGATTTGCCTTAATGATCGCCCTGAGCTATTTGGCAAGGCAAATAGAAGAGTTGACTCTTCTGATAAAGTAACAAACTCACAGTTTGAGGAATTTAGGAGAAGTGATAATGATCGTTTTATCGCAGTACAAGCAATTGAACGGTTACTTGAGCGGACACGGTCGAAATATGTTCTGCTGTCGTATAGTTCGGGCGGCAGAGCGACCGCCCAGGAGCTTCATGGCGTGCTGGCTCGATCAGGGAAGGTGTTGGAATCTGTCAAAATTGACTACCGCCGAAATGTTATGGCAACGATGAGATGGACAAACGAGTGGGTTCCTAAAGAGAAACAAGAGAACCAGGAATACCTCTTCCTAATAGAGAAATGACATCACTGTCTTGTTGTGTGGCATTGTTTCATCAAACAACAAAGAGAAGGGGGTGTTAAAATGAGTGAAATAAGACGCAAAGTGTTTATATCGCATCACAAGGATGACAAAGGTGAACTAAAGAAATTCATTGATACCTTCGACCAGGAGCGCAAAGTCTTTATTACCCGAGTGCTTGAAGCTGATATGGGACAAGATATCATTGATAGTGACGATACAGACTACGTCATGCAACGAATCAAAGACTTATACTTGAAAGACTCCACTGTGACTATCGTGTTAATCGGTAAATGTACTTGGGCACGTCGCTATGTCGACTGGGAGATACAAGCGTCGCTCCGGCACGGAAGGACAGTAACACCTAACGGATTATTGGGAATTGTGCTCCCTTCAGCGGGTAAAAAACCAAAACCACCTGAGCGCCTGAGCATGAACCTCAAGGATGAAAACAGTGATGGATATGCCCGATGGTACTGGTATCCACAGCGGAAGGATACTCTGGCTAACTGCATTGAAGATGCCTTCCAATCGCGCACCAGTAGGGCAGATTTTATTGTGAATCCTCGTGACAGGTTTAAGTACAACAAGACATGTCCGTAAGAAAGGGAAAACTGTGGCAAAGCTTACCAGTGTGAAAGTCAGCCTTAAGTTGCCTTACATTGGCGGAGTCGAAGGAATCTGGGAACCCGATGAGAGTGAGCGAAAAGCAGCTTGGGAGATGTATGTTGAACTGATTACTCGTATTTCAGTAGCAGAATTAAAACCTCAAGAGGGTTTGCTTCGGGAAGCACTTTCTTCACTTTACACACTCTTTGACACAACCAGAAAGATCCTACGCCGATATGGTCCTTCCGTTGCACAACCCAAAGGCGAAGACAATTTATCATTTGGCTATCTCGCTGTAGCCATCCTAAATGTTGTGCTACGTCCAGTCCTAGCGAAATGGCATCCTCTACTCCTCGACTACGAAAGCACGAAAGAGAGGTCCGTTTCTCCCTTAGACCACGAAAGACATTGGGATAAATCTGAAGAACTACGACAAGTTCTAAACGATGTCCGCAGCGTGCTAATCGAATACACGAATTTACTTGCTCAGGTAGCAGAAGTGCCTTCACTGATTGTTCAAAGGCCCGATTAAATACTTTAAGACCGAGGTCGGTAAGAAGCTTCAGAAGTTTCAGTCTAATCTTCATCTTCCCAAAAGCTTTCACCAAGTCCCCCCCATTACCTTCATAGTCAAAATTTGCACATTTCTTACCAAATTCCAAGAAGGCTAACATAAAAGCATCGCTTTCGTCTGAGCTTAGATTTTTTTCTTTCATTCCTCTCTTGTGGACTCTCAATCTACCGTCAGAACAATATTTCATTTCGATCCTGGGTAGTTCGACTCCTAAACAATCGTGATCTGTTATTAAACTGGGCACATTATAGTTTGCACATTGGTATTTCAAGTGTCATTGCGAGGTTTGTCCCGTGCACAAGTGAGAGAACCCCGCGAACGATCTCCTGGTCTCACCCCCCATTCAGTGTTTTGAGACTCTGCCCCGCTGCCTCACTTCATTCTGAGTTACGGCTCACCGCAATGACATGCAATCTACGCCCCCAGTAATAAATCCCGACTGTAAAAGCTCAGACAGTCGTATTCTCCATCTTGAGCAATGACTTTGATTAGAGGTCTTATGATGTGTTTCTTGACTAATTTATTTGCTAAGATATTATCGATTATTTTCATAAGCTTTGCTCATTGTTTCTTGGCTATCGAGAAAAGTTCTTGACACGGTAGAGGAATTTAACTTTATTCTGCAGAGATATATCACGAGCCTGTTGCATCACACTGACATGGAAAGGAGAAAATGATGCCGCTCGATAAGCAACAACAAGAGAAGCTAGAAAAGTGGCTTCAATCAAAAGGAGTTTTACCGAACTGCCCTATCTGCACCACAAATAGCTGGGCGATTGGGGATATTGTGAGTGCTCTCCCTTATACCACTGGCAAGATAAAACTCGGTGGGCCAACAGTTCCGATGGTCCAGATCATTTGCAAGAACTGCGCTCACGTCCTTCTTTTCGCAGCGATTCCTATCGGTTTAGTCTCATAGCTGACAACAGCTGACACTGAATAGCATTATCGAAGAGGTAGCCCTATAGCTAAAGAAAAAGAAAAATTGAAGACATGTTTTGTGATTGCCCCAATCGGTGATGAAGGAAGCGAAATCAGACGTCGTTCTGATCAGGTATTGACGCACATAATCAAACCTGCAGCTGAGGAATGTGGATATAACGCTATTCGTGCTGATAAAATATCAGAACCAGGGATCATTACATCACAAGTGATTCAGCGTCTCATAGATGATGATCTCGTCATCGCTGATCTAACCGGCAGAAATCCTAATGTATTCTATGAACTTGCCATCCGGCACATGGTCAAAAAGCCAATAGTTCAGATTATCAAATCCGGTGAATCCATTCCTTTTGACGTTGCTCCAACGCGAACGATTCATGTTGACCATCAAGATTTAGATAGTGTAGCCAACTGCAAAGAAGAACTGATCAGACAGATTCGTTCTACTGAAAAAGATCCTACTAAAGTTGACTCTCCGATCTCAGTCGCAATTGACCTTAAATCACTTCGTCAAAGTGAGAACCCTCTAGAAAAAAGCAACGCTGAAATCATCTCAATGCTTCAAGATCTTCGATCTATGATGGTAAAGATGGGTCTCCATCAACAAGGCCCCCTGTTTTCTTTCACGTACCCGGAACACCCCGTAAGAAGAAAGTATGGACTCCTTAACGATACTGCGTTCAAAGTAACTGAAGTGGTTGATGTAGATACCTTGAAGGTTTCGCCTAACTGGAACTTAGGAGACAAGAAGGGCGACATAGTAATAGCTGATGGGTACAACCCTCCCGAACAAGGCCGACCTGATTATCAGTCAGCGAAGGAGAAATTAGAGAAGCTGATATTAGAATTTAATGGCATTGTTGACCTGGTAGATCCTATCAGGATCATAAATGGACGATTACTATGTGATGTTTACATCGGAGGGACGAATTTAGCAAGTTTCTTCCCTGAGTATCAATAAATCAATCGCGGCATTACTTCAGATAAAAATTGTAATAGGATAAGGGGACGTCCATAAAATTATAAAAAACATCCCTCTAACAGTTAAAATCTCTTTCCTTCTGGGGAACTGAGGATGCTTCCCTCTTCTTTACAGAGATGCTCACTGCGGGTTGGGAAAGCCTCAGCTTCTTAGCAAAAGCTGTTGCCCTCACATTAAATTCTCTCACCACCAATAGCAAGATAGGCTCCAGGCTCACTTGTCAACTTATAATTTTATGGACGTCCCTCTTTACTCGTCGTCCCTCCTTACTGGACGTTCACCCAATCTCCATTGTTTTATCCAGTACTCGCCTTAATGGCTAAGCCGTCGGCTTCAGATTTCCACTTTCCACTCTCAATTTTCAGTGAAAAAAGGTTGACTTTCAGACAGTTCTTGGTTATTGTGACGATGTGAAGGGAAAGCTTGATTCCTGGGGATAGGGGAGCTAACAGCGGAAGCGATCAATAGAACAAGTCTCAAATCCCCTTTTTCTCCCTAAATGAGAGGATCTATCAGGTAAACTGCTAAGGAGGCAAAGCTTGATCTGTAGGAGAGCAGTTTTTTATAATTTTATGGACATCCCCTATTCCGTCCCAGTTCGCAGGGGTGAAAACAAACTTTCTCTCCAGGGAACTTCGCTTACCAGTCACCCTGTTATACGAAAGCTTAACAGCAATCATTTAAGAGGTGACTCACATGCTTTATGAAAAATTAAAAGATAGACTAAACCAATTGATAGAAATGGGAGAACGAGTATTATCAACAAAACGTGTAGATACACAACTTGAGGAGGAGTATGTTAATAACGATCCTTTTTATCAATGGAAAGCAGGAGCTTTGTCTTTTCTGAAGGTCGTATTGGGAAATGATAGTACCCATTTTCAAGAATTCCAACAGAATTGTAAGCATCCTTTATATTTACACGCATTTCAAGGTCAATCAATTTTGAAAGCAGCAAAAGAAGATATTGAGGGGGGATACCTCCAAAAATTAGAAACTTTGGTTTCGGCAGATATTTTTACAGATTTCTTAGAAATGGCTAAATACTTAGTAGAACAAGGTTGTAAGGATCCAGCTGCTTCATTGATTGGTGCAGTTTTAGAAAACGGGCTAAGAAAAATAGCTAAAAATAACGGTATTAAACTCAAGAGTAAAGAAGATATAAGTTCTCTTAATCAAAAACTTGCCGATGATCGAACCTACAACAGACTTACTCAGGAAAGGATAAAAGTTTGGAAGCGCATTAGGAATGATGCTGTTCATGGTAAATTTTCGGAGTATACCTCGGATTTAGTTAAAGAAATGTTGTATGGTGTTAGAGATTTCTTGGGACAGTATTTATAACCATTAGGCAAAAAGTCAAAAGGATGATGACATCTTTTAGAGACAAAGGTAAAAGGTTCAAAATGCTGAATTTAAGGAGGAGAACTATGAGGGGTAAAAAAATTCCTATTTTTGCATTTTCTGCTTTATTCTTTGCTTTGTTGTTCATAGGAGGCATTTCCTATTGTTATACTTCTGAAAACGCTTATGAACGAGCCCACAAGGCGTTTCTTGCCTCTCATTATGAGGAGGCTATTATAGATTACACCGAATACCTTAAACAAAAACCTCATAATGAGAATGCTGTTAAGGCTCAGATTGAACTTTCAGAAGCTTACTTTAAATTGGCAAATAGGTATTATAACGAAGGGGATTATGAAACAGCTGAGAGATTGTTCTACTCTGCTAATTCTGAAAAAGGAGATAATTGGGTTGCTAAGTGCAGATTGAAACTTGCTGAAAGGGACTATAAAGAAGCCCAATACCAAAAATCGATAGAAAAGCTTAATTTAATTGGTGAAACTCATTGTAATCCAGAGGTATATTCTTCTGCTTTGTTATTGAAGATAAAGTGCTTCTATAAACTAAACAAAGAGCAGAAATGTTTAGGAGTATGTCAAGAACTAAGTAATATATCTCACTTGGAATTACCCAGGGAAATAAAAACAATATTGGATAAAATTGCTATACATTACATTCGCAGAGCAGACGACTTATTAAGTAACAACAAATTCGACGAGGCAATCCAGACTTATTCTGAAATTGATAAAATCCCTACTTCTTATAAGGAGGAATTAGAAATAAAGAAAGGAAGCGCCTATTTCATGTGGGCTCTCACTTACAAAAATCAAGGTGATTATGAACATGCGATTGAGATATTAGAGAGTGCAAAAAAGAATGGAATTATACCTACAAAAGTAGAGCAAGCTCTTGCGAATAATAGATTTTCTCTCTTTATTAAGAAAGGCGACCTTGCTTATAAGCACAAAGAATGGAGAGAAGCAAGAGGTTATTATAAAGAGGCGCTTGAGTATATGCCCAATGATCAGTATGTTAAGAAAAGGCTTGCCCAAATATCGAAGAAGTTAAGGTTCGGCACTGTATATGATTTTGAGAATGGAATTTTGGTAAAAATGCGTGGGTATTCCCTTGGAAATTCTTGCTGGCTAAAAGGAGAAGAAAATGCTGGGAAGTTTAGTCGTAAGTATAATTCTCCTGGGGGGATAAGTATAGTGGAGGTCATTTCTGAGGGCTCTTCTAAAAATGCTGCCATACTTTCTTTTACAATACTTATGGCCCCAAGTTATTTCTCTGCCTATCAGGATGTCTATGATTTGTTTTCTTTTCTTGCAGATGCCACAGGTGGAAACATACCGATTGGAAGTGTATCAAGATTTATTGTCAATAACATTAATGCAAATGGAATCAAAACAAAATGGTTTGGAAATTTCAAGATCAAGGTTAATTCCGATATTTCTTTAAGGACATTTGTGGTAATGGTGGAATGAAAGGAGGGGTTATGAAATGCCTTGTTTTTCAAATGATTTCGTTGTTACTCATTTTCCCTCCCCTAAAGGCTCAAGAAAATGGCCTTGTGCCGCTAAGAAAATGGGGAAGCGAAGAGGAAAGACTACAAGAACGGCAGAGGTTGTCTCGATTAAGTAGTAAGTTAGACACATTCCTGAGACAGAAGCAAGAACCCATAGCAAATATAGTGAAATCCAGCATTCTACCGGGGTATGGTCAATTTGCTGCTAAAAAGTCATTGAAGGGTCTGATATTTACCACAACAGCGCTTACTACTATCGGAGGAGGAATATATTTTCTTAGGCAGTCTAACCAAAAATATGACAAGTATAAGTCGGCCGATAACATCGATGACATTGAGAAATACTTTGATGGCTCAGAAAAACTTTTGAAAACCTCTCGGACTTATTTTGGAATAGGTGTTGCTATTTGGGCTCTGAATATCATTGACGCTTACTTTTCAACGAATTCGTATAACAAAAAACAGTTTGAGAAGTTCTATTATGCTTTTGCAGAGAAAAAGCTTGGTCTAAATGCTAATTTTGGTATGCAAGGCAGGACAGTCACGATTGGTCTTGCTTACAGATTTTGAGAAAAAGGGAGCAAAAAATGAGTAAGAGGATATTTAACCTTTCGATATTACTTTTAGCAATTGGGATAACTTTGTTGGGATGTTCAAAACGAGAGCATACAAATCCACTTGATCCTAACAATCCCAGTTCAAATGTAGTTTTACTGCCACCGCCGGCGGGATTGAAAGCAACGCCTGATTATGGATCTGTCACATTAACTTGGGATACTGTATCTGAAGCTAAAAATTACCAGGTTTATCGTGGAGACAAGAAAATCGTAACTATTGATACTACCTTTTATGAAGACACGGGACTAACCCCAGGCAAGAGATATTCCTACCAGGTAGCATCAGTTCATCCTTGTGGACTTGGCGGGCATAAGTCAAAGCCTGTGTATGCAATGCCGAAGAAAGGGGCGAAAATAGTATATTCAAAGTATGAGGTTCATTCGGATGATAATGGGGATGGGATAGTAAACAGGGGCGAGACCATAGGTTTAGATCTCTATCTAAAGAACACTGGGACGAGCACAGCGAAGAGGGTAAATGCGACTTTAAGTGAGAATGATCTTTATGTAACCATTTCTGATAATATATGGAATATTTTGGGTGTAGATTTAACAGCTGGTGGGGAAGCTTATGGTTACTTTGTATTTACTGTTGCTGACAACTGTCCATATAATCATGTGATAACTTTCAGCTTGAGTATTACAGATAAAGATGGCAATGCCTGGTCAGATAGCTTCACTGTAGCGGTCAAGCAGACTGGTGCAAAGATTGAATACTCCCGTTATGAGGTTCATTCGGATGATAATGGGGATGGGATAGTAAACAGGGGCGAGACCATAGGTTTAGATCTCTATCTAAAGAACACTGGGACGAGCACAGCGAAGAGGGTAAATGCGACTTTAAGTGAGAATGATCTTTATGTAACCATTTCTGATAATATATGGAATATTTTGGGTGTAGATTTAACAGCTGGTGGGGAAGCTTATGGTTACTTTGTATTTACTGTTGCTGACAACTGTCCATATAATCATGTGATAACTTTCAGCTTGAGTATTACAGATAAAGATGGCAATGCCTGGTCAGATAGCTTTTCCATAATGGTTAAGTGAAACATAAGGATTATCCTTGTATTACTCAAGTCATATTATAGTTTACACATTGGTATTTCAAGTGTCATTGCCAGGCTTGTCCCGAACGTGAGCGAGGGAATCCGGGGCTACGGCTCACCGCAATGATCTGTAATCTATCTTACGCTCCCAGTAATAAATTTTACCTGTAGAAATTCGGATAGTTGTATTCTCTATCCTGAGCAACGACTTTCATTAGAGGTCTGACTATATGCTTCTTGACTGACTTATTTGCTAAAATATGTTCTACGATTTTTTTCATAAGCTTTACTCATTTTTTCTTAACTATCGAGAAAAGTTCTTAACACAGTAGAGAATTCCACTATACTATGAAGGACTGGTGATATAACAATGGAGGTAGTGATATGAAAGTCCTATTATGTTGGTCGGGTAGCAGAAGCAAAGAAACTGCTGAAGCATTACACGACTGGTTAGGAGAAACTATCCAAGCTGTTGAGCCATGGATGTCGCCTAACATGGAGAAAGGGGTTCGTTGGAACTCAGAGCTAGCAGATCAGTTTGAAAAGTCAAAATTCGGCATCTTTTGCTTGACTAAAGAAAATCTTAATGCGCCTTGGATTCTGTTTGAGGTAGGGGCACTATCAAAACCTAAAGGTGCACATGTATGCACATTCTTGCTTGAGTTGACACCAGCAGATATAGAACCCCCGCTCGCTCAATTTGAACACACAAAATTTGAAAAAGAAGATATCCGACTGCTGGCGCGCACAATAAATCAAACGTTAGAGAAAGTGGGTGAACGTGCGCTTCCTGAAAAGACTCTGGATTGCGTTTTTGATCGGTACTGGCCGGACTTAGAAGAAAAACTCAAGACGATTGCAGACAAAGCAATAGAAGACAGTAAACTAATTAGAGGGGATCGGGAAATACTAGAAGAAATCCTTGAGATTTTGCGAGCACAGGAACGCAGGAGTTACATTCACGAATCGGCTGAAAAGATGGCCGATATGCGCAACAAGTCTTGGCAGTTCCATCCTTCAGGTAGTTCTGGGATTCAGGGGCAACAGGGAGAGCCGAATGGAGGGGTATAGATAGACACACATAGGAGACATTATACGCCGTGATTTGAGTCCCGTAGTGCCTAATCTTCTTCTATATCATCCCAGAAGTCATCTCCCAATCCTCCACCACCTTCATAGTGAAATTTGACTTTCCTTTTCCCAAGTTCCAAGAATGCCAGCATCAGAGCATCTGATTCGTCAGGACTTGGATTGTTTCCCTTCGTTCCCTTCTTATGGACTCTCAACCGTCCATCCGAACAATATTTCATTTCGATCCTGGGTAGTTGGGCTCTTAAACAATCGTGATCTGTTAACCCAGTCTCGTGAGTTCCGACTAACTACCCTAAATTCCAAAGCACTTACATTTCCGAAGCGATGATTGCGAATCTCTCTGGGTTCATAGCCTTCTCTTACTATGAACTTATAGTAATCCAAATTGGATCATAACATTCAGAACCATCGCCAGTGGCCCCTTTGAATTGTGGGAGAGGTCTCCAGACCTCGATTACCGGCATCAGGAGATGTTTCCCACATTCCACTTCCCTTGTGGATGATAACATCCACAAGGAGCATAGGGAGAAATCGGTAACAACTGGCAACCGATGACTGATGGGCGCCTAACATCTAATTTCTGGGCCCAGTGAACTGTTACAAGACTCCTTTTTATCCTTGATTTCCCCTCCTTTTATGCCGATATTATATATAAAGGGACTCGCCTTAGGGAACTTTTAATTTTTCAAGGAGTTTAAAGTTTAAAGATGAGAGAGAATCTTTCACCTCAGAGAAGGACTAAGATACCAGATGAGGAACTTATGTTCCACCTGGCCCGGGGAAATGATTATGCCTTAGAGGTCTTGGTCAAAAGGTATGAGCTGAAGATTATCAATTTTGTCTACCGGATGGTGGGGGACTTCGACCAGGCGGAAGACATAGCCCAGGAGGTCTTCATCCGGGTTTATCGCCACAGGGAAAGGTATCGCCCCCTTGCCAAGTTCTCTACCTGGCTCTATACCATAGCATCTAATCTGGCCAAAAGCGAGTTAAGGAGGAGGAGCATCTTTAATCCTATCTCGTTTACTCGACTACGGGGGGAAAGGCTTTCCTCTATCAAAAGGAGCCCCGACAAGGCGCTTTTGGAGAAGGAGCTGGGCCAAAAGATTCAGGAAGGAATCGGGAAACTGAAGCCAAATTATCGGGTGCCTTTGGTTTTGCGGGATGTGGAAGGGTTTTCCTATGAGGAGATATCCGAGATAGTTGGTTGTCCTTTGGGCACGGTAAAATCGAGGATTAACCGGGCCAGGCTGAAGCTGAGGGAGATATTGGATGACTACATTAGTTAAGGAGTGGCATGCAGAAGGCCACTTTAAACAGAAGAACTACTTAATGAAGGAGGAAGGCCTATGAATTGTAAAGAGTTGGAGGAGTTACTTTCGGGTTACATAGAGGGAACCCTAAATCAGGCCGTCGCAGAGGAGGTGGAGGCTCACCTCGCTGGCTGCAGCAGGTGTAGGGAGAAGATGCACCAGATGAGGGCGCTTGTGGGTAGATTAAAGGATTTGGAGATGGTGGAGCCCTCCGCGGGATTTGAGGCCAGGCTCTGGGGCCAACTGAGGAGGGAATCTTCCCCGAGGAGTCGGGGCTGGGTTTTCTCCCCGATTTCCGCCCTGGCCGCCCTGTTCCTCCTGGTGGCCGCCGGTTACCTCTTCCTTTCCCGCCCACCTCAGAGAAGGAGCTATCTTATCTCAGAGGCGGACATAGTGAACATTCACCCTTCGGCTAACCAGCTATTAGGGACTGGATCCGATTACCAGACCAGGGAGGCGGGAATAAGCCTGGAGAGGTTTAAGCCCCCAGAGGATAGCCTTTCCGAGGGGAGGACAAGATACATCCTCCCGGTGATATCCAATCGGCCACAGGTGGAAGCTACCTCATTTTAGGAGGGAAGAGAGATGAGAAGATTGGGGAAGTTCCTCATTCCCCTGCTCTTTCTATGGAGTATGGGAATTCCTCTCCTCCGGGCAGATGGGTCAGTCCTTAAGCCCCTGGAAAAGGAGATAAAGTCCATCGTTCAGGGGGCTCGGCCCAGCCTGGTGAGCATCTCCACCAGGGATGGGTTTGGCCCGCAAAAAGATGTGGGCTCCGGTGTGATCATCAGGAAGGAAGGATACATACTGACCACCGGGGATGTGGTTGGTGAGGACCAAAAGGTGGAGGCTACCCTTTGGAATGGGAAGTGCTATCAGGCAAAACTGGTGGGCTCAGATGCTGAATCAAATCTCACCGTTCTCAAGATCGAGGCCGATGGGCTTATATCGGCCAAAATAGGCGACTCGGCAAAACTCAAGCCAGGTTCCTGGGTCATCGTTCTGGGCAACTCATTCGGCCTTGCCCCCTCGGTCTCCCTTGGCCTTTTTAGCGGGAGAAGGGAGGATGGTCTCCTGCAGCTAAGCGCCTTCGTCTCCCCGGGGAACAGCGGGGGGGGGATCTTAAACTCAGACGGTGAGTTGGTAGGGATAGTCACCGGCACGGCCTCAGGATCGACAGAATCGCATTTCTTAGGAAGGGTTACCCCTTACTCTAAGGTGAAGAGGTCAACCGATCTTCCCCTTCCCCATTTTGTTCTCCCCTACCAGGGGATGGCTCTGGCCATTCCCATAAACAAGGCTCTGGCGGCGGCTACCCAGTTGATCAAGGAGGGTAAGGTGGAAAGGGGATGGTTGGGGGTGATCATCCAGAACCTTACCCCTGCTTTGAGCGAGCATTTTAGGGTGAAGAAGGGGGTCTTGGTCTCCGATGTAGTCGATGAGAGCCCTGCCCAGAAGGCAGGGATAATGAGGGGAGATATAATTGTAAGATACCAGGGAGAAGAGGTCAAGAATTCCGCTCAGCTCAGGGATATGGTTACCTCCACCTCTCCCGGGGAAGAGGTTAACCTCCTCATCATCAGGGATGGGAAAGAGAAACCGGTAAGAGTTAAGATAGGAAAGAGGCCGAAGTATTCCCGGATCGGTAAGGAGAAAATATGGAAGGACTTCCAGTTTCCCGATCTGGACTGGTTAAAGGAGGAGTTCTCCTCGGAGAAACTCAGGCAGAGGCTGGATAGATTGGAGAAGGAGATAGAAACGCTCAGGCGGAAACTAAGCAGGGATTGAGCCGTTCCATTGAGGAACGGCTTTTTTGTTGACAAGCAGGGTTTGACCAGTTATAATTGGGGGTTGTTTGAAGTCCCGACCGTGGGTTGGGACTTCAAGGGTGACAGCGGAGCATCAGTTTTTGTAGGGGTCGGATTTATCCAACCCGCTTTCAGAGTGACTGAAGGGAGCCAAATGCGGCCTATGAGAAGAGCCCTTTTTATGCCAATTCTCCTTCTTCTCCTCTCTGGGGGATGTTCCCCTCTTCCTCCTGGAATTGGTTCAGACCATGAGGTTATGGTCTTGGCCAACCCAGAGGATTGGGAGATGGTCTATCCCCTGCTGCAGGAGATATTCGAGAGGAAGGTCCGCACCCCCCAGGAGGAAAATGTCTTTACGGTAAGGAAAATCGCCCAGGCCAAGTTTGACCTTTATAAGAAGTCAAGAAATCTCCTCCTTATCTCCCCTTTAAACTCAGTGGGGCCGGCAGCCCAGGAGATCAACTCCCTTTTAAGCCCCCAGGCCCGCCAGATGGTTGAGGAGGGAAGGGCCTTTCTCTTCGCCAAGAGGGATGTTTGGGCCAAAGATCAGGAACTTGTGATACTTACCGCCCCCACCTACCTGGCCCTCAGGGAGAAACTCGCTGAGGGCAAAGAGGATGTCTTTCGAGTTATGGAGAAAGCCCTCAACGAAAAGACAATGGTTTGGCTGTTCAAGAAGGGCGAGCAGAAAAAATTGGAGAAGGAGCTCTTCCAGAAATGGGGTTGGCATCTGAGAATCCCCTGGGGCTTCTCCCTGAGAAGCGAGGCCCCTGGGTTTGTTTGGTTGTTGAAGAAGGTGCCTGACAGATGGATATCCATCTGGTGGGAGGAGAGCGAGGACAGCATCCTTACCCCCCAATGGGTTATTAAAAAGAAGAACGAGATAGGGAGGACCTACTATCAAGGGGAGGAGGTAGTCTCCAGTTACTTAGGGTGGCGGCGCGTTAGCTTAAATGGACACAGGGGTTGGAAGGTTTGGGGGACCTGGCAGAACCCCCAATTAGTGGCCGGGGGGCCGTTTAGGCTCTACTGTTTTTGGGATCGGGAGAGCAAGAGGCGGTACATAGTGGACGGTGCCCTCTTTGCTCCGGGGATAAAGAAGGAGCCTTACCTGAGACAACTGGACCTAATTATGCAGACCTTTACCACTAAATATCAATCCCCATGAGGATACTGGTCACCGGAGGGGCAGGGTTTATCGGCTCCCATCTCGTGGATGGGCTTATTGCCCGGGGGCATAAGGTTGCCGTGGTGGACGATCTCTCTACCGGGAAACGGAAGAACCTGAATCCGGCTGCCCGCTTCTATCAGGTGGACATCAGGGATCCTAGTTTAAAAGAGGTCTTTGAAAAGGAGAAACCGGAGGCAGTGGACCACCATGCCGCCCAGGCCAGCGTAAAGGTCTCTGTGGATGATCCCTTCAGGGATGCTCAGGTAAACATCCTTGGTTCCCTGAATTTAATGCAAAACTGCCTGAGCTATGGGGTGAAGAAGTTGATCTTCGCCTCCACTGGAGGGGCAATCTATGGGGAGGACCTACACCCCCACCAGGAGGGGGAACAGCCTGCCCCCCTCTCCCCCTATGCGGTCTCTAAAACCTCCTTTGAATACTACCTGAAGGCCTTTGGCCAGCTTGCCGGATTAAGATATACCGTCCTCAGATATGCTAATGTCTATGGCCCGCGCCAGGATCCCTTTGGGGAAGCAGGCGTGGTAGCCATCTTCTCCTACCGTCTCCTGGCCGGTCTCTCCCCCCAGATAAACGGCCGGGAAGAGATAGGGGATCCAGGGTGCATCAGGGATTATGTCTTTGTCGGTGATGTGGTGGAGGCTAATTTACTCTCCCTTTCCCAGGGGGATGGCCAGACAATCAACATCGGCACGGGCATAGGAACAACCACGCAAAACCTTTGTGAGAGGCTTATCAAGATAATAGGATACCAGGGGGAGATGGAGTATCTTCCCCCGCGCCCGGGAGACCTCAAGGCATCCATCCTCTCCCCGCAGAAGGCTGAAGCTATCTTGGGTTGGGAGCTCCACACAGACCTGGAGAAGGGGCTGCGGGCCACTGTTGACTCCTTCCGCTCTTCACATTAGGTTTAACTGAGCGGTTGGATCTGGCCGGTCAAGGGGCAGGAATCAGGAAGGACCTTCAGGTTGGTCTATCTCCCTTTCGTTTAAAATGGCAGGCCTCATCGCTTTGTGGAGATATGCCTCCTAAATGCTACTCCAAAGAGAAGGTTCTTCTCCAGTCCCTCTCTTAACCATCTCTCCCCCTCTACATAGATAGAAGAGTTCCTGGAGAGCTTTAACTCCAGACCATAGACCAAACTGGGCATATAGACGGTCCAGTCTTCCTCCCAATGGAGGTTCAACAGGATCCCCTTGGCCTCGAATTCACAATATGGTGTCACCCTACCCCAGAGGTCCTTGCTGAGCAGAACCGATAGATTCATAGGGAAGATTCCCCAGAACTCAGTATCAACCGCCAGGTCAGCAATCCTGTTCTTGGGGAATTGCAATTTGAAATCCTCTAATAAAGTAGGGCCCAGAGGGTTCCCTTTCTTCTCCGGATTGTATATGAGCACAGCCCTGATCCCTACATCATACCCAAATCTACCTCTTCTTGCCGCCCGGCCAAACCTGGGCATAAATACATAATAATCCGTCCAACGATCCTCCCATTGGATCCTCTGCCAGCCAACGGTCAGGCTGGTTCCCTCCACCGTCTTTGCGGTCTGGAAGTTGGTAAAACAGCCATTGGTTACTATGGCGATAACAAACAAAAGGGGAGGAAGCCATGCTCTCATTTTGACCTCTTGGCTAGCGAAGCTTCGCCTTCCCGGCTCGGGACGGGCAAATCATCTGGCTGTGGCAGCATAGACTGGGCAAAGCTTCGAATTTCAAATCGAAAATTGCAAAGTGTAAAAGCAATATTTATTGTTGCTTCCATCCTGTTGAATCTACATCTTGGCTTTCATTTGGATAATTTTCCCGATCCATCGGGACAATTTACAATTGCTGGCTGTAAAACTTGACACAAATTTTAAGGAGTTGCCTCATGAAGCCTACTGGTTCCCTCTCCTCTGGGGGGGTTAGGGTGAGGGGGAAAGCGGAGCCAATTCTCACCCTCTCCTTAGTCCTCCCCCATCTCGCCCCGTGTAGTCGTGAAACTTACTACACAGGGCAAGGGGGAGGAAAATGTCTTCGCTGCCCTGCCCTGTGGGTGGAGCGGTTCACTTTTCGGTATCATTCGGTGTTAGTCGCAGATCCCCGCTCCTCCCTCAATCCCTTATCATACCCAATTGCCACATGAGAAATGTCCAGACATCTGCCTCCTCGCTCATCGCCCTGCTTTTGGCCATCTCCACGCCGTGACCGGACTTTCGCCTCAGGGAAAGGAGTATGGGGCCATCCCCTGTTGTGGCGTGCTGTAGCCTGGCCGTCATTTTCCTGGCGTGCATGGGGTCAACTCGGGCATCCTTTGTTCCAGCGACAAGTAGAGTGGCCGGATACCTCGCCCCTACCTTCATATTGTGATAGGGGGAGTATGCCAAGAGGTATTTGAATTGCTTTGGGTCTTCTGCGCTGCCATATTCGGTAATCCAGTAACGGGCTACCGAGAAGAGGTGGTAACGCAACATATCCAAGAGGGGCGCCTGGCAGATGACTGCCTTAAAGAGCTCCGGCCGTTGCACCTCCACAGCGCCCACCAAAAGGCCGCCATTGCTCCCTCCGCTTATGGCCAGTTTCTCAGGATTGGTGTACCCATTTTTAATAAGCCATTCTGCAGCGGCGATAAAGTCATCGAACACATTCTGCTTTTTATCCAACATCCCTGCTTTGTGCCACTGCTCTCCAAACTCATAACCACCGCGTATTCCGGGTAGGGTATAGACCCCACCCTTCTCCAGCCAAAAAATCAAATTAGAGGAGAACTGTGGCCTCATACTGATGCGGAAGCCGCCGTATCCCGTTAACAAAGTTGGGTTTGTTCCATCAAGCACGATACCACGATTATGAATCACATACATCGGGATCTGTGTGCCATCCTTAGATTTGTGCCAGACTTGCTTTACTACGATGTCTGAGACATCAGCCCTTATGGGTGGACGGAAGAACTCCTCAAGGGTGTCTCTCTTAAAATCGTATCGATAGATTACAGGTGGAAAGGCAAATGAAGAGAAGGTGACGAAGATATTTTTATCTCTCCAGCGACCGTGGACTCCTGCGGCCCCAAGTGTGGGCAGTTTTAGTTCCCTTACATACTCTCCTCTCAGAGTATAGATCTTCAATCTTGTGTAGGTATTATGGGAGTATACGGTATATAACCTTCCGGCAATCGGATTACAGTATCTGAGAACATCTTTCTGCTCTGGTATAATCTCAATCCACTTTTTGCGTGCAGGATTGTTTAGGTTTACACTAAACACACGATTATGAGGTGCGTTCCAGTCTGTCTGCAATATAAGCTTGCCCTCTATTATCGAGCCCCAATAGCTGTTTTTGAAACCAGTAACAATGGGAACAAAATCCCCACCTTTGGAAAGATCTTTAATATAGAGCTCATTCTTACCACCGAGGTTTGCATAGGCTGTTAGATAGCGTCCGTCTTCTGAAACCGAAGCACCACACCAGACCTCCTTCTTTTCCGGATATTCAAATATAAGAGAGTCCTCACTCGTTGGCGCACCCAACCGATGATAGTAAACTTTTCGATAATAGACCTCATCACCTTTGGGGACACTTCCCGGTGTGGGATACCTACAGTAGAAGAAACCCTTATTATCGTGGGCCCAGGAAACCCCTCCCTGACGCCAACCACCCAGACTATCGGGTAAGATTTCCTCCGTGTTGACATCAAGTATGCGCAACACAGGATTTTCAGTCCCCTCTTCCGATAATCCATAAGCTACCCATTCACCGTCCTCTGATGGCTGGGCATAATCCAGGGAGATGGTTTTCTCCTCACTCAAGCCATTCGGATCGATGAGCACCTTAGATTCACCACCCAAGCTTTCCTGCACACAGAAGACCCAACGTTCCTGCACACCGTCTGTCCTCCAAAAGAAATACCGCTCCCCGTATTTGCTTGGTACACCTTGGTTTGGATAAGTCCATAATTCTTTGAGTCTGGCCAATACTTCTTTTCGTATCGGCAAAGAGTCCAATCTCGAGCGGGTAAGGCCATCCTGTGTATCCTCCCACTCTTTTACTTCCGGTGAGTCGCCCTGCTCCAGCCAACGATAGGGATCCTTTACTATTGTGCCGTGCAAGGTATCTACAACCGTCTCCCTCCTTGTTTCAGGATGCAGAATCCTCTTTTCGGGTATCGGCTGGGCCGTTACCTTAGGAATTATCGCGATCGTCCCCAACACAACTGAAAGAAGGAGGCATATCGCAGCCTCCATCATTAGGCCTTTCTGCCCTTCAGGCCTTCCCCACTTAACCTAAACTCTTTCATCAGTGCTCCTTTCTTCAACTTAGCCGCCTGCGGTGGGGCTTTTCTAAGGGGATAACAGGATTTATCCCGGATCTTTATCCCAAACTATACAGGAAAACACCGTCCGTATTCAATCAACACTTTGAGGCTTGGTGTCTTTGTGGCATATGCATTATTCAGGCTAAAAGCGAGTAAGGGGACCACCGAAGGGGCCCATATCCGAACGGGTCCCATCGGGATCAAGGATTTCAGGGTCGCCTGCATCTATACACGGTGACCCAGGTTTCAACCTAAAAGACTGATCATCTTCAAGCAGAGGATCCTGCGAGATATTGCCATTCCAGTTGGTTTGGTCCTCAATCCCCTCATAATTACCCGCAGTGTTGTTCCAGACATTGTTGTACACAACCGGGAATTTTTCTATTGCGGTATTCATCCAGACGCCCACACCTGGACATACCCATTCCTCCTTCCAGCCATTTCTGGCGATAATGTTGTTTTTGAGGATCCCCCTTGCCGTCTCCTCCCAGACGGCAAACCCACAGTTACCATTGTGGTAAACCGCATTGTTGACCACCTCCATATAGGAATTACCAGTGGCAATGATGCCCCAGCCAAGGTTATCAAAGACCGCATTGTTCCTGGCCACTACCCTTGAGTTGCCGAATGCCCCAATGCCTTTCCAGTATCCGGAAATCCTGTTTCTATATACGATTGCAGTGGCATCCCAGGTTATACCTATGCCTGCCCCTCGACCATTTTCAATCACATTATCGGCAATCACTGCGGTTGCCCCCCGGTAGAGGGCCACACCATCCCATCCGTTGTTCCTGATGATATTGTTGAAGATGAGTAACTCTGCCCCCTCTCTACCATATATGCCGCCAATGCCTACGATCACTGTATCAATCCTGTGGGTATTGGCAACAATACGCACATTTTCAATGGTTACACGGCTATTCTTCACCACAAAGGCAGCATCCGTCGCATTGCCATCGGGGTCACGGATACCACCAGTCACCGTTAAGTTCCCGATATAAGAGCCATAGCTGTTCTCAAAGAGAATTCCATAGCCTCCATTAGTAACCAGCACAGTGCTATCCTGATCTTCACCGATGATGACAAGTGGCTTTCCGCTGATATGGAAGCCAACGGTAACATTAACTTCGGTGTGTGGATCAACACAGTTACCGCAAATTGCCTCTCGGTAGGGCTTTGGGGTTGCCTCGTATCTGCCTGGCTTGAGAAGGAGTGTATCTCCAGCCTGTGCATGGTCGATTACCGTCTGGAATGTATTATCGGTCGTCGGGGAACCAGAGGCAGAATCCGATAGAACTATATTCTCGGGTGTAACCACCCATATCTTGGCCAAGACAATAACAATTAGCCCAAATGCTTTAACCATTTTAGCTTAAGACTCCAAATAACGATTTCGCTGCTACTCAACTTCTTTCTGATCAACTTCAGTTATATGAAAACCACATTTCGTAAACTGCTCCAGCAGATCCTGTGGCGAAGCAAACCATTGTCCCCACTTCCGAGAAATGTGTTCGCTCCACCCATAATTATCAAAAGTAAATGTCTCTTCACGCTCTCCTTCCAAAGGGATCTTGTAGTTTCCCTTACGGTAGTAATCCTGTGCCAGATACCCTTCGTCCATTTCCCTCATCGCTTTACTAATCATCTCCTCACTGAACTCAGGATATTCATCCTCAAAAAGAACAAACTCCAGAGGATATCGCGGCCGGGGAGGTGGGTTTTCTGCTGGATACCCCATAGCTAATTGAACCAAAGGGAAGACCCGCTGGGGCAATTGATATTCTTTTACAATCTTCTCGGCTCGGTAAGGGACATCCCCCAGAAAGCAACTCCCCAATCCCAAACTTTCCTCGGCAATCACCATATTTTCTGCCATTAGGGAGGCATCCTGGATGCCAAAAATCAACAGGGAGAGATCATTAGTGATCAACTTCCAATTTCTTCGGGCCATAACAAGCTCTACCTTGTGGGAATCCACACAGACCGTGAATAGCAATGGTGCCCCAAAGGGATTTCCTTCTTTATTGCGCGATAGTAACAGGCTGTAAAGTTGAGAAGCAAACGGAGCCTGTTGGCCTGCTCGGACGATGGATGTTATCACTTCATCAGAGGGTGATTTATCCTTATAGCGACGAATTGACTTCCGCTTCAGCATCGTTTCGATTATTGGGTTGTTCATCATAACATCTCCTCTCCATTGAGCAATGTCAGCTAAGGGTCCGTTGTTTGCGAAGCGCTAAAACATCTGGGCAGTGGGTTGGTTCGCTTTCATCTCAAACCGCAATTGAATAGACACTTTGCCCCTGACCATAATACGATTCGTAGATATGTTCATAGACTATGTCACACTTCCGTCGATACAACTGCTGTGGGTAGCACTGGGGAAGCTTATCCAGCGTTTCCTCGATAGTCAACCTTACCGCTGCCCTTGATTGTTGACGCTTTCGCCAATCCAAAACAAGTTTCTCCCTCTTCAGGGTCTCGAGCAACTCACGAGCCACCTTCTTGACCCGGCGGCGCTCTTGTTTACTCAGTTCCATCTTCGGCTTGATCAGAAGATCGAATAGGGCAAGCTCCTCTTCAGATAACTGAGCCGCAATATGCCGGTTTTCCTCCTCGTTCAGGCTCTGCGCGAAGTCAACAAGCTGCTTGAAGAACTCGTCGATGTTCATACTTCCCGCGTTGTACTCATCGATCATCTTCCGGAAATGTTCCAGATAATCCATCCGCAGGCGATTGAGGCGGATCATCTGGTTGAGCTTTCTGCCAATGACCCCTTTGAGTTTCTCTACCACTGTGCGTTTACGCAAACGTTCAAACTTGGCCTTCAACATCTCGAAATCGATCTTGCTTAGATCCTTGATGCGTGGGACCTTTGACTTGCGAATCATATAGGGCTGAGCAGCGACAGACTCATCAAGGAGCTTCTCTACTTCCCTCATTACATCGGAGATATCGACCGGTGGTTTGATAGAGTGAACCTTCTGGACAATTACATCGAAGAGGTTACATTTTGGGCTCAGTTCCTTGGCGCTCGGATCGGGCAGAATTGCTTTGTAGAACCTGTTGACAGTTCCTGCCAGCATAAGGTAGTGTCTCTTAGATTCATCATCGACAAGGATGGCGTCCACTGCGTCGTCCAGCAGTTTTACCCTCTCAAATCCCTTGGCGGCTTGGATTACATCCAGGTCAATCTTATGCTCCACACAGTATGCTGTCGTCTCGGCAATGGCCTGCTTTAGTTGCTCCACCAAGGCTGATTTATCCCTTACTGGCGTGTCGCCTTCCTCCACCCCACCTCCCGAACCAGAGCCATAGATGGCCAACGCTTTCTGTAGGTTACGGAAGACCCCCACATAATCCACAATTAAGCCATTGACTTTGTCCCTGAAAACGCGGTTCGCCCGCGCAATTGTTTGCATCAAGGTATGATTCCGCATTGGCTTATCGAGGTAGATTGTCGAACAGCAAGGTGCATCAAAGCCCGTCATCCACATCGCGCAGACAAATACAACGCGAAAACAGTCGTCAGCATCTTTGAATTTGGTGTCGAGATCCTCTTTCCCCATCCGCTGGCGATGGAGTATGATGTTTACCCCCTTTTTCTTCATCTCGGCGATCTCGTTCTGGGATTGGGAAACCACAACGGCCATATCGGTCTCCTCCATGAACCGGATTTGAGCTGCGATCCCGGATCGTGTATCCTCGGATGTCCTCTTCAGTTCCTGGCGCAAGCGTTTCATCTTCCGTTTCCAGTACTTCTGCACTTTGTCGTACATCCGCACCGCTGTAGCCTTGTCGATGCAGACTACCATTGCCTTGCCCGCAAATCCCCGATTTGTGAAGTGCTCGACTATATCCTCGGCCACTGTCTCTAACCGGTCGTCTCGGGTAATCAAATGGTATTCCCGGAAAAACTCCCGCTCCAGCTTTTCCTCTTCCTCCTCATTGAGTTTGGCTTCTTCTAACAATTCCTCCATATCCTCGTTAAGATTCTCATTACTCAACTGCAGTTCGGGGATGCGGCTTTCGTAGTAGAGCGGCACAGTAACTCCATCATCTACTGACTGCTTGAAGTTGTAGATGCTCACATAGTCGCCGAAAACCTGTTTCGTTCTCTCCTCTCCCACGATCAGTGGTGTGCCGGTAAAGGCAATGAATGAAGCGTTCGGTAAGGCAACCCGCATGTTCAAAGCCAGCGTATCGTATTGGCTGCGGTGTGCTTCGTCGGTAATAACAATAACATCCGAACGCTGCGAGAGGACAGGATGCTCCTCTCCCTTTGCGGTGCGGAACTTGTGGATGAGGGTAAAGACATAACGATGATCTTCCCGCAATAACTGGCGCAGTTTGGCGGAATTCGTTGCCTGAGCTTGCTTTTCAGTGATTACTTTGCTATTGGCGAAGTTCTTGTAGATCTGTTGATCCAGCTCCTTTCGATCCGTTACGATGACAAAAGTCCAGTTACCGGGAATCTTGCGCAGCACCTTCTGAGAGAAAAAGATCATCGAAATGCTTTTGCCGCTACCCTGCGTATGCCAGAAGACGCCAAGCCTTCCTTTCTTCAATTTAATATCTTTAAGCGCCACAATTGCGTTGTTTACCCCAAGATACTGGTGGTTCTTGGCCACCAACTTGATAAGACCACCCTGAGCCTCCATAAACAGAGTAAAGTTTTCCACTAAGTCGAGCAATCGTGCTGGCTCACAAATGCCGCGGATCATCGTTTCCAGGGAGATGATTCCTTCTTCTCCTTCGCTGTTAACCTTTTTCCAGTCCACGAAATGCTCCCAGGTGGATGTGACACTGCCCACCTTGCTGAGGCTGCCGTTGGAGAGGATGATCAGCGCGTTATACCAGAAGAGCTGTGGAATTGTATCTTTGTAGTCGGTAAGGTTACCGGTGTAGGCCGTCTCCAGCCGGCGGTGAGATGCCTTAAGTTCGACGAACAAAAGAGGTAAACCATTGGCAAAACCGACCAGATCTGCCCGTCTGGTGTACATCTCTCCTGTCACCCAAAATTGGGAGGCCAGCAAAAAATCGTTGTTTCCTGGTTCGTTCCAGTCGATCACCCGGACGGTCTCAACGGTCTCCCCCTTACTACGGTCAGCACGAATTTTCACCTTCACGCCATCTTTGATGAGGAGGTATATCTCGTGGTTAGCTTGGGCTAAGCTCATAGCACTGCGGTCGCGGATCAGTTCCTCGATCGCTAAATCAAAGGCCTCTGGCGGTAAATCCGGATTCAGCCGCTCCAATACAGGTCGAAGCCGGGAGAGGAGCGCCACCTCTGCCTTTGTCTTCCGCCCAAGGGGGCTGCCACCCACTTGGGCGAACTCCTGAAAGCAGTTGATTGTCTCCCAACCGAGTTCTTCAAACAACGCGATGGTGGGTTGTTCGATAAGCCTATCTTCTGAGTAATCGTTTATCATTCCCCTATGCAATGCAACCATTTTTTCGAATCACCTTGAACTGTTTGCAAACCGGGAAAACACATTATAAATAAGAGGGATTCTTTAACAAAAATTGAGCCAGTATTTAGTATTTTTAATCAACAATCTTAGTAAAAATACTCAAGAGCCTGAGGAGGCGAAGCTATTGACTGTGGAAAAGCTTGTAGCTTTTGCCTTGTTTTCACGCGTAGAGTTCTCATTGGTGTTGCGAGGGGGCAGAGTACCTAATTTTCAACCAACCCCAGCGAATATGGCGATGCTCAACCATCAATGAGGGTAAGCCCCGAATAGTTAGTCAATTACACTCCCTCCCTACTCAGTTGCAAGAAAAGTCAACCCCCCCAAAAAATGCTTGACATCCTTAATTTTTTTTCTTATATTTACAATAGTTCATCTGCCATGTGTAGAAGGAGTAACGATGCCGTCCTTCGGGGCGGCATCAGCTATTTTTACCTTGTTGTCTCTGCCATTTCTCAAACTCTTTTCGTAGTTTACGCTTGCGATGGCTACGAGTTACCATGTACGCTGTCCATGGTAACATCTCTTTCGATCAGCGAGAACGACCAGATATTCTTGCTCTTCCAACCATAAACAAATTCTGCGCTCTCCCCGCCGCGTATTCTCCCACACCTTGACTGCCGGATCGTCCGCATGTTCAATGACAGCACGTATCCAGCGAACCCGCTTGCATCGTCTCAGATCCGGTGTTCGTGACGTCTCATCTCGTCCCTCCGAGATCATATGCCAGAATGTGGCCTCTCTTCCCTGCAATAACGGGTGTCTCTTTAGGCCCAATCTCCGTTTGTGGAATCGAGGCCTACTTTTGACAAAATCAGTTTCAAAGTGTTTATACAGGGCCTCCAGATACTGATCCCAGTTGCCTCCATAGTCACTTAGCTGAACGAGTGGCGGTAACCACTCTGGCACTAGGTTCACCTTTTTATCTCCCTGGCGTGCCACCGGAACAGGTTGACCTTCATTTCTTGCAACAGGGTCGTCGTCTTCAGATTATACCCCGAACGCCGTTTCATTCTCTCCACCAAACGGAGTTTCCCCTCATTTCCGTGGAGCCCGCGGTTCCTATAGGACACTGTGCCGATCAGGAGATCGGCCAGTTGTAGTATTTCAATTTCATGGGATCGCACCAACTGGACTCTTTCAATGATTTCGTGGGTGAAATCGTACTGGTTGCTACATAACACATTGTGTAGCTTCTTGACCTTTGCTGCGCCATGGGTATCTTTGATATCAAGGTAAATGCGATAGCTCGCCTGGGGACTAAAAATTACTTTAAGCATATCAAAGTACATCTTGTAATACCAAGTGTCATGCTCCTGGCCTGGGAACGCCTCATGGCGTAACTTTGATTTGTCCGGCACAATCAAAGCGCGAAAGTGCAGGTCGTGGTCGTCGAAGAAGTAATCCATCCAGTCTATATAAAGTTGAGCCTTAGCAGGAGATACCTTAGTCCACTTGACTTCAAAATCGGGTTTTAAGCCGTGGCGTATTTTGATCTCGCGCAGCCGCACGGCAATTTCACGAACCTTGTCCAATGGGCACCAAACCGCACCCAACACCATCACTCTTTGATGGTCGTTCTCCAGGTGGCATGATTCGTCACAATAGACATTGTAAATCTCACTCATTGGTTATCCTCCCTAACCTGCATTGTTCATAAACTAATGACGGTCCCTTTATCCAGAGGTTATCTGGTCATTCCGTAAGGACAGCCATTTATGTCTGTCCGCTTCCTCCGGACAGGGCTGAAGCCCTGTCCCTACGACATAAAATCCATGAGTATCGGAGATACTCACCCTGATTTATGAATAGATCGGGCTAAGGTTAATATGTAGCTCCGACACATCCAAGTCGCCAGAGATCAGCTTGGGTAAGAGCAGGTCGCGGGTGCGGCGGAGGTTTTGATTCCGGGAAAATGTCATTTTGATCGCCTGCAACAATGGCTCAACAGCAGTCGCAAATGCATGAAGAACCGACTCAGATGGCATCAGCACGGGCATTGTTTGCAAAGAGTCCCACTTAATGACGGGCATCTTCGTTCCCGTGCTGTGTTGATCTGCCCAGCGAATTACGTCTATCGATGACAGGAGCACAGCTAGGAATGACCACAAGTCTTCGTCGCGAGGCCGGATGACCAGCACCGATACATTGGTGACGCCTTGACAGGGAGCGAGAACAACCTTGTGTAGGTAGGGTCGGATTGATCCGAATAAGATGTCGTCTTCTTCGAAGATGATGCGCGAAGTAGAGAGTTCGTCTGGTTTTCCCATTTCACCCACTAACAAAGTGCGCTGCAGCATCTTAGCCAAGTTCAAGAGAGGTAGTTCCCCGTGCTCTTCTTTTCTGAACTTGTCCTTCCTCAGTTCGCAAGTGCCACCTAACGTTACCACCTCCCACCCCTCCGGGATCTTGCCCAGCGGGGAGTCGACAAAGCGCGCCTTCTCGTGGCCGGGGAAGCGGAACTTAACGAACCACTCGCGGTAGAGGTTCTGCGCTATCTCCTCCAGGATCTTAATCCGCCGCAGGTTGTTCTCGATCAGGTCGTCATAGGCTGAGAGGATGGCGGCGATTTTGCGTTGGGTGGGGAGAGGGGGAAAGGACCACTTGGAATCACAGAGGACTTTCCAGTTTGCACGCGGCATTCTGGTACCGCCAGATATGTTGGTCGCGTGGTCAATGAATGCTTGGTTCGCGATAAAGTAATGAAGAAATCCTTGATCTGCTTTCGCTTTTGCCCGAATCACAGTGATATCTGTCGAACATACTCCACCAAACTTTGGCCTTGCAACTTTTCGGAAGTATGGTCGAAGACTTCCAAAGAGAATATCACCTGCATGGAAAACCTTCTTTGTGCTTATGGTCTCTGTAGATTTGCCTACTCCGGTTAATCTCAACGACCGTTGGCCGATGTGTTCCAACCCAATGTATGGATATTGTTCAGCACTAGTTGGTTCGTAGAGTTCGCGGATTTCTTCAGCCATCTCACCCAATTTGCAAACGACCCAATTGTTATTGGAAGTAGTGTATGTCAGCACTTCCCCTCCAACAACTTCACGACATTCTCCGCAATCCGTTCTTCCAACTCCCTTGCCTCAACATTGAGCACCTCCAACTCCTCGTTAAGTTCCTCCAATCGCTCCCGAAAGTCGAAGTCCTCATCTTCCCGCTTGGCAACGCCGACATAGCGGCCGGGGTTTAAACTCCAACCCTGGGCTTCAATCTCCTGTACGGTCGCCACCTTGCACAGGCCGGGCACATCCACATACTTCCCATCAGGAAAATTTGCCTGCAGATCTTCCAAGAGCCTTTCAAGGAGAGGAACCCGGTCCTTTTTTTCGTTGTCTTTACTAAATTCATCCAGACGACGCTTAATTCGCTGTGCGAAAAGCTCTATATCGACCTGCTCGCCACGATATAGCCTGGCGATGTTCGCCAAGTATTCGATTTGCTCCGGAATGAACTCACGGTGTGCGCGATCGACCTGGCGGTAGATGTGCCGCACATCGATGAACAGAACCTTGTCCCGCCGGTCCGTGTTCTTCTTACCCTTATCCAGGAACCAGAGGGTGCAGGGCAGCGTCACTGTATAAAAGAAATTGGAACCAACGGATACCATTACATCCACTGTTCGATCCTGGATGAGCTTTTTACGGATTTCCAATTCTGAAGCACGGGCATCAGAGGCAGAATTCGCCATAACGAAACCCGCCCGGCCTGCATCGTTAAGGGCACTGTAAAAGATTTGAATCCACAGGTAGTTGGCGTTATCCGCTCGAGGTAGGCCAAACGGAAAGCGCGGATCATCCTTGAGACGCTCCTTGTCCACGCGGTCTACATTAAAAGGAGGATTGGCCATCATAAAATCGAACTTGCCGGGGCCGGTGTGTAGGTCTTCATAGTAGGTGTTGCCCTGGCGAATGTCACCGGCCAGGCCGTGGACTGCCAGGTTCATCTTGCACAGGCGGACAGTCTCTGCAACTCGTTCCTGGCCATATACGCTTATTTGGGCATTAGGGTCCTTCTTGTGCTCCTCAACAAATCGAGCGCTCTGGACAAACATACCACCTGAGCCGCAGGCCGGATCAAAAATCTTGCCATAGAATGGCTCGATAATCGCCACAATAAGTTTGACAATCGATGTTGGGGTGAAGAACTCGCCGCCCTTCTGCCCCTCACTCATCGCAAACTTGCCCAGGAAATACTCATAGATCTTGCCAAAGGCATCGCCCTCAATGTTCATTGGGATCGATGCCATAAGCTTGATCAATTCGATGAGTGTGGCATTTTCCAGGCGATTATAGGTTTTGGGAAGCACACCCTTGAGATCCGGATTTTCGCTCTCAATGGCTCTCATCGCATCGTTAATTGCCTGGCCAATGTTTTCCCCTTCTGGTAGTTCAAGGAGATTACGAAATCTTGCCTCCCTGGGCAAGTAGAGGGCACCCCGTGCATGGTAATCTGCCCTACCGACCTGACGGCGGCCACTGCTTTTACCAGCTAACACCTTCGCGGCTTGACTAAACTTGTAGTCGGCATAGCGGAGGGAAATCAGCCCCAGGACAGGAATCGAGTATTCGGAAGCCTTAAGCTTAGAATTTGCCCGCAGTTCATCAGCCATATCCCAAAGACGCTTTTCGGTCTCGTTATTATTGGCTGGCATAAATTAACTCCCCTCCAAACTTAGTATAGATCTTTGCCCCTCAGAAGGCAAGGGAATCTGAGAACCATTTTCCGCCCAAAATCCTTCTGGTTACTTACTCCCCCCAACTTTTGTGCCTTGGTTGTCTGCTTTATCTCCATCATACCCTATATCCCCCCCAATAATTTTCCGATCTGCTCCGGTGTGGGAAGCTGGCCTTGTAGCTCCTTTGGCAGTTTTGTTACGACCTTGTATGCGGCCACTCCAATAGGCTTGCCTGAATCCCGCAGAGGATACTCTACAATGGTCTTATCTTCGCTCTTGCAGAGGATGATCCCGATGGAGGGATTTTCGCCTTCAAGCCGAATTCTGTCGTCCAGTGCCGCCAGGTAAAACTGCATCTTGCCCACATATTCTGGCTGAAATTCACCAACCTTGAGTTCCAGTGCCACTAAGCATTTCAGCTTACGGTGATAGAGCAGAATGTCAATAAAAAATTCCTTTCCGCTGATCTCCAGCCGATACTGGCTGCCTACGAAAGTAAACAGATCACCCATCTCCCGTAGGAATTGCTCCATCCTCGAAAGCAGCGCTTTCTCCAGTTGACGTTCGCTGTATTCCTCTCCCAGCTCCAGAAAATCAAAGGTGTATTCGTCCTTAACCGCTAGCTTCGCCTGTTGGCGTATGGATTCCGGAAGAGTTTCCTCAAAATTAGTTTGGCCGAGCAGGGTTTTCTCGTAGGTCTGGTTTTCAATCTGATGAATGAGCACATTTTTGGTCCAGCCAAATCTTCGGGCCATCCGAATGTAGAACTCCCGCTGGAGGTCGTCTTTACATTTGCCCATAATAACGAGATTTTTGCTCCAACTAATTTCTCCAACCAGTGGTTGGAGTTTTTTATTGTCCCTGTAAGTAGAGAAAAATTGACGCATATACCAAAGATTCTGCGCTGAAAAACCTTTTATCCCGGGGAACTCCATCTGCAGATCCCGCGCAAGATGTTGGACTACTGATTTCCCCCAAGTTTTGCCCTCTTGCCGCTCAACGATCATCCGCCCAATGTCCCAGTAAAGTCCGATCAGTTCTTTGTTAACGGCCTTGAGCGCCTCGTACTGGGCAGCGCGAATTCTTTGTTTTATGTTCTGTAAAAGTTCCGAGTATTCAGCAACCTTTATCTCATTACTCATCCTGTCCCCTTAGCAATTGCACAATATTCTCCACAATCAGCTTAGAATTTACCTCGAGTTCAGCAGCCATATCCCAGGGGCGTTTTTCAATCTCGCTATTGTTGGCTGGCATAGATCAACTCCTCTCCGACCTTACTATAGGTTTTTCCCCCTCAGAAGGCAAGGGATTTTAGAGAACCCTCTTTAGCCCAAGATCTTTCTGGCTATCTTCGCTCCCAGTTCCCTGCATTTCCTCTTCTCCTTCTCCCCTGGAGCCTCAATGGCTAAAACCCTTCCAATGACATTTACCCTATGGCAGTCTAAGGCTTCATAGAGGGAGGTGAGGCACTTCTCCCCATCCTGGCGAGAGCCTGAGGAGGAGAACACCCCACCTATCTTCCCCTCCAGCCTCCCGTAGACATCTATTGACTTATCGATAAATGATTTAAGCTCTGCCCCCATCTGGCGGAAGTAGGTGGGGGAACCGATGATAATTCCCGATGAGGAGAGGAGGCCCTCGTTTGTGGCCTCCTTGGCCTTTTTGCAGGCTACCACCACCCCTTCCACGGATCTTGCCCCCTGGGTCACTTCCTCTGCCATCTTCTCCGTGTTCCCGGTGCGAGAATAGTAGATGATTGTCAATTTGGCCATAGTGTCCTCCTTTGAACTTGGTTTATCTCGGCAAGGCTTTTTTGAGAGGATAACAGGATTTACCGGATTTTTATTCAATCCGCAAGGGCTGTCAGTCCCGTTCCGACGGGGTTCCTGGCGGAAGAGGTAACTCCTGACAGCACACTTTTGATGACATCAGGAGCTGTCTCCCACCCACTAACTCGCTTAGATGTAACCCACACAAGGAAAGCATTGAGGTGCGAGTTTTATTTATCCTGATCATCCTGTCAATCCTGTCTAAAAATGGGAATTCTTATACTATCAAGTCAGCTCTTAACACACGGGGTAATATTTTAGGGCAGGATAGAGACGCTTTTATTTGGCGATTACATAATATTCAGGGCTGTTTGTGTGGAATTCATTGGGGGAATCCGGTGGCCCCCAATCCGCAGCGGAGCAGATTTTGATCTCCTCGAAACCGGCTTTGAGGCAGAGAGACCTCATCTCCTTACTTTGATAGAGCTTCAATATCTGATCGGGATAGTGGCTGATTACCCTTCCCTTCTCATCCTCCAGCCATAGTTGGTCATAAAGCAGGTTCGATCCCTGATCAAAGTGGTAGCGTCTCATCAACCTCCCAGGCCATCTGTCACTCTTCCCTAAACCTTTGACCACTTCATCCTTGACCCAGAACTGAGGGTTGAGGACCTGCATAAAGAGGACCCCTCCTTTAGCAAATAGTTGGCGGATTTCCTGCAGGAGTTGCAGATTAGTAGTATCGTCAAATATGCCAAATGTTGTATCCATAAGCAGGATCAGGCCAAAGCTATGAGGCTTGAAGGGAAGTATTCTCATATCGGCCTGGATGAATCCCAGGCCATTGAGATTTTGGGCACTGCTTCTCTTTAGCCCGCAGATAAGGTTATCTCTGAAGAAGTCAAGGGCACATCCCAGCAAGCCTCGCTTAACCAGGCAGCGGCTATGCCTTCCCTCACCACAACCAAGATCCAGAAAAGTGCTCCCTGGATTCAGATTTAAATTTTGTTCCATAAACCCGATGACCCTCTCTGCCCTCTCCTCCATTAGCCCACCCCAGGGCTCCCAGAGAGGAAAGACAGCGGGATAATATCTCCTCCACCAGTCCGGGCTGTGATCTTCTGATTTTTGCAAGTTCATAGCTTTAGCTGATTTATTGGTTCATTACCCTTTGATAAAACCTCAGCTCGTCGAAGGTTTTCTCCAATAGAGATTCCGATTAACGGGATCCAAAGATAACGGATAGGCATAAATGTCAGTTCTTACAAGATAATAGGTAAACCCACAAGTGTCAAGAGATTAAGCCGAATCGTAACTATCTACCTGTCCCGACTAAGACGGGTGGGAAGAGTTCTACCGCAGCTTAGTGTGGGTAATGAGTCAAAGGTGAAATCCTAATGACGAATGATAAAAGGGTTTGAGCCTTTGGAATTCCCCAAGTAACAGGCCACGATAGCAGTCGCCACTATTAGTTTAGTGGCTGAGCCGGACAGTAAATCTGCAGGGGTGATAGGGAAAAAAATTCCAAACGGGGGAAAGCTTTCCCCGACAGGGGGGACGGTTTAACTAATACCCCTCGGATAACAATTCCGAGGAAGAGGCGGAATTACAATGTCTCCGCACCTTTTCTCATCACTCTACCGCTAATCTTATAGATGGCATAAGATTTGCTACTTCCCTAAATGAATCAACCCTAACCAACCTCAGATTCCGCTTAGGCTGGGTCAAGGAGGAGATATGTTGCCGGGACTTTACCTCTCCGCAAATGGGATGAGGGTGAGGATCACCCAACAGGAAATAGTAGCCAACAACATAGCCAACCTAAACACCCCCGGATTCAAAAGGGAAGCCGTTAGCTTCCGAGAAATATATTCCTCTCTTATGGGTAAGCCTCTGCCGCTTTTGGGGTTAGAGGCTAAAACTGATTTTGGACAGGGGAGCCTCCAACGGACAGGGGAACCCTTGAACTTGGCCATTGAAGGTCGGGGTTTCTTTGCGGTGGAGACTCCCAAAGGGACGAGGTATACAAGGGATGGGAACTTCAGCCTGGACAAGGATGGGTTGCTCATTACCCAGGGAGGTGACCCCGTCTTGGGGGAGAGTGGCCCCATAATCATAGATGGAGACGAGGTCACCGTAAACGATCAGGGTGGGGTGTTCGTTAATGGCCGGTTGGTGGATAGATTCCTTATCACAGATTTTGATCTCCCCTATCCCCTGCGTAAGGAAGGGAAGGGACTCTTCTCCCCCCTGCCCGGAAGCCAGGCCAAGAGAGTGGAAAGCCCTCGCCTACTGCAGGGATACTTGGAGGCTTCCAATGTAACTCCCGCCAAGGAGATGATAGAGTTGATTAGCTTGCTCAGGTTCTATGAGGCAAATCAGAAGGCCATCTTAATGCAGGATCAGACCCTGAGCAGAGCGGTCAATGACCTGGGGGTGGTAAAATAAACCTGCGAAGTTTCGAATTTAAAATGGAGAACGCGGAATTAAGGTTTCATTTCACGAGGATCAGTAACCAGATATTCGTCAGTTATCAGGGGTATTTCCTGACCTCTGGAAATCGATTCCGGTGAACTTTTACCTTTCTTACTATCAGTGAAATCCGTGTAATCCGTGGCTGTTGTTTGGTTGCGGCTTCGCCGCGCTATGTAATTCCTTGAGACTCCGCGGTGTACTCTCACCGGAGATCTAAAATCCTGGTGGAAAGGGGGAAAGTTGATTGGGGTAAAAGAGAAGAAAAAATCCCAGGTGGGAAAGGTGATCACATTTCCCCAAGGGCTAATAGGGTTTGAGGGCTTTAAGAACTATCTCCTCTTGCAGCTCAAGGAGTATGAACCCTTCCTCTGGCTCCTCTCTCTGGAGGTAAAGAGGCTAAAGTTCCCCCTTTTGGAGCCGGCAGACTTCTACCCAAAATACGAACCGGAGATATCTAAGGAGGATCTCAAAAGCTTGGGGGCGAAGGATATAAAGGAGCTAAAGGTATACTGCTTAGTCTCGCTGGGAAATGGAAAGACAACAGTCAATCTCAAGGGGCCAGTATTGATCAACCCCAAGATGAGGTTGGCCAAACAGGTTGTTCTGTCAGAGCCCTCATATCCTCTGCGCTACCCCTTGATGAAGCCAATCTCGGAGAAGATCAAAAAAGCCCACTTAAAGGATGAAGGTCCATATAACGATTAGACCTGGAGACAAGCTACAGATTGGCGATCAGATCGAGCTCACCCTCTCCGAGATAAGGGAGCCCCAGGCCAGGCTCTTCCTGGGACTTCCTCCGCATACCCCGGTGTTCAAGCAGAAAAACTACCATCTCTTACAGATAGAAAACCGCCGGGCCGCCTCAAGCTCGGAAAGAAAAGTCAAGGAGATGGTTAGGCTTCTCAGTAGAAAACCCTCTGACCATTAAATAAAAAATCGGCTCTTCTCCATTTTAGTTGATTAGATCTTTTGTAACTTTCAGAGTAATTAGGAGTTGTGTGACGAACTATTTTGCTTGCAATACCCAGAGATGCAAAATCTGTAGGTCGCTAAACAGTTGTTAATTAAACAGTTAGCATTTGATGTATTTTCACTAAATTTTCCGCTCTATGACTTTAGAAAACAATGATTTGGTTAGCTTTAAAGATCAAAAGTTGGCCATTTTCAAATTCCACATTCTGGGTAACTATCTGTAAATAAATAATCTATGCCATCAACTAAAATGGAGATGAACCTCATTTTATTCAACTAATAACCAGACAGTAGTGATATGAGTTATAAGAAGATAGTTTTTATAAACCCGAATACCCACTATACAGGAGGAAAATTAAGTTTTTCTTCACCACTTAACTTACTTTATCTCTCTTCCGTACTTTTAAAAAGGGGGCATTCTGTTTCCATTATAGATGCAGACATTGAGGATCTCTCCATGGAGGATATAAGAGAAAAATTGCAACTAATACAGCCTGATATGGTAAGTATTACAATGAATACTCTCCAGACTAAAGGAGCTTGTGAAACTGCGAGAACAATTAAAGAAGTCAATTCAGATATCCAGGTAGTAGTGGGAGGGGTACATCCCACTGTGCTTAAAGAGAAGATTTTATACGAATCCCCCTCTATTGATATAGTTGTTTATGGTGAAGGGGAGATTACAATTCAGAAGCTTGTTGAATCGATGCAGGATAGAAAATTTGACAATATACGGGGTATCTGTTTCAGAAGAGGAGAACAAATCATTACAAATCCTCCTCAACCTTTAATTCAGAACTTAGATGAGCTTCCTTTCCCAGCATGGGATTTAATTACTCCTATAGAACGTTATCCCGGTCCGTTTCCGACGGGGGCACGTCCCACAATGATAATGATGGGTTCCAGAGGGTGCCCATTTAGTTGTACATTTTGCTCTTCGCATATCCTATGGAGTAGAAAAGTTAGATTTAGAGATCCTGAATCAATTGTGGATGAGGTTGAATTTTTGCAAAAGAAATTTGGGATTCGAGAGATTTTTTTCCAGGATGACACATTTAATGTCAACAAAAAGTGGTTTGTGAATATCTGTAAAGAGATAATTAAAAGGGAGATAAACAAGAAGGTCATTTTTAAATGTCCCTGGCGAGCAAATGGAAAGTTAGTAGATGAAGATATTCTCACCTATGCCAGAAAAGCAGGTTTTTGGCTAATTTTTTATGGTATTGAGAGTGGTGATGAAAGGATTTTACAAAATATCAATAAAAAGGTGTCCCTGGAAGAGGCAAAAGCATCATGTGAACTTACTAAGAAGCATGGACTTAAAATATACACTTCCGTAATGATTGGGAACATAGGAGAGACAAAGCAGACAGTTGAGAACACTTTAAAATTTAGTAAAGAAATTAATCCTGATTTTTTTGGCGTTGCTATTGCAACTCCCTATCCAGGGAGCCAGTTTTATAAAATAGCAAAAAAGAGAGGGTTAATTGAAGTATCTGATTTCTCCCAATACACTTGTGATAGGCCTGTAGCTAGGACGAAAGCTTTATCAAGGGAAGAGTTGATGAATTTGGCAAACAGGGTTCAGCGGGAAATGGGCAGTATAATGGGCAGTATAATGAGCCCAGATTTCTATCCAATTTCTTTAGAAAACATTAATTCTGATATAATAAAAGGCTACATACAAATGGGGGAAAATGACTTTAATCAGCTTGGCTTCGGGTGGTATGCTTTAGAATACAGCCCCCCCTATGTTCGATGGACAGAGAAGGAGACGAGCTTTTATCTCCAAAGAAAAAGAGAGAACTCAGTTTTATTTATAAAGGCTTTGAGTTCTCATCCAGATATCTTTGAAAAACCTGTAATCATTCAGGCATTTATTGATAAAAAGCCACTTGAGAAACTTAGCATAGATGATACTACTTGGACCTTACTGAGTTTCAGACTACCTATGTTTGGAAATAACAGAGTAAGTGAGTTCACTTTGATTGTTGATAGAACATGGAATCCCCATAAATTTTATGGAACCCAGGACAATAGAAATCTGGGGGTAGTTGTGGAAAAAATTTGGTTAGATTAAGAGCTATGAAACTCAATCTTGGTTGTGGCAAAGACATAAAAAAGGGGTATTTGAACTTAGACTTTAATTTTCACAGAGGGGTGGATATAGTCTGTGATGTGAAGAGTTTGCCCTTTCCTGATGAATCGGCAGAGGAGATTTATGCCAGCGATATCATCGAGCACTTTCCCTGGAGAGAGACGAAAGGCGTTCTCAAGGAGTGGTGGAGGGTTTTGAAACATCAAGGGAAGCTGTGGATGAGGACCCCAAATTTAGAGGGTTTGCTTAAGCTATATCAAGAGAGACCTAAAGGTTGGCGAAGGGAAGGTGGCAAGAAAGCAGGGGTTGATCCCGTAGTGGAGAGGATATTCGGGGGACAGGATTACAAAGGTAATTATCATTTTGTAATATTCGATCGGGTTTCTATTAAAAGGGTTATGAGAGAATGCGGATTCAAGGTTACGGAAGCAACAAATGATGGAAGTGATGTCTCCAATATGTGTGTAATAGCAGAGAGAACATCCGATATTGATCTAATCTGGGACGGTCCCATCTTTGACCCGAGTGGCTATGCAGATGAAGGCAGGAATTTTGTCCTCGCCTTAGAAGAAGAAGGGGTTAATATTCATTTGATCCCATTAACTACAACAGAAGCAACCGTGGAATTAGAAAATGCGAAGAAAGAGAGACTTGATAGTATGACCGAAAACTCTGCGATTTTATCTAACGAAGTAACAGCAAATAACGCTATATTGATAACTCATTCTACTGGTGACATATCCTACCGGCACCCTTTTGCTTCATACAATATAGCTAGAATGTTGTTCGAGACTGATCGGATCCCCGAAAGATGGCTGCCCACTCTGATGCAAATGGACGAAGTATGGGCACCAAGCTATTTTAATCTCGAAACCTTTTCCTTCTCCGGTTTGGATAGGAAGAAGATAAAAGTGATCCCAGGAGCGTTAAATGTGGAAAGCTTTCGTCAGGATATTGAACCTCTGGAAATCCCGGGTAGGAAATCATTCAACTTCCTCTCTGTTTTTGATTGGCTCCCCAGGAAAGGTTGGGATGTCCTTCTGGAAGCGTATATCAAAGAATTTAAGAGAGATGAAGATGTGGCGCTGATCCTAAAGGTTTATAAGTTAGCCACGGGTTATGAGGAAAAGACGGTGAAAGAATACAGGGAACGTCTCCATCGTTTCGTAAAGGATCGGCTTGGCCTTGACTCCTCAAATATTCCCGAGATTATCTTCCTGCCTATGATACTGTCTGCTTCGGATATGCCCAGGCTTTACGCTGCTGCTGACGCCTTTGTGATGACCAGCCATGGGGAGGGATGGGGGAGGCCTTACTTCGAGGCTATGGCTATGGGACTGCCGACCATTGGCACGCGATGGAGTGGACAGCTTGATTATATGAATGACAACAACTCTTATCTGATTGATTGCGATATTGTCGATGTCCCCCCTTCTGCCTGGCGAGAAGTTCCCTTATGGAGAGGACATAAGTGGGCACAACCGAGCGTTGCCCATACCAGAAAATTGATGAGGGAGGTTTACGAAAACAGGCAAGAGGCGAGGGAAAAGGGAGAACGGGCAAGGAAGGAGATTATCGAAAATTTTAATTACCCAACGGTTGCTAAAAAGATGATAAAGAGGTTAAGGGAAATAAGGTCCATCTTAGGGAAGAAAGAAAAGGGGAAATGAAGGAAGACGAATCCGTAAATATTTTTTGGGAGGGGCCATTCAAAGAAGGGAATTGTTTAGCCTCTTATAGCAGGGAGTTAATCTCAAACCTCCGTAGCGAGAGTCTGCAGGTAGGTATTACTTCACCTTTCATTGAGGAAAATAATGAGGCAAGTATGGACTCCCTGGATGATCCATTCCTATCTCTCCTCTCTGAAGTGAAATTTGATAGAGTCGATTTCACCATTAGCTTCTTACCTATACTGAATTTCCAACATTCTCCCAAAGAGATTTACATACCAGTTATCTCCTGGCCTTACGGTTCCATACCTATCCATTGGGCAGAGGAGATAAACACAAAGGTGGACAGGGTTTGGGTATTCTCCAAGCATATGATGGATGTTCTCACGAGGGAGGGGGTGAGGAAAAATAGGGTAACGCTCATCCCGGTCGGGGTAGACACCGAACTCTATAACCCAGGCAATCGGCCTCTGGAGCTGAAAACGGAAAAATCTTACAAATTTCTCTATTTTGACGATTTAACCACTTCTAAGGGGATAGACATCTTGATCTCCGCCTATGAAGCCGAATTTACCGAAGATGAGGATGTTTGTTTGGTGGTGCAGAGTTTCTCTCCAGACAAACTATTTTCAAATAAGGTTAGAGAGATAAACAAGATAAAGGGAGCAGCAGAAATCCTCTACTTAAAGGGTATAAAATCTTATGATGAGCCACCTCGTTTATTCACAACCTGTGACTGTTATGTGCAGCCGTATAGAGCCGAGCAATTAGGGGTTTCAATCCTCAGGGCTATGGCCTCAGGCCTACCGGTAATAGCAACCAATTCTCCTCTTTGCTCCGAGTTCTGTAATTTGGGGAATTCCCTCCCTCTGGCTACCCGGAGGATATCTTTGCCCCTCAAAAGATGGGGGGACTATGTTACAAATAACTACCCAATTTTGAGTGAGCCCAGTCTACCGGAGTTGAGACGGCTTTTGAGGTATGCTTTTGAAAACCGGGATAAGGGTTTAGAATTGGGACAAAAAGCCCGCCAGACAGTGGAGCATAACCACAAGTTAGAACGGACAGTTTCTGTTATCCGTGGGGAGCTTTCTAACCTGCTTGTGAAGCGTGAACCCCGGTCCTTCAGCTCTCAAAGACCTAGGGTGAAGATTTCCTTCTCCGGTCCCTTGTTGGAGATGGGGGGGAAGGGGGAGCGGAGCAGAGATCTATACCGGAAATTAGATAAAAAGGGCATAGAAACTCAAGCATTTATCTCATCTCCCCGCGAAGCAGTAAACTTAGATCCGGACTTGAGCCAACGATTAAGGGAAAAGCATTATAGTGGTCCGATAGATCTATTTATCACCCATTCGTTCTTCGAAGATGGATTTATCGGTTTCGTAAAATCTAAAAACTTAAACCCAGGGGGTTATCATATCGGAATCACCGCCTTGGAGGGGGGCAACCTACCCTTAAACTTACTCCAGAGAATTCAGAGGATGGATGAAATATGGGTCCCATCCAATTTTAACAAGCAAGTCTTAATGGATAGAGGAGTGCAGAGCAAAAAGGTCAAGGTGTTTCCCATCGGGATAGACATTAAAAGATTTGACCCGGAAAGCGCCCAAGCTTTGAAGATTGTTCCGGAGGGCCTTTTCTCCTTTCTATCTATATTCCGCTGGAGTAAGACTAAAGGTTGGGATATACTCACAAAAGCATTTCTGGAAGAGTTTTCCCCTGAGGAAAATGTTTGTCTAGTGATAAATTCCTTTTCCAATCAGTATCTAAATATTAAGGGGGAAATAAATAGATTTATCTCTCGTTTAGGATATAATCCAAAGAGAACACCTCAAATTATAGTCCTCCCCCAACTTCCAGCTCATCAAATCCCTTTTCTTTATAATTCCTGTGATGCCTTTGTCCTACCCAGTAGAGGAGAGACCTTTGGCCAAGCACTGGGAGAGGCAATGGCTATGGAATTGCCAACTATTGGGACAAAATGGGGAGGCAATCTTGATTTTATGAACCAAGAGAATTCCTACCTCATAGAGATTGAGGTACCTACCTCTATTACCAACAAAAAGCCAAAATTTATTGAACCTTCGATTTCTCATCTGAAATCCATAATGCGAGAGGTATTCCAAGATTGGGATAGGGCCAAGCTCAAAGGGATAGCGGCTCGTCAAGAGATAATCAAAGCTTGGAGTACAGAAAAGTGCACGAAAAAGATAGCTGCTCGTTTACAGAAGATAGCCAATCGTTTGAATGTATCAAGAATTACACTCGGAAGAGTGGAAAAACTGAGAGTGGCATGGGAGGGCAGCCTCTTTGTCTATCACTCCCTGGCCTTGGTCAACAGGGAGCTCTGTCTCCGTTTGTTAGCGCGGGATAATGTTGAGCTCTCCATCATCCCCTACGAGCCTGACCAGTTTGGCCCGGAGGATGACCCCCGTTTCCCCCAGCTTGCTGCCCGAGTGCGCGCCCCTCTCTCCCGTCCGGCCGATGTGCATATCCGCCACCAATGGCCGCCCAATTTCACCCCCCCACCTGAGGGCCATTGGGTGATGATCCAGCCCTGGGAATATGGAGCCATCCCCGAAGAGTGGATTAAACCCATAAACCTTATGGTCGATGAATTATGGGTGTATAGCAAATTCGTCAAGGATTGCTATATCCAAAGTGGGGTTGACCCTGGGAAGATATTCGTTATTCCCAATGGTGTAAACTTTGATCTCTTCAACCCTCAGGAACCTCCCTTGAAGCTGCGGACCAAGAAGAAGTTTAAGTTCCTCTTCGTGGGAGGAACCATCTGGAGAAAGGGGATTGACCTCCTGTTGCAGGCCTACCGCCAGAGCTTCACTGCCCAGGATGATGTCTGTCTAGTAATTAAGGATATGGGACAGGATAGCTTCTACCGGGGGCAGGGGGCAGGGAAGCTAATCAAGGAGATGCAGATGGATAAGGATGCTCCCGAGGTGCTCTACCTAAAGGCCACCATCCCTGAGGGTAAGATGGCCGGCCTTTATACCGCCTGCGATTGCCTTGTCCATCCCTATAGGGGGGAAGGGTTTGGCCTGCCGGTGGCCGAGGGCCTCGCCTGTGGGTTGCCGGCGATATTGACCAAGGGAGGAGCCTGTGACGAGTTCTGTCCCTCAGATGATATCTACTGGGTTCCATCCCAAAGGAGGGAGATCAAGATCAAACTAAAAACAGCAGGGAAACCTTGGGTCTTAGAACCATCCCCTGAAGTCTTAGGACAAAGGTTGAAGGAGGTCTATGCTCATCGAGAGGCGGCAAAAAAGAAGGGTTTAAAGTTGGCCGAGAAGATAAGAAAGACCTTGGGCTGGGAAAAATCCGTGGAGCTGGTTTTGGGTAGAATAGCCGCTTTGCGGGGTAAACCGGTTTTGAGAAAAGAGGGGAGGCAGAAGATGTCGGTTATAAAAGAAAGAAAAGCGATGGAATATATGAAAATGGGGGACCAGCATCGAGAGGGCGGGGAGAACGAGTTGGCCGAGAGGTTCTATCGGAAATCCCTGGACAATGCCCCAGAGAATCAGGAGATCTTGGAGAAGTTGGGGGCCTTGCTTTTTGAGGGCAACAGGTTCAAGGAGGCTATCCCCTTATATGAGAAGCTTACGGAGATAGATCCCTGGTCAGCGGATAATTTCCGGACCTTAGGGGAGTGTCTATTCAAGGACGAGAAGGTGTCGGAGGCAAAATCAGTGCTCGAAAGGGCGCTGGAACTCAACCCCACGGCCCCCCAAATTGAGACCGACCTGGGGGTGGTTCTCTGGCAGGAAGGGAACTTGGAGGGTGCTTTGGAGCACCTGCAAGAGGCCTTGAAGATGGCCCCCCAAAACCCGGAGACGATGCTCAACCTGGCCCTGATCTGTTATCAGGTTGGCCTATATGAGGAGGCAGCGGGGCTTCTGGAGAGATATTCGGGCTTGGAGACCCCAGGAGCTGATGTGAGGCTATGTCTGGGGGACTGCTATTTCAACTTAGAGAGGAGGGATTTAGCCAAGAGGGAGTTTGAACTCGCCCTTTTCCTTGATCCAGAGCTCAAGGAGGCGGAGGAGAGGCTTAAGGAACTCCAGGTATGAACCTTTCCCTCTGTATGATCGTCAGGGATGAGGAGGAAAACCTGAGGGACTGCCTCCTGTCCCTGCGCGATAGCTTTGACGAGATAATAGTGGTGGATACGGGCTCTAAAGACCGGACCCCTCGGCTGGCCAAGGAGATGGGTGCTAAAGTCTTTTATTTTCCCTGGCAGGATGATTTTTCCGCGGCCAGGAACGCATCCCTGAGCTACGCTCAGGGAGATTGGATCTTCTGGATGGATGCAGATGATCGGATCACCCCACAGGAAGCCCAGAAGATAAGGGGGTTAATTGGAGAAGATGTAAAAAAGGCCTTCTCCTTCAAGGTAATCAATGAGGGAACTCAGGAGGAGTTCTACCAATTACGGCTCTTCCCCAAGCTCCCTGGGGTTAAATTTGAAGGGGCGATTCACGAACAGGTGGAAGGGTCATTACGGAGATTGGGGGTAGAGGTTGAACCCAAGGAGGTTGTCATTAACCATCTCGGCTATGCCGATGGGGGGAAGAAGAGGAAGGATCTGAGAAATCTGAAGTTTCTCAAAGAGTGGTTGAACAAGCACCCCAGAGATTTTTACTCCAGTTTTCAATTGGCCTCTACCTACGACTCTTTGGGAGAACGGCAAAAGGCCCTGGAGCTGACAAGGAAACTCTTGGAAAATCCCAGATTTCCAGCCTTTTCCGAGGAGCTCTACCTCTACACGCACCTCTTGGAGGCCAAGCTCTACTACGAACTGGGAGAGGAGGGAAAATCTATGGTTTCCCTTCATAACGCCCTGCAAAAGGAGGAAAGCTTCTGGCCAGCTAAGTTCTACTTAGGGGAGCTACTCTGCCTGAAGAAGAATTTCTCCAAGGCTTTACCTTATCTACAGGAGGTAAAAAAAATTGAGCCTAAAACCATCAACCTCCCTCTTCCCATTCCCTTAATGAAGGTGAAGACTGACTATTGGCTGGGCATCTGCTACGAGGAGACCAATCAGATTTCCCAGGCGATTGGGGCCTACCAGAGATGCATCTCCCACAAACCAGACTCTTTTATCCCCTACTTTAGGTTAGGGAAGCTATTTCTTAAACGGAATAGGAAAGAGGAGGCTATGGCCCTGATAGAGAAGTCTATAGAGATGGCGGGGGGTGAAGGGGTAAGTCCCCTACGGAATCTCTCAGAACCGCACAGTGCAGCAAAGCCGCAACCAAACACCAGCCACGGATTACACGGATTTCACTGATAGAACACGAATCCCACGAATGGACGAATAGCACAAATCCTAATTCATAATTCTTTTGTATTCTACTCTCTATTATTCGAGTAGATTCGTTTATTCGTGTCATTTGTGTTCCCATTTTTATCTATTGGAAGATGAGGATATTGACCTTTAACTCCCATCAGGCCTATGTTTACCTTTTGGCCAAGGCAATAGGGCCATTGGATATAGTTGAACCCCTCGCCCAAAACGGGAGGAGACTGCGCTGGCTACCAAGAATAAGACCTTTACCGGAAGATTGTAGGCTTCTTAGCCTGGAGGAGGCCAAGGCCAATTTGAAACTGGGGCTCTACGACCTGGCTATATGCCATAACAACAAGGATCTATTGGACATCAAGGAATATGAACTTTCCAAGATCTCCGTTTTTCACAGCACGCTCACCGGAAGGACAATGGAGGAGGGGGATAAAACCGATCTCGCTGATTTTCGCCGGATGGTGGCCAAACTTCTCGTCTATTGGGGAGTCAAGCCCATATTCGTCTCCTCTCTAAAACGGAGAGATTGGGGAATTAAGGGGGAGGTGATCAAACTGCCTGCGCCGACCGATGAGTGCTTTGGCTATTGCGGGGAGATCCCTCGGGTGCTCAGGGTGGCCAATCATCTTAAGGAGAGGGATGCCTTGTTAGGATACTCCATTCAGGAGGAGATCCTCCAGGATCTGCCCTCGGATATCGTTGGCCTCAATCCTTCCCTGCGCACTGCTGGCCCTGCCCCCAGTTGGGATGATCTAAAGAGGATGTACCGCAGTTACCGGCTCTTTTTAATCACCAACCGCGAAGGGGTGGAGGATGGATACAATACGGCTACCTTGGAAGCAATGACCACTGGTATGCCTGTGATCAGCACTAAGCACTCCACATCCCCGGTGGTTGATGGCTATAATGGGTTTATCTCTAACGATCTCAGCTATTTGCGGGAAAAGATGAAGTTCCTTTTGCGGAATCGCGATGCGGCCATCAGACTGGGAAGCTATGCCAGGAGGACCGTAAGCCAGGAATTTCCTTTTCAAGCCTTTAGAAAAGGTTGGCAGAAGGCGATAAGCGCAAGTAGGTTCGCCTCTAGCCACCAGGCCGAGGAAGAGAAGGTGACCATATGAAACCGAAAATTTCCTTGTGTATGATTGTGAGAAACGAGGAGGAGAACTTAGCCGGCTGTCTTTTGCCGGTTAAGGATAGCTTCGATGAGATAGTGGTGGTAGACACCGGTTCCCAGGATAAGACAGTGGAGATTGCCCGCAGGTTAGGGGCAAAGGTACACCATTTCACCTGGGAGGATGATTTTGCCCAGGCCAGGAACGCCTCCCTACGATATGCCACCGGGGATTGGATCTTCTGGATGGATGCCGATGACCGCTTGGCGAGGGGGGAGGCCATAAAATTGGGGAGATTGGCCAAATCCTCTCCACCAGACTCCTACTTTCTCTGTAGGGTGCTCTCCACTGAACCCAATGGGGTGAAGACGGAATTTTTACAACTGCGGCTTTTCCCCAAGCTTCCCGGGGTGAGATTTAAAAACCCAGTCCACGAACAGGTGGCTTATTCTCTGGATAGGCTGGGGTTACTGCCCAGGATCTCCTCAGTGACCATAAATCACCTGGGATACTCCAACCCCGAGGAATACAACAGGAAGGTAGAAAGGAACCTCAAGATCCTCCAGAGTCGGGTGGAGAAAACCCCTGAGGACATAAGCATCAGATATCAATTGGCCACCAATTATAACAGTAAGGGGATGCTTGAGAAGGCAATTGAGGAGTTGAAAGCCCTTCTGAAGATCGCCCAGAGCGATGCAGGTTTCCCCGAGATTACCAAGATGGCCCACATAATCTTAGGGAATAACTATCGCAAGTTAGGGAAGTTTAACCTGGCCCTCCAAGAGTACAGGAAGGCAGGGAAGATCGCCCCCCAAGATGGCCTGCCAAATTACTGCTTGGGGGAACTTTTCTATAAACTTGGCAAGATTGCTGATGCTCAGGAAAACTTTGAGGAGGTTAAGAGGAAGGGTATTAGGTTGGGATTAGCCTCCATACCCCTTGAGGAGCTTCGCTATTCCACCTCCTTCTATCTGGCCAAATGTTATGAAGGGAATGGGAAAACTGAAGAGGCAAGCAGGGAATACGAGAATGCCCTGCAGATAAAGCCGGACTCCCCTGCTGTGCTCCGGGCCTTGGGCGGTTTCTATCTGAGAAAGGGGAACTACCGGGAGGCGCAAAGAAGCTATCAAAAGCTTGTCTCCCTGGGCTCAGACTCCCCCACCGACTACTTCGACTTGGGGATGGCCAGTATCTTCTTAGACGATTTTCCGGGGGCGGAGAGGGCATTGGGGAGGGCCGTTGGATTGGCACCCAACTTCAGTGAGGCCCTCTCCTGGCTGGCCTTTGTCTATACCAAACGGAGTAAGGTTCAACAGGCAGAGACCAGCTACAGGAGGCTCCTGCAGATTGATCCTCATAAGGTTAGGTCGCTAACCAGTTTGGGATACCTCTATTTGAGCTCTAACGACTATCCAAAGGCCAAGAAGCAGTTTCTGCAGGCAAAGAAGTTAAAAGTAGGGGATATAGATGTAAACCTTGGCCTGGCCAAGATATATGCCCAGGAGGGTTCTACTCCAGGTCTGATTAATGAATATTCCGATATCTCAGCCAGGTATCCTAAATTGGCTCCTCCTCTCTCCGGCTCCTCCGAGGATATGCACAACTTGGCCCTCGCTTTTAACAGATTCGGTGAATCCCTGCTTAACAACAAGAGGATGGCGGAGGCGGCCATCTCCTTTGATGTTTCCCTTAGCTTAGAGCCAGACCTGGAACAGGCAAAAAAGAATCTCTCCACCCTCAAGGAGAAAATGGAACTTTCAACTACAACTATCATTGAAGCAGAACCTGTTTAGACTTGACATGAAACAACCTCCCGCAGGTTCGCAACCTGCGGGAGGTTATCCCTCTTAGTTGCGCTGGTAGGAGATGTCTCCAGACCTTTCAAGAGCTGTCCGCCCCGTTCCGACGGGATTTCTGGCGGAAGAGGTAACTCCTGACAGCACACTTTTAATCGGCATCGGGAGATACCTCCCACAAAATCCTTGAAGAGGGAACCCAAATGACACGAATAAACGAATCTACTCGAATAATAGAGAGTAGAATACAAAAGAATTATGAATTAGGATTTGTGCTATTCGTCCATTCGTGGGATTCGTGTTCAATGCCTTATCAACATGAGGCGGCAAAACCCCGATTTTGCCACCGGCCGCCGTCAGATGAGAGCATCTGACGGCTCAGGCTAAATTTCCAATTTCTATTTTCTATCCCTCAGAGCTCCTGTCCTGAGGGGAAAGCCCTTTGATAATCAGTCCTCCTGACCTTTTTTCCCACCTCCTCATTTTTTGCTAAAGTTTTTCCCTCCAGTTGCCGATAATATACTTTGACAAAAGAAAAGGAGGTGAGAAAACCGCATAGTTCGTGGGGCCTCAGGCCCCCAGGGTCAAGTGGTTGTCAGCTAACCACAAAAACTTAAAAGGAGGACAAAAATGGCCCTTAGAGTAACCCACAACATAGCATCAATGGTCGCCCAGAGGCATCTGGCGGTAAACACGGCGGCCTTGAACAAGTCCTTAGAGAGGCTATCATCCGGCTACCGCATCAACCATGCCTCTGACGATGCGGCTGGTCTGGCCATCTCTCAGGGGATGAGGGGACTGATCGCTGGTCTTGGTATGGCCCACCAGAACGCGGGACGGGCAATCACCCTGTTGCAGGTAGCCGAGGGAGGAACGGAGCAGATCCACTCCATGCTCACCAGGTTGAAGGAGCTGGCCACAGAGGCTGCTGACTCCACCATCAGCTCTGATCAGAGAACCCTGATTAACAACGAGCAGACTGAGCTGACGGGCGAGATCGACAAGATCGCCAACTCTACCAAGTTCAATGGGACTTCCCTGTTGGACGGAACCTTCACTGGCACCTTCCAGGTGGGAGCCTACAACTCCACCAATGATCAGATCGCCGTCACCATTGAGGGAACAACGTCAACTGATCTGGGAGTTAACAGCTTGGACCTCACAGACGTGGCTGGTGCCCAGTCCGCTATGGACACCATTGACACTGCCATCAATTCCCTCTCCGCCACCAGGGGTGACATCGGTGCTTACTCAAACAAGTTGGAGTATGCCTCAGCCAACCTGTCCATTGGCATTGAGAACACCCAGGCAGCCGAGTCGGTGATCAGGGATGTGGATATAGCCTTCGAGACTGCCGCGTTGACCAGATCCCAGCTTCTGGTGCAGGCAGGAACCGCGATGTTAGCTCAGGCTAATATGGTTCCAAGTTCAGCACTTACCCTTCTCGGAGCGGTATAAGAGGGGAAGCACTGGATGAGTCAGGGGAGGCTTAGACCCTCCCCTGACTCCCCCCCTATTTTAGCCTTGGATGAAGTTAGCTCAGCAGAGCCGCAACCAAACAACAGCCACGGATTACACTGATTTCACTAAATCTCTGGAACACGAATGACCCAAATAAACAAATCTACACAAGTAGATAGATTTACCACGAAACTACAAAGCTTACCACGGAAATTCACGGAATCACACGGGGGAAGGCAATTAAGAATTAAGAATTGAGAATTGAGAATGAAGTTCATGCTGATTCCTGTTTTTCTGTGCATAGTCCGTGGTTATCCGTGGTGAACTACCTAAGAAGGAGAAATAGAAAATGAGGATAGATGGCTTGCCAGTCAAAGTGGATAATGGGGCCAGCAAAGTGCGGAAAGCCGACCGTCCTCAGCCTGTGGAAAAATCTATCTCCCCGCAGCAAGGGGAGAGGTTCATAAAAACCCACCGTAAAAACCTCATCTTCTCATTTAATCGAGAGGCAAATCGGGTGGTGGTCACAATAAAGAACGGGGTGACGGTGCAGATCCCCGATGAGAAGATGCTCAACCTCTCCATCGCCCTCAAGGAGGTGGCAAGGAGATACCGTAACAGTTCACAGAAGTCAGGTAACAGAGGTCGAGAAAAGTAGCGGAGTTGAAGTTCATTATCAGATAACCGACCGGTTGAATTATATCGATGTGAATCGGTTATAAAACTGAGCTAGCAGAACCCCTGTTCTGCCACAGTCAGATCAGGGGATCTGACCGCTCAATCCTATGGCCTGTATGGATCTCGATTTATCGGAGGAGATCGGACGGACTATTCCTATTGATGTACGGATAGGGTTCCTATCTCTTTGTGGATGATAACATCCACAAAGAGCGTGAGGGAGATCGGACAGACCTAAAAGTCTGTCCCTACAGAATTTTCCATAGAGGAGAGAAAAGATGGCGGGAACATTTGCCGTTGGTGGTTTAATATCAGGGCTAAACTGGTATGATGTTATCGACCAGTTGATGAATATAGAACACCGTCGGGTAGATATCTTAGAGAATAAGAAGAGTGACTACCAGACCAAGTTCTCCACCTGGGGGACGGTGAGCAGCAAGCTTTCTACCCTTCTCTCCGATGTGCAAACCCTCAACAATCTCTCCACGATGGGGGCGATGAGTGCCAGCTCCAATGATGAGGATATCCTCACCGCTACAGCTACCTCATCGGCCAGCATAGGCCGCTATTCCATAGTTGTATCGGGCTTGGCCCAGGCCCATAAGATAGCCTCGGGTGAGATCTCCTCCACCTCTACCGCCTTAGGATACTCCGGCGAACTCTCGATCAACGGGAAGGCAATAGAGTTGGAGTCAACGGACACCTTAAGCGATATCAAGGGCAAGATCAACAACGCCGATGCTGGGGTAACGGCTACAATTCTGAAGGTTTCAGATGAAAGTTACAGACTCATCCTCACCAGGGAAGAGACCGGTTCCACCGAGATCGCCCTTGCCGATGTGAACGGAGGGACGATCTTAGAAGATCTGGGCTTGGCGGATACCTCTGATTCCGGCCAGGATAGCTCCCTCTGGTTTGCCGACACCACCTCGACCATCAAAAGCCTGATTGGCTCATCAGCATCCTTTTCCTCGCAGACGGTGACCATCAACGGCACCAATGTGAGCATTGACCTCTCCCAGGACTCCCTCCAGGATATAAAGGACAAACTGGTGGCTGCCGGGATAAATGCTACCATAGAGAGCGATACAGATAATAGTGGGAACACCACCTATCGGATCGACATTACCGGCGGCATAACTAGTTACACCGATTCCGCCCACACCCTGGAGGTGCTGGGATTTGTTAAGCCCGGGGTAAAGAATCAGTTGGAGGCTTCCCAGGATGCCTCCCTCACCGTAGATGGAATATCGATTACCAGATCCACCAACACCATTACCGATCTCATCGAAGGGGTGACAATAAACCTTAAGGATACCTCGGCCGATGCGGTGACCTTGACCATCACCCAGGATACGGACACCAGAAAAGGGGCTATTGAGGACTTTGTCGAATCTTATAACGATCTGATGGGCTATATCCGTGAGCAGTTCAGCTACGATCCAGATACCGACAGCGAGGCCCGACCCCTAATGGGGGATTCCACCCTGAGATATATAGAGGATACAATCCGAAATACAATCATCTCCCAGGTTTCCGGCCTCTCCTCCTTCTTAAACGCCCTTTCCAGGATTGGGATCACCACTAACTACACTACAGGGGAGTTAGAGATCGACGATTCCACCCTGGATGCCTATCTGGCCAGTAACCCTCAGGATATAATTGACCTCTTTACTGCCTCGGCTATTACCACCGACCCAGATGTTACCTATATGACCCATTCCGCTAACACAGTTATGGGAACCTACGGGATAACCATCACCCAGGTGGCGGAGAAAGCCTGGGTGGAAGGAGATTATGTCATCGATTCCGGAGGCATCTCCCAGGATGAGACCCTCACCTTTACCATAGATGGCTCCACCGAGGTGGTGGTCAACCTCACCGCGGGGGACAAGATCGCTGACATCGTGAATAAAATTAACTCGGAGATGGATAACCAGGGGGTGGAGGTTAGCGCCTCCAACGACGGAGGCAAGCTAAAGATAAACCATAATTACTACGGCTCAGACCATTCCGTAGAGGTTGTTTCCGATCAGGCCAGCTCCTCTACAAGCGCAGGGATCGGCACAACCGCCAAAAGCGACACCGGCCAAGATGTGGCAGGATACTTCACCCAAGGAACAGATACCTACACCGCTACTGGCTCCGGCCTCCATCTCACCGGATCGGAAGGAGCGACCAAGGGGCTGATGGTGAAGATTAGCTCGGATACTACGGGGGATAAGGGAGAGATAGCCCTGGCCTTTGGCATAGCTGAACAATTGGAGAGAAGACTTGACTCCTGGACATCATCTACAGATGGACTGATCAACACCCGCCAGGATGGTCTCCAGGATACTATAGACGACTTAGACGATCGCATTTCTGATATGGAGACACGGTTGGAGATGAAAAGGCAACAACTGGAGGCACAGTTCACCAATATGGAGATACTCTTAAATCAACTGAAATCCACCAGCGACTGGTTTGCCCAGCAGGTAGCCTCGTGGTACAGTTAGAGAATGCTATGCCGGTAGGGTTCTGCCCCTGGGGGATGGAAAATAGAAATTAGAAAATGGAAATTTAGCCTGAGCGGTCAGATCCCCTGATCTGATTATGGCAGAATCGGGGTTCTACCACCTCAATTTGATAAGGCCTTGAACACGAATTCCACGAATGGACGAATAGCACAAATCCTGATTGACTCGGTTATCAGCGTTCAGCAGTCAGCACTCAGTTTTCCTCCACCCCATTACCCGATCTACGAGCAACAATCTACGAAATAAGAGTCTCCCATTCGAGTAGATTCGTTTATTCGTGTCATTTGGGTTCCCTCTTCAAGGAGTTGTGGGAGGCATCTCCTGATGCCGATAATCGAGGTCAGGAGACCTCTCCCACAAAGGGTGGTCTAATAGACCCTCAGCTAAAACAACCGCAAAGCCACTAAGATCGCAGAGGAAATAAAAAGCAAAAGAGAGATGAAATAAAATGATTAGTTAATAATTGCGACTTTGCGGTGAATTATTTTATTGCGGCTTTGCCGCGCTTGGCTAGTCCGTGGTTATCAGTGGTGAACAATTAAACAAAAAGGAGGGAGATGAACCTACGGGACCCATCACAAGAGTATCTGCAGACCCAGCTTGAAACGGTTAGCCCCGGAAAGCTAATTCTGATGGTCTATGATGGAACGCTTACTTTCCTGGAGGAAGCCGCCGAGAGGCTGCGGAGAGGGGATTGGGAGGGAAAGGGGGAGATGATCTTCCGAGCACAGGACTGCATCACCGAGCTGATGTGTTGCCTTAATATGGAAGCGGGAGAGATCGCTCAACTCTTCTATAAACTTTACGATTATCTTAACTGGAGGTTGGGCCAGGCCAATGCACAAAAAAACCTCAATGGGGTAACTGAGGTCATTAACCTGATGGCCACTTTGCGGGAGGGTTGGGAAGGGGCGGTGCGGAAGGTGGAGATGATTAAGTAACCTTGGAGGAAGGATGCCTACACCGAGTGAAAAGGTCTTTACCCCTGGAGAGTTGATTCTAATGGTCTATGATGGCGCCATTGGATACCTAAAAAAGTCCGAGGAGTTGCTCAACGAAGGAGATAAAAAAGGCCAACAGAAGATGCTTTTCCGGGCACAGGACTGTATCACCGAGCTTATGTGTAGCCTTAATATGGAGGCAGGGGAGGTGGCCAACTCTTTATATAGGCTCTATGACTATTCGAACCGCAGGTTGGCTCAAGCAAACACCCAGGATCAAGGGGAGCCGATAAAAGAGGTTCTCTCCATCCTCTCAGAACTCAAAGAGGGTTGGAACGGGGCGGTGCAAAGGGAGGAAGGGACATTCTCCCATGGCCACTGAAGGGGACCCTTTAAGGGAGATATTAACCTCATACAGAGCACTTGAGGAGCTTCTCCGTGAGGAGCGGGGGGCGATAGTAGAGGGGAAAATGAAGGAGCTGGGACCTCTTCTTGCCGCTGGCCTTAAGAGGATCACGGCCATTGAGGAGAAGACAAAGGATTTTTTAACCGGGGAGGGGGCCGCTCAGTCGTCCCCTGAACCGGAAGGGGCAAGGGAAGAGATTGGCCAGGTGTTGAAAGGGCTGCTCAGCCTCTCCCGCCAAAATAAGGAGCTAATGGGGGAGAGGTGGAGGAAAGTGGGGAAGGAGATTGAAAAGGTAAAGGCTGGCCAGAAGCTCATTCGTGCCTATCGACCAGCAAGGGAAGAAATTTTCCGATATCTGTAAAAATCGCTAAAGTTTTTTCAAAATTTGCCGATAATATGAATAGAAACATTGTTGCATATCAAGGGGGTAGTCCGCAGATGGAGGTTTACAAGATGGTGAACCTAAACAAGGTGGAAGGGGCCTCTCATTTCCATCGGGTGGATAAGAAAAGCAACCAGAGGGGAGCAAAGAAAGGGGAGGTAACCCAGGACCGGGTAGAGATCTCCGCCGAGGGAAGAGCCCTCTTAAGAACCCAGCACACGGTTGAGCTGGTTAAGGCCCGTCTTCGGGAGCTGCCGGATGTGCGCCAGGAGAGGATCAAACAGGTGAATGAGCGGATCAGGGAGGGATACTACAACCGGGATGACGTGCGGAAGGCCACCGTGGAGGGGATCCTGGAGACCTATGGTTTGAGGTAAGAGACCAGCCGATGGAAGGGAAAAGTGGCGGTTATCTGAATGGTCAAACCTCGGTAATAAAGGGATCACAGATCAAATTCCACCCCCAAAAGAAGGTGATCAGGGTGGAACGAGGGGAAGAGCCTACAGTTAAGGTGAGGCGGCGGGATGGGGTGGTGCAGGGCCTGGAGATATTCTGCTCCTGCGGAGAGCGGATTAAGATCGACTTTGAATATGAGCCCTCGCCCCCTGCGGGGTAGATGGTGACTTCCCAATAGCCAAATTCTAAATTCTCCATATATGCTTGAACCTCCCGCAGGTTTCAAACCTGCGGGAGGTTCAAGGTGTGCTCACAGAAACAAAAAAGGCCCCCTCCGCAATGGAGAGGGCCTTTTTTTGTTTTAATACATTCCTCCACCTGGAGGCATTGCTGGTGGGGCTTTCTCCTCCTCTGGCTTCTCCGTCACCAGAGCCTCGGTGGTGATGAGCAGGGAGGCAATGCTGGCGGCGTTCTCTAAGGCCGCCCGCGCAACCTTCGTGGGATCAATGACCCCAGCACTCATCAGGTCCTCATACTTCTCCGTCTCTGCGTTGAAGCCGAATCCATCCATCCCCTCCTTTACCTTGTTGAGAACGATGGAGCCTTCAACCCCCGCGTTCTCCGCAATCCGTCTGATGGGTTGCTCCAAAGCCTTCCTGATTATGGACACGCCTATTTTCTCGTCACCTTCGGCCTTTATCTTATCCAAAGCCGGGAGGGTGCGCAGATAGGCCACCCCACCTCCCGGGAGGATCCCCTCCTCTACCGCAGCCCGCGTCGCATGGAGGGCATCTTCTACCCTGGCCTTCCTCTCCTTCATCTCCGTTTCGGTGGATGCTCCCACATTGATCACCGCCACTCCACCGGAGAGCTTGGCCAACCTCTCCTGGAGTTTCTCCTTGTCATAGTCAGAGGTTGATTCATCTATTTGATTCTTTATCTGGTTTATCCTGGCCTTGATGTTCTCGGTGGCCCCAGCGCCCTCCACTATAGTGGTGTTATCCTTGTCGATGGTTACCCTCTTGGCTTTCCCTAAATCGTTGACATTTGCGTTCTCTAATTTGAAACCCTTTTCCTCAGAGATGACGCTACCCCCGGTGAGGACGGCAATGTCCTCCAGCATTGCCTTCCGCCGGTCACCGAAGCCAGGGGCCTTGACGGTGGCAGCCTTGAGGGTGCCCCGTAACTTGTTCACTACCAGAGTAGCCAATGCCTCCCCCTCCACATCCTCTGCGATCACCAGGAGGGGCTTGCCCATTTGGGCCACCTTCTCTAAGACTGGAAGTAAGTCCTTCATACTGCTTATCTTCTTGTCATAGATGAGGATAAGTGGATCCTCCAAGACAGCCTCCATGGCGTCAGCATTGGTCACAAAGTAGGGGGAGAGATAGCCCCGATCGAACTGCATCCCCTCCACCACCTCCAAGGTGGTCTCCGTTCCCTTGGCCTCCTCCACAGTGATGACCCCATCCTTGCCCACCTTCTCCATAGCCTCGGCAATTAGGTCCCCAATGGCCTTGTCGTTATTGGCTGAGATAGTCCCCACTTGCGATATCTCAGTCCTGTCGGTGACCTCCTTGCTCATCTTCTTCAGCTCATCGACTACTACCTTTACTGACTTCTCCACCCCCTTCTTCAGCGACATCGGGTTGGCCCCGGCGGTAACATTTTTTAGGCCTTCCTTAAAGATGGCCTCAGTGAGGACGGTCGCTGTAGTGGTCCCATCCCCCGCCACATCACTGGTCTTGGAGGCTACTTCCCTGACCATCTGGGCTCCCATATTCTCAAAGGGATCCTCCAGCTCGATCTCCTTGGCCACGGTGACCCCATCTTTGGTTACCGTGGGGGAGCCGAACTTCTTGTCCAAGGCGACATTTCTCCCCTTGGGTCCCAGAGTCACCTTGACGGCCTCGGAAAGCTTTTCTATCCCCTTCTTCAACTTATCCCGCGCGGAAACATCAAATTCAATCAATTTTGCAGCCATTGTTCTCACCTATCCTTTCCTATGGGATTATCGCCAATATGTCGCTCTCCCTCATAATGAGGTAATCGTTCCCATCGATGGTGACCTCCGTGCCTGAATATTTTCCATAGAGAATCTTATCCCCTTTCTTCACCTCCATCTCCATCTTTTCCCCTGAATCATTGCTCTTCCCTGAGCCCACGGCGATTACCTCACCCTGTTGTGGTTTCTCCTTGGCCGTATCAGGGATGATTATCCCCCCCCTCTTCACCTCCTCTTCCTCTAATGGTTTAACTAAGACCCGATCAGCCAAGGGTTTTATCTTCTCCAGCGATACTTTGACCATTAGTCACCCTCCTCTTTAAGTTTTTGGCACTCTTCCTCCAAGAGTGCTAAGTGCATCTAAGATAAAACATAAAGGGATCTATGCAATAGCCAAAAAATGGCAAAATTGGCTAATAAATGCAAAGAACCCAAGTTACTTACCGTTATCAGCTTTTTTTTTAAATATTTGATGATTTTTGCTATTTTCTGCCCTGTTATAGATTATCCTCAGCCCATCCAAGGTTAAATGGGGGGCTACCTCCTCGATGGTGGTTGACCCTTGCGCCACCCAGCGGGAGGCTCCCCCAGTGGCTACCACCTTAGGGTGAACTTTGGCCTCCTTGGCCATCCTCCTGACGATCTCATCCACTCCCCCAATGCTCCCATAAAATAGGCCTGCTCTGATACAATCCCCGGTGGTGGTCCCAATCACCTTGGATGGTGGCTCTATCCTCACTTCCCCTAACTGGGCAGCCCGCGCAAAGAGGGCCTCCGCTGAGGTGAAAACCCCGGGGGCAATGGCTCCACCCAGATAGATTCCCTCCGGAGAGATAAGATCAAAGGTGGTTGCTGTCCCCAGATCCACCACGATGACCGGTCCTCCATAGATCTGGAAGGCAGCGGCGGAGTTCACTAACCTGTCCACTCCGACCTGGTCAATCAGCACTGACCCCCATCTGAGCCCGAAATCGAGTGTAGGCTTTACTAAAAGGGGTTTTAAGTCAAAAGCATTCTTGAGGCCGCCTTCATATACCCAGTTCAGGTGAGGGACGACAGAGGAGACAATTGCGCCATTCAGATTGCTCTTTCCCCCTCTTAGGGAGGGGAAGAGATCGCTCAGCAGGCAAGAGACTTCATCTGGAGTTCCCGCCCGAATGGTCCTTATCCGCAGGACCCTTTCCCATCTCTGGTTCCGGTAGAGCCCCAAGGATGTTGCCGTGTTCCCGATATCAATTGCTAAAAGAGTCACAAATAGCCTCCTTCATAAGGCAACTTCTTAAAATTTGTGTCAAGTTTTTGCGTGGGAATCAAACTCTGGAACTTTTAAAATCGAAGCTCGAAATACGAAATCCGAAACAATATCGGAATTCAAATGTTCAAAACGACCTGAGGCAAACTTGCCTTTGGCAAATTGTTCTTAGTTCAGATAATTTGGAATTTGGACATTCGGATTTAGGATTTCCTTACTTGCCCCGTAGGGTGTGAAACTACCCACGGGACAGGCTTCCCGCCTTGACGGTTTGCCCATCCCGGGAAGGCGAAGCTCTGCTAAACCCTCTTCAGGGTCAAGCTTATATCCAGGGATCGCGCAGAATGGGTTAACCCCCCCACCGAGATGTAGTCAACCCCTTTCTGGGCGATCTCCCGCACATTTTTTAGGTTAACCCCGCCGGAGACTTCCACCTCCGGCCTCTCTCCCTCCTTGAGCTTTAGGAGGATCCTCATTGCCTCCTCTATCTGAAGCAGGGGGAAGTTATCCAACATTACCCTCTGCACCCCTAAGGAGAGAGCCTTCCTTAATTCCCCCATATTTCTCACCTCTACTTCTACGCTCTTCCCCCACCAGAGGGGGCTATTTAAACCCGCTCCTATGGCCTGAGGGATTCCCCCTAAGAGGTCTATGTGATTGTCCTTGATCAGGACCATGTCGTAGAGACCAAACCTATGGTTTAGCCCACCACCCTTTCTTACGGCATATTTCTCTAAGTTTCTCCACCCAGGAGTGGTCTTTCTGGTATCCAAGATCCTGGCCTTGGTCCCGGCGATGGCCGCGACGAATTTTGCCGTCAGGGTAGCTACCCCGGAGAGCCTGCCCAGGAAATTGAGGGCCACCCTCTCCCCTTTAAGTATAGCCTGAGCCTGCCCTTTTACCCAAGCTATCTCCTTGCCTTTTTGGACTTTCCCCCCCTCCTTCACCAATTGGCCAAAATTCAAGCTGTTATTTACCCTCTTGAAGGCCTCCTCCGCCAGAGGGAGGCCACAGATGATCCCCTCCTCCTTGGCGATTAGGAACCCCTGGGCTTTAAGATCCGGCGGGATTATCGCCTCGGCGGTGATATCCCCGCTACCAATATCCTCCTTTAATGCTTCCTCGATGAGGAATGAATATTCCCTCTCCATAGGGATAATATCAAGGGCAAACCACCATTTGTCAAGGAGAATGTTGGCTGTTGTTGCGGGAGGCGGAGGATTTCCCATTTCCCGCTTAGAGGGACGGGGTGGATTTAAATGGATAGGGGGAATGCCTAAATATTTTGGGGTTGACTGAGGGGAAAAAATTGTGTATAAATGTATGCTGACATTTCGGAATTCCCAAAAGATTCTAAAATGTCCGGGAAGGATTAAAATTTCCTACGCAGGTTTGGACACGGATAGACGCAGATTTCATAATCTAGCAAAGCAGCGACCGATACCCGCAAAGAACCCAAAGAAGGAGCAAAGGTCGCTAGCCCGTATTGTTCATAAGAGCCGTAGGTTGTATCGAAGAACCAATGGTTGAGCGGTCAGATCCCTTGATCTGACTTGGGCAAAACAGGGATTCTGCCCTCTCAGAGGGGAACCCTTTGGCTCAAGCAGGGTAGAGCGAAATTGCTTCGTCGCCTTGCTCCTCGCCCTGTTAGATAAGTCCCATAATTTTTGGCTCTTGCCAAGATGTTATTGATATCTAACAGGGCGAGCAATGGCGGGACCCTTTACCTGTCATTGCGAGGCTTGCCCTGAGCGGCAGCGAAGTGGCTAGCCGAAGCAATCTCCAGTCACCAGAGGCTTCTACCGCACTTTAGCGCGGGTTCAGGGCCTTTAGGCCCTAAAGGCATTGCATTGTAGATTTCCTAAGTTGAGTCAAGCCGTTTTTTGGAAAAAATCGTTCTT
>CAZVGK010000010.1:0-86849 GCA_964626665.1 uncultured Gemmatimonadota bacterium | reverse complement strand
ATCAGCAAAGTGTCCAAAAAAGTGGCACAATTTTGAGCTAATTTGACGAGGTCTGTAGATAGTCTCAAGAATGGATTTTTGTCCCCCATAACTCAGGAAGTCATCAATGATAAGGATCTCGATTTACAGATTCGAGATAATTATCTGAACATATATTTCAAAGGGAATTCCCTTTTAAAACTTTCCGAAGCTCCAAATTTTCAATACAAAGTAGATATCCATCAAAAATTCCTATTGGGTACTAATATTCCTAATTTCATTAAGAATAGGGTTGATACTGATCTATTTCTGAAGGCTGTTCCTATTATCAAAGATAACATTCTCAAAAATAAAAAATCTTCTTTAGAAGTGGAATATGAGCAATTGATTATCCGAGCAAATAACCAAGAGAAAAGAAATAATAGCGAATATTTTATTGTGGACAGACAATATGCTATAGATAATGAACGATTTGATTTATTGGGTGTCTACTGGGACAGAAATCTAAGAAGAAAGAACCAAACAATAATGCCGTGTTTAATGGAAGTAAAGTTTGCTCTTAATACAGATATAAGAGAAGCACACAAGCAGTTATTAAGGTATTATGAGCAAATTCAGAAAAATATGGCAAGGCTATCTCAGGAACTCGAAACAATGTTCCGACAAAAACTGCAATTAGGGATTTACATGCAAGACCCAAATCGCCTTGAGGCTATGAAGACTTTAAAAGTTTCTAATGATCTTAACCTATTCCAATTCATATTGATTTTGGTAGACTATAATCCTTACAGCTCGCTATTAAATTTAGAATCGCTTTCGACATTACCTTTTTCAAACCAAATAAAAATCTTTTTTAGCGGCTTTTCAATGTGGAGCAAAAATATCAAAACCGTAAAAGAGGTAAATCGAGAACATGGCTATAAGGTTCTTATGCGACTAATATAGGGGAGAGTTGCGAGAGGAGAAGATGACCATCAATAGGCCCGACATCGTCAACGAGAGCGGGAAAGAGGTCCCGGCCCAGTGGCTTCAGGAACTCCACCGCGCGATCAAAACCTCGTATCAAGTCCTCGACGACCTTGAAAAAGCGGGACATCCCTACAAGCGCATAAGTCGGGTTGTGCTCGGAAAAGGGGAGTTCACTGTGTGGACTGGAGAGAGCGAGTCCCAAGGTCATGTTGACATGAACCCTGATCTTCACCAGGCCAGAGCCATCGCTCACGAGGTTGGCCACGGTTTCGAGGAGCGGTGGCGTAGGAGCGACAGCGAGACAACAGGGCAAAGCATGGCTGAGGCAATCAGATTCTTTGTCGAGCAGAGAATGGGAAGCTCGAAGTGGACGCCGAGGGCGGACTGGTGTATCGTCTTGGATATGTGCAACAGCGATTTCGCGAAGTTCAAGGAACTACTTGACGGTGAGGAACTCCACCGACGGTATTTCTCTTGACCACCTCTATGTGTCATCGATGCCGATGAATCGATCTCCCAACAAATGGATGCAGTGGACGGCTATCCCGCTGCCGCTTCATAGCCGCAAGTAATCCTGTTGTTACGCCTCATAGAATGAATTAGCAATTTCTTTCTTAAACTAACCCGAACCCATAACCACCTCGCCCACCTTCCGCAGGCGAGTGAGGGGGGACGCATTTGCCGAGGGGGTTTGACTTAAGATATTGGATATTCTGCTGATTTATACGGTCTCTAGGTAGGCTAATCATAAGTCGGGCCGCCTATGGCAGAGCCAACCGAGGGAGGGGTTATCCCGCTCCCCGTTATGCAACAAATGTCGTCATCGATAAGGTCCTTATGCGACTAACATAAGCGATAGTTATCTGTAGTTTCAAATAAACATCGAGGCTAAGAGATATGAGCAAAAAGGCGGATTTAGATATTTCGGTTTTAGCGGACGGAGTTGTTGATTATTTTTGGAATAGCTCTTCGCCTCCAGTAGAAGTTGATCATAGTGCAAGAAGAGGTGCTGCAAATCGATTAATCTTAAGTATAGCTCCACACATTAGTAATCTTTCTCAAGAAGATGCTTATTCTAAGATTATGTCACTTTTAGAGGAAGATCATAGATTTAGAGCTACAATTGAAGACAAAATTGAATCAGCAATCTCAAGATTTGAAGAGCATTATATAAAGTTTGGTGGAAAATCAGCTCTGTTTGTTTATTGTCTTTTGCTATGTCTCGGTTCTGACAATGATAACAGAATATATAAAGCAAAGGCATCATTGATTAATTGGTATGCGGAAGGCAGAAGAATTGATGGTTCATTAGTTGACGGAGGAGGGGTCAAAGCTTGGTGGCCTTTCGAGTGGTTTAGTTCGAATTTTGATGCGATAGCCGCAAGCATTATTGCCTCTGTTATCTTTACAACATCGACCGTTACATTGTCAAAAATCTGGAAAGCCTTTTTTCAATCCTATGAACCAGTCAGACGGTCATGTAACCCATTTCCAGAGCCGGTTCTTCGCGGAAAGTCGCCCAATCAAACAATGGAGGAATTTCGGGATTCTCTTGATGAATCTGGATTGATAGACCAATTTCTTTATCTCTTTAGATTGAGCAACGACGAACTAAGAGAATTAATTGAGGACTGGTCGCAAGCCTTTCAGTGGTTCCAAGGAACATTAAAATCAAATGAAAAGAGTTTTCTCTCTGCATTGCTTGACAGACCAGTTGTATGGCGAGCCAAGATAAAAGAATCAAACGCACTCAGAGAACGAAAGGTTCTTCGTTTGATTGAGCCAAACCCTAATGAATTGTGGCTTTCCTTGTATCCTAGAATATTCGAGGATGAGAATTAAGTGGCGAATTATTGGCCATGAAAATTAGCAGATAACCAGCTGGTGGAGTAGGACTGGCATTACGCTGGCGCTCCATGCCAGCCTCTCACCAGCACCGTTAGGCGAGATAAATGAAGATACCATTGTTCAACGAAGCTAATCTTGAACAGGTGTGCAATGTCTTGGGAGACACGAACACCGGATTGACGGGAAGTGAGATCGGCAGATATCTGCGGGAATGTGGGATTGATGATCCGAATCCCGGAATGACAAAGCGCATCCGGTTGTACGAAGCACTCGTCACAAGGCAACGTGCGGACGGTTGTGCTAATAACGTCTGTGGTTTCATACAGCGTGTCATGAACCCTGTTCTGCATGTTCAGTCGCCCGGATACTTTGAAGGCAAGCAAGCTGAACTAAACCGTGTTCTCGCCTTCGAAGCGTTCAAACTGAATGACGAAGGGAAACTTGAGCGGTGCAAACAAGCACGGACGATATCAGACGCTAAGGCTGCAGCGGATCAGCTCCGTCGCAAGCTCTTCGACCGTGGCGTTCACCCTGATGTTCTTAAGTTCTGCCGTGCTGAGCTTGTTGAGGGCAACTACTTCCATGCCGTGCTCGAGGCAGCTAAGAGCGTTGCTCAAAAGATAAGAGACAAGACAGGGTTTACATCCGATGGAGGTAACCTTGTTGATGAAGCCTTCGGAATCGGCAAGAAGCAATATCCAGTTCTTGCTTTCAACCCACTCTCGACAGACTCCGAGCGAAGCGAACACAAGAGACTCATGAACTTAATGAAAGGCTTCTTCGGTACCTTCCGCAATCCACCAGCACACGCACCACGGATTGCATGGAATATAACCGAGCACGACGCTCTCGACATGATGACCGTTGCGTCTCTGTTGCATCGAAGACTTGACGAGGCAGTGAAAACAGGTGCTTAACAACGCGCTGCACTGGACGGGGATTCAGCTGCGCTCCATTGCCAGCCGGTTATGTGGAGCATTAGGCTACACCAAAATGCATAGATACCTTCATCCTTGAACTAACCCGACCCCATAACCACCTTGTCCAAAACCCGCCCACCATCCGCAGGCGGGGGAGGGGATAGGCATTTGGGGGGGGTAGTTGTGAAGGATGAAGGAACATTGTTTGAACAGGGATAAGTCGGATGAATATCGTTAATTATGACATTTCTCAAAATATGGTACTCATAATGACCATATCTGGAATTTAATTGTATTGTCCTGCGTGATAAGAACTTGTGATGAACATAGATGATTTAGACCTGGCAAGGCTACTGAATCCATACAATCCCTGGCATTCGGAGCCAGAAGGAACTTGGCGCAGTAAGTTGCCTGCGTTCGAGCGTCCTATCCTAAAACAGCTCCGGTCGGACCTTGAATTGGTTCCCCAGATTATATCGATCACCGGCCCGCGTCGCGTCGGTAAAACCACTCTCCTTCACCAGTTGGTTTGCCACCTGATCGACGAGGAAAGAGTATCACCAAAGCAGATCACATATTTTTCCTTTGATGATCCTGCGGTTGTCTCCTCGCCGGAACTCCAAGAGCGGATATTAGACCGGATGGTAGAGGCGGTGAGCGGCGATCCGCTCAAGGCCCAAGAACGCTTCTTTCTGTTGGACGAAATCCAGAAGCTTCCACGGTGGGAGCTTTTCCTCAAGAAGTACTACGACCTGAAATATCCGATCCGGTTTCTCATTTCTGGAAGCGCTTCGTCACCGATTTTCCGAAAAACGCAGGAGAGCCTTCTTGGACGAATCAAAGATTACCATTTGCTGCCCTTTTCGTTTCGTGAGTTTTGTCTGTATCAATTTCTAAATGAGCCAACTTTCTCGGACGTATTGAGGAACTATATGGATATCCGCACGCTGCTACTGGATAGCAACGGCAATGCTGTTTGCAATCGGATGAAAAGGTTCGACCGAGATATACGCGATTTTAAGCAGGGATTGGACAAGGCTGTGCTTAACTTCTGCCGTGAGGGCGGATTCCCAGAAACGTGGCAATTCGAAGATGTAATTCTGAAGCAAGAGTATCTGTGGGACAATCAGGTAAGAAAGGTCCTTTACGAGGATTTGGCGCTGGCGACAGAATATCGCAAGCCGGAGAACGTACTGAGATTCTTTGTGTACTTGCTGGCACATCCGGGTATAGAGATCAATGCCCAAAAGATTGCATCGGAGGCTGGTGTCAGTCGCAAGATGGTCTCTGACAACTTTCCCCTTCTTGAGATGACCGATTTGATTATGCGTGTGCAGAAGTTCAGACGTGATCCAATCCGCCCGCGGCAGGGAAACGTAAAATGTTATCTCATAGATTTGGCCCTACGCAACGCGGTCATGAAAACATGGGACGATTTTGCTACTGATCATGGTCTTTTGGGATTGTATATCGAGAATATCGTTGCGAACCATCTCGTTAGCTGGCCAGGAGCTCTTGAGGTGGCTTATTACCGGAAACGGCAGGTCGAGGTTGACTTCATTGTTACACATGCTGCCAGCAAGTATCTACCAATCGAAGTCAAGTATCGCCAAAAGAATCTCCAGAAAAGAGGACTAAAGCACTTTATGAAGAAATCCGGGAGTCCGCTCGGAGTCATATTGACTCGCGAGCACGACATAAGCTTAGAAGATGATATTCTTTTAATACCCGTGCGGTATTTCCTTTTGGTTGCGTGATCGAAAGGAGCGGATATGGACAATTTGAATTGAACACGAATATAATGATGGGGGAGAATTCCGGGGGAATTCCGGGGACACCATACTTATTTCTTGACATAAACATGGCACACAACTAAATTAACCCATATGGCAAGAATAGCAAGGGGCCTTGCGCCGGGCTTACCCCGCCATATTACGCAACGGGGCAACAGAAGGCAGCAAACCCTCTTCTTAGATGAAGACTATGCAGCTACAAAAAACCGGGCAGAAAGCCAAAAACATAAATTAGTATGGTGTCCCCAAAAATCTTGCTAAGGCTCTTGAGAAAAGGGGTACTAAGCACTGCACTTTTCATTCCTTGTGACATACCTTCAACCGCCATCTGATTATGTCCGAGGTAGGTCTTGCCAATGTGAGGGAATTTATGAGACACCAGACCTATAGGATGACGCTAAGATACGCTCACCTCAGTCACAGTCACAAGGCAGAAGCAGTGCGGAAGTTTGAGAAGAGATTTAAAAGGGCGACAATGGAGACCTAATTTATGGGCAGAAAATGGGCAGTAGCAATTCTGATAGTGAAGAAGAGATGGACTAAATCGTTGAAATTATAATAGGCCGGGGTGGCGGAATTTGGTAGACGCAGCGGACTTAAAATCCGCTGTCCATTTTTGGACGTGCCGGTTCGAGCCCGGCCCTCGGCAAAAAAATTCCCTGCTGGTGACCAGGCGTAGTTTGGACTCAAACGATAGGGGCTAGTCCACAGTAGCGCCTGATGCAGCAGGGAATCTGGGGGTGGTAAGCTTTGTGCGGAGGCCGTCTTCAAAGATAGACAATTTGCAATTATTATGCCAAAGGCGCGGCTTTTCATATCGCCCAGCAAAATCGTTGATTTTAAACAAGTTACAAACATCCAAACTGTCAACCTAGATCTTAATCTCCTCCAATGGTTGAAGCTCGTTGCCGTTTTTAGCAAAATCCTTGCATATTGAGAGACGAGCGAAGCTCGAATGTAAAATTAAGAATGTAGGAGGCTATTGACCGAGGGCGGCGGAGTCTGGGCCTCAGCTCCATTGCTCTTCCCTCTCATGACAGTCAGGGATCAGCAGTTAGATGTTTGTCGGTTGTCACGGATTTTCCCTGACCTCTGGAAACTGACCACTGGAGGCTGTTCCAAGAGGGCGATTAGCTCAGATGGTTAGAGTGCTTGCTTGACATGCAAGAGGTCACTGGTTCAAATCCAGTATCGCCCACTTCCCTAATGGGCACAAGCTTTTATCTTTATATCCTCCAGAGTGAAAAGACCGCTAGATTCTACGTAGGGCAGATCTCCCACCCTGAAGACCGCTTGAGGTGGCATAACCAGAACCGCTCTAAGTTCACAAAGGGTCAAGGTCCATGGCATTTAGTTTATCTGGAGGAATATAGTAGCCGGAAAGAAGCAGTAAAAAGGGAAAGGGAAATCAAAGCAAAGAAAAGTCGCCTCTTCATCGAAAATCTGATAAGGAAAGCTTCCCTTTAGCTTGAACGTTTAGGTCATCCTGAGGGAATGGGGATATCGCCCACTCTCCAAAGATACAAAGAGGGGAGGTGAAACTTGTTTTCGCCTCCCCTCTTTTGCCTATAATCAGAGATCCGCTGTTGTCCTTACCGCAACAAGACCATCTTCCTTGTTCTTTCAACCTTCAACCCATCACCTATCACCTCTAACCTACAAAAATAGACCCCGTTCCCCACATCTTGGCCGTGCGCACCCTTACCATCCCAGATAACTGTATGCAGTCCCGGTAGTTGATTCCCAGCAACCAGGGTCCTCACCTCCTGGCCTGTTATGTTGTAGATCTTGAGGGTGGTGTGGTGCAGGCTCATTTCTCTATCCCTATCTGGAATCGAATAACGAATAACGGTATTAGCATTAAATGGGTTGGGGTAGTTCTGGTATATCTCAAAGCTAAGGGGAAGCGTTGATCCTTGGCCGTTATCTTCCACTATACCAGTGGTATCGATGTCAGGGATGAGATGGTTGTCAGACAAGGGGTAGTGGATGGGGGAGGGGACGGTGAAACCCTGGTCTAAATCGACAAAACTTGCCGACCAAACCAGTGGATCTGGAGAATCCGTTTGGAGAATCTCCCTCCAGGCCTCATCGGTCAACCTCTCGGAGATAGGCTGGATGAACTCGAAATAGGAGAATCCAGCTCCCCTGGTGACCTTGAGCTCTCCATTGATCTCCACGATCACAAAGAGGTTGAACGGATATCCAATGCCTTCTTCCAGGCATTGTTCCCCTTCTCCATAGGTGTGCACATCGGCCACCAGAGGCATCTGATCATCATCCGAGTAGTGTGGCCCTGCTGTGATGCGCATTGGATAGGGTTGACCGAAATCGACCAAGCTCTCCAGAATTACCCCTATATTGGCCAAGAGTTCATACTCCTCGGTGGTCAGGGTCTGATTGACCAACTCCTTTTCGGCCATTGCTTTCAGGCAAAGAAGAAGAAGCTCTAAGTCTGAGAGCCTCTCTCCAAAGTCATCAAATAGCAAACCAAGTTCATCTAATCCCTGTCCCATCAGATTCACCAGAGAGGCCAGTCTGGCAAAGAGATAGGGGTTCGGCTCAACATAACAGTTAAACTCATACCTCCGGTACGCCCCCTCGTAAAGGCTCTGCTTGCCGTAGAGGATGGTGTCATGCCTCAGTTCAGTCCATGAACCAAGGGCCGCATAGAGCTCCCTGTCGGTCCAGGCCTGATTCCGCATAAAGGTGGGATAACCACCGCCTTTGGCAAAGAGCAGGGGCATAAGGGAATATAGCCAGTTGTAGTAGAGATCCTGCGCCCAAGTTGCGTCCGGAAGGGCAGCGAACTCGGCCTTGAGCGAATCCATTACCGGGGCATAGAGCGGATAACAATCGGGCTCATGGTATATACTATCCATAATCCCGTAGGCCCTTTCCGATCCCAGGACAGACATCACATCCAACCCCTTAGGCATAGGTCGGTCCACTTTTGTGGTCAACTGAGAGAGGATATAGGAATCGGGAATGAACCTCTGTCCCATAAGCCTAAACCCCTTTGCCGCCCTTGTGGGGATCCTTGGGTCAGGAAGCTCCCTGGCAGAGTCCAGAAACTGGTTTACCAAGGAGTCGTCGGCAAAGGTATCTACCGGGAGGGAGGCAAAGCCCTCACCGTATATTTGCTTCATAATCGGGAGGTATTGGTAGATGTTTAGGTCATCTGTCCTCCCCACAAAAAATACAGTCGGAAGGTAGATTCTCTCCCAAACATCCAGGGCAGGTTCACCCCCCACGGTTGTGTTCTGCAGGGAATAAACCAACAGGATGGCCTTCCTGGTGGATTCATGAATGAGGCTGTCCACGTCACAGGGGATCGGAAAGGGTGGACTTTCGATAATGAAGGTCATCCTCCCCAGCCACATCATCGCCTGGAAGTATGATCTGAGCGAATCCGATCGAGTGTAATGACCTCTGGGCAGATATTGGCTATAGTCTTCCGAGTAGCAAAAGATGGGTGAATAGGAGAAACCCTCGTGGGTTTCAATCAGGTCGGATTCGGCACTGACCAAGTCCTGTATGTAGGCCGGTGGTTGATATTGGCTATCTATGAGGGCGCGGGCCACCCCCAGGTAGGCCACGTTCAGCCGCAAGGCATCTCTGACCACAGAATCCCCGGCGGCCTGATAGAGGGAGTCCGAATTCTCGTAAAGTGCCTCGGTAAGCTCTGTCAAATCGCCGTAAAACTGGCGCTCCTCGGCAGTCCTTAGGAGGCGGTCGTAAAACCGGTGGTAGATATGAAGCAAGGCATCGGTGGTAACAAAGATAGGGGTTCCCATTTCAGTGCACTCATTGTAGATGTCATAGACTTCCATATAGCTTGAGGGTTTAGCCACGAAGGCATTCTTCAGCAGAAGAGATTCCTCGACCGCTGAAAAGCTGAAATCGGCAAAATTCACTACATTGGCAAACCCCGGTTCTATGACATAGTGGTGGGCCACAGGCGTGACCTCCACTATCTGGGGATGATAGGTGCCGAACTCCGTCTCCACATCCTCGGTGATATCGGCGATCATCTGGGCTACGACAAGGCTGGTGAAGAAAAAGATCCCTAAAAAAAAAGAGGGAAACGGTCACGAAGCTATTAAACTTTTGGAAGCGTCCCAGAAAGTTGACATACCACTCTAGAGTTTGTCGCAAAGTTGGATAATGGGACTATGGCCGCTGATCCTGAAGATCTTCACCTTGTGGAAATGCCGTGGTTGTGGAAAAGTATCGTACTTTCCCACAACCACTTGGATAACTGCAAAGCAGTTATCCACATTCCCACAAGCACTACTACTGATGCTTTGCATCAAAAATGAGAATCACACAACCTCGGAACGGTCCCCCCCCAAGATATGTCAACTTTTTGGGACGCTTCGAAACTTTTTTATTTTAAACACCTCCCTTGGTGAGCTGGATATTGGCTCTTATGAAAAATTTTGCCCTTCTTTATCTTCAAATCTACCATTTTCTTGCCCAGATGTCAAGTTCAATATCCCTCCAAATATGATTGCACCCCGTACGGCCAGTTTCGCTGCCCGGGGTGCTCAATTCTGCTCTTGAGCCAATGAACCAAAGGTTGGTCCCCGACATACGGCTCAGTCGCTCAGAAAATGGAGACACCAATTTACAAACCCACTGAAGGCCGCATAAAACGACCTAGGAATAAAGCGAATTCTATCTCAACAGCACTACTTCCTTCGCTTCTTTACCTCTAACCTGTCACCTATCACTTGTAACCTACAAAAATAGAACCCGCTCCCCACATTTTGCCGTGCGAGCTCTTACCATCCCACCTAACAGCATATAACCCAGGCGGTTAGTCCTCATCCACCAAGGTCTTCACCAACCCTCCGGAGATGTTGGAGACCTGAGCCATGAACGCCAACGGCCAACTGCCATCTCGGAAATAAGGTACGGTGGGGCAGAAAGTGTCAAGCATTTTGGGCTTGCCTTAATCTGTGTCCTTACTTTCTACTTTTCAGCCTGACCTCATTGATATGACCAGTGATATCGTGCCCCTTCCTCTCTACCTAATCTATCTAAAAAGCCAATGTTGGGTTATCATTAGGATTTATCCCTTTCCCCCAACGGGTCTTTGGCCCTGATTTTTCAGCCCAGTGGACCTTAAACTCACACAGAAAGCCATAAGGAGGGAGAACCACCCCTCTCTTAAGTTGCCTTTCAATCCCTGTTGTTCCTTCTCAATCCTTGTATGTGATGGTCCTTAAACAAAAAAACTGGCTTACCTTTGATCGCACCCAACGATTCTTTGCAACCCGGCTCTCCCCTTAAACCTGGTATGGTCTAGGCTAAGACTAACCTCTCAGATAAAACTAATGTATGGATTCGACCTATCAAACTCGTAAAGCGGGCCGGATGAATCCGACCATACAAAAGTCCTTGAGGCCAAGGAGTTCACCGCTATCCGTAAGATGGTACTTTTGAGGTAGCCGCAGACTTCAGTCTGCGTGTTTTCGCAACCTACGAGGTTGCAACTACCCTCCTGCCAGGGAAGGGAGGAAGTGTAAGGAATACCTAATAAAGGCCAGTATCCTCGAGAGGGGAGCTGGCCTTTTTGAATTTGGGGTTAAATGTGGGAGAGGTCTCCGGACCTCGATAATGATTGGCATCAGGCTTGCCCGAGGCTCCGCCCAGGGGAGATGCCTCCCAGCTCCTTGTGGATGATAACATCCACAAGGAGCGTTTGGTTTGTCCCTACAGGATTATCCATAAGATACTAAATTTCAGCAGGTTACTATTAGTTTATGAATGGATCGGGCATAAAGGGAAATTTCTGAAAAAAATCTGATTTTCCCCTTGACAGGGGAGAATGGTAGTTGTAATATAGCCTGTGGTGAAGAGTGGTGTATTGTGGAAAAAAAGGGGGAATTTTTTATGTCCAGATTTAGAGGAAGAAGCGAATCCAAACTTGACGAGAAGGGAAGGATAATCATTCCGGCCAAATTCAGAAGGAACATTTCCCCAGAGGCAGAGGAAACATTTGTTATTACCCGCGGAACCAGGGGATGTCTGTATGCCTACCCCTTAGACGAGTGGATAAAAATTGAGGAAAGCTTTGAAGCCATACCAGAGAATTTAGAAAATAGCGAACTGAAAAGCTACCTAAACGAGTTCATGATCGAATCAAAGTATGATAGGCAGGGAAGAACAAGCCTGAGCAAGGGACTCATTGAGATGGGTAAACTTAACAAAGATGTCCTCTTGATAGGGGTGGGAGCAAGGATTGAGATATGGGATCCTGAGGTGAGAAAAGATGCAAGAAATAAGACGGACAACAGGAACCAGGTGGAAAAGGAGATGGACCATACATTCTTTCAAGCCATAAATATTGCTAAAAACCCTGCTCAAGGTGGATGAAACCGCCACTTATCACCAGCCTGTTCTCCAGGATGAGGTTCTGGATCTCCTCTTAACCGATAAGAGAGGAACCTATGTAGATTGCACCATAGGTGGTGGCGGCCATGCCCGAGGGATTTTGAAGCAAACCAAAGGGAGGCTAATCGGAATTGACGCCGACCAAGAGGCCCTCAATTACTCCCATCAGGCGTTACGAGGATACTCCTCCAGGCTAACCCTTCTGCAGCTTAGGTTTGGGCAACTGGAGAGGCTTCCCCAAATGGTTAAGGAAGTAAGCTTCCAGGGATTTCTCTTTGACTTAGGCCTTTCCTGGCACCAGATCAACTCTCCTCATAGGGGATTTAGCTACCTAATTGATGGCCCTCTGGATATGAGAATAGACCAAACAGCAGGGGTAACCGCCGAAGAAGTGATCAACGAATATTCCCAGGAAAAACTTGCCCTCCTCCTCAGGGAATATGGGGAGGAACCAAGGGCCAAAAGGATAGCTCGGAGGATAGACCAAGAGAGAAGGAGAAAGAGGATTTCCTCAACCAGGCAATTGGCCAGCATTATAGCGCCTATTTTCCCTCCCCCCCACAGGATAAAAGGACTCTCCCGCAGCTTCCAGGCAATAAGAATAGAGGTCAATGACGAGCTCAATCAGTTAAGGAATGGCCTAAAAAAGGCTTGGAAGATCCTTAAAGTAGAGGGAAGGATCTGTGCCATCTCCTATCATTCTCTGGAAGACAGAATGGTAAAGGAAACCTTCAAAGGATTACCACAGGGAAAGATACTGACCAGAAAGGTAATCCGCCCCTCTCCCGAGGAGATCAAGGCTAACCCCCGGGCCAGGGGAGCGAAGCTAAGGGGGATAGAGAAAAACCCACCGAACAAATTATGAAGGGGAGCAAAGGAGGAAGGGGGTTTATTTTCGCCCTTTTCATCATAACTCTTCTGGTCCTAGCCCATCTCTGGCAGAAGCTTTACATCACCCAGCTCAGCCAAAGGATTCACTCTTTGAAAGAGACCAGGAAACAAATAGAGGAGAAGAACAAACAGCTCTTGATTAGATGGGTTCAACTATCCCATCCACAAAGGTTGGAGAAAATAGCTCAAGGGTGGGGGTTTTCCTATCCCCCCCCAAAAAATGTCACCTTCTTGATCAGCTCTCCCTCAAAGGAGGGGCAAAGGGGAACGGCCAACAAGAAAAGCAGATAAGTCTTAAAGGTCATCTATGGCTTGCAGGGGATAGATTCCGTCCCTCCACTGCTTTTGCTCTTTTACAAAAATTCTCGGGCCACCTTGAGGAACAGACTTCTACCGCACTTTAGCGCGGGTCTTAAGTTAATGACGAAATCCTAATTTCAAATGACGAAAAAGCCTAAACATCGAGGACTTCATGAGTAACGAGTTTTGTGCAAAGTTTTTTCGGGGGGTGATGAGTAAAACATTTCTACCTTACTTCAGCGCGGTTAACGGGCTAAAGCCCAGAAGAAGTTACCCCCCGCTTTAGCGGGGGTAGAAGCGTAGGGTTCAGGGGGAACGAGTAACGAGCTACGATAACGACACGATGATTCTTTGGTTGCGGCTTTGCTGCACTATGTTAGCAAAGATTGTGGAAGGCCCCTCAATCATACCATTTTAAGGGGGCACAATGTCCAAGAAGGAAGATGCTCGGCAAACAGCATAAAAAAAGGTTGATCATCTTGGGAGCAATGGGGGGGGCATTATGGCTATTCCTCCTCTCTACCCTCTTTTCCATCCAGATCCTGCATCATCACAAATATCTAAGTAAGGCCCTCTGTCAGCAGGTAATCAGGCTGAGGGAAGGAGGGGAAAGGGGAAAGATATTCGACAGGAACTTTCACCTCCTGGCCACCAACCTTGATCAGGGAAGATGGTATCCCTTAGGGCCCTCCCTCTGCCATGTGGTAGGCTTTTCCAACCTCGACGATGAGGGAATGGAGGGAGAGGAGCTCTATTATGACCAATACCTGAGAGGGGATGGCCCTGGGCTGGTCTTGCTCACCGATGCGAAAGGGAACAGATTCTCCCCCCCTGGCCTGCCCACCCCTTCCCAGGGAGGAGAAAACCTTTGCTTAACCATTGATGCGGACTACCAACGCATCTGTCAGGAGGAATTGGAGAGGGGAGTGGAGAGGACAGGGGCCAAAGGGGGATCGGCCATCATCATCTCTCCGGCCACAGGCGATATATTGGCTATTGCCAACCTCCCCTCATATGACCCCAACCTCCCTCGAAGATCCAAACCTCCACAGAGACGAAACAGGGCGATAACCGATCAATTTGAGCCAGGATCCACCTTTAAGTTAATCATGATGGCAGCGGCCTTGGAGGAGAGGATAATATCACCCACGGATTCGATTTGGTGCGAAAACGGATCCATAAAGATTTTCGGCATTCCTATTAGGGATAACGGAAAATTCGGCTGGCTGACCTTCAGAAAGGTAATCGAGAAATCAAGCAATGTAGGGGTGATAAAGGTGGCCAAGAAGGTGGGTAGGGACAATCTTTACAGATATGCCCGTTCTTTGGGCTTCGGCTCGCCCACAGGAGTTGACTTCCCTGGAGAACCTAAAGGAACCTTGAAACCTCCAGAGGAGTGGTCTGGCCTCTCCTTGGCCTCAATATCCATAGGGCAGGAGGTCTCTGTCACCCCCCTGCAGTTGCTCAACGCTTATTCTTGTGTGGCCAACGACGGCCTCCTTATGCAACCCCACTTCCTTAAGGCTATCCTCAACCAAGAGGGAAAGCCAATCAGGGAGTATCCCCCCTCCCCCATTCGGCGGGCCATCTCCCCCTCTACTGCCCATCTGATCACCAACCTCCTTGTTGGCGTGGTGGAGAGGGGAACCGGAAAAGGGGCTAAGATAGAGGGGATAAGAGTGGCAGGGAAGACAGGGACCGCTCAGAAGCCTGACCCGGATAAGGGAGGATATTCACAGGGCAATTTAATTTCCTCCTTTGTCGGTTATCTTCCCGCGGCAAAGCCCAAATGGGCCGGCCTGGTGGTTTTGGATGAACCCAAACGGGATCGCCCAGGCAGCAAGGGAGCAGCGCCGGTCTTCCGCCGGATAATGGAGAGGATACTCTCCCGGGAAGGGCTACCAGAGAGGCACATCATCCAAGGGGAGGACAAAACCTACTCCTATGTGGTAGTCCCCAACCTGCAGAACTTAAGCATCTCTCAGGGTAGGGAGATCCTTGGGAGGAGGGTACTTATAGGGAAGAAAGAGGGAACAGGCCAAACCATCACCTCCCAAACCCCGGCTCCGGGTAGTCTGGTTCACAAGGGGACAAAGGTTAAGCTGACCCTCTCCCCCACCCCCTCTAGGCTGATGCCTGATCTCCGAGGGATGAGTTTAAGGAGGGCACTCTCCCTGCTCTCTGGCCACAATCTGCGGATAGAGGTAAAGGGAGAGGGGATAATAACTGCACAGGAACCCCGGCCAGGCAAACTCCTGGCTCAAGGGTTGAGATGTCATCTACTCTGTTCGTCCCAATGAGAACCCAGAAGCTCATAGAGGCTCTGCCCCAGAGGGAAGTCCTCGGCCAGTTCCAAAAAGAGTGCCGGGGCCTTTCCTATAATTCCCATCTCCTTAAACCAGGGGACCTATTTGTGGCCCTGAGCGGGACAAAATCCGATGGCCATCTCTGGGTGGGGAAGGCTATGGAGAAAGGGGCACTAGGGGCTGTTGTGGAGAGGAAAGTGGGAGATTTCCCCCAAATCATAGTGCCGAACACCCGGGAGGCCTTGGCCTTATTGGCCAGTAAGTGGTATGGATACCCTTCCCAAGACCTTTGGCTGGTGGGGATTACCGGCACCAACGGGAAGACGACTACCTCCTATCTGATCAGGTCCATCTGGGAGCAGGAGGGCAAACCCAGCGGACTGCTGGGAACCATTGGCTATCAGATAGATGGGGAGTTCAAGCGTGGTGAGCTCACCACCCCGCAATCCCTTGATCTGCAGAGGATGCTGCGGCAGATGGTGGAAGGGGGAACAGAGAAGGTGGTAATGGAGGTTTCCTCCCATGCCCTCTCCTTGAAGAGGATCTTGGAAACGGACTATGACTTAGCGGTTTTCACCAATCTCTCGCGGGACCACCTTGATTTCCATAAGGATATGGACTCCTATTTCCAGGCCAAGCTAACCCTGTTTCAGGGATTGAAGCCCGAGGCAATTGCCCTCCTAAACCGCGATGATCCCAAATCTGATCTCATCAAAAAGCAGACCAAGGCGCAGGTTCTCACTTACTCTCTAAAGAGAAAGGCGGATATCTGGGCCAAAAGCTATAAGCTTTTGCCCACGGGAACGGAAGCGCTGCTCTCCACCCCTCAGGGAGAGCTCCCCATAAGAAGCAGGCTATTGGGGAGGGCAAACCTCTCCAATATCTTGGCCGCAGTGGGAGCCACCCTGGCTGGGGGAAGCGAACCGGAGGCCATCAGGGAGGGGGTGGAGGAACTTTCAGGGGTAAAGGGAAGAACGGAAGTGGTGGAGGGAAATGGATTTAAAGTCCTGATAGACTATGCCCACACCCCGGATGCCCTACAATCACTCCTGGGCTCCTTAAGGGAGATAGCCGCAGGAAGGCTTATCCTTACCTTTGGCTGTGGTGGTGACAGGGATCGGGGGAAGAGGCCTCTGATGGGCCAGGTAGGATCAAGATTAGCCGATAGGCTTATCCTTACCTCAGACAATCCGCGCGGGGAGGACCCCCAGCAGATTATCGGGGAGATTGCCCAGGGGGTGCAAGGTGAGTTTGAGATCATCGAAGAGAGGAGGGAGGCCATAAGAAGGGCCCTGAGATTGGCCAAAAAGGGGGACTGGGTGATTGTGGCCGGAAAAGGACATGAAACTAGGCAATTTATTGGGGATAAAATCATTCCCTTTGATGATCGTCAAGTGGTAGAGGAGGAACTTACTCGCTTATGGAAAAAGTCTCCCTCCTAAACATCGCCGCATGGATGGGGGCAGAGGTGGTGGGAGACCTGAGCAGCAAAATTAGGGATATAGAGGTCTCCACGGACTCCCGCACCATCTCTCCTGGTGCGCTCTTCTTTGCCCTTCCCGGGCCAAATTTCGATAGCCACTCCTTTGTCCGGGAAGCCCTTAAAAAGGGAGGGGCGGCGGCGGTTGTCTCCCGCTCCCGCTGGCCAGGAGGGGGGAACGAGGTCTCCGGGCCACTCTTAGTGGTGGAGGATACACTGAGCGCCCTGGGGAGATTGGCCCTAAACTATAGGAAGAGGTTCTCCCCAACGATTCTGGCCATCACCGGTTCAAACGGCAAGACGACCACCAAGGAGATGGTAGCCGATCTCTTCTCCCATTATTACCCAACCCTCAGGTCAGAGAGGAGCTTCAACAACCTAATTGGTTTACCTCTAACCCTTCTCCACCTGAGGGCCCAACACAGGATGGCGGTAATAGAGATGGGCACCTCTGGTTTGGGCGAGATAAAGGCCCTCTCTCAGATCTGTCTCCCCAATTTAGGATTGATTACCAACATAGGACCCACCCATCTAAAAAACCTGGGCACCCTCAGCCAGGTGGCCCAGGCCAAGCTGGAGCTCTTCGAAAGCCTCCCCCCCACTGGAATTGGCTTCCTCAACACCGACGACCTCTACCTGCGTTTCCAGAGCTCCCTTCCCGCGGAGAGAACGGTCACCTTTAGTTTAGAACGCAGCTCTGACTTCTGGGGCCAGAGGGTAAGGAAGGTGGAAGGGGGGATAGAATTTGAGGTGCGCGGGGAAACCTTTAAGTTAAACCTTATGGGAACTTACAATGTTTACAACGCATTAGCCGCCATATCGGTTGGCCGGACCTTAGGTTTGGATTGGAAGGAGATGAAAGAGGTTCTCGAATCGTTTCAGCTTCCTCCCCTGAGAATGGAGAGAAATATAATAAACGGGGTGACCATCATCAACGATGCCTACAATGCCAACCCCGCATCGATGAAAAGCGCGCTGACTGCCTTAGAGGGGGAGAAGGGGAGGAAATTCGCTGTTTTAGGGGATATGTTGGAGCTGGGTGAGGAGAGTGACCAGTATCACACTGATGTGGGAAAACACCTGGCCGGACTGGACATAGACTATCTAGTTACCGTGGGGGAAAGGGCACAAAAGATCATCGAGGGGGCAAAGAGGATGGGTTACCCCGAGAAATGGACCTATGGTGCGGCCACCAAAGAGGAGGCGTTAAGGTATCTGCGGGAGATGATTCTTTACGGTGACACGGTTCTGGTAAAGGGCTCCCGAAAGATGAAGATGGAGACGGTGGTGGAGGGGATAAAGGACTTCCGCACCGTTCGGCAGGAGTAAAAAGCCAAAAGCCGAGAAGGCGAAAAAGCAAAAACTGACGGTGAATAGTCACCACTGAGTCGCTCAGAGTGTAGTTCTTTTTCTATTTTCCATTTTCTAATTTCTTCATTCAAAACGGAAAGAGGTAACCTGAAAAACCGTATTAAAAAACAAGCTCTTGCCAAATTGTAGAACAGAGGAAGCCAATGCTCTACCATCTCTTAGTCCCTTTAAGCAAATACTTCATCGGCTTTAACCTGTTTCGTTACATAACATTTCGCACGGCAGGGGCCGCCTTCACCGCCCTGCTGATTAGCTTCCTCCTGGGCCCAGACATCATCCGCTGGCTCAAGAGAAGGGAGATTATGGAGAAGATCAGTGAAGATGGGCCAAGCTCCCATCTGGTCAAGGAGGGAACGCCCACTATGGGCGGGATTATGATCCTGACCTCGCTCCTCTTCTCCACCATCCTTTGGGCCCGGCTCAACAACGAATACACCATACTCTTGATCCTTACTACCCTCTGGATGGGGGGGATCGGGCTCTTTGACGACTACCTAAAGGCAAAGAGAGGAAAGGAAAAGGGCTTGGTGGGAAGGTACAAACTGGCGGGACAGACGATATGGGGCCTGGGTTTGGGGGTTCTCCTCTTCCTCCTTCCCCCTCACCCTGGTTATGCCACCTCTACCAGCCTTCCCTTCTTTAAGGATGTGGTCATTAACTTCGGCCTCTTCTACATCCCCTTTGTAACTGTCGTTGTGGTGGGGGCATCAAATGCCATAAACCTCACGGATGGATTGGATGGCCTGGCCATTGGACTGGTGGGGATATGTGCCCTTACCCTGGCCATAGTTACCTATGTTACGGGAAGGGTGGACTTCTCCAGCTACCTGAAGATCTTCTACCTCCCCGGTTGCGGGGAGTTGGCCGTCTACTCCGGGGCAATGGTGGGTGCATCCTTAGGCTTTCTCTGGTTTAATGCCTTCCCCGCTCAGGTCTTTATGGGCGACACGGGAGCCCTGGCCTTAGGGGGAGCCTTAGGAACCATCTCCGTCCTGGCCAAACAGGAGATCTTGCTTTTTATCTTGGGGGGCATCTTTGTTGCGGAGGCCGCCTCGGTGATCCTGCAGGTTGCCTCCTTCAGGACCCGTGGCCGCAGAATATTCAAGATGGCCCCCCTCCATCATCATTTCGAGCTTTTGGGTTGGAAGGAACCAAAGGTCGTGGTCAGGCTCTGGATAATTGGCATAATCTTAGCCCTTTTGAGCTTGAGCACCCTGAAAATGAGGTAATAAATGAATCTTCAGAGTAGATGGTCCGATCCCATTGCCTAATATAGGGAGGAGGTGTTGCCACAGTTAAAAATGATTAGTTTTTAGGGCGTATTTGGGAAACAAACCAAATAAAGGGGGTAATTGATGCAACCATTCAAGGTCGCTTTTATACTCTTTGCTGCTTTGCTTCTTTGCATTTTTGGTGTTACCTCTGAGGCTGGTTATATTATCTTTTCGGATGCTCTATCCTCATCTGGCGGAGAAGCCGAGAATAGTAAATATCTACTTGGAACCACTCTCGGACAGACAGTCATAGGAATAAGCTCTAATGCTACTTACATCGAGGCTGTTGGGTTTTGGCATCCGGGGGTGCCGCCTTGGCGGTCAAGTGGAGTAAGCAGCGGTTCGCACCCAGAAATACCTTTACCCAAGGAGTATGGTTTATCCCAGAATTATCCAAATCCGTTTAACCCAACCACCATCGTTCGCTACCAATTGTCGGCAGAAGAAGGTCCGCGGATGGCTGTCACCTTAAAGGTTTACAATGTGCTGGGACAGTTGGTAAGAACCCTGGTGGATAAAGAACAAGCTCCTGGGTATTATTCAGTGGTCTGGGATGCAAGGGATGATTATGGAAGGGAGTTGGCAAGTGGAGTCTACCTTTATCGGCTCGAAGTGGGCAAGTATTCTTCGAGCAAGAAACTATTGTTGCTGAAATAGAGAGAGGAGACCTTTATTTCGCACGATTTTCCAATCCAAAGGAGGTCACACACAATGAAGGTTAAGGGAATAATTGCCATTTTGGCAATAGTTGGTCTCCTTGCTTTTGTAGCAGTCTCAGTATTAGGTGGAAGCAAGGAGAGGATAGCCGCAACAGGCACAGGTTTGAGGACTCCGAAAAACGGGGTTCAGTCACCGGAAGGTGATAGATATTCGGTCAGCCCCCCTCTTGGCACCAAAAGTGTTCCCCAACAAATAAATTACCAGGGTTACTTGGCAAACTCCAGCGATAGTTCAGCGGTCACCGATACCCTGGAGATAGGTTTCGCCATCTACGACCAAGCCAACGGTGGAAATCTCCTCTGGAGTGAAACCCACTCCCAGGTGCCAGTAATAGGCGGTTTTTTCAACCTGTTTTTGGGAAGTGTCAATTCCCTTCCCGATACGATCTTTACTGGCCAGGGACTTTGGTTGGGGACGGCCATTGGACGGGGAGTGCTCTTACCGAGGAAGAAATTAGCAAGTGTCCCCTATTCTTTTCGCTCAAGTGGAGGTGAAGGCTCCGGTTGCTGGATTTGCTCTGGGAATGATTGTTACTTCTCCAAGAGCGGCAATGTAGGCATCGGGACGACGAGCCCGGAGGCTAAGTTGGAAGTTAACGGGACAATCAAAGGTCATGGAGGATTTGGCACTGGAGTCTGGGGAACTGGCTTGCTCTGTGGCGTATACGGTGAAGGGTCAGTTGGAATATCTGGAAAGGGTTATATTGGAATTTCTGCAGAGGCCGACACTAGCCTTTCGGAGGAGGCAATAGCTGGTTACTTTGATGGCAAAGTCGGCATCGGGACAAACTCGCCGAACGATAAATTGGAAGTTGTTGGTGGCCTTCGGGTAGATGATTACATCCGAGCAAGGGACAGCGGTGGATTGGCATTAAAAACTGATGAAGGGTCAACAAGGCTTTATGTAAAAGATACCGGCAACATCGGCCTTGGGACGACAAACCCTAAAAATAGGCTCGATGTAGAAGGAGCAATGGTAGTCGGATCAACATATTCAGGCTCATCCACTGCTCCGAGCAATGGGATGTTGGTGCAGGGCAAGGTCGGCATCGGAACTTCAAGTACAGGAAGCCACAGACTCTATGTGAAGTCTTCAGGCAGTGGCGTATCCGGTGCTACTGCGAGGATAGAAAATGACGATCCTGATGGCATTGGCCTGAGTGTGGACAACACCTCAAGTGACCTAACTCTACTTTTAAGACAACATGGCGGTGGTGACATACTCCGCTGCGATAGCTGGACCGGCGGTTGGGATCCCGTCTTCAAGGTAGAAAACGATGGGAAGATTGTGTGCTCCGTGCTCCAACTTACTGGAGGAAGCGATTTATCCGAGCAGTTCGATATCAAGCAAGATAAGGTAGATGCCAAACCTGGAATGGTGGTGTGCATTGATCCTGAACACCCGGGGAAATTGATAGTCAGCAAAAAAGCCTATGATCGCAAGGTAGCGGGTGTGATTAGTGGCGCGGGAGGCATTGAACCTGGAATGCTAATGGGACAGAGAGGTTCCAAAGCTGATGGAGCACACCCAGTAGCACTGACCGGGCGGGTCTATTGTTGGACCGATGTTTCAAATGGCTCCATTCAACCTGGAGATTTGCTGACCACATCAGCAACTCCGGGCCACGCTATGAAGGTCACTGACTATGCCCAGGCTCAAGGTGCCATCCTTGGCAAGGCAATGAATTCACTTGATCAAGGGCAAGGCCTGGTTCTTGTTCTGGTCAGCCTGCAATAGAAAGGAGGCCTTCTGATGAAGCCGATTAAAGACAAAGCCTGCAAGAGGGCCTGGCCTTTGGTATCTCTGCTGCTTGCCTCCTTGATCTTATTACCTGGGTTACTCCAGGCAAAACAGTTGTCGCCAGAAGAAGTCCGAGCTGCCGTCCAAACCTGGGTGCGTTATGTCACTGCTGATGCGAGACCTGATGCCGTCATCGAGAGGATGGAACCCCATAAAGTTAAAGGAGAAACCATTGCTTACATCGCTCATCTCTCCGGTGGTGGTTTCTGTCTTTGTGGCCCTGATAATCTGGTTCTCCCTGTCTACTTCTACAGTCCCTACGGGAGATATGACCCTCAGAATCCAGACTATCAATATATCCTCTGGGAGATCGAGACCAGGCTAAAACATCTGCGTGAGGGATTGATGGGAGGGGACCCTAAGCTGCTCCAGTATCAAAAAGCTTTGGCTGAGAGGGCCTCATCCTGGCAGGATCTTATTGCCGGTCGCATTCCACTAAGAATAGAGGAAAACAAGGCCAAGGCTGAACCTATAATGATGGAGCTCGATCTAACCTCCCAATGGTCCCAGGGCTCGCCATACAATGACCAATGCCCCGAACTTACCCCTGGAGTCGATGAACACTGCGTGGTCGGCTGCGTCGCCACGGCTATGTCCCAGATAATGTACTACTGGAAATGGCCGAACACTGGACAAAGCACTGGTGGCACGGTCTATTATTACCGATGGAGAAACAACTGGGATGAGGAACCGCTGGCAAAGGACCCAAAAATTCCACCAAATTGGGCCGGCGGGGGACGGCTCGAATGGACCGCGGCGGGTGGGGACAAACTGCGGATGAACGGCTACTGGGATAATTCCCTCTATGGGGGGGCACAAAATATAAGTGACGATGCGGATTATTTAAATGCCCTCGAAACCCTCTGGAACAGGCTCACGCAAGCTTCAACTAACTGTAATGCCAATTTTGGGGCCACAAACTACAACTGGAGTATCATAGAGGATACGCATTCAGATCCACCTGATAATGGAGATGCCGAGGTGGCCAAGCTGTGCTATCACGCCGGTATTGCCGTTGGAATGAATTATGGGATTAAGAGTTCTGGGGCATATCCATCAGATGTCGACGATGCTCTCGAGGATCACTTCAGGTACGACTACGATGCCACCTATGGAACAAGGAACATAAATACGATGACCGAGGAAATTCAATGGCTGCGGCCTATGGAGTTCTCTGGTTATCGGGCGGACACCTTGGGTGGGGGAGGACACGCCTGGGTTGTATTCGGTTATAATAAGACAACCGATCCGGACAGGCAGTTCAAGATGAACTTAGGGTGGGGCGGATTTTGGGATGGCTGGTACTCCTGTGACAATGTCCCAGAATTTTTTAACCTAAAACAGCACCATGTCACCCGTATAGCTCCGTTAAATGTGGTGAAGTTTGTCGGCGACTCCAATCCCGGCGATGGCAGTCCGGATGATCCGTATGAAGATATTGAAGAGGCAATCGCCGAGGTTCCTGATAATGCGACACTGATATTCAAGGCTGGGTCTGACAACACCTTCTCTGCTCCCACACTAACAATCGGCAAACCATTGATCCTCAAAGGAAAAGATGTGATCATCCGGAAGGAATAGGGACAGTGGGAGAATCCGAATTTCCATATTCACCTTTAGGGCAGGGAACCTGCCAGCACAAGGAGCAAGTTGCAGGGCCAGAGGATAAAGGGACTTAAAGGGAAAAGGGTCACCATAGTGGGGCTTTCTCGCAGTGGCCAGGCTGTGGCCAGGCTTCTAAAGGAGACCGGAGCCCAGGTGTTTGGCTCAGACATAAATTCCCCCCCAGGCGTCGAGAGGTTGCAAGGAATTGAACTGGAGACTGAAGGACATACTGAAAGGGCCCTGAAAGGGACGGAGCTCATCGTTCTCTCCCCTGGTGTCCCTCTCTCCCTGCCACTACTACAGGAAGCGCGCAGGAGGGACATTGAAATCCTATCTGAGGTGGAGGTGGCCTGGTGGTTCGCCAGAGCCCCCCTCTGGGCGGTTACCGGATCCAACGGAAAGTCAACCACCACATCGCTTTTGGGCCACATCCTCAGATCCTCCGGCCATGAGGCAGAGGTCGCTGGGAACATTGGGCAGCCACTCTCCGGGGTGGTGAGGGGGGTCTCGGAGAAGGGGATCATAGTGGCGGAGATATCCAGCTTTCAATTGGATACCGTAAGGGATTTCTCCCCTCAGTTGGCCATCCTCCTGAACATCACCCCAGATCATTTGGACAGATACGCAAGTTTTGCGGAGTATGCCCAAGCAAAGCAAAGGATATTCGCCCAGCAAGGGGAGGATGATCTGGCCATCCTCAACCGGGATGACCCCTTAGTCTCCCCTCTCAGCAAGGGGTTAAAACCCAGAGTGATTACCTTCTCCCGGCAGGAGGGGATTGGTTCAGAGGTAGGGGTGAAGGATGGCTGGGTGGTGAGTTCGCTCTCCGGCCATCAGGAGAAGGTTGTTAGCCTCAGGGAGCTCCCCCTTCCCGGCCCGCACAACCTCTCCAACTACTTAGCCACAGTGGCCGCCTGCCTTGGTTGGGGCCTAAAAAAGGAGAAGATCGTTCCCCATCTAATCTCATTTCCAGGCCTGGAGCATAGGCTGGAGGTGGTGGACACCATTGGAGGGGTGAGGTTCATCAACGACTCCAAGGGGACCAATGTTGATGCCACCCGCTATGCGCTCCTGAGCTTCCCTTCCTCCATTATCCTTATTGCCGGGGGAAGGGACAAAGGCTCTGACTTCCACAGCTTGGGAGAGCTGATCAAGGAAAGGGTGAGGGGTCTAATTCTTTTAGGGGAAACCCAGGAAAAGCTGGCCACCAGCTGGCAAGGCCTGGCCCCGATCACCAAAGTGGCTACACTCTCCCAGGCGGTAAAGGCTGCTTACAAACTGGCCAAACCAGGGGAAACCGTTCTCCTCTCCCCTGCCTGTGCTAGTTACGATATGTTCACGGACTTCGAGGAGAGGGGAAGGGTATTCAAGGAAGAGGTAAGAAAGCTGCAAATTCAAGATGTGAGACTAAACCAATAGTTCACCACAGATAACCACGGATTACACGGATTTCATAGACAGAAAAAAACTACTTAACGTCAAGTGTTCTTCTACCCGGCTTTAGCCGAGGGTTGACAGGGCTTTAGCCCGTTGACTGGACTCAAACCCAAGGGGTCTAAAGGCCCTGAACCCGCACTAAAGTGCGGTAGAAGTTATCCACTTAAGGTAGCCTGAAAAACTTTGTTAAAAAAAATGAGGGCTTGCAAAATTATAGTACAGAAAAACGGGGATCAGCATGAACCTCATTCTTAATTCTCAATTCATAATTGCTTTTCTCCGTGAGATTCCGTGGTGAACTGTTAATAATGTAAGGAGACCTAAATGTTCAAGGAGGGGAAAGTTGATCTGGGATTGGTTATCTCCTTGGCCCTGCTCTTGGCCATCGGGACCATCGTCGTCTACAGTTCCAGTTCCCCCCTCACTCAACAGAAGAGGTTTGGTTATGACTCCACTTACTTCCTCCGGCGTCACATCTTCAAGCTATTTATCGGCCTCTGCGCCCTGATGTTCACCTTGCGCCTGGACTACCGTTGGCTCAGGAAGCCCACCCCTTGGTTTCTGTTGGTTAGCTTCACCCTCTTGGCCTTAATGATAATTCTCAAAAAAGGGAGGTGGCTGAGGTTGGGGTTTATCTCCTTTCAACCCTCTGAGTTGGCTAAGTTCTCCATTATCCTCTACCTGGCAGATTTCCTGGAGAGAAAGAGGGAGGTAATAAAGAAGTTCAACCGGGGACTGCTCCCCCCCCTCCTAGTGGTAAGTATAACATTTGTCCTTGTGGCCTTAGAACCGGATTTCAGCACAGCCTTTGTCATCCTCTGCCTGGCCGGGATAATGCTGTTCTTGGGTGGGGTGAGGATGCGCCATCTTCTGTTCATTGGCCTCTCCTCCCTACCCATCCTCTTCTTCTTCATCCAGAAGGTCCATTACAGAACAGACAGGATCTGGGCATTTCTCCACCCCTTGGAGGACACAAAAAAGTTGGGCTATCAGCTACATCAATCCCTCATCTCCCTGGGCTCTGGTGGACTCTTGGGGACGGGGATAGGAGAGGGAAGGGAGAAGCTTTTCTTCCTTCCCCAACCCCACACAGATTTTATCCTCTCCTCTCTGGGGGAGGAGTTGGGCTTCTTGGGGATTGTGACCATTTTCCTCCTCTTTCTCTTCTTCCTGTTGCGGGGGATACGTTCTTCCCTCCAGGCCCCAGATCTGTACGGTTCATTCCTGGGGCTGGGGCTGTTGGCCATGATCGGCCTGGGGTTCCTTCTCAATGTGGGGGTAGCCTGTGGTCGCTTGCCTACCACGGGTCTTCCCCTTCCCTTTATCAGCTATGGCGGTTCCTCCCTCCTCTTCTACCTGTTGGGGAGTGGGATCCTCCTGCAACTTTCCAAAAGGGAAGGAAGGGGAGGGTTCCCCCGGTTTAAGGGGGAGCAATAGTTCACCAGGGAGGGTTGCAGGAGATGCCTTCGGACATCGATCTGCCGTCAGATGATGGCAGAGGGAATTGCAATTTTCCAATTTCTATTTTCAAGCCGTCAGGAGAGGAGTTCTAACGGTAGAGAAAAGAGGTGTGTCATTCCGTGAGATTCCGTGGTGAGCTGTTACTCAGGGAGGCGTGGTGAGGACGATAATCGCCGCCGGGGGGACAGGTGGCCACCTCTTCCCTGCCCTGGCCCTGGCAGAGAAGCTGCGGGAGAAGGGAGTGAAGATCCTCTTCGCTGGAAGAAAGGGCGGAATGGAGGCCAAGATTTTAAGGGAAAAGGGGTTTGCAGTGGAGGAAATTAGCTCAGCGGGCTTTAAAAGAGGTTTCTCCTTGGCCAACTTTATCCTTCCCCTTATCGTGGCGAAGGGAGTGTGGGAGTCCTTCCTCCTCTTTCGGAGGTTCCACCCCCAGGTGGTGGTGGGGACTGGCGGATATGTTAGTCTCCCCGTTGTCCTGGCAGCCAAAGCCAAGGGGATCCCCATCCTCCTCCAGGAGCAGAACCTCTTACCTGGATTGGCCAACAGGTTGCTGGCTCCTCTTGCTGTGGAGGTCTGCCTGAGCTTCCCCGCATCCAAGGCCTATTTGAGGGGGAAGCTGGTTACTGTGCCGGGGAACCCGGTGCGCAGGTTGCGGAGATGGGAGAAGGCCACGGCTCGCAAGATGCTGGGTTTGGTGGAAAAGGGAAAGGTAATCCTCCTTTTGGGGGGAAGTCAGGGGGCCCACTCCCTGAACCTGGCCCTGAGGGACGGCCTAAAAACCCTTCTCCAGGAAGGAATAAATCTTATCTGGCAGACGGGCAAAGGGGATCAGCAATGGGCGAGCAAAATGGCCCAACCAGGGGTAAAGGTGGCCTCATTCTTTGAGGATATGGGCCTGGTCTATTCCGCTGCGGACCTGGTGATCAGCAGGGCAGGTGGCTCCACCATCGCCGAGCTCACCCTCCTGGGAAAGCCTTCAATTCTCATCCCCTATCCTTTTGCCACCGGGGGCCATCAGAGGTTGAATGCGCAAGCCTTCCAGCAGAGGGGAGCAGCTTTGGTCATAGCCGATGCTGACCTAAACGGCAAATCCCTCATAGCTGCGGCCATCCCCCTTCTGCGGGATGGGGAGAGGTTACAAAGGATGGCCACCGCCTCAGCTCGGCTCGGCCAACCCCAAGCCGCTGAGGCCCTCACAACCTCCATTATAAGGTTGGCCCATGTTAAATAGGCCATTCAGAAAGGTTAAGAGGCTTCACTTAGTGGGAATCGGGGGGATTGGGATGAGCGGAATTGCCGAGATTCTGCTTGATATGGGATACCAGGTAACGGGTTCCGACCTAAGGACCTCCCCCCTTACCCAGAGGCTCTCTCGTTTAGGGGCAAAGATAGACTATGAGCATCGGGGACAGAATGTAGAGGGGGCAGATGTGGTCGTCATTTCCTCGGCCATCAAGGAGTCAAACCCCGAGGCGGCGGCAGCCCGCTCCCTAAGGATACCCCTGATTAGAAGGGCGGAGATGTTAGGGGAGCTGATGAGAATGAAGTTTGGCATTGCCATCGCTGGCACCCATGGCAAGACAACGACCACCTCGATGATCGGTGAGGTGATGACCAGCGGGGGCTTCGATCCCACCATCGTGGTAGGGGGAAGGGTGATAGCCTTGGGCACGAACGCTCTCTTAGGCAAGGGGAATTACCTGGTGGCTGAGGCCGACGAGTTCGACCGCTCCTTCCTCAGGCTCATCCCTACAATTGCCATCATCACCACCTTAGAGGCGGAACATATGGACTGTTACACCAGTTTGGGTGATCTGAAATCCGCCTTCGTGGAATTTGCCAACAAGGTCCCCTTCTATGGTTCGGTGATCCTCTGCCTGGATGAACCCAGCCTCCAGGCCATCATCCCCCAGGTGGAGAGGGAACTCATCACCTATGGCCTGACGAAGGGGGCGGACATCCGCGGGGATGGCCTCCGCTTCCAGGGGACGGAGAGCCGCTTTGTGGTCCTCAGGGGGGAAGAGACCTTGGGGGAGGTGAAGCTACAGGTCCCCGGGGAACACAATGTAAAGAACGCCTTGGCTGCCATTACCCTGGGCCTGGAGCTGGAGATCCCCTTCCCGCAGATAGCTTCCTCCCTGCAGGGATTTCGGGGGGTGCACCGCAGGTTTGAGATCAAGGGGGAGAACCAGGGGGTAATGGTAGTTGACGACTACGCCCACCATCCCACGGAGATAGAAGCCACCCTGCAGGCAGCCAGAGCGGGATGGGAGAGGAGGATAGTGGCTGTTTTCCAACCCCATCTCTACACCCGCACCAGGGACTTCTGCCGCCACTTTGGGAAGGCTCTAAGTTCCTCGGACCTGCTGGTGGTCACCGAGATCTATCCGGCCCGGGAGGAACCGATCCCCGGGGTGTCCGGGGAGTTGGTGGCCCAGGCCGCAGAGGAATATGGCCATCCCGCCGTCCACTGGGTCCCGCGGAAGGAGGACCTCCCCCTTTTCCTCAGCAAACTTGTCCGCCAGGGGGATATGGTCGTCACTATGGGGGCCGGGGACATCTGGACTGTGGGAGAGAAGCTTCTGACGTTGCTCAAGTAAGATCAGCCTCCGGGGAGCAGGGGTCAGGTATTACCCCCTCTGCACGGAGCAAGGCATAGACGGTCCAAGTATTTATCACTGTAAACGATGGAATTAGGGGAACTGAGCGAGCGATTAAGGGGAAGCATCATCAGCGGGGCCTCCCTCTCCTCCTACACTTCCTTCGGCCTGGGAGGGTGGATAGACACCCTAATCGAACCGGCCGATGAGGAGGATGTGGAGAATATCCTTGAATTTGTCCGCCAGGAGGGAAAAGAGGTTCTGGTGCTGGGAAAGGGGACAAACCTCTTAGTGAAGGATGGGGGTTTCCCCGGGGTGGTGATCAGGTTAACCGACAGGTTTACGGGTATCCACCCTACCCCAGAGGGGATAGAGGTCGTTGCCGGGACAGGGGGAAAGGATCTCCTGGACTACTGTCTCGAGCAAGGCCTCAGTGGAATGGAATTTGCCGCGGGCATCCCGGGAAGCATCGGGGGAATGATCAAGACTAATGCCGGGGCCTTTGGTGGAAGAATAGGAGACCTGGTGCTTAAAATCAGAGGGATAAACCTAAACAAAAAGTGGCGGGAATTGAAGGGGGGTGGACTCGGCTTTGGCTACAGATCATCCCACCTACCTGCTGGGTTCCTGATCACCCAGGTCTGGCTTAAATTACAGAAAGGGAATAGGGAGGAGATCAAGAGGTTAATCTCCAAGAACCTAAAGACCAAGGCCAGGACCCAACCCCTCTCCCAAAAAAGCGCTGGCTGCATCTTCAAGAACCCACCCTTAGCCCCGGCCGGGGAGCTCATCGAGAAGGCTGGAGGAAAGGGGATGAGGGTGGGAGAAGCTATGGTCTCCCCTATCCATGCCAATTTCATCGTAAACTTGGGAGGGGCCACCGCCTCTCAGGTTCTCAGGCTTATTGACCAGATCAAGGAGAAGGTGAGCCGGGCCTTCGGGGTAACCTTGGAGTTGGAGGTGGAGATCGTGGGAGAGGAAGAATGAGCAGAGGGGGATTAATGATAAAAGGCATTCTCAGCCTTGGTTTCATCCTTCTTCTTGGTTGGCTGCTTAGGGATTGGGCCTGGTGTTCCCCCTACTTTTGCATCGAGCGAATCAGGGTGAAGGGGAACAGACTTTTAGACCAGAAGGAGGTCCTGCAGCTTGCCCAACCAGCCAAAGGGGTGAACATCTTCAGGTTTAATGGCTGCCAGCTTATAAAGGAGTTGGAGGCCAACCCCATCGTGCAGGGGGCGAAGGTGATAAAGAGGCTCCCTCACCTGATAGAGATCAGAATAGAGGAGAAACAACCTCTCTTCTTGGTAAACAGGGAGGGAAACCTTTTGGTGCAAGGGAATGGTTTCATAGTTGATCCCCCTTCTCCGCTTGATCTTCCCATCTTCAGCGGGGGGGATGAAATAGGGAAAAGATACGCTGAGGAGCTTGTCCTCCAGATGAAGAGGGAGGATCCCACCCTCTTGGATATGGTCTCCCAGATAAAGTGGGAGAAGGGGATTACCCTCTGGCTGCAGAACGGATGCCAGGTTGCATTTGGGGAAGGAAACTTCAGGGAAAAGGTCTCCCATCTGCGGGAACTTTTACCCCTTTTAAAGGAGGCTGGGGATAACCCAGGGTTCATAGATCTCCAGTTTAGAGATCAGGCGGTGGTCAGCAAAGGGAGAAAACTATAGATGGAAGAAGAGGAAACGGTTGTCGGCCTGGACATTGGAACAACAAAGGTAGAAGCAATTATAGCCAAGGATCTTGGGCAAGGGGAGTTTAATGTAATTGGGGTGGGCACCTCCCCTTCGGAGGGGTTGAAGAAGGGGGTGGTGGTCAATTTGGAGAAAACTGTAGAGTCCATTAAAAGGGCGGTGCAGGATGCCGAGCTTATGGCTGGGCTCAAGGCAAGTGCGGTGTATGCTGGAATTGCCGGAGATCACATCAGGAGCCTGAACAGCAAGGGGGTCATCGCCATCTCCGAGCCCCACAAGGAGGTAACTAAAAGGGATGTGGATAGGGTAATAGAGGCCGCCAAGGCGGTGGCCATCCCTATGGACAGGGAGGTCCTCCATGTCCTTCCCCTGGAGTTCTGGGTTGATGATCAACCGGGGATAAAGGACCCGGTGGGGATGATGGGAGTAAGATTAGAAGTGGAGGTGCACATAGTAACCGGGGCGGTAACCTCCGCACAGAACATCTGCCGCAGCATAAGAAGGGCAGATCTGAAGGTCAATGATTTAGTCCTGCAGCCCCTGGCCTCCAGCTATACAGTTCTCACCCCGGACGAAAAGAAGTTGGGAGTTGTCCTCCTGGACATTGGCGGCGGCACGACGGACATAGCTATGTTCTATGACGGCAGCATCAGGCACACGGCAGTAGTTGGCTGGGGAGGAGAGAACATCACCAAGGATATAGCCATAGGGCTGAGGAGCCCCCTAAAAGAGGCGGAGAGGATAAAGGTAAATTATGGCTGTGCCCTTCCCTCAATGGTGGAGCCAGATGAACAGATAAAGGTGCCCGGAGTAGGGGGAAGGGAACCAAGGCCGGTCTCCAGGAGGATCCTGGCCCAGATAATAGAGCCTCGGGTGGAGGAGATTTTCATGATGGCCTTGAGGGAGATGAAAAGAAGCGATTTCGCTGACCTCCTTGCTGCCGGGGTGGTCCTCACCGGAGGGGCCTCAATGATGGAGGGAATGGCCGAACTGGCCGAACAGGTCTTTGATATGCCGGCAAAGGTGGGGATCCCCATCACTCCCGGAGGGTTGACCGATTTGGTCTCCAGCCCCATCCATGCCACCGGGCTGGGATTGATAAAATATGCCCTCCAACCCCCTCAGGGAAAGAAAAAGTTATCCCTGGCCAATAACGGTATCTTCGAAAAGATCCTGAAGGTTATGAAGGGCTGGTTTAAGGACTTCTTCTGAGCTCAAGATCCTAAGCAAGGTTTAACAAAATAGTATCCGGAGACAACCAGGGGAAGGCGATTCCTCGCTCCCAGCTCTGGAGTGAGAAACCAGATGAAGACAGATCCCATCCTTGGTGAAGGGATCAACACCGATAGTATAACATATTTAAATTGAAAGCCAAAACATCTTAAAGGAGGGGAGAAGAAAAGATGAATTTCCAATTTGATGAAGAAGTAAGCAGCGGCGGAGCCAAGATGAAGGTGATTGGGGTAGGAGGAGCGGGAGGAAATGCCGTAAACAGGATGATAGACTCCGATCTGCAAGGGGTAGAATTCATCACTGCAAACACAGATCTCCAGGTCTTGGAGAGGACAAAGGCCCCGCATAGGATTCAACTCGGGGCCAAGCTAACCAAGGGCTTAGGGGCTGGTTCAGATCCGGAGATAGGGAGGAAGGCCATCGAGGAGGAACGGGAGCTGGTGGAGGAAGCCCTCTCCGGGGCGGATATGGTATTCATCACCGCCGGTATAGGGGGAGGAACGGGAACCGGGGCCAGTCCGGTTATCGCCGAAATCTCCAAACAGTTGGGTTCCCTCACGGTAGGGGTAGTCACCAAACCGTTCCAATTCGAGGGGAAGAAGAGAATGGAGAGGGCGGAGAGGGGGATTGAGGAGCTAAAGGAAAAGGTAGACACCCTGATCGTCATCCCTAATCAGAGGTTGATCACCTTGGTATCCAAGGAGACCTCCCTTTTGGATGCCTTCAAGTTAGCCGATGAGGTCCTCCTGCGGGCTACCAAAGGGATCTCCGATTTGATCACCGTTCCTGGCCTGATTAACCTTGACTTTGCCGATGTAAAGATGGTTATGGCCGAGATGGGGGACGCCCTGATGGGAACAGGCTCGGGCAGCGGGGAGGGAAGATCAAGGGAGGCAGCCCAGGCGGCCATCTCCTGCCCTCTCCTGGATGAGGCCTCCATCTCCGGGGCCAAAGGGTTGCTTATAAACATAACCGGAGGCCTGGATCTCTCTCTAAATGAGGTGAGCGAGGCCACCTCGGTCATTCATGAAGCGGCTGGCCCCGAGGCCAACATAATATTTGGGGCCGTCATTGAGGAGGATGTCACCGAGGAGGTCAGGGTAACGGTCATCGCCACCGGTTTGAACCAGGCCCACTTCCCTGCCAAACCAGAGCCTAAGGTAGTGGATTTCCATAGCTCCAAGCTCAACTACTTAGAGAGGCCCACCTTCTTAAGGAGAAAACCCCCGCAGGAAGGGAAAGAGTTAAAAAAGGAGTCCTTCGGCTCATTCAGCCTCGACGATCTGGAGGTTCCTACCTTCTTAAGAAAACAGATGGATTAGCGGGGATAATCCCCGGCGAGCGACGCGCATAAACGATTTCCTCCCCCCTTGATGGGGGAGGACTAAGGAGAGGGTGAGTAATTTTTTGGTTTTCCCCCTCGCCATCGAAGGGAGAGGAAATTATTGCAAAGAAGAGGTGGCAGAACCCCGATTCTGCCACTTAGGGGAGTTTCTTTCATTCTCAATTCTCAATTCTTAATTGACTTTTCTGGTGGGCTGGATGTTTCCGCATTTCTCCCGTGGCTTTGTGTGGAGGCTGAAGGCCCACCTTCACTTTTGGGAAAAAAAGTGATCCGCTTCTGGACTTTAACATGCGGAGCAACCATCCATTGCTCGTATAATCTATGTTTGGCATCCCGACCTATCAGGGATACTCTCTCCAGGTGGGGGGATTGTGCTTTTCGCCGCAGGATTTGGCAAAAGAGTATCCAGAGCCTATCAAGGGGTGGGCAATTCTTCGCTCCCCATTTATGGGGATCGGAGAGCGAAGGAGAAGGGAGTTTCCCTACCCACTAAGTTTGCAAGAGGCCTGGGAAAAGATTGGCGAAAAGCACGCTTCTTTTTGCTACTTTTTCTTCTAAAGAAAAAGTAGAGAAGATAAATGTCAAATAAGGAAAGGTCCCAATTTTCGTGCTATAGGAAGCCTATCACCGAGATAGCAACAATTCTGTCAGGTTTTGGTTGGGGCTACTATAACAAAAAGGGGGCGATGCCTGCGGGCATCGCCCCAAAAAGTTAACCCTTCACCCAGTCCATCCCCTTCTGCAAAGCCTCCTCATTTAAAGGAATAAGGTCACTCCTCTTAATGAAAACGGGGAAGGCAGAGGTTATGGCCTCCTTGGTGAGAATCCCTGTCTTGGCCACATAGCTTCCCAGGATTACCATATTGGCCACCCTGGTATTTCCCAATTTATCGGCGATCTCCGTGGCCGGGATAGCGATAACCTCCACATCTTCCCTTCGTGGCTCGATGTCTATGAGGGAGCTATTGTAGATGATCAGTCCCCCTTCCCGCACCTCTGGCTCAAACCTCTCCAAGGAAGGCCTGTTCATCGCGATCAACACATCAGGGGTGGAAACCAGGGGGGAGCCTATGCGATCATCATTGATAATCACCTGACAATTAGCTGTCCCTCCCCTCATCTCCGGGCCATAAGATGGTAGCCAAGTCACTTGATAGCCAGCCTTCATGCCACTTTCGGCCAAGGCCTCCCCCAAGAGCAAGACCCCCTGCCCTCCAAAGCCGGCTATCTTGATCCTCGGGTTGCGATACTTGGGCTCGGGCCGTTCCACCCACCCCTCCTCTTTCACTCCTGCCTCAGCTCTTCCCAATATCTCCTCTATCTGACTGGGAGTGAACTCCTCCTTGGAAGGGACATAGGATTCCCTCTCCTGGATGATATCCTTGTAGATGCCAAGCTTAAAATAGGGCAACATCCTCTCCTTTATCCAATCCCTGGCCTCTACAGGAGTGACCCTCCAGCCACTGGGACAGGGGGAGAGGGCCTCCACCATAGAGAAACCCTTGTTCTCCATCTGACACTGAATGGCCTTGCGCACTGCCTTCCTGGCCTTCATCACATTCTTAGCATCGGTGAGGGCTACCCTCTCAATATAGACCGGTGACTCCAGGGTGGCAAGTAGCTCAGAAAGCCTTAAGGGATAACCCTCGTTGTGGGGATCGCGGCCTCTGGGGGTGGTCATAGTCCTCTGCCCCACCAGAGTAGTGGGGGCCATCTGCCCACCTGTCATTCCGTAGATGGCATTGTTCACAAAGATGACTGTTATATTCTCCCCCCGGTTGGCCGCCTGGAGGATGTTGTTCCCCCCGATGGCGGCGATATCCCCATCCCCTTGGTAGCTGATCACAATGCTCTCTGGATTGGCCCTCTTCAAACCGGTGGCCACCGCCGGTGCCCTCCCATGAGCCACCTGCACATTGCCACAGTCAAAGTAATAATAAGCGAAGACGCTACAGCCGACAGGGCTGATGATGATAGTCCTATCCCTTATGCCAAAATCGTCTATGGCCTCGGCAATGATCTTGTGCAGGGTGCCATGGCCACAACCAGGGCAGTAATGCGTTGTAAGCTTGTCTGCCCCTGGTTTCCTTTCATAAACATCGTAAAAAGAATCCGCCTTCTTTAGTATTCTCCCACTCATCTCAGTTTTCTCTCATCTTTTAATGGTTCACCACGGAAAAAAGCAATTAAGAATTTAGAATTTAGAATTTAGAATGAAACCTATGCTGGCTATTCCCAATCCCTGAAGACTGAACCCTGTTTTTCTGTGCTACAATTTTGCAAGATCTTGTTTTTTGGGCAAAGTTTTTTTACCGCAAAAAGCGCAGAGGAGATAAAAAGCAAAAGAGAAATGAAATAAAACGATTGGTTAATAATCTTTAAACTTTGCGTTCTTTGCGACTCTGCGGTGAATTATTCGGTTGCGGCTTTGCCTATCCAGATTCATCTGCGGTTACATTTGTGATCTCTTTAATCTTTTGCCAAATCTCATCCACGGAGGGAACCATTCCCCCACTCCTTCCATAAAAGTGCACGGGCTTCCTTTCCTCGGTGGCCAACCTCACATCGTCAACCATTTGGCCAGTGCTCATCTCCACCACCAGGAAACTCTTCACGCTCTCGGCTAGTTCCTTCATCTTCTTCCTGGGAAAAGGCCAAAGGGTAATCGGCCGCAGTAACCCTATCTTCATCCCTTCCTTCCTTGCCCTATCCACAACAGTATGGAGTATCCGAGAGACTATGCCATAGCCTATGGTGACAATCTCTGCCCCCTCTAATTGGTAGGCCTCAAACCGCTGCTCCTTTTCCTCCACCTCCGCATATTTGCGGGCCAACTTCATTACATGCTCCTCTAACTCCTCAGGGGAAAGATAGATGGAGGTGATCAGGTTCTTGCTCATCTCTTTAGTCCCATTGACAACCCAAGGTTTCTCCCCTTTGATCGGTTTTGGCTTGGGAAACTCCACAGGCTCCATCATCTGTCCCACAAAGCCATCTGCCAAAACAACAGCCGGATTTCTATATTTGTCAGCAAGATCGAAGGCCAACATAGTGAGATCACACATCTCCTGAGCGGAGTTTGGGGCCAAGACGATTGTCTTGTAGTTCCCATGGCCACCGCCTTTGACCACTTGATGATAATCACCCTGTTCAGGGGCAATATTCCCCAAACCGGGCCCTCCCCTCATCACATCAACAATCACACAGGGAAGCTCAGAGCCAGCCATATAGGAGACCCCCTCCTGTTTCAAGCTGATTCCCGGGCCGGAGGATGCCGTCAACGCCCTTTGGCCTGCCGAGGCTGCTCCATAGACCATCTGAATGGAGGCCACCTCACTTTCTCCCTGAATAAATGTCCCCCCCACCAAGGGGAGATACCGAGCAGCAGCATGGGCGATCTCACTGGCCGGGGTAATTGGATAACCGAAATAGGCCCGGCACCCGGCTAAGATGGCCCCCTTTACCACTGCCTCGTTCCCCTTGATCAACTCCCTGGCCATCTATTCCTCCTCTTTCTTTGGCGGTTTATACCCCTTCATATAAACCGTTATCGCCCCTGGTTCAGGACAGACATAAAAACAGATACCACACCCAATACACCCTTCCCCCTTGTAACGAGCCGGATGATACCCGTGACTGTTCAGGGAGGGAGAGACCTCAATCACTTTTACGGGACAATCTTGGATACACAGCCCACAACCCTTACACTCCTCCTCCAAAATCTCTATCCGAGGAAGCGTCCCCTCAATAACCTGCTCTACCATAGAGGCTCCTTTCCATTTCCCTATCAATCTAAAGAAAATTTTGGGGTTGGCAAGTTATTTTTTTCACAAAAAAAACCAAGGCACAAACCTTGGTTGAGTTCAAACCTAATCTCCCTTAGCTCAACTCCACCCCCCTCGCCCAAACCACCCAAGACCAACAGTTTCCCTCATTTTTAATTCTTAATTCTCCATTCTTAATTCTTCATTTTCTATCCATATATCTCCTTATGGTTACATTTACAAACCTTCACCGTGCTCCGTTTGAACCTCCACGCCCCTGTTAGAGGTGACCTCTCAGATTTGATGTAAATCACGGGCTGAATTGCCCCTCCACACACCGGACAGATCTCCCCCTTTACCGCTGTGCTCCTGGCCATCTTGGCAGCAAAACTTCTATCTTTCTTGGCCATTCCTCTACCTCACTTCAAAAAGATTTTTCACTATCCACATAACTAATTTGCCTACTTAATTTAATGAAGCTACCCTCACCTGTCAAGGGGAAAGATGGCTCTTTGGAACATCTCCTATTTCTTTTAATCATTCCAAAGCTAAGCATAGTTGATACCGAGGTGGTAGAACCCTGTTCTGCCACCCTCCCTCTGATCAGATCAGGGGATCTGACCGCTCAATTGATATAGTTCTGTAGGGACAGACCTTCAGGTCTGTCCGATCTCCTCAGCATACATCAGTGGTCTTGTTTCCATGCTTCGAAGGAAATTTGAAGCTTGACTCCCCATCCCAACCAAGTTATATTTCCCCTATACACAGGAAGAAAGTATGAAGCCATAAAATTTCCTGTGCCGTCAGGGCTCCTGCCCTGACGAGAGAAATCATTTTGTAGATGATAACATGCACACGAGCGGGGGATTAGAACCAAGCAAGTTGCTTCACAAAGAATTCATTGACAAAGGATCTCAGTGTAATTCCGTGAGATTCCGTGGTGAATCGTTATGATTTTCTTATCTATTCGTGTAGATTCGTTTATTCGTGTCATTCGTGTTCCAGAAATTCAGTGAAATCCGTGTAATCTGTGGCCCTTGTTTGGTTGCGGCTTTGCCGCGCTATGTAATTCCGTGAGATTCCGTGGTGAAGTGTCACCATATTAATCAGCAGGTATAAGTTGTGATCAGTAAATGTTTCCTTGAGAAGGAGGGAATATGATGAAGAGATTGTTGGTCGTCATATTCGGCTTGGGCGTTCTCATTCTCCTTTTATCCGGCTATTCTGCTTCTGGGCAGACCTGGAAGGATTTGATGGGCCAGGCGGACTCGCTTTCGGAAGCTGGGAATCTGGACTCAGCGGTTGTGATAGCTGAAGCTGCCCTCCAAAAGGCCGAAGTACAATTTGGGAAGTCAGATACGACTGTGGCATCTGTGTTGCACAGCTTGGGAAAACTCCATTACTATCAGGCCGGGTACGCCGATGCCGAGTCGTTTTGGAGACGAGCGCTGGAGATCTGTGAGAAAGCCCTGGGTCCTGATCACCCTAAGGTGGCTACAGTCCTGAACGGCCTGGGGATATTGTTCAGAACGCAAGGTAGATACGCCGAGGCTGAACCGCTTTATAAACGAGCACTAGATATTCGGGAGAAAACCTTCAGCACTAATCACCCGGAGGTGGCTATAATCCTATACAACCTGGCGAATCTATATGAGGATCAGGGTAGATACGCCGAGGCTGAATCGCTTCATGAAGGAGCGCTAGATATTCGGGAGAAAACTCTCGACCCTAACCACCCATATCTGGCTGGGAGTTTGAACAGTCTGGCGATTCTACAGGCTAAGCAGGGCAGATACGCCGAGGCTGAGCCGCTTTACAAACGGGGGCTGAAGATTTGGGAAAAGGCCCTTGGCCCTGATCATCCGAAGGTGGCTGTGGGTCTGAACAACTTGGCGCTTCTATATAGCGATCAGGGCAGATATGCCGATATTGAACCGATTCATAAACGGGCGCTGAAGATCTGGGAGAAAGCCCTTGGCCCTGATCATCCGAAGGTGGCTGTAAGCCTACACAACCTGGGGGCTCTATATGTCAATGAGGGTAGATACGCCGAGGCTGAGCCGCTTTATAAGCGGGCGCTGAAGATTTGGGAGAAGGCCCTTGGCCCTGATCATCCGTACGTGGGTGGAAGCCTAAGTGACTTAGGGAGACTATATCACAGCTGGGGTAGATATGCTGCTGCTGAGTTGCTTTACAAGCAGGCACTTGCGATTAAGGAGAAGTCCGACGGCCCTGATCATCCGAGCGTGGCTATAAGCCTAAACAACCTGGGGAATTTATATGTCAATCAGGACAGATACGCCGAGGCTGAGCCGCTTTATAAGCGGGCGCTGAAGATTCGGGAGGAGACCCACGGGGCTGATCACCCGTTAGTGGCTGGAAGCCTATTCAGCCTGGGGACTCTATATAACGATCAAGGTAGATACGCCGAGGCTGAGGTGCTTTATAAACGGGCGCTGAAGATCTGGGAGAAAGCCCTTGGCCCTGATCATCTGAGAGTAGCTAGGGGTCTAACCAACTTGGCAGTTCTATATGTCAATCAGAGCAAATACGCCGAGGCTGACACGCTTTGCAACCGGGCGCTGGGGATCCTTGAGAAAACCTTCGGTCCTGATCACCCAGAGGTGGCAGCGTGTCTGAGTGGATCGACAGTTCTTTACAAGGATCAGAGAAGATGGTTTGATGCGAGAAGATTGGCAAAGAGAGCCTATGGTATCCGCCGCAAAAATTTCCGGGACGGCTTTGAGGTCCTCTCCGAAAAAAACGTCCTCCTCTACTCAAAATTTATGAGGGATGAGGCCGGAACTTACCTATCCATCCTGTGTGATTCCCCTGATACGGGCTCAAGCTGTTCGAGGGAGATAGCTAATGTAGCCCTCTCCTCCAAGGGACAGGTCTCAGATGGGATCTTCGCCCGTCAAAGGGCCCTTTTCCAAGAGACGGATAGCAGCCTTATGTCATTGGCAGATTCGCTGAGGCTTGCCCGCTTCACTTTAGCGAAGCTGTGGGTTAAGGGTCCAGACGAGGAACATCCCGAAGGTTATAAAGATAAACTTGCCCAAGCAAATGCAGAGAAGGAGCGGTTGGAGTCGGAGTTGGCCCGGAGGAGCGCCAGCTTTAGAAGGGAACTGGAGGTCTGGGAGGTAGATTCCAGAAAAGTCTCCCGATGTCTTCCAACCGGCTCTGCCTTGGTTGAATATATGAAATACAGCTACAGCAAGCCCAGAGGAAAGACGGAGTCCCATTACCTTGCCGTAGTGCTGAACAGCGAGAATGAAGTATTCACCCTTGACCTGGGGCAGGCAGCAAAGATAGATTCATCTGTTTCTTGGTATCGATCCCACTTCCAGTTCCCGAAGATGATCGATGAAAGGGACTTTAAGAGAATATCAGATGAGATATACAGTCTGGTTTGGAAGCCCATCGAAGGGAGGCTGAGTGGGGCAAAGATCGTTTTCATCGCCCCGGATGGCGCCTTGAATCTGGTCTCCTTTGCCGGTTTAATGGATGCTACAGGGAAATACTTAATCGAGAAATATCCTATCCACTATCTTTCCTCGGGACGTGATCTGCTCAGACTGAAGGAGAGGCCTCCCCGTGGATTTGGGCTGTTGGCATTGGGTGACCCGGATTACGATGCCCCGGCTTCGGCACGCCTATCAACAAAACCGATACAAGCTCCTGCTGATACCCTCCTTGCCTCCGTTTTCCCCATTGTTCGCAATGTCCGCTCCGGCTGTAAAAAACTGAGCGATACGAGAGTTTCCCGTCTGCCCCAAACCCGACAAGAGGTTGAATTGATAGCGAAGAAATGGAAAGAAGAAAGCAAAGAATCAGAGAAGGTCTATCTGGGTGCACAAGCCAGTGAGGAAACCTTCAAGGCCGATGCTCCTGGCTCAAGGATAATCCATCTGGCCACCCATGGTTATTTCATCTCTCCGGAGTATTTACAGAGGCCCCAGCGGAGAAGTATCGATCCATTGGAAACCTTTGTGGGGGAGAACCCCCTGCTTCACTCTGGTCTGTTTTTGGCCGGTTCTAACCTTCATGGGAAGGGAGCAGACAGCCTCGGTTGTGAGGATGGGGTATTGACTGCAGAAGAGGTAGCTGGGATGAACCTGGAGGGAACCGAGCTGGTGGTGCTTTCCGCCTGCGAGACTGGTTTGGGGGAGGTAAAATCAGGAGAGGGTGTGTATGGATTGAGACGTGCCTTCCAGATGGCCGGTACACGCACGGTGATCAGTGCACTTTGGCCCGTATCGGACCAGGCCACCGCTGAGTTGATGGGGAAGCTCTACGGTGCCAAGAGGGGGAACATATCGCAGCTAATGCAAAAGATGGCAGTGGATCGAATAAAAGAGCTGAGAAAGAAGGGTCAATCCGACCATCCCTATAGCTGGGGAGCCTTCATCGCCTTAGGGGATTGGAGGATTGAGTAACGGAGAGGCAAATTTGGACAGGATTGACAGGATAAACAGGATAAATAAGCTACACTATGCATTAATCACCAGTATGACAAGAAATCAAAAGGGGAATCCCACCTAAAAATGCCTGTTAAATTGGGTTTGTGTTCTTTACTCGGTGGTTTCGGTGTCATTCGGCGTTTTCTTGAGTAGTTTAAATCGTGAAAATCCTGTTATCCTGTCAAAGAAGTCACATAAATTTTAAGTCCTTGCGTTATGAAGACGGCTAGTGAAGAAAAACCATTGGCTGATGTGGAACTCATTGACTGGGATGGGCTCTTGAAGAGGGCACAAGATGGAGATCGGGGGTCTCGAAATGATCTCTGTGGAAAAATCAAGGTAAGATTAGGTCCCATTCTGCAATATAGATTATGGGGATGGTCTTCCGAGGAGCTTGAAGATATCCTACAGGATACGCTGGTTGTGTTCCTACAAAAGCTGGATCAGATCAAGTCCAATCCCCACCTCTACACCCTGGAGGTCCTGCGACACAAGATCGGGGACGCGCTGAGGACCCATAAAAGAGTGATAGCAGTAGGATCAAGCGAAGGGCAGGTTCCCATTGAAGAGGTATCTGGAGAAGAGACGGGTGGCAACATAGCCCAAGCGGGGGGAAACTTCACCGATGATTTGGAAACCAAAGACTTAGCAGATTATATCCGTAAGGTTATAAAGAAACTCTCACTCTTTTGCCAGACTTTCTTTCTCGCCATTTTGGAAGACCAAACCATTGGAGAGGTGTGGCATCTTTCCCGGGAGGTGGAACCAGACTTACACCGATCGACTTTTGACAAAAGGGTATTCGATTGTCGCCGGAGACTGAGAAAATTAGTAAAAGATCAGATCTAACCTGAATAATTCATATGCCACGAAGGCACTAAGGCACAAAGTACCCTCCACGAGCCGTCAGGTGTCCTCACCTGACGACAAGAGAGGAAAAACATTCCGTAAGGAAGGACTCTTAGGTCTGCTTCCCTCAAACCGGTTCCAGTAGGTAGCCGCAGGCTTTAGCCTGCAGCGCCCTGTGCCGTCAGGGCTCCTGCCCTGACGGAATCCTTTAGCGCTTGGAGCAAAGAAAAACATAGACGCATTTTAAGGATGAAAAGTAACAAAATGAACGAATGTATAGATCCCCAAGTGGGAGCGTTCATTACCCAGTATGAGATGGGACAATTGGGGGATGAGGAACGTGATCGCTTTGAGGAACACCTTATGGAGTGCGATTTCTGCCGTCACGAGCTTGAAGAGATGCTTCCAACTATTTCCACTATGCGAAGACATAAGGCAGAGATCGCCCAAGGATTACACGTCGAGGGAATCAGTCTTGAGTCCCTCAGGGAACGGCTGTTGGCTCTGTCTCGACCCGACCGGATTCAAAAGACTTCCCCAAAAAACGTTTGGGAGAAGATTCTACAAGGGCTTAAGGCATTCAGTAAACCCCGGATTTTGGCACCTGCCGTAGTAGTGGTAACTGCGTTACTTCTATTCGCAATACTGCCCCTTTTCCACCATCCTGATAACCCCTACCTAACCTATCTCTCCTTTGAAAAGCTGCCCTACCGACCTCAAAAACTGCGAGGTGAAATGGTAACCGAGGCGGAGCATCTATTCCACGAGGGGATGAATGATTACTTAGTAGAGGATTACAAAGACGCCATTGCCAATCTGAAAAATGCGGTGGAAAAAGCTCCGGATAACGGATCGTGGTGGTTATACCTGGGGATATGCTATTATCTTGATCGCCAAGCCGAACGGGCAATCGAAGCATTGACCAAAGCAGATGGCTTGACCCAATACTCTCTCAATGCCAAAAGCCGCTGGTATCTGGCCCAAGCATATCTATTACAGGGGGATGCGGATAGGGCTGTCCCCCTACTGGAAGGGATCAGAGATCAGAGAAGGACATATGCCACCCAAGCCGATTCCCTCTTGACGATTGTTCATGACATTATCCGGTAGTCGTGCTGGTAGGGCTCCTGCCCTGACGGGAAAACTGAGGTGGCAAAACCCTGATTCTGCCACCCTCTTATAGTCCCGCCTAATCCTGACAGTTACCCTCTTGCCTCAACGGCAAGGGGGTTTTGTTTTTAACCTGCACTATTCTAAAATTAGTTGACATGATGATCCGAAATTTGATGGACTTAGTCGCCTATGGCTGAACTTCCCTGACGGGATAACAGGACTTACATGATTTTTATTTATCCTGTTCATCCCGTCAATCCTGTCTAAAATGGAAAAAATAAAATTTCTCAGGTAAGATTGAGGCCCCATCTTCAATTATATTATTTGGAAGCCACGAGAAGGACGAATGAAAAGTTCTCTGCACAAAGCCACAAATGAATCTACTGCAAACACTCTAGAATCGGTAGCCTGCGAAAAGTTGCTTGATAAATCAGCACTGCTCTATTCTCAACAGAACTATTGAACCCGAATTATGCGTTAGGAAACCACGAGATTTCACAAGATTATCACAAGATAGTCAAAATAAAAAACTCATAAAAATTGAGTTTAGCCCCTCTTTCACCTAAAAGGTGAAAGCCTATATTCTTGAAGATTCTTGTATAATCTGTGAAAATCTGCGTTCATCTGCGGTTAAATTCAATTGAGATAGCAGAATACCTTGTTCATTCTTAATTCTCCATTCTTAATTCTTAATTGCTTTTTCCCGTGAGTTTCCGTGGTAAGCTTTGTAGTTCCGTGGTAAATAAATCTATTCGTGTAGATTCGTTTATTCGGGGGATTCGTGTTCAAGACCTTTTTCATTCTTAATTCTACATTCTTAATTCTTAATTGAAGTTTTGTGGTGGGTGAGTAAGCTTCCGTTTTTCTCCCGTGGCTTTGTGCGGAGGACTGAAAACCCACCAGACTAAAAAATCGGAGCCAAAACCTTAGCCGCCTGCTGCCGGGCTTCTCTGATGGAATAACAGGATTTTTATCTATCCTGTCAGTCCTGTCTAAAAATTGGGATTTCTATATTATCAAGCTACCAAACCTAAAGGCCTTGACATCTCTAATCATTATGGTTAATTTAAGATGGACTCCACGAAATGATAAAAGGCTATCTAAGGGGTTAAACAAGGAGTGACCTGAAATGCCAAAGCTTGTAATATCGGTGCCAGAGGAGTTAAAAAGGGTTATGAGGCTTCATAGTGAAGTCAGTTGGGATGAGATAGCTCGTAGGTCAATCTGGGAATATGCAAAGAAGATAGAACTATCCGAAGAGATCGCTACGAAAAGCGAACTCACCGAGAGCACCGCTGAGGACATTGGCACCAGAATAAAAGAGGGAATTGCTAAAAAGTACAAGGAGCTCTGATGCGGCTTGTGTTAGATACAAATATTCTGGTGGCCTCTCTAATTAAAGATTCGTCTACAAGGAGTTTACTTCTACACCCCTTGTTTGAGTTCTTTCTTCCCGAATATTCCCTGGAGGAGATTCGTAAACACATCCCTACAATAGTGGAGAAAAGCGGTCTCAGTAGAGCTGAGATTAATGTTTTGTTGAATCTGCTTGTTGAAAACATAAGTATTGTCACAGCGGAAAAGATCCAACCCTTCCTAAAAGAAGCTCATAGGATAATCGGGCATATAGATGAAAATGATGTCCCCTTTATCGCTTTGGCTTTGGCTTTAGCCATTCCTAACGATGGCGTTTGGACAAATGATAAGCACTTTCAACAACAGAAAGTGGTCAAGGTTTGGCAGACGGAAGAGATTTTAAAACTGGTGAAACAAAGATAGAAAATCTCAAATTCCCAAAGCAAAGAGAGGCCGAGCATCTTCATTCCCGCTCTGGGTATAGAGGCTCAGGGTCTCAAGATCCAGCAGGGCAGGATTATGCTGGGCAAGCTCGATCAGGGAGATGGGGTAGATTTTCCCAGGATAAAGGAGGTGAGGCTTATTGTGGAAGATAGTTAGGCAGAAAATTGGTTTCTAACCTTCAAACTGGGAGGTTAACATGTTCAAAAAAGGTTTTGCTCTATTTCTTTCCTTTCTTTTTGTAGTTTTTTGCTATCAAGTGGTTCAGGCTACCAATATCCGCCTGACAGACAACTCTGCCAGCTCAGAAAATCCGACCATTGCCACCGACGAAAACGGTATCTCTTATGTTGCCTGGCAGGATAATAGGGATGGAAACTGGGAAATTTATTTCTGTAAGGCGGACAATAATGGAAACAAACTTGTTGATGACACAAATGTTTCCAACACCTCTGGTTCCTCTACTAATCCCGACATTTCCATTGACTCATTGGGCAACAGCTACCTTACCTGGCGTGAAGGGGGCTCTGTATACTTCTGTAAGCTAAATCAATCTGGCAATGTTGTGGCAGGCCCAAAATCGGTTGGAAGCACCGAAGAGGCTCCAGCAATTTCAACCTCACCAATTGGGATCAGCAGCATTGTTTGGAAGAAACTTCAAATAAGCACACGAACTCTTTACTTCTGCCGAATGGACAGCAGTGGGGAGAAGATAGGTGGGAATTTAGACATCTGGGACACCGTTTACCCCATAGATATAGAGGCCGATGTTTGTGTCGATAATTATGGATTTAGCAATGTGGTCTATCGCCGGGATGCTGGCTGGTTTGATTACCGGTTAACTTGGTGCAGAATAGACACCACTGGAAGCATAACTCATCACGGTTATATCTATGATTCCGATGATGCCGTATGGCCGTCTATTTATGCCGACACCACAGCCTTCTGGGTTGCCTTCCAGGAGAACGCTCAGATTAAATGGCTCAGGGACGTCAACGATGCAATCTCGATCGGATCGGCAGGTCACTCCTACTATCCCAAAATTGTAGTGGATACCAGCTCACATAGCTTTACCGTCTGGCAGGACAACCGTAATGGCAACTGGGACATTTACCTGCAGGAGGTAGATGACCCTGATATTGTGGTTGGGGAAAATATCCCCATAACCGATGGCCTGGAAGACTCCAAGAGCCCAGACATCTCGATTATTGGTGAAAAGGGATGGCTCATCGTGTGGCAGGACAACAGGGATGGAAATTGGGAAATCTATTTTGATAGAGTAGGATTAGGTTTAGGTACTATCGCTGGCACTGTTACAGAAGTTCGTCTCCCTCCAGCACCTCCTATACCAGATGTGTTGATTGAAGTTCTGCAAGGCGAGACACTCGTTGATACTACAACAACCTCAGAAGAGGGAACCTATAGCCTTGAGGTCAACACAGGAACTTACAGTGTTCGGGCATCAAAGTTGGGTTATGTAACGGAGACTGAGGCAGACGTTATTGTTGTAGAGGACGAAACCACGACTGTGGATTTTCAGTTACCAACGGCCAACATTACCCTTATCTCGCCCGAAAGTGGAGAAGTCTGGGTTGGTGGCTATACTTACTTCATCACCTGGACTACTGAAGGTACCGGTATAGACCATATAAGACTGGACTACACAACTGACGGCTCTAACTGGATGTCAATTACTGAGGGTACTCCTGATGATGGATCGTTCTCTTGGGAAACACCTCGGATAGGCTGTCGAACCGTTGTGGCTCGAGCTTATGCTGAAGCTATCGATGACTATATTTGGGACTCGGATGAACACATGTTCACTCTGGGATTTGGCGAGTTTGTGCTGAATCGAGACGGGTATAGCTTCGAGAATTACAGTGATCCAAACCCTGATGATGATTGGGATCAATTTAAGGATGCCTTTGGTTTTCCATATTCTACCAAAGAGGAAGCTCCAAGGAGAATTCAGGAATTCTTCGAGAAATTTAAGGATAATAACGCGCTGGGTAACTGCTTTGGCATGTGTCTGACTAGTGTTTTCTTCTTTACAGAATATCTTGATGTCACTGATGAGTCCTTGGTCGGGCAAGAAGCTAATTCCACCTATGAGCTAGATCTTATTCCAGAATTAGACCATCTAATCGAGAAATATCACTGGTACCAAGTAGGACGGTTCTGGCAGGAAGGCCTGCCAGGACCTGCTAGTGTATTCGATTTTGTGAAAGAAGAATTGAATTATGGCAATTACGACCCCTTCATTTTAGAGATGTTTGACTTCAAGTATAAAGGCTTCGTTTGGTGGTTTGATAAAACTGGAAAAGTACTAAGTGCGGGGCACGCAGTAATCGTTTTGGCGGCGACACAGAATGGCAACACGGGCGAAATATCTGTATATGACCCTAATTATCCATATCCAAATGGGTCTGAGCAAAAAGTCATCATAAACCTTACAGACAACGAATGGGACTACGCAAAGCCTGGGGATCTCGACTGGCACGGCAAGACCTTGAAACTTATACCCTATTCTAAAGTGAAAGCGGCGGATAAGTCTGATGATTTGAATTTAGATTCGCCAGATCATGTAACTGCGTATATTTTGGGTCCTTCCCATATTCTCTTTACGGATGAATTGGGAAGACACCTTGGATTTGGAGATGGCGAGATTGTAGAAGAAATTCCTGGTGCAAGCGCTGTACCTTTTGTGAGTCAGGATTCTATTGTAGAGGTTCACACCTATGCAAAATGCTTTTGGCTGCCATCAGATATTGATTATACGACCAAGATAACTGGCGTTGATACAGCGGGCCACTATGAGTATGGCAAGTTTACCAATCAGAGTCTGTTCCAAATCAAGGAGGCATCCGTTGATACCACTACGGTTGACTACGTTTCCTATATTGACAGCATCAGCACAGCAAGTTACACTACCTCTGATTCGATAAAAAGTTACTCTTCCTGCTTAATTAAGGCATTACCCGACACATCTGGTGAGCGCATTTTTAGTGTGCTCAATACTTCCATCTCGATTGGCGATAGCGTGAACTTTGTGGTCAGTCCTGACCTTGCCTCTTTCTCTTACATCAATTGGGGTGGACCCAAAACCTATGATCTTAAGATCGAACAAAAAATAGGGGCTCATGTTGACTCCACTTTCTATTTTAATTTCTCTCTTGGTGAAAGCACCACTCATAAGTTCACCCCACAGAATTGGGACTCTTTAAGTGGTAGTCAGGTTGTCCTTGAGATTGATGTGGGTAATGATGGCAGCATAGATAGCACAATTGTGCTGGATCCTCCTGTTGCGGTGCCTTCCGCACATTTGTCTGGATTACCACTAACCTTCTCTCTGAGTCAAAACTACCCCAACCCCTTTAATCCGGTGACGACGATCAGATATGCTCTTCCCAAGGATTACTATGTGGAGCTTACCATCTATAACATCCTCGGCCAAAGGGTGATTACCTTGGTGGATGAGAAACAGACGGCGGGATATAAGATGGTCCGCTGGGACTCAAGTAGCCAATCAGGCAATGCTGTGGTCAGTGGGATCTACTTTTGCAGATTAAAGGCAGGGGATTTTACTGCTACAAGGAAGATGATCTTGCTGAGATAATCTTACCTGCAGTTTTCAGACTGCTGGAGGGGTAATTTTCTAGAGTTTCTGCCAATCAGAAAGTCGAAATTTTTTGCTTGACAGACGCCTCGTATCATACTTATTTGTAATTGAAAAGTGTGTATGAACTTGTTTTTGTTAGCGAAAAATGCCTGGGGGTTATTCTTGTAGAAAGGAGGTGAATCGAACACCTTTTGCCATTTCTAAGTGTGACAGTAACCGATAAATCCCTAACCAAGGAGGTGTGAAATAAGATAGATTTTGGGAATGGCGGATATGGGCTTTGAGGTGTGCCCGGGAACACTTCACATAATGAAGAACCTAAGAACGTCTGAAGGAGGTAAAGTGGACAGGAGTATATTTAAGATCGCCGCTGTTTGCTGCCTACTTGCTCTGGTGGGTATTGTAGGATGTGCATCTACCACCAAAACAGTGCAGTTAATGCAGTTTGTTCCTGCTGGTGAGTATGGCAATGTGCAGGAAAAGAGTGGGGTCAAGTTTGAGGTTAATCCGCTTGATGAAACGACCCTGAACAAATTCCCTGAACTTCGTCCCAAGATTAAAGTGACGGAGAAAGGGCTTTTCGGCCCGACGGAAAAAGAGGTACCAGTATATCTCTTGCAGGAGTCCACCCCAGAAGGAGGTGTACCTTACGTTCAGGCCAGAGTTACTGTGACTAATCGGACTGGGCACGTTCTGAGATTCACAGGGAGTGTAATCAAACTTATGGATGATATGGGAAATGTGTATAATGCACTTACTAAACAAGAGGTAATAGCTGGTCAGAGTGAAGCATTACATCGCTATATGAGGAGACTCAGGTACCTTACTCCCAACACTGAAGTGCTTCCTGATATGACATGGACTGGATATATTGCATTCAATATGAAAATGGAGGAGGTAGCCGAGATCTTCAAGATTGCAATCTACGACCTCACTACGAAGACCGATGCGGCTGGAAACCCAACGGAGAAATCTCGTTTTGAGTTCAACTTCAGGAAGAAACTCCAGACCAAAACAGAGTAAGCGAGGCTCATAGCAAAGGGGCGGAGTTTCCCGATAGGTTGCTCCGCCCCAGGATTTACTATGTATAAAAATTTGTGGCGCTTAATAACATTTACAATACTTCTGTGGCTCTATTTCGCACAATCTTATGCAGACATGCCCAAGCCAGACCACTTTGGTGTTTTTTTGGTTGATGGGGGAAAGCTAAGGGAGCTGAAAGTACAAGAGGTTGTCCAAAAAAACCTAGTTGGCTATATGACCATAGGCCTTATTGGGTTGAAAGAAGTCAACGAATCGGTGATAGTTTCAGATAGTGCCTATTTTATAATCTATGGGCAGCCCCAACCTCCAACCCAGTGGAGAATAAGCTGTCTCAAGTATGTCGATAGGTTTCAGGATGTAATGATAAGGAAGGACCCCTTCAGAGTTGATATGTGGCTGCCGGATACAGCGGTCCAATTTACTATCAGCATTATCGAAAACATGCCCAACGCTTTCATCCTTAAACCTTTAGCGCCGCTTGCTAAAGGGGGGTATGTACTACATTTTCACAACCTTGAACCATTAACCTATGTGGGAAAGACTGATGCGCAAGTTTACCCTATTGCTGTGGGTGGAGCGCTCGAGAAAGCAGTTGAAAAGGCTTCAATCGAAGGAGTGACTATTTATGCGATACATTTTTCCATTAGGAATCCAAAACTATATTTTTTAGGCTCAACAGGTTGTATATATAAAAAACTTGCCGAAGAGTATGTAAGAATTCCTATCAGACAGACAAAGGACAATATTTCTCTTTTAGTGGTTAACCCTAATGACACACAAGAACTTTTTGTATCTTTTGCATCTATGAGAAATAAGAAGTTCTTGCTTTTTTCAAATTCCGGGGGTATGACTTGGGAAGAAACGGAGTTAATGGGCTTACGTGTTCAAGATTGGGCTGGGTGTTCTTATACTCTTCATTTTAATGCGGTTAAATTCGATGTTAACGATCCTGATAGGATAGTTATCGCTGCCACAGGAGTCCCCGCAGGAGAAGTTGGAGAGGGCAAGGGAGTCTTTGTGGCAAGTCTGGATGGTGGGATTACCTGGCCGGAAGTGAAGATTCAGGACAAAGTTGTGTATGACGCAGTGTCCAAGGGCAATAGTGCATTTTTCTCGACCGACAAGGCGGTATATCGGTTTCTCTTGAACAGCCAAAAGTCTGAGAAAATCGACGGTAGTCCAGCAAGGGTGAAATACCTCAGGATCTCGCCCACAGCAGACAAGGCGATAATAGCAGTGACTCTGCTGGGAGGAATTTATATTAGCATAGACAACGGTCGCAATTTCACTCTGTTATCCAACCTGAACAAAAATGTTCAAGATTTTGTAATTGACCCAAAATTGGCAACGACATTATGGCTTGCGACAGAGGAAGAACTTTACAAAACGACCGATAATGGGATGAACTGGTCAAATGTTATAATAGATGGCCTGAACTGGGGTCAGATTTTCTGCTTAGCTATCAACCCAGAAAGCGGCAACGAGGTTTATGTTGGAACTTCACAAGGGCTTTTTATCACTAAAGATGGAGGAGTAAACTGGGTTAAGGAAAAGTGATTACGGAGGAATATAGGGATTGTATTGAGATGTATGGAAGCGAGCTATAAAATAAGGTTAGGCCCTATACTAATTCCCGAGGCATAAGGACTTGCATAATTGTGGCGCCATCATAGGCTTTAAGGGAAACCCACTTCGTCTTCGCCAAATAAATACAGTTTCAATTGTCTACTTTACGGGACCTCCTACTTTGGGATAAGTGGGAAGTTTTTTGTTGACACCCTCCTCGAAAAAGGGGGATATTTTAGCATAGTCAAAGATTGGGGTCAAACCTCTAATTACTAATTTAGCCCTTGCTCAATATTCTCGTTTTTAGGGCCTCTAACTCCCTTCTTATTTGTAGCGATCCCCTGAGATCGCTCTCAATCCATTTTAAATTCGGGACACTTCCTATTTTTCTGTTGCAACCCAATATGCTTTCACTTACACCGACCAATGGGAGTCTCTCTCGAAGGCAAAGCGGAGGGCGGGAAAGAGGGGGCATTCATAAAATTTTAAGCTTGCCCTATCCCAAGAGGACGATGCTGCTCAAATAGAAATGAGAGACGAGAGACGAGAGACGAGAGACGAAAATCAGAAACTGGAAAATCAGAAACTGGGGAAGCCCAGAGCCGTGGGGCGTGGTTCGTGTATCATGATAGAAGGCTGTCAGGGCAGGAGCCCTGTCAGCATGGAATAAGGAGTCTACCTCCATTGATGAGGAAAGGGGGGTCACCGGATTTTCCAAGGAATTGCGTAATGTCCAATTACATCACCGAGGCCACTCCGTCTTCCATATTTCACTTGACAACCTTAATTTCTCATATTATTCTTACAGTAAGGAAATAATTTCACCTTAAGGAGGCAAGTCATGCCAATAGTTAAGCTTGGACCAAAACATCAGGTCACCATCCCCTTGGAAATCTATCGGAAACTCAACTTAAATGTAGGGGATATTCTCCGAGTAGAGGAAAAGGGGGATGGGATCTTTTTGCTACCGCAAAAATTGGTTCCCAGAGAGCAAACATGGTTTTTCTCTAAAGAGTGGCAGGCAAAGGAGAGAGAGGCAGACAAGGATATTAAAGAAGGCCGGATAAGTGGCCCCTATGATAGCATCAAGGATTTACTTAAAGACCTTAAGAGCCAAGCATGAAATTCTATTTTACTGCCTCTTTTAAAAGAGATTACCAGAAACTACCCCAACCAATCCAAAAACGAGTGGATAAGCAGTTGGGGTTTTTGTTAAGAGATCCCTCCTATCCCTCATTAGGTTGTAAAAAAATGAAGGACCCCAGAGAAATTTGGGAAGCCAAAGTCACAAGGAGCTATCGTTTCACCTTTCAAAAGGTAGAAGACATATATATCCTGAGAAGGGTGGGGACACACCAGGTTTTAGAGAAACCATAGTGCCTCAAATTTGCCTTGAGATGAAAGTTAGCTCATTCGTTCACTAACTTCCAAGGGGCTATCGCCCCTATGGGGGAAAACACATCCTTTCCCCCAACCCCCCTGATGACCGTATCGGAAATTTTAGAATTTCCGATACGTAGACAGTGGGTGGCAGAGCAGGGTTCTGCCTACTTGTTTCTTCCTTTCAGGGCCGGAGCTGGAAGTCAGGGATCAGTAGTCAGGGGTCGGTTTCATGTTTTTTTTCTTCATCCCTAAAAACTAATCCCTAGTGACTGTTACAAGAATCGTTGATTGAGATTTGAGCCATTTGCATATGCGAGTTATTCCTGTCCTCCCCCGTCAAGGGGAGGAAGCTGTTAAGGGGTCTAATCGCTCTGGGACCGCCGGGGCCAAAGCCTCGGCGGTTTTTGTTAAGCTGGCAAATAATATGGTAAAGGGACAAAAATAGCTTGACAGGCATCGAGATGTTTCCTTATACTGATTTTAGAATGCAGTTAGATCGGATAGTAGAGGTTGGTAAATCGATACCTCATATTTTTATCTTGGGCTATAGGATATGAAACCGAAGGTCTATATTGAAACAACCATAGCAGGCTATCTCACTGGTTGGCCGAGTAGTGATCTCGTCGTAGCTGCACACCAGAAAATTACACGAGAATGGTGGCAGGGGCGTAATAGGTTTGATCTGTACATCTCACAAATTGTCATCAAGGAAGCGGGTGGAGGTGATCCAAAAGCAGCGGCGTTACGTCTACAGTCTCTGGAAGGTATCCAAGTCTTGGAATTGAGTCCTGAAGCCCAGGCACTTGCAAAGCAGTTAATCATCCAAGGCCCCTTACCGGAGAAAGCGGCGGTGGATGCCCTTCATATCGGAATTGCTGTCGTGAACGGTATGGATTATCTCCTAACTTGGAACTGTACGCACATTGCTAATGCAGCGATGAGGCATATGATTGAGGCAGTCTGCTGCTCAATGGGGTACGAGCCTCCGGTGATTTGTACACCCGAAGAGCTAATGGAGGAATAATCTTATGTGGCGAGACCCAATTGTTGAAGAGGTGCGGGCCATACGGGACGCCTACGCCAAGCAATTTGATTATGACATAGATAGCATATACCGTGATCTCAAAGATCAAGAGGTTAAGAGCGGTCGGAAGTTCATCTTGCTTCAGGCGAAACGAATTGAATCCGTAAAAGCAAAAAGATCCTGAGCAGGAAGCAAAGGTCGGTTAGCAAACACCTGATTCAGGAAGTAAGAAAATGGAAAATGGGGAAGTCCACAGCCAGGGTTCGTTGCTCGTGGATCGTAGATTGAGGTCAGCGGTCGGCTATCAGCTTGAATGTAGAGGAATTCCCACTTCTTGGACAGGATTGACAGGATGAAAGGGATAAAAATCATGTAAATCCTGTTATCCTGTCAAAAAAACCCCGCCGCAGACGGCCAAGTTTGGAATCTAAAACATCTGAAAACCTCACTCCATAAAGGGGAAGTCACTGGAGGATTCCGGTAGCTTCCCCTTTTTGGTGCCTCATTTGATAGAACTCAAAGGGGAGGAGACCATTGGAGCACCTGACCGTTCAGCTATTCCCCGCCCTCGGTTCATTTTATTTAGCTTGACAGGAGGGGCAAATTTACTTTTTTTGCAGATAGTTCACAACTTATAACCACGGACAGAAGAAGAAATGGTCAATGATTAATGAACAATTATCAATGAAAAATGGCATGCACCTCAGGATTTTCTGACTTCATTTCATTTTAACTTGCTAATTGTTAATTGACCATTGATGTTGGTCCACTCCGTGAGATTCCGTGGTGGACTGTTATCTTTTTGAGGTGAAAGATGATACCCTTCATAGATACCCACGCCCATCTTAACCTCCCCGAGTTCGATCCCGACAGGGAAGAGGTTATCCAAAGGGCAAAGGATGTGGGAATAGGCCATATCCTCGTCCCTGGAATAGACTTTCCCTCCAGCCGGATGGCTATCGAGCTTGCCCAAAAGTTTGCCGGCCTCTTTGCCGCCGTAGGTATTCACCCCCATGAGGCCAAAGGGTTTAAGCCGGGCGACCTGCTTAAATTGAGGGAACTTGCCCGGAGCCCTCAAGTGAAGGCCATTGGGGAGATAGGGTTGGACTTCTACAGAAACCTCTCCCCAAAATCAGATCAGGTGGTGGCATTTAGGGCCCAGGTAGAATTGGCCCAGGAGTTGAATCTCCCCATAGTGGTGCATACCAGAGGAGCTGTTGAGGAGGCCCTAAGGGTTCTCCAGGAGGAGAACAGAGGGCGGAAAGGGGTTCTCCACTGCTTTGAGGGGACCAGAGAACAGGCGGAAAAGGCACTGGCTATGGGTCTGCACATCTCCTTTACCGGACTGATTACCTTTCCCAAATCCCAGGCCCTGGAGGTAGCCAAGTCAGTCCCCTTGGAGAGGCTTCTATTGGAGACGGACAGTCCCTACCTGGCCCCGGTTCCCCATCGAGGGGAGAGGAACGAGCCGAAATGGGTAAGACTGGTGGCTGAAAGGATCGCCCTGGCTAAAGGGATGGATCTAGAGACCTTAGTCACCACTACCACCCAAGCAGCAATTAGGCTCTTTGCTCTTTCGGAGGTAAAGGCCAAATGAGGAGGGGAATTCTGCTCCCCTCACTGGGACTAAGGTTTCTCCCCAAAAGGAGTTTAGGCCAGAATTTCCTCATCAACCGGGCAGCCGCCCAAAAAATTGCGCAAAACCTGCAACTTGTCCCCCAGGATGTGGTAGTGGAGATCGGACCGGGGAGTGGTCTCCTCACCAGAGAACTCCTTAAGTATGGAGCTCAGGTGATCGGGGTAGAGATAGACCATCGTCTCTATCAGATCCTCGAGGAATACCTAAAGTCTGAGAAGCTTCTCATCTTCTGTGAGGACTTCTTAAAATTTGATCTCTCCCCTTGGGGGAGAAATCTGAAGCTTGTGGGAAACATACCCTATCATCTTACCTCTCCGGTTATAGAGAAGCTGATTACTCAGAGGGAGAGGATCAAGCAAATTGTCTTAACCCTACAGAAGGAAGTGGCCAAGAGGGTTACTTCACCTCCGGGAGGGAAGGACTATAGCTCCCTATCGGTTATCTCCCAACTATACTTCCGCCCCACTAAGCTGTTTGACCTCTCCCCTTCCTCCTTCCGGCCCAGGCCCAAAGTGGAAGCTACTGTCTTAAGGTTAATGGTGCGGGAAAAACCAGCCGTTCCCCTTCCAGATGAGCTCTTCTTCAGGAAGTTAGTCAAGGGGGCATTTGGAAAGAGGAGAAAAACTATCAAAAATGCTTTAAAGGAGCTCCTTCCCCCGGGGAAGGAGGATGAGGTCTTCTCCCGGGCCGGGATTGACCCTTCCCTGAGGGGGGAGGTTCTCAGCCTGGAGGATTTCTCCCGTTTGAGTATGGTTCTCTGGGATTATCTGCATAAAATTCAGAGCTGATAACCCTGAGCAGATACGAAATGACCAATTAACAATTGACAATTATCAATGGAACTTTACACCTCAGATTTTCTGGCTTTATTTCATTTTAACTTGCTAATTGTTAATTGCTAATTGACCATTGCTGGTGGTCCATTCCGTGAGAGTCCGTGGTGAACTGTTACTCTGGGAATATATATATCCACAAAGATGAAACTTAAATTTATAGCCATCTTTTTGCTTAGCTTACCCATAACCGCCTCAGCCTTAGAGTACCGCTTCGACTATGACCTAAATGGTCGAACGAAAAGGTGGGGAAACACAATCCTTTATCAAGATAGCCTACCCGGGCTGAGGGTCAACCTCAAGGGCCTCACTACCTCTTCCCTCTTCTCTCTCCCTGGCTTGGAGAGGAGGGAGAGGAATCGGTTCTTAGGGTTTAACCTTTTTATGCCCCTAAGGAATAACCTCTCTTGGAACCCCTTCTTTGTCGGGACAGAAATGGAAGTGAGGGGCCAAGGAAGAAGGGAGGCCAAAGTGGGGTCAGGGATAGAGCTGCAACAGGGTCCCAATCTCTTTCTTTCCCTGCAAGGGGGCGGGATCTCCTTGAGAAGGGACGAAGGGTCCTCGCTATCCGGTTTGCTTTATGGCTTGCAGGGAAGGATAAAACTCCCCTTAGATCAAAAGATTACAGCAAACCTCAAGTTTAGCCAGAGGAAAGAGGCCCTGAGCCTGGTCCCCAAGAAAGGGAGTAACCTTGGCTTCCAAATAAGACTGAAGAGCTGGGGGGTCAAGAACGGGGTTTCCCTTCTGGATTCCACCCAGGAGAGGAACTACTTTTTGGGGGATAATTTAGACTCCACCGGAGGGAGAAGGGAAAGGGTAAGAGAGGCAAGGTTTAACTCCCGGATTAGCCTGATTAAGGGTTTTCGGGGAGACCTCTTCCTCTTCCGTTCCCAGGCGATCACCCATCGCCGCTGGATGAAGGAAAAATGGGCCAAGGTGGTAAAGGAACTCAGGGATGGATTCTCCCTCACTCTTGAGCACCCCTGGGGAAATCGCTATCGGCTCTCCCTCTTCTACAGATACCTACGAGGGCAGGACGATTACGAGGAGGATCTCAGAGATGAGAAACTGGAGAGCGGAGAGTTAGGAGGGATGGTCAGTTGGATTCCATCCCCTGCTGATTCCCTAAAGTTTGAGGGCTTCGCCGGGTTGAGGTCAATAAAACCACTGGTCCAGACTAACTATGACAATCGGGATGAGGCCAACAGGTTTCTGCGAGGGCATATATTCCACCGTTTGACTCCCTACCTCCACCTCAAAGTCAGGGGGGAGATGGAGATAAAGAGACAGGTTTATATCCAGGGGGAGAAATCGGCAGACAACAACTCCATCACTAACTACTCCCTGGCTCCGGCAACGATCTGGAGGATAGGCAAATGGTTATCCCTCTGGCAGAAATTCAGGCTAAACGCCCGATACCAGACTTATGACTGGGCCCAGAGCCAACAGATGGATAATCTCTTGCGGGGCTTGGAGGCGAAGAGCGAGCTCTCCTGGAGGCTGAGCAGTAGGCTCAATGGGAAACTAAACTACCTCCATAGGTGGGAGGATTATGGAAAACTAAAGTGGGAGGACGAGTGGGTGGAAAGGTTAAGCTGGAAGAGAACAACCAATCAATGGGGCTTCTCCTTCGGTTATCTACCCAACAAGGGCCTGCGGTTTGCCCCAGGCCTGAGCTACAGGGTAGAGAGGGAATGGACCCCAGAGGTCTCCCCCTTAGGAGGTGGGTGGGGTCTTTCGGCAAAGGAGAAAAGACTACGCTTATCCTTAGAGGGAAGCCTCTCCCTGGGCAGAGGGGGTCTGATCCTGTTCCGGGGCAGCCGCAGGGTCATTCTTGGTGGGGAGAGCTTCGATTACCTCAATTTAAACATTAACCTGTTCTACTAATGAATAAAAAGGTCTTCTTACTTTTTATACTTCTCCTCATCTGGGGAACAGCCTGCAAGAACCCCTTTTCCTTACGGAAAAGCGGAGAGCCAAAGGGAAAGGCAGGTAGATGGGAGGTCCCCACCAGACCCCAAGAGGTGATAAACAACCTGACCAGGGCCTACAGAGATGAATCCTTAGTCAACTTTGCCAACTGCTTGGCGAAATCCTTTACCTTCTCTGCACCAGAGGAGTCTCTCCGCTCCCCATCTCTTTTTCAGGACTGGGACAAGACCAAGGAGGTAAAGGTCACCCAGGGAATATTCTCCCAGGTGATTCCGGATTCCGTCTCCATCTTTCTCTCCCTGGAAGAAGACAGCCTGCTCCCCGATGAGACTTACCCCAAGAAGGCAACCCTATATCGACGCTACTATCTGGTGGTGGAGGGATCTGCCAATGCCCCCTTATCCCATCCCGCCTCTGGCCTGGCCTGTTTCAGGCTGAGCTTAGGGGACGATAACCTCTGGAGGCTAAGCTTCTGGAGGGATGAACCCGTGGAAAGAAATGGGGCAAAGAGCTGGGCCGCCCTCAAGGTAGAACTCGGCTGGTAGCCAAACCGGGGTTAAACTCTACTAAGCGCCCTGCAAGCGGGCTTTTCTGACCGGATAATAGGATTTACAGGACCTTTATTCCAAATTATTCAAGAAAATACCGAATAACACCGAACCAATCAAAAATTATAATGCACATTCTTCCTCAGAGTTTCTCATTGTTTCAGTGATTTCCAGTGTCTGATAGAGGGTGTGCACTTATGCAACCTTAATCTAAAGTTTATTTTTAAAAATGGGAAGTGTCCCTAATTTCACTCTCGGCCAAGATCTCCCCCTTCTCCAGGCCAAAGATTCTAACCCAAACCTCTTGGGGCCCAAAATCTAAGATGGCATAGCTGGGAGAGTATCCCTTCCTATCCTCCGGTTTCAGATGGCCGGGGTTGACCCATAAGATCCCCTGTGATTTCTCAATTTTAGGGATATGGGTATGGCCATAGAGGACAACATCTACCTCCCTTCTGGCCACAACAACCTCTGGTTTCATATCCTGAGGAAGATCGTTCTTATGGGAGGTAGAGGTATGGGAGAGAAGAACCTTCCAGTGGTTGAACTTCTCTATCCTGCGGTTGGCGATCTGAGGGGCCTGATAGTAACTGCTGAAGACCCCGGGCACCCTGATGAATTTCAGACCCATCTCCTCAAGCACCCGGCAATCATCCCAATCGTCCCCCAGGTGGACGATGAGTTCCACCTGATCGGCCAGAACTTTGGCGGCCCGACGCAGGTTCTCCAACTCACCGTGGCTGTCGCTTAAGAGGCCAACTTTCATAAACACCTCCTCACATCACAATCTTCTGGATATATCCCCAATCGCTCTTTGGGGATGTCATCATCATGCGAAGGATTCCTCAATCCCTTCAGGCTTTTGATATTATCCCCTCTACAGAACTTAGGATCTTCTCCGCTGTCTCCAGGGCAAATGCGGCATCTTCTTCGGTCAAATTCAAGGGAATATCAGCTGGATACCTATCAAAATAATAGACCGTTAATTTGTCACAATCATCGGTGAACATCTCTACCTGAGGATAATATCCTCTACATTCCTCAATTATATCCACCAATCTGTGAGTCTTAAGAGACGGGGTTCTTTCTATGCTGATATTTTCTAATTCCAGAAGAGATTTCAAGGCCTTCTCTACCGCCTGCTGGCAAAGCACGCAGGTAACTGATGCTATCTTGCTCTCCTTCCAACCAGCCTCCGCAAAGGCAAGATCCTCCTTAGCTTTTCTCAGCCAAATCTCCGCTGCAGGTTTATTTTTTTTCATACAAAATAACCCCTTTCGACAAAACTGTCCGAATAAATAGACTGCTTGTCATTTCGGCTCCTCTAAATTCGGCTGGAGTATAAACAAGAGGCTCAACAGGATATTCAACCCCAAATTGACTCCTGATGAGCTGCATCAGTTCTACTACTCTATCTACAAACTTCTTATCTGTCTTTTTTATGATCAGCAGGTCTATATCGGAATTATCTCGTCTTGATGGGGTTCCGTAAGAGCCAAAGAGAATGATCTTCTCTGGAAGATATTTCGAGGATATAAAATTGATCAGCCTCTCCAAATCCGGTATATTTTTCGTATTTTTACCCATCAGCTTTTACCATCTCTAATAATCCCGGGTTGGACATTAAACACCGAAAATCACTGAACAAATCCAAAACAAAAGTTTCACTCAAGAATGAAGTGCTATTTTTTTCGGTGTCATTCGGTGTTTTTTAGCATAAGACGAATCCTTTAATTCAGAAACTCCATTATTCTACCATACGCAATTACATCTAATCTGGGTCCAATCCATCCCTAATTTCTCCCACATCGCCTTTGTTTCCTTGCACAAGGCTATATGGGAATAATTGTATTTGTCACTCAGATACCCAATAATGGTTTTGTAGATTCTACATCTTGTGGTAAAATCTATTTTTCTCCCCCAGTTTGAGCTTTCTTTTAGATATTTAACCCAACTGGTGTCATTAGTGCCGTTGATTGTGCTCTGAAGCCCTCTTAAAGAACCCAAGGTAATTCTTTCAGGAACAAATCTCGTGAATATCTCGTCTATCAGTTGGATATAATATTCCTTCCAGTTTTCCACTGGTATCATTGGGTCAATTCTTATCCTGACTTCATAGCCTGCGTCGGCGACTTTCTTCGCCGCCTCGATTCGTTTTGGAACAGGGGGAGCCCCTTTCTCCCACCTCTCTGCTACCGGGAAAGCATTAAGACTGAAACTCACTATAACCTGCCTATGAGAGGGCATCTCTAAAAAGTTCTTTATATTCGATGATTTGGTAACAAACAAAACCTTGTGCATGTTCTGAGTTTCAAAGATGGGGATGATGAATTTAGAGAATGGACTATCACCATTCTCTTTCATTAAGGAATCGGCTATCTCACCAGTATTAAGAATCTCTGGAATCTTCACTTTCTGAAGAAATGTCTCCGTATGCAATTTTACCTTTTCCATAGGTTTATAAGCAGGTTTTATCCCCTCCGGCCTAAAACGAAAAGTGCCCTTCAAGTAACACCAGCTACAATTAAACGGACACCCATAAGCCCATTTCAACTCAAGGAAATGAGGACAAACAACATCCGTGGGCTTAACTGGATAAGGAGTTTTATCAAATCGTTTAATGATGGAGCCATCAGCAACCTGCCTTACTAAATCTTCCTCATTGTATAAGATTCTTGGCCCTCTTGTAATAGTTTTAGGAGATACAAAAGAAATATCACTCTCCCGAATATGGAATTTACGAGTATTCAATGCTCCGTAAGACATAGGGAAAACAAGCCAGAAGTTATTCCTTTCTTTTGGGTTATATTCCTTTTTAATTCTCACATTTTTTATAACTAAATCCAGGTCCCCTGCCAGATAGTTCGTTTCCTGTAAAACATACACCAAAACTTCTTTATACAAAACCTTAGTTCCTTTATACTTTCTTAACAATTCGTTTTGAAACTCCGTAAAATCTACTTCCTCAAATAAATTTGGCTCAAAATATCTTCTACTTTCTTCCTTAAAAATCACTCCCTTCATTATCTTAAAACCTGTGAGGTTCCTGGTAGCGTAAACAAGATAGTAGAATGTTCTATTCTTTGCTGGGATTTTATTCCTGAAGTACCAGACATAATATCCCTTTGCTCTCAACTGGGATTTATAAAGTTCGACTAATGCTCTTTCCTTTTCGCTTTTCTGGAGTCCCTTTCGGGGAATCTCTATCCACTTGTCAGTTCCAAATAAATCAGTAATTGTTTTTCCCACCTTTTTTGCTTTCAACCAGCGTTGTACTGCATTATATTGAAAGTTAATTAGAACTTCTTTATGCGGTAACTCAAGAATTTTTTCAATAGACAAAAAGCTCATCCCTGAAAACCCTTCAGGATCAATCAAGAAAAAGGCAGGATGATTACCAATTTCGTTAATCACTTCATCCGTTTTATCATCAAATTCACCGGGGTAAATTTTTATATCCACTTTATCTCGAAATTGATTTAATTCACTTTCAAGTTCCTTTACTCGTTTGCTTTCCTTTTCTATGCATATACAACAGTAGTATATTTGCGGTTTCCAGTAATGCCTCAAAAGTCTTGCTCCAATTACTGGAGAACCCTCTTCTCCGGTAGCAAATCTTCCCGTTCCAGCAAAGGCATCCACATAATATAGTTTCTTTGCCCATTTTTGTCCCGCAGAGGAAAAGATTATTATCCACGGCTCAAGATAGTTTTCGAGAATGTTGTGTTTGCTAACCATCTGCGCTTCTTTTTTCTCAAAGAGGTCTTTTTCCATTCTCCTTCCCCCTAATTGTCCTTACTTTCTGAAGTCGATGGCAGGCAAGGATGGTTATAGAGCAATAAGCCCTAACAATACTTATGGCTCACTATCCTTGCTGTTTTTCTTAAACTCTAGTTCCGTCTGGGTGGGCTCCTTTATAAATGATAGTTGCTGACTCGTTGGATTTTTATATGCTTCAACAGACTTCCTTATCTCATCCGGTGGAACTGCTAATTTTGCCCCGTTGCCCTCAAGGAAGGCTTTCACTGTTTTTCGCTTAAATCCAGGAATGCCAAGTTGAAGAAGGTCCTTGCATTCGCCACTATCAAGTGTAAAGGCCGGTATATTCGTGGAAGAAATTCTCTTCGCCATTGTGTAAGTCTTTGAGCCTTTGGGACCATAGGGGATAAAAACAATATCGGCAAGAGCACAAGATATCCAGTTTCTCTCCATTATATTCTTTCGCAACTGCCTCGTCTCATCCGGGTCACTAAGAGAAAGTATCAATAATTCACCAGTTTTGACCCGTCTGAAATACTCATCCCTTTCCGGAAATTCGTGCAAGGGGGGATAAAACCTATCCTTCAGAAAAAATTCAAATGTCTCAACCTGCAACCCTTTTGCAGTAAAGAGAGTTACCGTAGTATTTCTTCTGAATAGCCCCAACCGGAAAATCTCGGTTTCCATTACCGAATGCCAACCACCAATATAATTCATCTCATATTCCCTTACAGTGAACAGAACCTGATTTGTCTCATTCAGTGCCTGCCCAGTTATCGAATCAGCAGAAATCACTGCCATAGTGAAACGGTCAAGGAATTCTAATGGGCCGCTATAATATATCTTCTCAGGAGATTTGTCTCCTAACCTTTCAACGAGCCTTTTCGGATATTCAGAATCATTCGGAGTTATTACCTTATATTCCATAATCTTTAAGGTTATTCCCTTTTCAATTTTCAATGCCATCTATTCTACTACAAAAACTAAAATCGGTAGCCGCAGGCTTTAGCCTGCGAAAAGGAGCTCGATAAACCAACTACTTACGCAACCTGAAGGTTGCGGCTACCCAACCTTCAGCCTTTTTGCAGTGCAATCATCTACGCCTTTGCTTTTTTAATAAGGATGTATCTTCAGTGCTCATTCCCCTCCCCATAACCGTCTTTGCCTTCTGGGATCGGCAGCAAGTAAAAACGGTTACGGCATTATAGAGCTTATCTAAGCTCCCTAACCCAGTATCTGGATCCAGGTTTCCACTACCCGGCAAAGTTAATCATTCTAAAGAAGCCTCTATTTCAGACTTGAAATTCTGATATTGTCTCTCTCTTAAACATTGAAAAAAGAGGTCAAAACTTCGCGGAGATAGGAACTTGAAATAATATCTGCATTTTGACTGTAAAGCATTTAGACGATTGAAGTGCTCTTCTGCATATCTTAATTTGGCCCTATTCTCATCAGAGACATCTAAATCAGCCTTAATTTCAACTACCAATGTGTCTCCTCCAATCTTTATGAAAAAGTCAGGATTAAAACTCCCCTGTTTGGGATGTTCCCCTTTTCTCCAGGAATATTCCACACTATAGAAACCAACATCAGGAGATTTTATCCATGAATCAATTCCCCTGGCATTTTCTTCCTTAACCAGCCTCTTAATGAAATCCCTCTCTGGTTTATATGAGGCAAAAATAATATTTAGTGGTGTTTTAAAATTATATGAGTTTTCAACCTTAATTAAAGAAGCGCTGTGCAGTTGTCCGTCATCAAACATTTCAATAACCTTTTTTAATAACTTTTTGTCCTCATCTTCTCCAGTTTTTAGAGAGTAATCATCATAAAAAATACTGCCATCTCTTCTTAAAGCCCCAATTCCCAAACTACTTTTCTTGACATCTGCAGTATCAATCGAAGAGAGATCCTCGGCCTCAATTTTATATCTCAGCCTTTTACTCTTTTTTCTTCTTGTTACTCCGAACCCTTGTAGTAGCTTCTGTCTGCCTTTATCGTTAATCAAATTTCCCTTATCTCTCAGAGAGTTTTTTATGATCGATAGGATTTTGTCATAGGGATACTTCCGCGCATAATCAGTGCCTTCATCCATATCCCAACTTCTATATCTGCTATGGACAACCTGAGCAATTTCCTCCGCTGAATACACTTTAAATTCAATGAGGGTTTTCTTTTCACGCTGTTTTTCTACGACTGCCCTTTCGTAAATGGTCTCCTCCTCTATTATTTTCACTTGGTCTTCGCTACTTAGAGAAAACCCCTTGCTAAACTTATACTCGGCAACTTTTGGAGTTTCTAAAACTTCTGGTGTCTTGTCATACCTTATGTTGTGGAGCTTAAAATTGTAATTCTCATCCTTAGCAATAACGCGGCTATGAATCCTTTTCTCTATTTCAAGAACTTCGTTGACCAAGTGCTTGATGCTACTTGACCACTTATCATGGTTGAATACAGTAACAACAGGTTGTTCTCCTTTATATTTCGGTGGTATTCTCAACCCTCTCCCCAGCACTTGCGCAATGAGCAATTTGGAATTAAAAGCTCTTTCCTCGTGGGGAACAATCTGACACACATTTTGCACATCCCATCCTTCGGAAAGCATGCTGACTGATGTAATCCATTCAATGGGATTGTCCTTATCATCAACGTTCTTAAGCTTTGCTATATTATCTTTGTGCTCACGAGCTGAGGTCACAATCAAAACCTTATTTGAGGCGACCTCTTTGCTTATTCTCTCTTTCTCTGCTATGAATCCAATTAACTCTTCTGTTAGCTTTTTACAAGCACTGATATTTTTAGTAACTAAGATCGTGAGGGGTTTGATCAATCGATATTTCACCATTTTATTCTGGATGTGATTATCGTAAATCTTTTGGAATTTTTCGGGTTTTGAATGAGAAACATCCTCAGCCACATAGTCAATCGTTTTTACAAACTTTTTCTCAATCGAATCCCTCAAGGAAAACCGATAAATCACATCTGCAAAATAATCATTGTCAACATAACAGGTACCTGAATCACCGACTATGTATCTGAAATCGTATTTAGGATTAAGCAAAAATTCTTTCCATTTCTTTATAGCCATATCACGAGCGGGAGGATTGGCCATGTGATGAACTTCGTCATTTAACACAAGTGTTCTTTCGCCTTTGCCTATAAGACTATCTTCTATGGCAGATTTGGTCCGTTGATAAGTGGCATGGATATTTTCTATGCAAATATCGCCTTTCTGGATTGTCTGAGTGGCATTAATGATCCTGGGGTTTAGAATCTCCGCAGAATCTGATAGCAAATCCTTCAAAGTCCCATCGGCTGATAATGAGCGGAATTTTTCGGTTAAACCTGTTTCTATTGTGTTGGAAGGGCAAAGCACCAATACTTGATCTACGGTTCCCTTGGCGAGCATAATTCGAGCAATCCCATAAAGAACATAGCTCTTACCAGTGGCAGTGGCTAAATCTATGGTGCAGGAAAGCTTGTCAGGTAGCTGTAAATGCTGATAAAAATCTTCTAATGACCCGTATCTTTCCTGCAGAACTGGATTCTGGCGGTAATTCTCTTCTGCCAATTCCTTAAGGTCATTATATTGACCTCCCAAAAGGTATCGCAAAGTAACCCTTATAGCCTCTTTCTGATACTCCCTCTCCCTACAAGTAGCATCCATAAATGGCTCATACTTATTTATATCAAACTTCTCAGGATCAATATTTGGAGAAACCCTAAGAACAAGGTCCTGATTTTTGAATACCTTTTTATCTACTATCATAAATCCGGTCTCCAGATTCTCACTGTGAATTGATGGTCTCGCTCTTCAAATTCAGGTTCTTTGCCAGTATGCTCTTTTAGAAGCCTGATCATTCTGGGAACACCAGTTCCAATCTGGGTCATATAGCCCATCTTTGCAAGATAGGAAACAATGAGTTGATTCCGTTCTGAATGCACACCTAACTTTATGTTTTCCAGGGTAACTGTGTTGGGTAATTTTCCGGGGCTCATAATCTCCAATCTGTTATCAAATATGAAGATGCGAATTTGAGAAGGGATATGATAATCACGATGGGCAATGGCATTGACTACAGCTTCTCTCAATACTCCCTTTGGAATTTCAAATTTTAATTCATTTCCAAATCCTTCAATCTTAACCTTTGTTTTAAGATATTGATTTAAGACTCTGTCTGCACCATCAATCTGTTCAACAAGTTTTCCTTCCAAGTCCTTTTTCTCAAATTCCTCTCCTATCTCATTACCATCAAATTTCGCAATTGTAATTTTGCCAAACGGAAACTCTTTCTGCGGATTTAATCCAAATAAAAGATAACCCCCGACAGTAAAGACTAACTTCTCATCCATCCATGTTAAAACCTTCATGTTCTCTAATAGCTTATTCAAGTCAGCGTTCATATCTTCAATCTTTGTCTGGTAAAAACTTTCAAAAAATCTTCTGAAATAAAGTATGTCCAATTCATCAACAGAAGTTGCAGGCACGGGCAGTTCATCATAATAAATGGAACGAGTTGCCTGATAGAGCCTCAGAAGTTCTTCTCTTGTGGCTTGCCTTCTACCAGAACTTGTCCTGATATAATATACGCCTCTATTTGTCCTATAAGGTCTTTCTGGCCCTTTGGATATGTAAATACATAAGATCATTTTTTTATTGACCTTAACTTTTTCTATACTTACAGCAAGTGACGGTTCACAATTATTATGAGAGATATTCTCAGCCCTCTGCATTTCTTTATCGGGTATTGATAGACCTTTAATCTCTTTTTTATCAGAAACTCCCAATAGTATTTTTCCGCCTTCAGTATTGGCAAAAGCAACCATCTCAGCAGCCAAATCATCAGGATGAACCTTTTCCTCCTTGAATTCGGTAAACGAATCTTCCCCTTTTTCTATTATCTCTGTTAATTCCTCTTTATCCATTTCAACCTCCTAATAAAGACTCAACTCCCTTATAGCCATTTTCTGCCCCCCCTTCTCTCCACAAAGGGCATCCAGAAAGGCTCATACTTATTTACATCAAATTTTTCAGGGTCAATCTTTGGAGAAACCTTCAAAACGAGATCCTAAATTTTGTGTGAAACAATAAGATTATTACTCTCTATTCCTAAATTCTTTAGCGTTTTATCACCCATTTAAAACAGATTATATAATCTTTGCTAAATTCGGACTCAGACTTAAATTTATATGATTCAATTAGTTCTAAATCAATTCTTCTCTTAATCTTTACCTTCCAATTATCAAGACTTCGTGCATTCCATCCCCATTATTATGATTTAGTTTGTATTTGTATTCTCTTCTCACGATATTTATTTTAGATTTGTACTGTCGTAGGAGTTCTTTAATTTTTTGTATAGATGGAGTTCCAGGATCCCCATATGAGAGAACGATTATAGAATCTTGAAATTTCTTAAAAAGCTGATTAAAGTTTTTTTCTAAGGAACCCTTGTTCCAATCATTTTTCCCATTAATTAGTCGTCTATTCTTGGTATTCCAATCTATTTTTTTAGGCCAATTATGATAAACAACTAATCCCTCAAGAAAATGATACAGAGAATGGTAGTCCTTTGGAAATTTTTCATTAGGTCTTGTATATGGAGGATCTAAATAAACAAGATCAAAGTTTCGATTCTTTATCTTCATTATGTCTTTGCATACTGCTTTATTGTTTAGACCATTAGAAAAAATTTTTTGTGAAATTTCATTGTGAACCCGAAGAAACAAAATTTTAAAATTTGTATCCCACGTCTTCTTATTTCCAAAACTTCTTTTGATATTCGCTGTTCTTAAATAAAGATTTTTTCTGTGAAATAGGTTAAAAGGCCGTTTACACAAACAAGCTTGAAATAAAATGTGATATGCTAAAGCCTTTTTCTTTCTTAATATTTCTCCCTTATATTTTTCAGATAACTTTTCTATATTTAATGAAACCATATCGAGCCATCTATTCTCTATATCTAAATAATAAATTCCTTTAAATGTATCCTGTATGAATGTCGGATACTCAAATCCACTTTCGTGAAGTAGAAACTCTATATCGCTTTGATCTAATTTTACTGAATCATTTTCGACAAGCGCAATCCCCGTTTGGTAATTTGATAAAAGTATATCATTAAAAGTTACTTTTTTACCCATTAATTTAAATAAATAACTGACGCTTGCAGTCCCGCCAAATCCATCCAAGACAGCCTTAAATTTTAAATCTCTTAAATTTTCATATAACCAAGGTAGAATGCGTCGTTTACTTCCCTGATATCTCGTTGAAGGCGCTGTTTTAATGTGATTATCCATTGTTATTTTATAATTTGAACCATGTTCTACACTCTTGATAATATTGTTTTTCATAATCTATAACCCCAAGATTTGTTTCACTTTTTCTTTATAATATTCGTCCATGCCAGTATCTAAAATCTTATTTTTTCGAGTGGTAGGCATATTTTTAAATTTATCTGCAAATCCTAATGCAAATATTGTATGGATATAAGCTTGTACTTTTTCATAAGTTTTATACCATCTCCTGAATTCACCTGGATCGTGTTTTGGTGAAACTCTATCTGCCCTTGTTTGGAAATGACCAGCACCACTATGTATAAATTTTGATAGTTCTTTGTGGACTCGACTTACACCTACTTTACTCCCACCAAATAATTTCTTATTATCTTCACACAGTTTTTCAAATTCCTTTATTTCATCCAATTGTCTAAAATAGTTGTATCCTTTGCCCCAAACATCTGGCCAATTTAGTTCTTCTCGGTACCATTCATTCCCTTCAGACCACCATTCAAACTCAATTTTATGGGTTGAGAAAAATACCAAGCGTAGTGCTGTTTCCATTTCAGAACGTAAACACATGTGAGCATATTTATAAAGACCATAACCAGCAAAATGAATCGAAATATAAGCATCCATAAAAATTTCTGGAATTAATTTTACAGCAACATCATTGTGTTGCAACTTGTTAGACCAGATGTCAAATAAGCTAATTTTCTTTAAAAGTCCTTCAATATCTTGTTTATGTTCTTTTAATGTTTTTTGCCAATTTTCTCTGCGCCATTTGTTCTGACTTTCGTGAGTAGTTCTTGTTTCAGTTGGGAGATCACTTACCTTAAAGATTGTCATATCACTCAACTCCTTATTAATAATACCCCAATCGATAAAACGTATCCAGAACCATTAGATAGTCCTATACATAATGGATCAAAATCTTCAATGTTTTCATACTGATATTTGGAGAATATCTGCTGGAGTATCTCTTTCAAGCATCTGATTTTCTCACGATAATCTGTTGTATTGTAAGGTAGTCTATCAATAGATAATCCACCCCATCCTTGAATTCCGATATTATCAGAACTCTGTTTTATCTCATTTAGATTCAATGGATTAGAATCCAAAAGTGTTGTATATATCAAAACCATTCCATCATTTCTCTTATCTGCTTGCAGATTAATTGTATGTTCTATACTAAGGATTTCTCTTTCTCCTCTTTCACCTTCTGATTCAGGATTTTGAGAAGAAAAATCTAAGTTGAGTATATCAAAAGGAAATTTATTCTGAACATCGGGCATCCCCCCGATTATAGAATCTTCATAAACATAGGGTCCAACAACTGATCCTAATCTTTCACCCTCTAATCGTATAGCTTCAGTAGTTCCTTTATTCCACCCAACTATTAATTCCTTATTTGTTAGTTTATTTTTTATAAATTCGTCTGTTTCTCGACAATTACTATGGTGTGTAAGTGTCAGCACTTTCATTCTTTTATTTTTCTTTCGGCGGGAGTATAAGATTTTACCACCAGCAATAGCAATTGGAATCCATAGCTTATCTATCAGTCTGTCTTTTATTAAAACAATCTCGGTCATTATCCTCTATCCCTTAAATGTATCTTCAAGCAGGTGGTTAAGTTTCTCTATTAGCTCTTCCCCATCTTCTTTATCTTTTAGGATAAGGACTATACCCAACGACAATTGTTTTATGATCTCATCACTTAATTTGCTTTTAAATAGCGGATGTGATGTATTGAATACTACCTTATTTTCCCCATCATGCAATCTACAAATTGAATATGGTGTTTTACTATGGTCCCATTCATCATATTCAACTCTAAATTCTCTTTCTCCTATCTTTATAGTTTCAACAAAAGCAGGGTGGTCTTCGTATACTTCTATCGACTTCTTTTCGGGTAATATCCTTATAGGTGATTCTTCAGAGGATATCTCGCCTTTTTTGGGAATTATCTTATAATCCTTTTTCTTAGTTTCTGATAAGACCTTAACTATCTTTTTTGACGGTATCTCAGCTTTAGTTTTTCTTGTTTTAGTGATAGGTTTTTCTTGGAATCTTAATCTTTCTTTGGAGAAATGAATAATCTCTACCTTTTTTAACCCCTCTACAATTTCATCATCATTTTTTAGATCCCCTAAGGCATCATAAACCTTTCTATCTTCTTCTATTTGATTATAGAGTCTATCATTCCATTTTGTCAGTTTGCCTTGGAAAAATTTATACATATTAGCAACTTCTTGGGTATAGTTAAACTGGTCTCTATTCACCATCAAAGCACTATCCAATCCCTTCACTATATGAACTTCACCACAAATCATATTCAACTTTCCAAGGACTCTACCTAATTTCGTAACATCAAAGTCTCTTGGGAAACCTATTGCCACATCTCTTAATCTAACTTGAAGACCTCGAGCCTCTTCTGGTTTAATTGGGTCATAAGGGCTCATTATGACATATCTCAGGAAGATGTCACCAAATTTTTCTTCACCCCTTTCCAAAATTTTAACTCCTTCCGGTACATTTCTAAAAAGTTCTTCACCATCAAGCCATAATCTCATCGGAACTCTGTTTGGTACATCAAAGAAATCTCTCAAATTCTTTCTATCAGAAGAAAATTGAATAGGCGCATATTGACATAGTGTCCATCTAAATTTCCCAAATCCACTGTGCTCGATAGATCTTTTTCCCCTAACGTCTCTTTTTAACTCTTCAGCAACCTGAGGTTCAATATCCTCAAGAACTATTATAGTCTCTCCCTCTTTTTTGGGTAAATCACTATCATAAGTTTTAAAAGGAACCTTCTCTTTTTTAATATCCCAAGTCCCCTTTCTAAAGAAATTTTCAGCATTTACAGTAGCTTCAATGGTTGTATTACTGCCTCTTTTCTTAGTGATTACCCGCATTATTTTGCAGTAGGGTAATGGAGCTAGAAACCCTATCCCAAATGTGCCTATTCGCATACGTCCCAATTCATCTGCAGATTTTGCTGGCTCTTTGTAAAAACCAATTCGGAGATATTCCTCTTTAAATTCGTTATAGTCCATCCCCCTGCCATTATCCCTGATTATGATTCTTCTATTCTCCAAATCTAATTTTATCTTGACTTCTGTAGCGCCTGCATCATATGAGTTCGAAATAAGCTCCTTGACAGCCAAAGCAAAATTTCTGTATAACCCAATACTTAAGTGCTTAACTACATCTTTACTAACTTTTATAGGTAAGGTCCCTTCTCTTGGTATTTGGAGATCCTTTTTCATTGCAGATTCCTCCTTAACCCTAAATTTTTAGATGGCTTGTCTTTAAATCTAAATATTCCATGTGCCCAGCAACATAGTTATCTAAACAACGAACCATTTTGTTTCGTGACAAAATTAACTCGGTTATTTGTGAACTTATTGTTTCACACAAAATTTAGACATTTATCACTTTTTCCTAAAATCCTTTAGCTTTTTTACTTCCCTTTTCTCGTTCCCAAAAATATCGATATAGATAGTCATCATCTGGCCGTTTATTTTATTAGCATCAAAACGGACTTCCCAGTCTTGTTTCTTTAAATCTTCAGCATAAAAGACATCATCAAAATCAAATACACGGCCATTATAATCATAATCCACCATTACCATTGAAAGAGTTTCTCTGTTCTCGAATTTAAGAGGTTTCTTTGATAAGATGTTGCTTTTAAACTTCTTGATCTTGATCACTGCTTCCTTATTGCTTTTGTCTATTTTAAGTTGTCCCTTTTTGGATTCAACAAAGTAGTCGCATTCCACATCGGGAATTTGGATAAAATCGAATCCCACCGCATCAATCGTATCGTTGACATCTGCTTCTCTTATAGGTTGTTTGATGTGGCTAAATCCCTTCCGGTGGAGTTCATCAATTATAGAATACGGAATCCTCAGGGCAAAATATTTTGTCTGGACTTTACCCCGACTTTGTCGGGGCTTTTCAATATAATCCTCAAAGAATGTAACGCTTGCTGCTGGAGCAATAATAAAGAACTTATAGCCTACTTTGTCACCAAGGATGTTATGAAGGTCATCAATAAATCCCCGATCCAAAATAACATCCTCATACTTTTTATAGTTGAAAACCATCACAGAATCTGCTCCAAGATAGCCGTCTAATTCTATTCCAGCAATCCTATGTGGTTCATCCCGGCATTGGAAAAGTTTAAGCACAAATTCCCTGTATTTATCCCAGGGCAGGTCTTTGACCATCTTGTAATCATAAAGCCCAGCATTATAGAGGGTGAAAGGCTTTGGCTTTAGGGGTTTTCCACGGTTTCCAATTTCTTCTCTTAAATTGAGCAATCTCTTTTGCATAGTATAAATGGCTAATTTACCGCAATCAATCATTATCCATCTTCTACCAAGTTTTTCTGCTACTGCTCCTGTTGTGCCGGAACCAGCAAAGGCATCGAGGACAATGTCACCTGGATTGGAGGAAGCTTTGATGATACGTTCTAAGAGTCTTTCTGGTTTCTGAGTAGGGAAACCCACGCGCTCAGTCGAAGCTTGATTAATGAATGGAATAATTGTCCAATCACGAGGTAGTACTCCTTTCCCTATATATTGCCTATATGTATCGACTCCTTCTTCTACATCGCTTCTCCCATCTTTAGCTCGAATCCTATAGTATCCCTCTTCATCTTTATATTTAAACTTAGCTTTAGTTACTTGACTATATTCGTCTCTTATTTCATTAAAATTAAATGGATAACTATCTGATTTACAATAGAAAAAGATTACTTCATGCTTGCGGTTATAAAAGCGTGTAGAGGTTTCTCTTTCCCGATAACACCAAATAACTTCGTTCAAAAATTTGTGTTCTCCAAACATCTCATCCATTAGTGTTTTTACATAATGTCCTTTCTTCCAATCCAAATGCACATAAATGCTTCCATCATCAGCCAAGAGCTCTCTTAAGAAGACAAGCCTTTTTCTCAGAAATTCTAAGAACTGTGCACCTACGATCTTGTCTTGATAAGCCTTCTGATCCTGACTTCCTCTGAATTCCTGTTTTGTAGCAAAAGGAGGATCAATATAAATTAGCCTTACTTTTCCCCTACCTGTGTTTTTATCATAAACCTCAGGATCATCCATTAGGGCTTTGAGAACTTGAAGATTATCCCCAAATATCAGTTTGTTAGTCCAAGCATTATTACCATTGCCGAATGTCTTTACCGGTTGCAGAGGAACCGCCATTGTGTCTGCAAGGATGTCCTCCTCTCGCTCTTTGCCGTCATAAGTAAGCTCATACTCCTTCTTTGTTTCGAAAGGGATAATATATCTGTAACTATCAGGAAGGGGCTTACCTTCTTTCAGACATTTGGTTATAAGCGCAATTTCTTCATTGCTGAGTTTATTCATACTTACTCCCTCAAAAAACGACAACCAAAACGACAACCGATTTCATGCCAATATGTAGTGGGCGCCTCTCCCTTTCCCACTCAATTTAACTACTTCCAGATCCACTAATTTGGAAACTTCTTTTAGCGCAGCCTGTCTGGTGATTTTAAACATCTTTGAGATATCACCAATTGCTATTCTACCGTTCTGGTTTATAAATTCTACTATCTGCATCTGTCTTTCAGTTAAAGCAATCTGTCCTCTTTTCGCCTTCCTCAACCTTTCACTACTGAGTCTAATTACTCTTTCTTTAACTGCCTCAATGCTTATATTTACCCCTTCGACAAAATATTCCAACCAGTTGGTCAGATCCAGAGTTTCTTGGTCAACGCTTTGTAATGCTCTGTAATAAGCCGGCCTATCTGAGTCATAATAATCGTCAAGGCAAAAGAACTGTTTGGTGTCAAAGCCCCGTAGATACAGAATCAAAGTTGCCAGGACTCTTGCAGTTCTGCCGTTCCCGTCAACAAAGGGATGAATTCTGACAAATTCATAATGGACTATTCCTGCTTCAAAAATGGGTCGGTGATTTTCTCTCCCTTAGTTAATTTACCGAGATTCCCTAATACCCTTAAATAGTTCAAAACCTCCAATTTATCCTTCCGGGTAGCCATCACCTCTCTTCCCTGGGCTAAGTCGCTTACCTGTTCCAAAGATAACCTGTTTCCCTCAATGCTGGTGGATGAATGGGCACTGTGAATTATTGCTTCACGCCTTAAAGCGACTTCCCATCTGGGAATTAAAGGTGAATTTAGGATTACCTCTCTTGCTGCAGAAATCCTGGTAAGTAACCGTACTATTCTATTTGTATATCTAAATATTGGCTTAAACATTCTTGCCTCTTTTCATACTCAAAAAATTAAGATGATATTCTTCAATCAGTCCCTCATCTGCAAAACTAAAATATTTATTGTCACCTATGATGATATGATCCAAGACCTTAATCTGCATAAGGTTTCCAGCAAAGACCAGTTCCTCCGTTATATCCTTATCGCTCTGAGAGGGCTCTGGATTTCCTGAGGGATGGTTATGGACAAAAACAAGATTAACTGCGTCATTCTCAATGGCATTTTTTATAACTTCACGCGGATAAATCGATGATGAATTCAGTGTGCCTTCAAAGAGATCTTTAATATCTATAATCTGATTTCCTCCATCTAAGAAAATAACTTTAAAGACTTCCCTTTTAAGATCACGCATTGTGTGATAGAGATAGTCAAAAATTTCCTTCGAGTTTCTCACAACCCTCCTTGCTTTTGTCTTTTCCTTTAAGTATTCTTCAGCTAAGGCATGAACAGCCTTAATCTGGGCAACTTTTGCCACTCCCAACCCCTCAACTTGTAATAACTCCTTATTGGATGCCTCAAAGATTCCCCGCACTCCACCAAATTTATTTAGTAGCTCACTGGCCAAACTCACAACACTTTTACCCTTTATCCCCGCCCTTAGAAAAATAGCCAGAAGTTCCGAGGTCATAAGCTTCGCGGGCCCAAATGTCAAAAGTTTCTCCCTTGGCCTACTTAACTTATCTAATCTCTTTAATTGATGAGTTGATACGACTCTATCTACCCAAGCATTTTTGTATAATAGCTTTCTTGAAGGCTCCCATTTAAAATTTTTGCCAGGCTCTTTGCAAAGTGACCCCTCTTTTACAAGGAGATTTATAGCTCTGCCTATAAGTTGCTTACTTTCTTTACACCGCCAGATGTCCTCTCTTGAGAATCTATCAAACTTAAGCATTAGCCTGAAGATCTTTTCGTATCTCTGTAGTCTCTCCACATCTCTTATCTTGGAGGGATCAATTTTCATAGCCTAAATTTATCCTTTATCTCAGAAGGGATAATATACCTGTATTTATCAGACTTTCAAGCATTTAGTTATAAATTGCTTCTTTCTGGTCGGATAAATCCGACCACTACAGATAAATTCTCTCGGCAATTTCTCGGCAATTTCTCGGCAATATGTTACAACTCAAAAGTTATAATTGCACTGTAAAAAGTTGGTTGACGCAAAGTTGACACAAAGTTGACGATTCACCCCGTTAGAAATCCGCACCAAAGGTGCGGCAGTCGTCTCTGACGACTTACTTCTAACGGGGTTCACAACAATTCGTAGTACGTTGCCCTACACCCAATAACCCGCTTAAATGTAACCCACACAAGAAAGCATTGGTGGACGAGTTTTATTTATCCTGATCATTGGGTCAATCCTGTCCAAAAATGGTAACACCTCTGTTATTTAATTAACCGAATTGGCTAAAAATGTCAAGTTTTTTCGGGAGGGATCGGCCAGAGGCCCTTAGCTCCCGCCACTTATTATTCCCCTATAGGCGAGTATCCTCTCCCCCCGAGGGGCGAGATCGTAGTAGGTGTGGTTGCGGTGTTTGATCCATTTTCCTTGCACAATCCCTTTTCTGTATTGGATCATTAGCCTGGAGACCCTGCTAATGGCTCCCCATTCCTTTAATCTTCTCAGCCGACGAAAGGTCTCCTGCAGGCCGATTCCAGTCTTCTGGGAGATAGGATAGGCATAGTCCAGGCCATAAACTTTGAGATGCTTGAGAATACGGTAGTCCTGGTCTTCCAGCTCATAAAAGAGACTATCTACGGATTCTTTGCCTTTCTGTCCCTCAATCTCCTCCCAGGTTATTTCCACCAACCTCTCCTGCGGAACCCTTCTTAGGTTGGGACAGCCCGCCTTGTGAACGGAGAATATCCCATCTTCCCTGAAATAGCCGACTATAGCATCCCCTACCTGCGGATTACAACAATGGGAGAGGTGATAGCTAATCCCGTGAGGAGTGTCTTTTAGTCTGCCCTTAGCCAAATTCTTCGCCTCTAAATTACCATTTCAGGCTCTTGTCTGGATACGGAGGGTGGGACGGGATAACCTTGGGCTTGGCTGCTATCCTCTGCAGGAGGTAGTTGATGGCATAATCAAGCTGGAGGTCAAGGCCCCTGGCCGTGGAGGATGGGTCATTCTCCACCTCAATATCTGGCACAGAACCCCACCCCTCTATCAGCCATTTTCCATCCAAGCTCCAGCCAGGGAACTCCGGCTCGGAGAGGAATCCTCTATCCTTAAGGGGTTTGTTCCCCCTTATGCCCACCCATCCTCCCCAGGTGCGCATACCAATCACCGGTCCAAGCTTCAGCCTCTTAAATCCCTCGGTGAATGTCTCCCCATCTGAGCCGGTCTCCCCATCGCAGAGAGCGGCCATATAACCCCAAAAACAGGCCTCAGGGTTGCGATAGATGACAGGGGAGTTACGGCTTCCTCCCACCGTCCAGAGCTGACGAGCAAGGTAGGAGAGGATCATTTCCGCCACAAAGCCACCGCCATTCTCCCGCACATCCATAATCAGACCCTCTTTGGTATGTTGAGGGTAATAGTCCCGGCCAAATATGGAGAGCCCGCGAGAGCCCATATTGGGGAGGTGGATATAGCCGATCTTTCCCCCCGATTTCCTCAGGGAATACTCCCTTCTTTCCCTCACCCAATCCTCATACCTTAGCCGGTGTTCATTCTTTAAGGTCTTAACCACCACTTCCCTGGCCCCCTTTAAGCTGGGCTGGGAGTTTACAGTTATCTCCACTGGAATACCCGCCTTGTTCTGCAAAAGTCTTAGGTAGTTGCGGTTGGCATCTACCTTCCGGCCGTCGATCCTCAGAAGCCACATCCCCGGTTGCACATCTACCCCCGGAGCCCTCAGGGGTGAGGCAACCCGGGAATCCCACTCGTTTCCCCGCAGAACCCTGGTTATTTTGTAATATCCGGAGGCCCGATCGGGCTTTGTATCGATCCCTAAAAGCCCCACCCCTACCCTCTCTGCCCGCCGCCAATCCCCTCCCCCAACATAGGTATGGCCGGCGCTCAGCTCGGAGAACATCTCCCCGATAAGGTCGTTGAGTTCCTCCCGTGAGGAGATGCAGGGGACAAACTGACCATACTGCTTATAGACCCCCTTCCAGTCCACGCCATGCATATGCGGATCATAGAAGAAATCCCTCTGCAACCTCCAGGCTTCGGCAAACATCTGCTTCCACTCGGCCTTGGGATTAATCCGTAGGGTCCACCCCTCCAGAGGAACTACACCCTTTTCTTCACCCTTATCCTGAGGAGGGGCCACCTGGCCTGCTTTCATCAGGCGGAAGGTGGTGCCCTTCCTAATCACAAGCTTCTTCAGATCACCGGAGAGATCATAGCTGTCTATGGGTTCGACAACAACCTTATCCTTCCTCTTCTTTAGATCATAGAGATGCAGGCTATAAGGGGATTTTGGCCCCTCAAAGAGCTCCCTCCCCAACATCCCCTTCTCCTCCCGACTGAGCCAATAGACCTTTCCCTTGATCGCCCTCAGGTTCCTGTAATTTCCTGGTGACTGGGGAAATTCAACAATCCTCCCAGCCAACCCATCCCAATCTATCTCTACCTTAACCTTCTTCCCCTTGCCCTCTTCCTTTTCCTTGCCTTTTTCCCCCTTAGAATCGGGAGGTCCCTCCTCCGCCTGCCCCTCTGGCTGCACAGCAAAGGGAGATTGAACATCTTCCTGGAGCACTAAAAGATAGGGCTTTGTGTAGCCAAGGTTGATAAACCGGCCATCATAGCGGTCTAGATAAGGGTTGAAGGTGCGATCGGAGAGGAAGAGAAGATACTTGCCTTCCGGATCCCAGGTGGGGTTAAAGCTGCGGAAAAACCCCGTAGTGACCTGGTGTCTCTTTCCAGTTTTGGTGTCGTAAATAAAGATGTCTGAGCTGCCCCGCTCGTTTGGCCTGGTGTAGGCCAGCCAACGGCTATCTGGAGACCAACTCCAATCACGGATCTCCCACCTACCTGTGTCCACGACAGCAGATGTTCCATTTTTTGGATCCAAGATGTAGAGGATGAGGTCCTTATCGGAGAAGCTAAGCTTCTGGCCATCAGGGGAAAACCGCGGAGGAAACCGCCAGACCTTTCCATCCCAGGTAATCCTCTTGGCCGGCTTTCCCCCCTGAGCATCCCAGAGCCAAACCTCCATCTCCCCTGTGCTGTCGGAGAGTCCCACCACCGACTTACCATCCGGGGAGAACTCCCCCCCATAAACCCTGGCTCCTGATGACCAAGTGAGCTGACGGATCAGCCCTCCCCTGGCTGTGGGCAAGGAGAAGAGTCCCCCCCGGGAATTGATTAACAGCCTCTTCCCATCTGGAGAAAGATCATACCCGGTGACAAACTTTTTGGGGTCCACCCACTGCTCCCTGGCCTGGAGCCGATCTGAGGGAAGGCGGATATCTATCTTCCAGGTTTTCCCGGTAGCAATGTCAAAGCCCCAGATATCCATTGCATATTGATAAACGATTTTCCCATCCCCTAACGAGGGGAATCGCACATCGTAATCCTTATGAAAAGTGAGCTGCTGGAGTTGGCTGCCATCTGGGTTCATCGACCAGAGGTTTCCCCGACCCGTGGAGTCGGAAAGGAAATAGATCTTCCCCCCATACCACATAGGAAAACCGTCATTCCCCTTATACTTGGTTACCTTCTTAAACTCCAGCTTCTGCAGGTTGCCCATCCAGATGTCCTGGGCCCATCCCCCCTTATACCTCTTCCACCTGCGAAACTCTAAGGCATACTGGTTAAAGGCAATGCGTTTTCCTCCCGGCTCAAAGCTGGCCCTGCTGGCCTTGGTCAGGGGAAGAGCTTGCGGGTAGCCCCCAGCTATGCCCACGGTGTAAAGCCGCCAGTCCCGCAGCGGGGAATTCCTCATCGAGCGGAAAAGGATCTGCCCATCTGGTGTCCAGCCAATGACCTGATCCCTATCCGGATGGTAGGTGAGCCTGCGGGGTTGCCCTCCCGTAGAGGGAATGATATAGACATCGGAGTTTCCATCATATTGGCCGGTGAAGCTTATCCACCGTCCATCCGGGGAGAACTGGGCAAACCTCTCTTCCCCTTCGCTTACCGTCAGCCTGGTGGCTATCCCACCCCCTAAGGAAACCTGCCAAAGGTCCCCCTCACTGGTAAAGACAACTTTGTTCTTGCTTACATCGGGAAAACGAAAGAAACCAAAAGGCTCATTGGTTGCCTGAGCTGCGAAAGAGCCTATTAGGGCAATCAGCACCCCTCCGACAAAACCAATTATCCTCGTTCTCAAAATCCCTCCTTTTCTTATGAGCTTCAAACCGAATATAGCATCCCAAAGAGGTAAGGTCAAGGTCAAAGCAACCCCTCTTTTGGCATAAATTATCCCTAAAACTTTTGATATGGGTTATTTGTGGGAATAGGGAACCTTTAGCTGCATAAGGAATTGAGAAAAACTCTTCGGGAAGTCTATGGAATAAATTTGGATAGTCGTCGATCGATTGGCTATTCGGAGGGATGAAAAATCAGGGTGATCTTTGTAGTAAAAAGGGAATCGCCCTCCGGTAAGGGCCCAGAGGGCGATTTCGTGTTGTTCCTTTTCGGGTTCAGGTTTACTTGAGGAGAAGCATCCTCTTAGCCTCTACAAAACTTCCGGCCTGTAATCTATAGAAATAGATCCCGCTGGAGAATGAACTCGCATCCCACCTGACAGTCTTGTATCCGGCCTTCTGCTTCCCATCAACCAAACTTGCCACCCTTTGGCCGAGGATGTTATAAACGGTAAGCTCGACATCGCAAGCCTTTGGTAGAGCGTATTTAATCTCGGTGATGGCGTTGAATGGGTTTGGAACATTGCTGTGAAGAAAAAACCTACTTGGAACCTGCCGATTATCCTCTACCTGCTCAACATATGCAGGCTCCACAGTAAATTCAATCTGGGTAGAATGTGGCAAATCCGGAAGAAGCCACTCAGGGTGCACAACCGCCCGAAACATATAGGTGTTAGGGGCCAATGTTCCCACTGAGTCTGTGTGGTGATAATCGATGATTATGTGCAAGCAAAATGATCCCGAAGCATGTGCATAGACATGGAGAAGAAAGATAGAATCGGCACGCGAAGATTCGTAGTGATCAATACTCCAACAGGTATTGGGAAGCCACCCAGACGCACATAGCTGCACACTGTCTGTTGAAGTGGGATGTGGAGGCTCAACCCAAAGGGAATAGATGCATGAAACAGCCTTCTCGCACCCCAAAAAAATCCAAAAGATACAGAGGGTAATGAAGACCATATACCAACGAAAGTTTCTCATTTAACTCACCCCTTTCATTCCGTTTGTTTTGGCAGGCGATCGTTTTCTTTCACCCATACTCCCCACTTCAATTCTCCTGCCTTTTCCTACTTCCTTACACGTATAACGGATCTTTGCCATCTGTCAACTGATCTTTGCTCAGGTATTTGGGTAGACTTTGTCATAACATCTCTCTGGTTCGTTTACCCCTGAAAGACGAAGGAGTCTTGGAGAGCTTTCCCCTTTCAGTTGGAGCTACTTCAACAAAATCATCTTCCTCGTCTTTGTAAAATCCCCAGCCTTAAGCCTATAAAAGTAGATCCCGCTGGAGAAGGAACTGGCGTCCCACCTGGCCGTCTTGTATCCGGCTTTCTGTCTCCCTTCCGCCAGAGTGGCTACCTTCTGGCCCAGGATGTTATAAACCTCCAACCTGACGACTGACTGCTGACCGCTAACCGCTGGAAGGGCGTAGCGGATCAGGGTGGTGGAGTTGAAAGGATTCGGGTAATTCTGCATTAAGAGAAAGGATCTGGGCAATTCCACCAACCTTTCGGTTTCTGCCCCAACAGAGATTCCTCCTCTTACCAGCGCCGGGTCTCCATAAAGATTGTAATCAAACATATTCTGGTATTCATAATAATGATCCCAACCAAAATTATAATGAACATAGGATTTTGAATTATAGAGGGCTTCGCCGACCTTCTCAGATCCACCTGGCCCATTGATCATGTAATGATTGAATTCATAGCACATTGCCTCTGCACCAGCATGATAGACCGACCAATCCACTGAAACAGCAGCCCCACGAGTCGCACTGAGAACTCCTACCGAGGATCCAAAACCAGGTTTAGTCAACAAATCAATTCCAAGATGGCCGTCTCCTTCCGGATGACCGACATTGCAGGAGACAGCGAAGACAATAGACGGATAATCATCTTCTAGATAAGAGGAAGTACTCAGGAAGCTTCCCCAAGTTAACTCACCTGGCTCATGTTCGGGGATGCTATCCCCATCGTCCCACGACCAGATAACCCGCCCGATTGATGTTGGCGCACCATGAGCAGCCCAGTTTACTACACCATATTGGCTATTTCGCCAATCACTTGTAAATGTATCTTCAGTCAGTGCATTCCAATCATATGCAGATGGAGCCAGACCTTCCTGTTCGCTGTAGTGGCTTATTGTCCAGCCACTCATAAAGTCGGTTTCGATTGCATCAAGACAACTTGCTCCGTCTATCACATCCCGGCCGTTGGAGTCTTCGTTAGCATAAAACAAAATCGCTCCACCATGCAAAGCATTATCCTTCCAGGGTCCTGTATCCTGTTCAAAATTCACTATTTTATCAAGAGCATATGTTATCCGAGAGACATCATTAGTGGGAACTCTGCCAACATAAACTTCGGCTGAGAAATCAGGATTATCCTGGCCGTACTCCCCGCAGAACCCATCTCTATCTGAATCCCAGGAGAGAGTGTCTGCATTGGACAAATCTGCATAGTAATAGTCAGTAGGCACCTCACCACCGGAAGTAGAGGTTGCCGGATAACAGTAGCGCATAGGAACGGTTGCATAATCGCCAACAAGAAGCACATACTCAATGCCCCAGAGCCCATAATAGGCTCTGAGAAAGTTGCGGATCTTTTGGGCAAGATCACCACCGGGTTGACTGGTAATCTCGGTGTCAGTAGTGAGGACTATTCTTACATTATATCCCAGAGAAGTCTTCCAGGTGACAAAGTCGGAAGAGGCAATGGCGTTCAATAGCTCACTCGTAGTGATAATTACATAGTCGTGGGTCTGCTGCCAGGCCTTAGGCCTTGATCCTCTGAACTGATACAACCCCTTCACTTCCTGGTAATTGACAAACAGCTTTGAGGCTCGCTCATCGGCCACGGTATCCCACTTCATCTCTTCCACCCTCTGAGCTTCTAAGCTGCCCGGAGAGGGCAAACGGTATCTGACTTTGATCTGGGCACAATTATAATGGATCAGCCTTCCTGACTGTGGATGATAGCTAAAAGGATAGAAGCAGACGGAAGCATAGGAGTATTTTCGCAATGTGCCTGAACCTCTGAGTTTTCCCCTTTCCTTAGGGTAGGCCTGATCCGATGAGTAAACTGCTTCCTTGTTTCTTTGCCACTCACCTTGCATCTTCTCAACAAGCTTAGGGTATTGGACCGGATCAGCTAAAGGCATAATCGGTGGGGCCGAAACGATACGGTATGTGCCGGGCAATTGCTGGGCCCCAATCCCTTCGACTTGAACCGATTGAACCCTGCTCCCTGGCGGCAGGGCAATCAAGAAGTTCTTAGCCGGAAGCAACGGCTTGCCTGGTTCCATCAAATAGCCAAACCCCTCCATCTCAATCCGCTGCCCTCTATCCCCATCGGTGATCTGATAATCACCCGCATTGACCGTGATAGTTAAGTTCTCCGCCTCCAGTTTGGAGGCTGTAAAGAACAAACTTATCAACAGAAGCACCTCTATGCCCACGGAAACAGATACTTTATGGTATTTCCTCATTGTTCCTCTCTTCCTGTAGTTGGAGTTCTAATCTCTGCTCTTTGAATCTAACTATTTTTATGCCTTTAGGCAAGTGATTTTTCATTATCCATGTGGCTGGGAACCGCACACGCTCACCAGTCTTAGCTGCCCAATCAAAAAGGGAGGAGCCCCTTCTCTCCTCCCTTAATAGCTGTTAAGTGTATGAAAGTTTAGTCCCCCCTTCGGACGGGACTATAATCTCGTCTCAACAGGTTAAAGGCTTTGCCGATCACAATGCACGGACCCGCCTCAAAGTGGAGTGGTTTCTATCCCTCATCTCTATCTGATTAGCACCATCTTTCTCGTCTGCATAAAGTCACCAGCCTGGAACCTGTAGAAATAGATCCCGCTGGAGAAGGAACCAGCGTCCCACTTAGCGGTCTTGTATCCAGCTTTCTGGTTGCCATCAACCAAGCTTGCCACCCTCTGACCTAAGATGTTATAAATGGTTAGCTTTACATTGCAGTCCTTGGGCAGAGCATACCTCATCTCGGTTGTGGCGTTAAATGGGTTAGGGTAGTTCTGCATTAAGAGAAAGGATCTGGGTAATTCCACCAGGCTTTCGGTCTCTATGCCAACGGAAACTCCTTCTCTCACCAGGGACGGATCGCCATAGAGGTTGAAGGTAAACAGATCCCAGTATTCAGCATAATGGTCCCAGCTATAGGTTTGACTAATGTATAATTCAGAATCATAGAGGGCATCGCCCACCTTCTCTGGTCCGCTGGGGCCATTGATCATGTAATGATTGAATTCATAGCAGTGTAGTTCTCCGCCGCCCTTTGATACCCAGACTACCCTTGTTCCGCTGACAATCCCCACCGAAGAGCCAAACGAGGGCTTAGTCAGTAGGTCAATCCCCAGATTTGCCCAGTCATTAGGTTCTGGGTAACCTACCACACAGGACAGAGCGAAAACAATCGATGGGTAATCATCGTCCAGGTTAGAATAAATACTGATAAAGGGAGGCCCCGATAACTCATTAGATTCCGGGACACTGTCTCCATCGTCCCAGGACCATATTCTTTGATGTACGCCATTTGTCCAGCCGTGGCCACCCCAGTTTACTATCCCATATCGTCCATTTCGCCAATCCCCAATAAATGCCACCTCACTCAGTGCAGACCACGGATACGCAGAGGGTGCCAATCCCTCTTGCTCGCTGTAGTGGCTTATTGTCCAACCACTCATAATGTCGGTCTCGATCAGATCTATATAAGTAGCGAGGTCTTTCAACTCCCGGCCACTATGGTCTTCATTAGCATAATAGGCGATTGCACCAGCATGTAGCGCCCGGTTCTTCCAAGGTCCGGTATCCTGCTCAAAAGTGACCAGTTTATTGAGAGTATAGGTTATCCGCGTGGTGTCGTTGGTCGGAATTCGACCTACATAGACCTCGGCTGAGAAATCAGGACTATCCTGGCCGTATTCACCGTGATATCCGTCTCCATCGGAATCCCAAGAGTCTTCATCAGCGTATGATAAATCTGCATAGTAATAATCAGTCGGTACATCACCGGCCCAAGGCCAAGCTGTCACGTCGCCAGCACCATTCAGATGATTAGTTGAATCTGGATAACAGTAGCGCATAGGAACGGTTGCATAATCGCCAACCAGGAGCACATACTCAATGCCCCAGAGCCCATAATAGGCTCTGAGAAAGTTGCGGATCTTTTGGGCAAGATCACCACCGGGTTGACTGGTAATCTCGGTGTCAGTAGTGAGGACTATTCTTACATTATATCCCAGAGAAGTCTTCCAGGTGACAAAGTCGGAAGAGGCAATGGCGTTCAATAGCTCACTCGTAGTGATAATTACATAGTCGTGGGTCTGCTGCCAGGCCTTAGGCCTTGATCCTCTGAACTGATACAACCCCTTCACTTCCTGGTAATTGACAAACAGCTTTGAGGCTCGCTCATCGGCCACGGTATCCCACTTCATCTCTTCCACCCTCTGAGCTTCTAAGCTGCCCGGAGAGGGCAAACGGTATCTGACTTTGATCTGGGCACAATTATAATGGATCAGCCTTCCTGACTGTGGATGATAGCTAAAAGGATAGAAGCAGACGGAAGCATAGGAGTATTTTCGCAATGTGCCTGAACCTCTGAGTTTTCCCCTTTCCTTAGGGTAGGCCTGATCCGATGAGTAAACTGCTTCCTTGTTTCTTTGCCACTCACCTTGCATCTTCTCAACAAGCTTAGGGTATTGGACCGGATCAGCTAAAGGCATAATCGGTGGGGCCGAAACGATACGGTATGTGCCGGGCAATTGCTGGGCCCCAATCCCTTCGACTTGAACCGATTGAACCCTGCTCCCTGGCGGCAGGGCAATCAAGAAGTTCTTAGCCGGAAGCAACGGCTTGCCTGGTTCCATCAAATAGCCAAACCCCTCCATCTCAATCCGCTGCCCTCTATCCCCATCGGTGATCTGATAATCACCCGCATTGACCGTGATAGTTAAGTTCTCCGCCTCCAGTTTGGAGGCTGTAAAGAACAAACTTATCAACAGAAGCACCTCTATGCCCACGGAAACAGATACTTTATGATGCCTCCTCATTGTCCCCTCCTTCCCAACTTGTTGGGTCCAAGATTTTGCCCTCTTCCCCAGAACTATTTATGTTAATAGAAATACGGCCTTGAACACGAATCCCACGATATGAATATAAATTTAGCTCATTCTCACCACCATAGCTAATGTAAATGGCCC